>JAAFIL010000029.1 GCA_013297775.1 Bacteroidota bacterium
ACCCTCATGCTCCTTGAGGGCAGATAAAATTTGTGTTTCGCTAAATTTACCTTTTTTCATCGTTTTTACAGTTTAAAGTTAAAATTTTCTAGTTCTAAACTGTCCGATTTTTGGGGGTGGTTACACATCTCTAATATCTTCTACTTTATCAAATACCCATTTGGTATTAGTTGTTCGCTAACCTCGGTATGGTCCATAATGATGCGTTTCTCTCCAGCCCAAACATAAGTCATCTCGGCTAATACTTACCCATTTTTAGCAATGTAAAATTTCCATATTTATACGTTTAAACATTTAGTAAAGCGGTTCGTATGGCTTCGGTTATTTTTACTTTTTCACGTAAACCATAATCGAACACCACCAATACATCCTTTGCAAAGGCTACACAAATGGTTTCTGCATTGTAAATAAAATGCGTTATCTCAAAACTGGTAACGTTCACTTGCGTTACTTTACTTTCTAAATAAATAGTTCCGGGGTAATGCAAAGGCTTTTTAAACTGACATTGACTAGCCGCCACCATAAAACTTAAACTACCATTTTGAGGTAAACTGTTTAAACCACACGCATCGCACAATTGAACCCGAGCAGCTTGAACGTACTTAAAATAAGCCACATTGTTAACGTGTCCAAACGCATCCACTTCACTCCAATCTATTTGTAAACTTAATTTCATGTTACAGTAATCCTCTTGTTTTTACTTCGAGGTATTTATTTAATGTATTAACCGTTAATTGTTGTGGAGTGGTATAAACACTTAAAATACCATGCTTGGTTAGCTCGCGTGTAATTTGACGTTTTTCGTAATCAAATTTTTGAGCAATCGTTTGTTCATACATCTGAAACGTATTTATTGGTTTGGCTTGCAATAACTCTTTCAATTCGGTATTTTCAAAAAAGACGACCACAACCAAATGCTGACTAGCTATTTTTCGCAAATAGTTTAATTGCCGCTTTAATCCGTTTAAGGTTTCAAAATTGGTGAATAACAAAAGTAAACTGCGCTGGGTAACTTTAGTTCTTAATTGCGTTAATAAAACATCGTAATTACTTTCTTCGAAATTGGTTTTGGCATTATAAAGTGTTTCTTGTAAACGTAATAACTGATTGCCCTTCCGGTCGGCCTGCACCATTTGATGAATACGATTTGAAAAAGTAATTAAACCAGGCTTATCTTGTTTTATCCAAGCAACGTGTCCTAACACCAAAGAGGCATTAACTGCATAATCTAATAAACTTAAACCTTCAAATGGCATTTTCATTATCCGTCCCATATCTACCAAGCAATACACTTGTTGTGCCCGCTCATCTCTAAAATGATTTACCATTAACTGCTGACGACGAGCCGTTGCTTTCCAATTTATGGTGCGTATATCATCGCCTTGCACATATTCTTTTATCTGTTCAAATTCGGTGCTATGCCCAACCTTCCGAATTTTTTTCACCCCCATATCGGTTAAGCGATTACTAATGGCCATTAACTCGTATTGCTTGAGTTTTAAAAAGGAAGGGTAACACGCCATTTGAAAACCTTCGTGTAAAAAATAATGCCGCTCGGCCAAGCCCAATAAGGTTTTCACAAATACATTAATAATACCGAAATGGTATTCTCCACGTTCTAAAGGTCGAACTTCGTAGGCCCATTGTTTAGTAGTTCCCGATGCTAATTCTGCCTTAATTTCGAAGTGGCGTTGCTGAAATTGTTCGGGCAATTCATCAACGATGATAACCTTTACGGCAATGGCATATAAATTTTGAATTTCTAAAACGATGCTATTGACATCTCCATTGCTTAAACGCTCGTATTTAGGTTTACGCAAGGCTTGTATGGCTTCCTTTTGTTTTAACAGAATAAACGCATCGGCTAAAAAACCTAAGCCTAATACCCAAGTTAAACCTAAAACGATTGGATATAACCTACTAAAAAAGTAGGCCATAATAAACAGAAAGACAAGCGCAATAGCCAAGCCATAAGTGCGTCTGCTAAAGCGAATGTGCTTAAAGATATAACGTAATTTTTTAAGCATTAACGTGGCACCTCTATTTTATCGAGTATTTGCTGAATAACACTTTCAACGGCTATTCCTTCCATTTCTTTTTCGGGCGTAAGTTGCACACGGTGACGCAACACCGGTAGCGTTACATACTTAATATCATCGGGACTTACAAAATCGCGGTTTTGCAAGCAGGCATTGGCTTTGGCGGCATTTAATATAGCTATAGAAGCACGAGGCGAAGCCCCTAAAAATAACGCTGGATTTTTTCGAGTAGAATTAACAATTTGTACAATGTATTGTAAGAGATGATTTTCAACAATTACCCTCGATACGAGGCTTCGAAGTTGAAGCAATTGGGTGATGGTTAATACTTTTGTGATCTTACTAAAATCGGTTAAGGCAGCTTTGGTGTGAACGTTTTGCAACATGATTGTTTCGTGTTCTAAAGCTGGATAATCTACTTTTATTTTAAACAAAAAACGGTCGAGTTGAGCTTCGGGCAAACGGTAGGTGCCTTCTTGTTCAATAGGATTTTGAGTGGCTAATACCATAAACGGTAGGTCAAGCGGATAGGTTGTGCCATCTACTGTAATTTGTCGCTCTTCCATGGCTTCAAACAAAGCCGCTTGTGTTTTGGCAGGCGATCGGTTAATTTCATCGGCTAATACAATGTTCGCAAATAAAGGCCCACGTTTAAATTCAAAGTCGCTGGTTTTAACGTTGAAAATACTTGTACCAATAATATCGCTTGGCATTAAATCGGGCGTAAATTGTAGGCGTTTAAACTTCATGTTTAAAGTATGTGCCAATAATTTAGCGGACAAAGTTTTAGCAACACCTGGTGCTCCTTCTATTAAAACGTGTCCATCGGCAAATAAAGCAATAAGCAATAAATCTATCAATTCGTTTTGACCAATGATATGGTTGCTAATTTCGGTTTTTACTGCTTTGGTAAGCGCATCTAACTCGCTTAAATCTATACGGTTTTCAAATTGGTTTTCCATTATCGTAAACTATTTTTATTAAAATTTAAAATTTGTCGGTTAAGTTCTATCAGTTCGAGTTCACTTAAATCAGCAAACTTTTTAATGCGTTCGCAATACAAAAATAATTGTTTGATTTGTTTATGCTCTACACCCGATAAATCGTGCAGTAATTGGTAAAACGCATCGTCTATTGTATGCGTTGGAATAGTAAATCGCCGCCGAATATCTTCATAAAAATAACGGATACGCTCTTCGGCAATGTGTTTGTGATTTAAACTATTGAAGTAAACATGACTCACCACATGAACAAATTCTAAAGTGGTATTTGTAACCGGATTTAATACAGGAATAGCCCTTTGCCTGCGCCTACCTTCAAAAATCATATAACTAATAATGGTTATCAATACTAATATCCATGCGGCATACAGTGCATCGTTGGTTAAAATAAATTTCAGGAAAGAATCTTTTTGGGCATTGTACGATTTGTAATACTCATCCCAAACAAGCGTGGGTTTATTGAACATCGAAAAAATCGAATAGGCATAAAACCGGTTAGGATGATTAGCTATATAAAAGTTACCAAACACATCGGGCATGCACGTTATATAAAGCGTGCCCTTACCCACTTTACCTTTTAATAAAACGGCTTTTTCCTCTTCGTTAGTAGAAAGCACAACAAAACGCGAGGTGTCGTAATTTTTAAACTCGTAATCGTAACTTACTTTTTTATAAGTAAATGAGTGTTGCTTCACGTTTTTGGCCAATAGTTTTAGCTTAACCCCATCGCGCTTCAAAAGCGAGTCGGGCAACTCGAAGTAAGGATAAAAACGAACACGCGTTACCAATTTAAACGTATCGGCTAATGCGCCCGCAACATCATTCGTAGCCATAAATACATCGTTTCCCTTTTCCAAAAATGCAAACAAAGATTTTATATCCGATTTATTAAAGGATATAATATCGTTTATAATAACTAACGTTGCCGCTGTTCTATTACTTTCATTGAGGTTGTAAAGCGTTTGTTTGTTAACCACAATATCTTTTGCAAAAGTTTTATCTAATAAGTTATAAAGGGCGTAAGTACCAAAGGGTGCTTTATCTTTATTTTGATAAGTGCGTCGCCAATCTATTGGTTTCGGCAAAAGGTACGTGCCCAACATAACTGCAAAAAAGAGCAGTGCAAAAAAGACAAAATATTTGCGATTACCCTTGAGCATAAATAAGTTGATGAAATGTATTAAAACTTAAAACGTGTTGCGAATAATGGGCGGCCGTAATTTTAAACTCGCCATACCAAATGTATTCATAAACTTTACTTACTTCTTTAAATCCATCTCGTACAGCTTCAGTTTTTAGTTCGTAGAGGTAATTAATGGTGGTTTTATAATTGGCAAAACTAATTTGTCCTTTTTTATCGAGTTCATATAAGCATTTCAAATACTGCCAGCGTATGGCCAAGCGGTAATCGCCAAGGGCTTCGGCTTCTTCGATGCGAGCGTTGAAATTAATGGTATCTAAATCTTCATTCAAATCGTTAAAATTAAAGCCTGTAGCTTTACTTTTGGGTTTCACCAGGCTAACCCACTCCGAACGACGCAATAAAACAATCATGATAATAAGCGCCACACTTGCAATACTCCAATAAATAATACGACGTGCTAATACCTTATTTTTAAACGAAGCGTGTCCAAATAATTTTTTGCTTAACCATTCAAAAAAGGCATCTACCAACCCTGGCTTTTGCTCTACACTTTGTTTGTAGTTTAATTTAGAATCCGAAAAAATAAGCCGTTCCTTTTCGCTAGTTGGTTGTTTTAAAAGAATCGCTGATGAATCTAATCGGTAAACATAAGGCTGAATGGTGAGCGTATCCTCGTCTATAACATTTGTAATAGTGTCAGCGTGAAAGGACTTACTTAGTCCTAACAAAATCAATAGTAAGTATATATATGGCGTTTTAATACTTACGAAATGGCATTTATTTTATCAAGAATTGTTTTACCATCTTTCTTCTCTTCGAGGTTGGTGTATTGAAATGTACACATCAAATGGAAAATAGATAAAACGGCAAAAAATAAAATTGAACTCAACGACCATAATACATAACTTAAAATTGAAAATTCATCGCCACCAGCATTTATACCATCTGGATTTTTTACTCTAGAAAAAATAGAAATCACCATTAATATATAAGCTGGTAAAGCACAAATAAACATACACATATAGGTCATAATCATAGACACCAATGCCAAAAGCCAAGTCATCAAAAAATGACCACGCATGTATTCTCTCACTTTTTTGGAGGCTTCAAAAAGTCCAATTTGATCGCGTTGCAATACATAAAACGTATTGATAATCATAAAACTGACGGTTGGTATAACAAAAAAGATAAACCCAATATATAATAAAACACCGATTATAACCCCTAATACACCAGATATAGCCACAATAGCAGCCACAATAATACCAAATAACACCGCCACTAATAGCACCCCTACTCCCATTACAACTACAAACAAAAGCCAATTGACCAAATTGCGCCAATACACGCCAAAGAAGGTACGTCCAACATCGGCTATTGTTGGCTTTTGATCGTTTGGCATTTGCTCGTTAAGTAATAAGTGTTGATTAACAACGGTCGTAAAAACCGTTCCACCAAGCATCGAAACTAAAAGTATAACTATATAAGATGACCAAACTCCACTTAAACCAGTTATTCCAATCGTAGTTGGTTTAAATACACTACTCATTAAATAACTGGTAAATAAACCGGTTACAAGCGCAAACGGACCAGCCATTAATAAGATACTTCCAAAGAAGGATTTAAAATGTTGGCGGATATAGCCAAACGTGGCACCAAATACTTGACCAAAATCGCGAACTTTTCGTAAATATATTTTTTGAGGTAAAGTTGTCATTGTTTTCGTTTTAAAGAAAGTGGTAAAAAAACAAAGTAAAATAAAATAAAAGCTAACGAAGTTATAATAATCACTAAAGCTGTAGCCAAAGGCATTTCTGTGTAACGGGTTACAAAACTTTCTAAAAATCCAGCAATAATAAATACGGGCATCAACCCTATAACCATTTTCATGCCATCCATGGCCCCGCGTTTAAATGACTCGAAGCGTTTATAAGTTCCCGGAAAAACAATGCTATTTCCTAAAACCAAACCCGCACAACCCGCAATAACAATGGCCGATATTTCGAGAGTGCCGTGTATCCAAACTACTTTTAAAGCTTGGTTTAATACATTGTATTTATAAAACAAAGTAAAAAAACTCCCTAGCATAATGCCATTGTGCAGCAATAAAAACGAAGTCCCAAAAGCCGTTAATAAGCCCAATACAAATGCATAAAACGATACTTTGATATTGTTCATCGTAATTTGAACAAACATTAAAAATTGATTTTGCTCACCATAAATACCAAGTGCATCACCAGTTTTGATTCGCTCTACGGTTGAGTCCACATAATAATCGCCCAAAATTAAACGTACAAAATCATCATCAACTAATTGCGAAACAACTCCTAAAAAAGTGGCAAGGCTCATAATAATAAAAGACCAAAGCAATTCTTTTTGATAACGTGCAAATAATAAAGGTAATTCTTTGGCCCAAAACAACCATATACGATTAATCCCTTCGCGTTTGTTGCGATATATTTGATGATGCACCTTACTGGTTAAACCGTTCAAATAAGCGGTAGTAGTGGTGCTTTTATAATTCGATTGGGCATACGCTAAATCATCGGTTAACTCTACAAACATATTGGTTAGCACGGCGGGTTCACTATTCTTTTTGGCAACCAACTCTTGCTCATAAGTTTCCCATTTTTCGGCATTACGCTTTAAAAACGTGATTTCTTTCACAAACGCAAATATTAGTGATTAAATATATATATTTAATGCTTATTAAACAATAAAATGGAGTCTATCCAAATTAATACTACGCAAAATGTTCAACTAAATTATCAACCTGCGGGTGTGGGCTTGCGCATTGTTGCTGGGTTGTTAGATTTGATTTTTACCTACACCTACATTTTTATTGTGGTGGTTATTTTTATGTCTTTTATTTTCAATAAGAGAAGCTATAACCCAGACTATATTGACGAGACCGATACCTACAATGCGGTGATGATTGGTCTTTTAATTCTTTTATTACTGCCTGGTTTTTTATACCACTTACTCAGCGAAACGTTTTTAAACGGACAAAGCTTTGGTAAAAAAATAATGAAGATAAAAGTTATCAAATTAAATGGCACTCAAGCAGGTTTTGGTTCTTACCTTATCCGGAGTATGTTTCGCTTGGTTGATATTTCATTAATAAGTCCTGTGATTAGCATTATTACCATTGCAGCTTCTATCAAAAGCCAACGGTTTGGCGATATGGCGGCTGGTACAACCGTAGTTCAACTTAACAAAGCCATCACCTTAAAAGATACCATTCTTTTTAAAATGCAAAATAACTACACGATAACCTATTCGCAAGTGGCGTTATTAAGCGATACCGAAGCCAATTTAATTAAAGAAGTACTCATCTATGCAACCGATAAAACCAAGCAAGAAGTGCATATTAAACTACTCGCCTCCAAAATGAAGTTAAAACTTGGCATCAATGCTATAAACAGCAACGATGAGATTTTTTTAAAAACGTTGCTATTAGATTATAGCCATTACCAGTTTGAAAAATAATACCAATTACAACCTTCTATTCTAAAGCCTCACTTTCTTAAAATCTCGGTTAAAAATACACTTTGAAATTTGGTATCAATTAATGTAAAACTAATGTTTCTAGGAGGTGTTGTTCCACTACCCGACAAGCGAACCGTTGTTGCCAATGCGCTGCTAAATAGATTTGTTCGGGCTGCCCAGGTGTTGGCACTAATATAATATCGAGTGGAAAAAATAAATACAAATCCATTAACGTACTGTAACCACTTCTACAAATTATAGTTTTACTACTAACAATTAATTGAGCCAATTTTTCGGGATGCATGCCATTAAGAAATGTGATATTATCCCGAACGGCATCGCTCACATCGGTTTGTACAATGGCAATACGTTTTGTTGGGTATTTAGATGCACATTTAATAAACAACTCCTTAAAAATAGTTTGCTGCGGCTCGGGACCTGATAGTATTAACAAATAATCGTAAACAAGCGTTTGAAAGGGTATTTTTTTTAAACGACTAATTGGTTCAATATAACGTACCTTTATATGAAACAAAGTACCATGCGATAAACGACCACTTAACGCCTGCGCTTCATTTTCAAAATCGGGTACCCACACTTCTTGAAACGCCGCCAAATAGCGTTGATTTAAACGCTGTGCATACCGTTTAAAGAAAGGTGGCCTAATAAATAATTGATGTGTAACATACACCGAATGGATGGTTGAATGGTAGCATCCAAAACGATTATCACTAATGATGTAATCAATAGGCTCTTCGTTTAGCAATTGATTTAGCCGCCAATGCTCTTGCGCAATAACCGATTGTATGGCTTTACGTTGCAAAAACACGGCCAACCATGCGGGCCAATAGCGGTGGTAATGAACATTGTAGGCGGGCAACTCAACACATTTTAAATGTGGAAATAGCGTTTTAAAAAATAATTGATTAGCAGGTGTTACGCCAATAAGAACGGTATTATTAACTTGTAAGTGCTCAATTAGAGGCACACAACGGGTTGCATGACCAATTCCCCAATCGAGCGGAGCCATTAAAATACACTTATTGGTTATGGTGGGTAAACGCATTACTTATAAATTAACTTCGCCATGCGTTCATTTTTACGATAAATATCTAAAAATAGATTCAAATTTAATGCAGAGTCGGCTTGCGCAGTGTAATAACGCACAAAAATGGGCAATGGTTTTCTAACATCAATGCGCTTTTGCTCGGTGCGTTCAAAATAAACCGACAGCGTATCGTAAGGAATTTTAAGTGTGTCTTCGCGAATTAAAAAACGTGCCAAATCTTTAAACTGCTCTAAACGAATGCAGCCATGGCTTTGATAGCGGTAAAAGGTTTTGAAATAACGCTTACTGTTGGTATCGTGCAAATACACTCCATGCTCGTTCGGAAAATTAAATTTACAGATACCTAAACTATTTTCGTTGCCAATACGCTGCCTAAACTTGATTGGTAAATAATCTCGGCTAAATTTTTTGAAATTCATTTTTTTAATATCCATGGCCTCACCTTTACTGTTAACCACTTCAAAATTTTTGCGTCGTAAATACGAGGTATCGCGCTGAACCGCTGGCAGTATCTCTTTCCAGGCAATGGAGTATGGCACACTCCAATATGGATAAATTTGAATAAAATTAATTTTACTTTTTAAAAGTGGTGTTGGTGTGTCGGGTTTGCCCACCACTACTCTACTCTTCATCACCAAGGTATCGCGTTTTTCTTTTTTATCGTATTCCCAAATGTGTAAGTCAGCACTCGGAATATTAATAAACGCATACCGTTGTGGAAACGGTGAAGGCTCCCAACGCCAATGCTCTAAAGCCATTTCAATTTGTTGAATAGTAGCTTCTTTATTTAAACTAAGGGCTTGCTTGGTATATTTTCCCAACTTCCCATCGGGTTCTAAGTTGCGTGTACTTTGAAAACGTTTAATTGCTTTTGCCAATTTTAAACTATCGGTTATAGGAAGCGAGTCTTCATAATACGAAACAGCTTTTAAACGCTTTGTAATGGCGGCTTTCCAAAGTAAGGTATCGGTTACTTTAACCGACGAAATGCTATCCCAGTCGAGGTTTTTAGTTTCTTCGAGGTAACGCTGCAAAGCTCCTTTTAAAAAATGATAGCCTTGATGTTTGGGTTCTAACGCTAACAAGGCCTTATGCAAACGGTTATTTTTTAAACCCAAATTCAAGGTATCTATCCAATGCGAATCTAGGCGCGCGGGTTGCCACAACGCCAAGGTGCTGTCGTTTAAAAAGCGACCTTTATTAACATGCGCTGCCAATAACAAACACGCGTCGGTGAGTAGCACTTCCGATTGCGCCAAAGCTGTAATGTTGTAACTCTTACTAACGCTATCAAACCATTTTAAACGCAACTGTTTTAAACTATTGTAATGATAAGTATTTGCATAAAGTCCATATCGCTGGGCATTGGCAATTAAAGCCCACACGCTATCGCCCAAGTTGGTTAACTTTCCTTTAGCAAAAAAGGAGGCATTGGTTTTGGTAGCAATGCTATCAAAATATAAACAAGTACGAAGGGTATCACTTCCTAAAACAAATACACTATCCTTGCCTATCTTTTTATAAAATGCGTCAAGAGCCTTTATTAACAAGCCGTTCACATCTTCGGGTGCATCGGTCTTTACCATAATATCGGTTTTCGATTTATCGCTATCTGAGTAGCATGCACTAAATGCTACTAAAAAAACAAACGCAATTATGAAGAACTGAAATTTCAAAATTTGTATCGAAAATAACCAAGTCTTTTGAATTAAACCAGTTAATTTATAAATTCCTCGTCCGAAGCCTACAAAAAACTAAAAGTAGAACTCCTCTAACCTTATAAAAGCTTTCATTTTGCCGTTCACTAATCAGAAAGAAATTAACCTAGGTTTCAATCACTTATTTTAAAACTTGTTTTATGGCTCCCGTTAAAAAGCGGTAAAAATAAATGGAGAGCAAGCATATAAAAAATAAAGACGTTAACAAGAAAGCTTTTGAAACAAACGTATCTAACAAGTGATTATACAAACGTTCTTTAGGCAACACCGCTGTAATTAAAAACCAAAGCACCATCACCACAATTAGAGCGATGATGATATAGACAAAAAACAAAAAAAATTCTTTCAATATAAAACTCAATAATTTGGGCATTTTAACGGCCTGTTTTTTCGGTTTTTTTAAGCGATATCTAAAATAAGGCTTTCGGGCGAACTTTGCAAAACCCCTCAAAAAAATAAAATACTTGGCTCACAGTTTTTTTTTGTTTATTTTGGTGTGATGATACACTCGTCTCTTAATTTTATAGCGAAAGAACTCAATGCGTATTATAAAGATACCTTCAAAATTAACGACGATAGAGCCATTGTTTCTAACTTAGTTAATCACGATGGAACGGTGCCCATTACCATTAACGATAAAATGGTGATTAGCCTTGTAAACATTGAGCAAGAGACCTCTGTGGCTAATCTTCCATTTTCTAAAAAAACCGATTCGGGGTATAGTGTTAAAAATCCACCGGTTAGCATTAATTTATACGTGTTATTTGCTGGCAACTTTAACAATTACGAAGAAAGTTTAAAATTTGTTTCGGCTACTATTTCCTTTTTTCAAAACAACATTGTGTTTATGGGAGCCGATTATCCTGAGATGGGGCCTAACGTTTATAAACTCGTTTTTGAATTATTTAAAACCGATTACCAAAGCATGAGTTATTTGTGGAGTACTGTTGGTGCTAAATACATGCCCTCCATGAGTTATAAAGTGCGCATGTTAACCTTCGATGACGATACGGCCAAAGCGCGTGGCGGCTTACTTACCAAGCCAGAAATTAATACCGACATTGCCAACAACATCGGTTGATTCGTTTTTAGAACTTTATAATAAGTTTTCATTCCAGATGGAACTAAACATTAAATTAAATTAGTGTAAAAATTAACTCCAAAATCTATCTTACGCTTCATCGAGCATCCATAACACACTCACTTCTTCCTTTGCGAACTTTGCGCCTTTGCGTGCCACACCTATACAAAAGAACTTAACACCTTACACACTTCTTCCTTTGCGAGCTTTGCGCCTTTGCGCCTTTGCGTGCCACTTTTTCGATATTCCTTCCTTTGCGAACTCTGCGAACTTTACGTCTCTTTGCGTGCCATACCCGTTTTACATACAATTCACCGCTTCAAAATAAAATACTGCCCTATTTATTTAAAACCTCCAAATTTACGCGCTTCACATACAAACCTAAGTTGTTCACATCATTTTCTTTTTTCATTCATCCTTTTTTGTATCTTTTACCTCCAAATGAAAACTATGAAAAAATTTTACCTATGGTTATTATCAGGAACAGCAGCTATGTCTGTTCATTCAACGCAAGCGCAATGCGTAGTGCCTTTTTCTTTAACAGCTACACCCAACCCCATTTGTGCGGGTGCGCAGGTTACACTAAACGCTACTGCCCCAACTAACTCTATTGGTTGGTACACTTCGCCAACAGGCGGGGTATCAACGGGTACCAGTGCAAGCGGTGCTAACTTTAACACAACAGCAGTAGCTACTACTACTTATTACGCCGAATCTTTTATTCCCGCTAATGTGGGCGGCACTACTACTTTAGTTTTTACAGGTAGCGTTCAAACCATTATCGTTCCGCCAGGGGTTACCCAATTAACAGTAGCGGCGGCGGGTGCGCAGGGCGGTACTAACGGACAAGGTGCTTTAGGCGGCTTAGGCGGTTCAGCGGCTGGCATTTTAACCGTTACACCTGGCGACGTTTTAAGCATTTATGTAGGCGGCTCTAACGGCTTTAATGGTGGCGGTATATCTACTAACACTGCTTGCCCAACAGCAATTGGTGGCAACGGCGGTGGCGCATCAGATATTCGCTTAAATGGTGTAGCACTCACCAACAGAGTATTAGTGGCTGGCGGCGGCGGCGGTGCCGCAGGAAATCGAGTTAATACATGTGGACGTGGCAGCGGCGGCGGCGGCGGCGGCGGCTATTATGGCGGCGGCGGCGGCGCATCGTGGCCTCAAGCCTCAATTATAGTGCCAACAGGTGGCGATCAAGTAAGTGGCGGCATAGGTGGCACATCTAGTTTTAGTGTTACGGTCGGTTCAGCTAATGGATTCCCAGGGTCATTAGGTTTAGGCGGTAACGGAGGCATTGAAGTAGGTTCTAATCAAGCAGGAAATCAAATAGGTGCCACAGGCGGTGTAGGCGGCGGCACAGTTGGCAGCATAGGTATTTACGCTGGTAACTTTAGCGGGCAAAGTGGTGCTGGCGGTTCTAGCTACATTGGAGGCGTTTTAGCCGGCACAACAACAGCTGGAGTGCGGTCTGGCGACGGACAAGTGGTTATCATTGGTTTATCAGGAGGTTGCGTTTCAGCTTCACGCACCCCCATTATAGTAACCGTAAATCCTTCGCCTACGGTAAGTATTGTAGGCAGTAATTCGGTATGCGCCGGAAGTTCGGCAACCTTAACCGCCAGCGGTGCCACCACTTATTCGTGGAGTACAGGGGCAACCAGTGCTAGTATTAGCGTTACCCCTTCTGTAAATACAATCTATTCCGTTAACGGCACTAACGTTGGTTGCAGTGCCAACGCCAGTCAAACCATAAATGTGAGTACCCCAACGGTAGCCATTGCAGGTGCATCCGTGGTTTGTTCAGGAAATAGTTTAACCTTAACTGCTAGTGGAGCCAACTCTTACTCGTGGAGCAACGGACCTAACACCGCTGTTAATGTGGTTAGCCCAACAACCAACACCATTTATAATGTAAGTGGAACAAATGCCAATGGTTGCGTAGGCATTGCCTCTCGCAGCGTTAACGTTGTTGCCGTTTCGGTTTCAATTGCAGGTCCTTCAACCGTTTGTGCCGGAAGCAGCGTGATACTTACTGCCTCGGGTGCTAGTAGTTACTCGTGGAGCAACGGCGCAACAACGGCAAGCATTAGCGTAACGCCTTCTGTTACTTCAATTTTTACTGCTACGGGTACAACCGCAGGCTGCGTAGGTTCTAATATTCAAACGGTATCTGTTACAACGGTTTCTGTTTCAATTACAGGTCCTTCAACCGTTTGCGCAGGCAGTAGCTTAACACTAACCGCCAGCGGACTTACTACTTATACCTGGAACACAGGTTCAAATGTAGCTACCACTATTGTTAGCCCAACAGCAAATATTACTTATACCACCATGGGTACAGGTGTTGGAAGTTGCACGGCAATGGCCACCAAAGCGGTTACAGTTGTAGCTTTGCCCGTAGTTAATTTAATTGCCACACCAACAATTGTTTGTGTAAATGGAAACACTAGTACTTTAGCAACAACCCCTCCAGGCGGCGTTATTACAGGCTCTAACGTATCAGGAAGTGTATTTACCCCAGGTGCAAATGCCGGAACATTTACGCCAATTTATACATTTGTATCGCCTATTAGCGGGTGCACAGGAACTACAAGTACAAACATTGTGGTAAGTTTATGCACAGGTTTAAGCAGCCAATCCATCGGTGGAACCCTTCAAGTCTATCCAAATCCAGCGCATAACAGCGTTACTATCGAATTAGATAATGGTGCCGAAAAAACAATAGAAATAATGGACTTAACTGGACGTGTAGTTTCAACACAACACTTTACAAGCAGTTCATTACTAGTAAACATTAGCCAATTAGCAAACGGTATTTATCATGTTAAACTCAGTAGCAACGGTGCTACTGAAATGATGAAGCTAGTAAAAGAATAAAAACTAGTTATAGTTTACTGATTAACCCCTCATTTTCCAATTGTTTAAAAGCAATAGAAAGATGAGGGGTTTTTTATGCCTAATCTGTATAATCCTTAAATTGTAAATAGATAGTTGAAATCTATTTTATCTAACTCACTTTAAATTTTTCTGAGTTAGATGTTTTATTCTAAGGCTCCCGATTTCTTAAAGTTACGGTTAAATGGTTGGTGTGTTTTTAACTCTCTCAAAAGCTGTAAAGTGTAAAGCAACACCTCCCCCCTCGTCCTTGTTTGAGCGTTAGCGGAAACGAGGACGGGCTAAACGGGCGTTTGTAACGCCCACACCATTACTTTATCTGCGTTACAAACGCAGTTCTCAAACGTTCGCGTTATGCTTCGCTAAACAAGGACGAGGTGGGGTATAAGGTTATCCCTTCAATTTAGCAAGAACTCTTTTACGTGAGGGATAGAGGCGGCAGCCCAAGGCGGGCGTTGGCGTGCTTTTGTGCGAGCGAGGGGGCTGAGGCACGAAGACACCCGCAGCCGCAACAAAAGCCGCCAAAGCCGCATTGGCTAAAGCCGATAGCCCGACCCCGACTCTCAATTTTAAGTAGATCGTTAACTACACCACAAGCCATTGGCTAAACCCATAAACTCAATGTAACAAGAGGGGGCACGCCCAAAAAATAATAAGTAGATTCAACTAACGTTTATGGAGTGCAACATTCAGAAACACGCTACAGCTTTCATTCAAAAGTCCACTTTCTCGAAATGTGTCATAACTTCTAAATAACCATTATATTTGTAATTATTGCTATTCATCCCTAATGAGTAAGGTTAAATACAGGTTTAACACCAAATCGCTTACCTACGAACGTGCCAAGATTTCATTCAAAGAAATTTTTTGGCGCATTATTTCGTATTTGGCCACAGGTATTGTATTTGCCACAGCTACTATTATCATTGCTCGGCAGGTTTTACCCTCTCCTACCGAAAAAAAGAAAAACCGCGAAATTGAGGCTTTGCAATTGCAATACGATTTACTAAATAAAAAAATGGAGCAAGTGAACACCGTTTTAAAAGACCTCGAAGAACGCGATGATAATATTTACCGCACTATTTTTGAAAGTGAACCGCTCCCTAAAAGTATTCGTCAATCGGGTTTTGGCGGTAGCAACCGTTACAGTGTGTTTGATAATTACGACAATGCCGATTTACTTAAATTAACTACCGAACGCATGGATAAACTCACCAAACGCTTATATGTGCAGTCGAAATCATTTGACGAAGTTGTAAAACTCGCTAAAGACAAACAAAATTTAATTGCCAGCATTCCCGCCATTATGCCCATCAACTCTAAAGATTTAAGTCATGCCGTTACCAGCGGTTTTGGTTGGCGCACGCATCCCATTTACAAAACAGAAGAATTTCACCCGGGCATGGATTTTTCGGCTGAAACAGGCACGCCCATATACGCTACGGGCGATGGGGTTGTAGAGCGTGCCGATGCCATGGCACAAGGCTATGGCAACCATGTAGTGCTTAACCATGGTTTTGGTTACCAAACCTTGTATGGGCACATGAGCCGCATTGCAACGTCGCCTGGTAAAAAAGTAAAGCGAGGCGAGTTAATTGGTTATGTAGGTAGCACAGGTTTAAGTACCGCTCCGCACCTGCATTACGAAGTCATTAAAAATGGCGAAAAAGTGAATCCAGTTAGTTATTATTACAACGATTTATCGCCCCAACAATATCAACTCATGATAGAATTAAGTAAACGCTCTTCACAATCGTTCGATTAACATGACATCCACTACAAAATTAGGTTTTGGTACAGCTATCTCTTTAGTGGTTGCAAATATGATTGGAACAGGTGTGTTTACCAGTTTAGGGTTTCAAGTTATTGGAATCGAAAGCGGTTTTGCAATTATGGCACTTTGGGTTTTAGGCGGCATTATTGCGCTTTGTGGGGCTTTGTGTTATGCCGAAATAGGATCGGCGTTGCCACAAAGTGGAGGCGAATACCATTACCTATCTAAACTATACCATCCAGCTATTGGCTTTTTGAGTGGTTGGGTAAGTGTAACCGTTGGCTTTGCCGCGCCTATTGCTGCTGCTTCGGTGGCTTTAGGTAAATACGTGCATAACATCTATCCACACATCAACGAAATTTATTTAGGCATTGGGGTTATCTTAGTCATCACCACCATGCACGCTATTAGTACCCAATTTGGTGCCACCTTTCAGCGCATGTTTACGCTCGTAAAAATTGTGATTATTGTGATGTTTGCTGGCTTTGGCTTATTTCATTTGCCGCAACACAGTATGACGTTTACAGCCGATACTGAAGCGTGGAAATCTATCTTTTCATCATCGTTTGCTGGCTCGCTCATTTACGTTACTTATGCCTACAGCGGTTGGAATGCGGCCGCTTATGTAGCTGGCGAAATGGAAGATGTTAATAAAACCTTGCCTCGCGCTTTGGTACTAGGTACTTTAATTGTGTTGTTGGTTTATACCGTTTTAAATTACGTCTTTCTGTATTCGGTACCAATTGCCGAATTAAAAGGAGTGGTGGAGGTTGGCTATTTAAGTGCTAATAAAATTTTTGGAAATCAATTAGGACAGTTTATGAGTTTAACCATTGCTGTGCTTTTGGTTTCTACCATTAGTGCTATGGTATTAGCCGGACCAAGGGTGATGCAAAGCATGGGCCGCGATTTAAAAGGCTTAGGCTTTTTATCCATTACCAATAAAAATCAAGTACCTTTTGTTTCGGTTATTCTACAATCGGCTATTGCCATTACTTTGGTGATGGTTTCTAAGTTTGAAGAGTTAATTACCTATGTTGGATTTACCTTAAACTTATTTACTTTTTTAACGGTACTAGGTGTGTTTGTACTGCGTTGGCGTCTTAAAAAAATAAGCGTGAAACCTACATTTAAAATGCCGCTGTTTCCATTACCAGCAATCGTTTTTTTAATTATTATCGGCTGGATATTAATTAATTTATTGCAACAAAAACCTAAAGAATCGTTGTATGGCTTACTAACCGTGTTGATTGGTTACGTCTTTTATTTATTAGTGCGCTTTAAAAACAAAACCAGTGTTTAAAATACAAACACTAAACTTCATTTAATTTTTTTCGCTAACTACACCACCTTCAAATAAAAGGGTGCGCGATTTGAATTTATTATACACCAACATATCGTGTGTTGCAAACAGCACCGCTTGTCCGTTTTCGCTGAATGCCTTCAACAATTTTAAAATGGCTTCACTTGTTTCTGGATCTAAATTTCCGGTTGGTTCATCGGCTAAAATAATTTCAGGGCGGTTAACCAAAGCACGGGCAATGCTTACACGTTGTTGTTCGCCACCACTTAGCTCAAAAGGCATTTTCCGTTCTTTACCCGTTAACTCTACTTGTTGCAACACCTCATCAATACGTGCTTTTATGCTGGGTTCTTCTTTCCAGCCAGTAGCTTTCATTACAAATTTTAAATTGTCATACACACATCGGTCGTTTAACAATTGAAAATCTTGAAACACAATGCCTAACTTGCGGCGCAAAAAGGGAATATCTTTTTGGCGAATGCTGCCCAAATTGTACCCACATACGTGTGCTTGTCCTAATTTCAAAGGCAAATCGGCATAAATGCTTTTTAAGAAACTACTTTTGCCGCTCCCTGTTTTCCCAAGCAAATACACAAACTCACCTTTCTCTATATTCACACTCATGTTACCAACCACCGGACGCTCATCCTGAAAAATAGTAACGTCTTTAAACGCAATAATAGCACTCATGATTTATATTTTCAAAACGAAGGTAAAACTATTGTAACCCCAAAACACTTTTTGAATTATAGCAATATCAACACGCTGAGGTTAATAACATCGTGCGGGTTCTCATTAGTTAATAGTGCATTCAGGTAATTTTAGTGAAGTAATTTTTACGACAATTTATAATACATGATACGTTACTTTAAGTATATCGTATTGTTGGCTATACTAGCTTTAAGCACGCCTTCAATCGCCCAAAAAACGTCTATTTTTTTAGATCAAGAGTCTATGTACAAAAAAGGCATTGACTTGTTTGATAGGCAACAATACGTGGCCGCACAAAAACAATTTTTAGAATACATGGCCCTAGCAAGCCCTTCGCAAACGTTATTTGCCATTAATGCCGAGTACTTTGTGGCAGCCTCGGCAATCGAATTATTTCATAAAGATGGCGAGTGGCGCATGAAACAGTTTATTGCCAAACATCCCGAATGTACTCGCTTAAACGCCGCTTGGTATTATTTAGGTAAAAATAATTTTCGTAAAAAAAAGTACGGCGAGTGTATTGAATATTTTGAAAAAGTAGATACTTATAAACTCGATAAAGATCAATTAGCCGAACTGCGTTTTAAAAGAGGGTACAGCCATTTAGAAGAAAATAATTTAGTAAAAGCCAAAGCCGACTTTTACGAAATAAAAGACATTGATAATAAATATGCGTTTCCAGCCAACTACTATTACTCGCATATTGCTTACAAAGAAAAGAACTATGAAACCGCCATGACTGGTTTTAAACGCTTAGTAAACGACGAAACGTTTGGAAGCGTAGTACCATATTACATCACTCAAATTTCATTCATTCAAAGTAAATACGAACAAGTGGTAAAAGATGCACCAACGCTGTTAAATGACAGCATTCACGTGCAAAAAGCGGGCGAAATAAATCGAATGATTGGCGAGAGTTATTTTAATTTAAAAGATTATAAAAATGCGTTAAGCTATCTTCAAAAAACCGATTTGGCTGGAGGTATGAATCCACAAGGTAATTACGCCTTAGGCTACTGCTATTACAAATCGAACGACTACGCCAATGCCATTAAAAATTTTGAAAAAGTAAGTAACCTCAACGACTCTTTAGCTCAAAATGCTTGGTATCACATTGCCGATTGTAATATTAAATTAGGCGATAAAGCCCGTGCACGCAATGCCTTTTATGCAGCAGCTAATTTAGATAAAGACAAAAAAATTAAAGAAGATGCCTTATTTAGTTTTGCGAAATTAAGTTACGAGTTAGACTTTAGTCCCTTTAACGAAGCCGTAAAAGCCTTTTCGCAATACTTAAAAGAATATCCCAACTCACCGCGACAAGAAGAAGCGTATCGTTATTTAATTAATGTATATAGCACCACTAAAAATTACGAACAAGCTATTAAAAGCATCGAAGCCTTGCCTAGCGTAGATCCCATCTTAAAATATACTTATCAAAAATTAATTTATTTTAAAGCCGTAGAGTTTTTTAATAACAGCGATAACGAAAATGCCGAAAAACAGTTTCGCCGCAGTTTAAGTCAAAACAGCGACCCTAAACTCAATGCTCTGTGTCAGTTTTGGTTAGGCGAAATTTCGTATCAACGGAAAGATTATACAACAGCTATTGATACTTGGAAAAAATTTCAAACAACCGATGGTGCCTTGTCGCTACAAGAGTATGATCTAAGCAATTATAATTTAGGCTATGCTTATTTTCAGCGGAAAGAAAAAGAAGATTACACCAATGCCAACGTGGCCTACCGAAAATTTTTACTTTCAAAAAATAAATACGACGATACTAAAAAAGCCGATGCCAATGTAAGAGCAGCCGATTGTTATTTTATGGCTAAAGATTATGCACAAGCCAACGAATTTTACGAAACCGCCATTGCCATTAACCGAGTAGATGTGGATTATGCGTATTACCAAAAAAGTTTATGCAGCGGTTTATTAAAAAACTACAAAGAAAAAGTAAGCGACCTCAAACAAATTGAAACTAAATTTCCTAACTCGAATTACCTTAGTGCGGCACTTAACGAATTAGCCGATACCTATTACCGCGATTTGAATGATGCTGATAATGGAACCATCTATTACACAAAAATCATTAAAAACTACGCCAACTCTTCGTTTGCCAACAATGCCTTAGTAGGTTTAGGTTTAATTTATTACAACAAAAAACGAGATGATAAAGCGTTCGACTATTTTGATCAGATTGTAAAAAAAGACCCGCGTAGTGAAGAAGCCAAAGAAGTATTGCCCTACATTAAAAAGATATTTGAAACCAAAGGTGATGTAGAAGGTTTGCGCACGTACTTCGAGTCCACAGGTAATCCTTTATCCAACAATCAACTCGAAAATGCCACCTACGATGCCGCCAAAGATGCGTTTTACAATCGTAAAAATTGCGATGAAGCTTTACCAAAATGGGAAGCCTATATTAAAAATTATCCCGATGGTAAATACATAGACGAGGCTCAGTTTAACATGGCCGAATGCGCTTATAGTAAAAATTTATTCGAGAAAGCTTTAAACGGCTATCAATACACCATTTCTAAACCCCGCAGTTTATACAGCGAAGTAGCGCATGTAAAAGCCTCCTATATCTTGTATAAAGATAAAAAGTACGAAGCGGCTTTACCAATATTCCAAAACCTACAAGTTATTGCCGAAATTCCTGCTAACAAAAGTACCGCTCGGTTTGGTGCCATGCGTTGTGCCTTCTATTTAAAAAACTACGAGGTAGCGTTAAGCGAATGTCAAAAAGTAATGAGTACCGAAAAACTCACCCCCCTCGAAACTTCGGAGGCGCGCTATATTAAAGCCAAAAGCATGTACGAAACCAAACGTTACGACGATGCGTTAATCGAATTAAAAACCATTATTAAAACCGCTAAAAATCTAACTGGTGCCGAAGCCTATTACATGGTTGCTAAAATTCAATTTCAAAAGCAAGAGTATAAAGAAGTAGAAAAAACAATAAATAAATTAATTAGTTACGAATATAGTAACGACGATTGGAATGCAAAAGGAATGCTGCTTATTGCCGATGCGTATTTAGCTGAAGAAAACGAATCTAGTGCACAAGTTATTTTGCAAGTGTTGATGGATAGTAAACCCAAAAAAGAATATTTAGATGAAGCCAACGAAAAATTAGCCAGCATTAAAGCCAAGCAACAATTACGCAGCATGCCATCTGTTGAAGGAAATAATAATACGAGTAATATGAAAATTGAGTTTAAAGAAAATTCTAAAAAAGAAGGTGATTTGTTCGATAAGTTATACGACGACTATCAAAAAAATAATGCCCCAGTACCAACTCAAACTACAACTCCTGTTGAACAACCTAAATAAAAAAGTAATGGCAATCAGAATCGCAAAAATAAATATAGCAAACAAACATACAGCACCAAGCCCTAGTGCCAACGAACTTAAAATTTGGCGGTACATACTTAGCGGTATTTTAATACTCGCATTTATAGCCAGCACCTTAGCGCAAACACCCGCAGGCGTGGGCGATGTAAACGTTAATGCCACAAGTATTTTTGAACCCACCATTAAAGATGCCATAAAATATTCTGACTTACCCGAAATTAAAGATAGCGTGAAACGCTTGCCAAATGCTAATTTCGGAATTAATAGCTTTCCCCTATTTCCAAAATACGAAGTACTGCCCATCGAAAAAGCAAAAATGCAAAACGAACCTTTACCTAAAATTTATCACGCTTTATTAAAAGCAGGCTATGGTCCTATTTATAACATGCCCTATGGCGAAGTGTGGTTAAACAGTACCCGCTCGCGCGATAATGCGTACGGCTTGCATTACAAACACCTCTCGGCAACGCCGCAATTAAAAGGCTTTGGCTACGGAGGCTATAGCGATAACGAAGCCGAACTATTTGGTAAACAGTTCTACAAAAAACACACCCTATTTGGCGATTTGAATTATAAACGAAATGTGGTACACCTTTATGGTTACGATACCGCCGTTCATAAATTAGATAATGATTTTACTTACCAACGTTACCAATTAATTGAACCTAAACTACGTTTACTAAGTCATTACACCGATAGCACACACATCAATCACGATATTCAATTGGGTTACTATAATTTACAAAGTGTGCGCAAAGAGGTAGAAAACAATATTCAATTGCAAGCCAAAGGCTTTGGATATATTAATAACGAAAAACTTCATGTTAATTTTTTAACCGACTTTTACAATCATAAACAACCCAACGATACGCTCAACGATTTAATCGTGAGTTTAAATCCTTACTTTGAAGCGGGCGGAAAACGTTGGCAAATAAACATGGGCTTTACTGCCACTTTAGATCAATTTAAAGAGAAAACACGCTTTTATGTTTATCCACAAATTAAAGCCTCGTTTAACGTGTACGAGTCGCTCATTATACCGTATGCGGGAGTTAGCGGCGGCCTCATCAAAAACAGTTTCCGAAAATTGAGTAACGATAATCCATTTTTAGCCACCAACCTCAATTATGTAAATACCAATAATAAGTACAATGTGTTTGGTGGTCTTCGCGGGCAACTGAGCAGCAACACCAGTTACGATGCCAGTGCCAGCTATGGGCAATTCGATAGCTTATCTTTTTTTATAATCAATTACGACCGCCCCAATACCTTGTATAACGAGTTTATTGCTGTGTACGATAATACGCGTCAACTAACGGTGAATGGACAAGTCAATTACCAATTAAAAGAAAAAATAAAATTTTCGGTGAAGGGGAATTATTATTATTTCGATACCAAAAACTTACAGCGTGCTTATCACCGTCCTGATTTTGACATTACCTTGGCAGGCTCGTATAACTTAAAAAATAAAATAATTATTCGCAGCGATGTGTTTTTAATAGGTAAACAATGGGCATTAACACAACAACAAGAAGGCGGCGAAAACGTTTTAAAACCTATTCAATTAAACAGCTTGGTTGATATTAATTTAGGAGCCGAGTATCGTTACAGTAAAATGCTTAGTTTTTGGGCACAATTGAATAACGTCGCCAATCAACGCTATTTCAGATGGGAGCGTTACCCAACCCAACGTTTTAATTTTATGATTGGTTTAAGTTTTGTACCATTTTAAATCATTCTAATTTAATCTACTTATTATTTTTTGGGCGTGTCCCCTTCTCTATTGCTAAGGCTTGGCTTAGTAAACGGTTTATTGTATAATTAAAAAATATACTTAGCGTTTAGTCGGGGTCGGGCTATCGGCTTTAGCCAATGCAGCTTTGGCGGCTTTTGTTGCGGTCTGCCCTGAGCCTGCCGAAGTCGCTGCGGGTGTCTTCGTGCCTCAGTCCCCTCGCTCGCACAAAAGCACACCAAACCCTGCATTGGGCTGCCGCCTCTATCCCTCACGTAAAAAAGAGTTCATATAAATGCAATTAATGAAATTAATTTATTCTAGTTTTTCTTAAACCTAAATTTTAAGAAAGAAGATATTTAGAATTGAGTTTATAACTTATTTTTAAACGTTTGATTTTTTATAATTTGAGTTAAAAAACTAACATCAACATTAAATTTATCTTTATCGAACTTTGCGACTATCTCGTCCTTGTTTAGCGAAGCGTAACGAGGACGTTTGAGAACTGCGTTTGTAACGCAGCAGATAAAGTGATAGCGTGGGCGTTACAAACGCCCATTTAACTCGTCCTCGTTTCCGCTAACGCTCAAACAAGGACGAGGGGGTTAAACTAACATCAACATTAAATTTCTCTTTGCGAACTTTGCGACTATCTCGTCCTTGTTTAGCGAAGCGTAACGAGGACGTTTGAGAACTGCGTTTGTAACGCAGCAGATAAAGTGACAGCGTGGGCGTTACAAACACCCGTTTAACTCGTCCTCGTTTCCGCTAACGCTCAAACAAGGACGAGGGGGTTAAACTAACATCAACATTAAATTTCAATTTACAAACTTTGCGACTTGGCGTGCCATTCCTATCCGCATAAATTAATCCAACAAACAACCGATGAAACCAATTTATTCTAAATCCCTTTTCCTTGAAAATTAACAGTATATCAATTTACGTTACCTCTATTTACTTTGCCACTTCAAAGTGCATCCAATCGTAATTTTTTTCGCGGCCTAAGGATACAAAACCATTCTTATAAAAAATATCTATCATGGCTTTATAATCAGGTTTAGCAAATTGAGCTGTTTTACTACTTTGGTTTAAACTATTTCTTTCAGGGTCTAAATCAATAGCTACTGCCCACGAATGACGACTCCAATCGGTGCCATTGCGCATCTTCCGATAATTGAAACAGCCACCATAAATATCTATACCTAAGCGTTTAATTCCCGCCAAACCATAAGTACTTAATAATTCTTTAAAAATGGAGTTCAAATTTTCCTTTACCAATTTATGGCAGCTAATTTTAGTTACACTTACTTTTTTATCCCAAGCTAACACCATTGGGTAAGGTAAGTTTAATGTAGTTAAATAAGGCGATCCGTTTTGGCTAGGTGAACCGTACTTGGTCATTAATTGTTGTGTTGTAATCATTTTACTCGTTTTTTAGTTAAACATAAGGTTAAATTAAAAATAAAAATTGATTAAAGCAAGTTCTTTTTTAACGGTGTCGTGCAACAAATAATAGCATATAACCTATAAATTGATTGCCTATTTTTTTATTCGAATTTCTACTTACATTTTTTCAAAATCCGTGAACCCAACCAACAAAAACTATCTTCTTATTTTTTAAAAAGTACTTTGTACATCAAGCAAAACAAAAGCTAATGTAAAAACATCTACTAACCGTTTAACCCATTCAAAAAATAAATCTATTCTATCTCAACTAACTTATTCACCGTTTAGCTAGTAAAAAATACTTATTCCAAATTTCTTTTTCTTAAAAATTTTACCCCAACACATCATTCACCTCTCCCTTTGCGACCTCAGCGTCTTTGCGTGCCACACTTATTTTATAAAGCCTTACTTCAACCACCATTACCTCGGTATATCTTTATTTTTCACCAACGAAATTTTATAATTCTCCGAGTTGCCACTAAGTTTTAAATTAACGTATCTTATTTTTTTATCGGTATCTTTATATTGTATCTCGTCTTCTCGCTCCGGATCAATTGGCTCATCATCTTTTCTTCGTCTAAATAATTTTTGCCTAGCCACATTAGTTACCAGTTTCATCGGTACTTTTATAAAGTATTCCATATTAAGATTCATATCTTGCTTACCCGAAACTTCAATAAACCCGAGCGAAGAGTTAATCGTCATCAACGGAAACGATAGCACCCCTTTATTCATATCAATATGATTTTTTAAAGTATCGAACAAAACTTTAGCTACATTTTTATCCTTAAAATAATCGGCCATAGCCGTTAAAGGAGCATATTTTTCAAGTTTACCTTCTAGCACCTCCATATCAATATGTAACTCCGATTGGTCTATAATAGGCACAAGATCGCGGTGCATTAATAATTGACCAGTTAACTTCCCACTCAACTTCCCATGTATGTTTTCAGACACGAAATGATCTTGTCCAAAATTTTCAAACTTTAAGAGTAATTTATCAATATCAATTTTAGTAAACGACAAGTTCGGACTAAAGTATATTTTATTTTTATCGGAGCCGTTAAAATAACCACTCATGTTTATTTTACCATCGGCCGCTAACAAACCAAGGGTATCAATGTAAATGTAATGCTCGGGTGTTGTTCTTAATTTTCCTGATAAATCGTTGATTAAATAGCGGTGATAATTCAAGTGCTTTATAGCTAAATCAAACGTCATATCCGTAAATGGTAATTCATAAATATTAAATCCTTTCTCGTGATCTTGAGGGCTCATTGTTTTAGAGCTACTCGCAGGATTAAAACTAAACAATTCATCCATGTCTAAATACGACGCTTTAATACCAAAATGATTATCACGCTTTTTAATAGCTTCATCTTTTCCCAAATAGTAATTTAAGTCTATTTCAAAATCGCTTTTACCAAGTTTACCATAAAAGTCTTTTACCAGCAAATGCTCATCCTCGTAATGCACGCGCCCTTTAAACTTCTCAAATTTATATTTATGCAATTTCATCTGGGTTGTAAACTGCTCTAAAAATAAATCGGTTGATTGTAAGGTTTTATTAAAGTGCATGGCCACATTTCCATGTAACTTAAAATCTCTTAACTCCTCGTGCCTATAATCTTCAGGAACATAGTTGGCACCGTTATACGAAAACACATCGTGCAACAAAAGTAATTTCGACGTTAAATCAAATTCAATTTTAGTATCACCAACCGATTCATTCATAAACCATAAATCATAATTTAAAAGTTTACCATTAAAATGAAAATCACTTTGGTCTATTAAGCCCGAAAAATCAATGATTTTAAAATGGCTAGTATCTATAAATAAATCGGCCCTAAAATCATGTAAGGTGTGCGGGTAATGCTTCATCTTAGCATATAAATCATCAATAAAAAATTCACCAACAGGTAAGTTAGGCGACTCCGTAAAGGCTCTAGCCGAACTCTTAAAGTGTAATTTTAAACTTAAGTTTTCAATTTGGTCATCAAACGGTTTACCCTGTTTGTTGCCCGAAGTAAGTTGTTTAATATCTATAAATTTCGATTGAATATTTAAAAATGATTTTACCTCATCTTTTTTATGATGAATAATAGCCGGCAAATCATCAACGCGTCCACTTATTTTTAAATCCGTATTCCCAACTTTAACATAAAAATTTTTAATTTCTGCTTCGTGTCCTTTTAATGTGGCATTAACATCTATCTGTTCTATAGGCAAATGAAAACTTTTGCTTTTAAAACTCAAGCCTCTAATATCTAACTCCGTAAAATAAGATTCGTTCAGTTTTTCAATGGCCTTTTCGGGATGGTTTAAATCAATAATATCTCTAAAATTCATCGTCAACTTAACTTTACCTTTTAAATTGTCGAGGTCTTTTACGCCAATAAATTTCGATAAAAAATCCAAATCAAAGTCTGATATTATTTTAGTATCCACCTCGGGCTCATTAAAGTTTTTTACTTTTAAATGCCCACTAAAAATACCAGCTTCGGGCCTCGATGTAAAGTCGGTTAGCTCAAACGCCATGGTTTCGGGTGTTCCTTTTTCGCCCGTTGTAAAAAAAGCTTTAAAATTAAGTTGATCCAACTTTTTTTGATTTTCAGTATTTTGCAAATAAGCATCTTCGCAAATAAAACTAACATCGGTTTTCGGTAAACGGTTTTCAATAATTTTACCATCAATCGTGGTCGTAAAATAAATTTTGCCTTTGTTATTATACTTTGCTAAAGCTGGTTTTAATTCTTCGGGCGCAAAAGCTAAAAAAATATCGAAACTCGGTTTGTGTCCTTTAATATTTAACTTAAGATAATTATCATTTTTAAAATCCACCAACCCGTCAAAATCAAATTGAACTTTCTCTAGGTCAAAACTCGATGGCAATAAGGTTAATTTTTCTGACTGTTTATCGTAATTAATTTCCGTATCAAACTGCACATGCTTATTTTTAAAAAAAGTAGAATCGTTTCCTTTTATAACACTCACTATAAATTTACTATCAACCCCCACTTTAATCCCTTGCTTGCTGGTCTTAAACTTGGATTGTACCCGCTTAATAAATAAATCTATTTTAATTTTATTTTGCTCATTAACTTTAGAAATATCAATATTTTCGAGTTGTAACGACTTTAAGTTCAAATGAAATTCTTCTTGGGTGCTTTCAACAGGTTTAACAGCTTCAAACGCTTTTACAATATTAAATCCCCCTAAGGTATCTTGCACAATAGCAATTTCACCTTGGCTCAATTTAATAAGGTTAACATCCATATTTCCTTTTAAAATGGTAATCAAATCAAAACCCAAATACAAATCGTTAACTTTAACGATGGGTACAGAATTCAATTGCTTGGTCTCATATATAGCCAAACTATCAAGGTCTATCGAGATGTATGGAAAATTTTCAAAAGGCGAAATATGGCTGTCTTTAATTTCAACCCGACCTTTAAAATCTGCATTTAGCTTGGTGAGGAGGTCTTTTACAATAGCATCTTGCTTAAAGTAGAGAACAGCTATTAAACCAGTTATCAAAAGGATTGGCAATACAATAATGCCAATTACAACGCGCTTGAAAAGTTTTTTTTTAAACATTGGTAACATGAAATTTTCTGTGCAAAAGTATGCAATTTTTAATCAAGGTTAAAGCCGTTACAGAACAGGTTTTGGGTTCATACCAATCATTTATTCCATCCACCTTTGCGTCCTTTGCGTCCTTGGCGTGCCATTCAAACAAACAGCATCCAACCAAGTTTATATCTTTCTCCAATCCATCCTCTCTCCAAATGAAGTACAAAACAAAAACTTGTTACCGTTATTTCCCCACCTCTCCACCTTTGCGTCCTTGGCGTCCTTGGTGTCCTTGGCGTGCCATCCTCACAAATAGAATCTAACCAAGTTTATATCTTTCCCCAATCCATCCTCTCTCTCCAAATGAAGTACAAAACAAAAATTTGTTACCATTATTTCCCCACCTTTGCGTCTTTGGCGTCTTTTGCGTGCCATTCACAAAACTGTTATCCAACCAAGTTTATATCTTTCTCCATCCCTCCCTTCTTCAAATAGAGTACAACTCATCACATCAACAAAACGTAACACATCCATCCAATTGAAGATTTAAAAAAATAAATAAGTTCCATTTTTCTTTTCTTATCTTTAACCCATGTTGCAGTTTGCTATTTATGCAGGTGGTGCGTTTGTAAACACCAGTGAGGTATTACCCGTAACCAATAAAGTAACAGGTGAAATTTTTGCATACACCTCTTTAGCCCACGAGGCATTACTCGAAACCTGTATTGCCGCAGCCACAGCCGCTAAACCAACTCTAGCCAACTTAAGTGCCTTCGAAAAATACACTAAGTTGCAAGCCATTGCTCAAGCTATTCATCAACAACGTCAACACCTAGCCACGCTTTTAAGCACCGAAAGTGCCAAACCAATACGCTACGCACTAACCGAAGTAGATCGCGCTGCTCAAACCTTTAGTATTGCCGCCGAAGAAGCCAAACGTTTACCTAAAGAATGGATAAGCTTAGATTGGACCGCCGCAGGGCAGGGGCTAGAAGGGCGCATTGCCTACAAACCCATTGGCACCGTGGCGGGCATTTCACCATTCAATTTTCCCTTAAACCTAGCTGTGCATAAAGTAGCACCAGCTTTAGCGGCAGGCTGTCCCATCATTCTAAAGCCCGCTTCGGCCACACCGTTAAGCATGTTAGAACTGGCCAAGTTAATAGATGCCGTTCATTTTCCAGAAGGAAGTGTATCTATATTGCCCATGTCGCGCAGCCTTGGCGAAACACTGGCTAAACACCCCGCTATTTCGTTTTTAAGTTTTACAGGCTCGCCCAATGTAGGCTGGCATTTAAAAACCATTAGCGGCAAAAAGAAAGTAACCCTCGAATTGGGAGGCAACGCCGCCGCTATTATAACCCCTTCGTGCAATTTAGATAATATCCTTAACGCTTGCCTTAGTGGTGCGTTTGCTTACAGCGGACAAATTTGCATACACACGCAGCGTTTTATTGTGCATCCAACCTTAATCGAAACATTTATTGAACGCATGAAAGCCGCTACCTTAGCATTAAAGACAGGTTCGCCACTAGATGCAGATACAGATGTAAGTGTGATGATAGACGAAGCCAATGCCATACGAGTTGAAACGTGGATTGCCGAAGCCATTGCCAACGGCGCGCGCCTGGTGTGCGGAGGCCAAAGGGCAGGGGCGTATGTAAGTCCTACTATTTTAACTCACGTTAACCCTAACGATAAAGTGTATGCCGAAGAGGTATTTGGCCCTGTAATATGCATAGAATCCTATAACGGACGCATAGAAGACGCTATTGCAAAAGTAAACAACAGTCGCTATGGCTTACAAGCCGCCGTGTTTACCGATTCGGTGCAAGAACTAAAAGCCTGTTTTGAAGGCCTAGAAGTAGGAGGCGTTATACACAATGCAATGACCACAACCCGTTTCGATCACATGCCCTATGGCGGTATTAAAGATAGCGGCCTCGGAAGAGAAGGCGTTAAATACGCCATGCAAGATCTATTAGAACCACGAATTTTAGTAACTCAGTAATAAACAAGAATGGAAAAAAAAGTATTTTATAATTTTGATACCACTGGCGATTTTGAAATGAAAGCCACCACCTTATTTGGATTAGAAGAAGTATTGCAAAGAGAATTGCAACAGTTAGGGGGTAAAAATGTAGAAGTGTTTAAGCGCGGTGTTTCCTGTGTTGGCGATTTAGGATTTTTATACAAAGCCAATTTATGCGCCCGCACTACTTTAAAAATTATTGTGCCCATTGCCCGCTTCGAAGCCGCTAACGAACAAGCCTTGTACGATGGGATAAAACAATTGCCTTGGGAGCAGTTTATGGACATAGACGATAGCTTAATGGTAGAAGCTGTGGCCAACTCCGAACTATTTACCCACACGTTGTTTATTGCGCAAAAAACAAAAGATGCTATCTGCGATCGCTTCCGCGAAAAAACAGGCCGCCGACCCGATGTAGATTTGATACATCCCACTTTAAAAATATACGTTCACATTTACAAAAACGAAGTAAGTGTAAACATAGACAGCAGTGGCGAATTGCTTTATAAACGAGGCTACCGTACCGATACCAACAAGGCACCCATTAACGAAGTGTTGGCAGCCGGTTTGGTGGCGTTAAGCGGTTGGCAGCCACATTTACAATTTATTGATGGCATGTGCGGCAGCGGCACCATTGCCATCGAAGCGGCTTTGCGCGCCAATAACGTGCCGCCAGGTTATTTTAGGCACGAGTTTGGATTTATGAAATGGCGCAATTTTGATGAGCAATTGTTTGAAACAATTTACGAAGGTGCCTTAGCTAAAGTGAAAGACGACAAGCTAGATATTTGGGCCAATGAATTAGAAACAAGTACACTTAAAAAAGCCCAATCCAATATTAAAAATGCCAAACTCGAAGATGTCATTAAAACAAGTAACGAATCGTTTTTTGATTTAAAGCCCGATAGAAAAGGAGGGGTTATTATTTTGAATCCACCTTACGGCGAGCGTTTATCGGAGCAAGAGGTTGGACAGTTGTATAAAGAGATTGGTAATAAATTTAAAAAAGATTTTGGAGGTTATACGGGTTGGGTGATTACCTCTAGCTTAGAAGGATTTAAAAGTATTGGTTTGCGACCAAGCCGAAAAATAGCCTTGTTTAATGGCTCGTTAGAATGCCGCTTTTTAAAATTTGAAATGTATGAAGGCAGTAAAAAAACCAAGTACCAACAAGAGCAAAAAAAAGACGAAGGGTGATTAATAGTTTTGTATAACATTTATTTTTTTCTTAAAGCTGAAAGCTCTAACACATAATTACCACAACTTTTTTTTTACCTTGCTCTTGTGCGCTGCACATTGGCAAACCAGTTTAGCGCAAGACTCCTTGGTTACCAACACCCAACAACGTAAATGGATATTAGGAGGTTCGTCGGCTTTATTAACATCGGGGTCTTTAGTTTATTTGCATCAAGCTTGGTATAAAAATTACAACACAGGTGCGTTTCATTTTTTTAATGACAATGCAGAGTGGTATGGTATAGATAAATTAGGACATACGTTTACAACCTATCAAACTGCCCGCTTAATGCGAGGGGCTTTTGAGTGGGCGGGCTTTAAACGCCAACAGCAACTGTGGATAGGTGGCACCTTGGGTTTAGGTTATATGACCGCCATCGAAATAATGGATGGCTATAGCCAAGGTTGGGGGTTTTCGTGGGGCGACATGGGTGCTAATGTTTTAGGCACTGGTGTAGCCCTTACGCAAGAGTTGGTTTGGCACGAGCAGCGTTTGCAATTAAAATTTTCATATAGCCCAAGTGGATTAGCAGCTTATAATCCACGGCTGTTAGGGCGTTCGTTCACCGAACAAATTTTAAAAGATTATAACGGACAAACGTATTGGTTAAGCATAAATCTGGCGGCGTTTATGCGGCAGCAAAGTCGTTTCCCTAAATGGTTAAATGTAGCCTTTGGGTATGGCGCGCAAGGCATGATAGGTGCATTCTCTAATCCGCCTGTAAATACTACCGACGGGCGTTCTCTTGTTTTTGAAAGACGGCAACAATACTATTTAAGTTTAGATATTGATTTAACGCGAATCAAAACCAAATCTGCTTTTTTAAAACGTTGTTTTTCAATAATAGGACTATTAAAAATTCCAACACCAACGATTGAGTTTAGTAAAGGCAAATGGTACGGACATGCTTTATATTTTTAAATTGTTTAAAGTTGGTATAAACGCATAAATTGGATTTTAAAATTACATTCACTAATTTTAATACACTCTATTAATTCTGTTACATGAGAAAACAATACCATAAAACCGAATTACCACACGAACATTCGCATTCTGACTCGAAGAAAAAGTTTATTCAACCACAAAGCAATGGATTTAAAGACAACCGCCAAGAGTCTTTAGCGCAATTAAAACTAATTAAAGCAGCAGCAGCATATAGTTCAAAAAAAAGTTTTCCGCCTCAATTGAAAGCGACCAGTAGTGGTTTGCCGGCAGCTTTGAAATCGGGCGTAGAACAGTTATCGGGTGTGGCCATGGATGATGTAAACGTACATTACAACTCCGATAAACCCAAGCAATTGCAAGCACATGCGTATGCGCAAGGCACCGATATTCATTTAGCCAGCGGACAAGAAAAACACTTGCCACACGAGGCTTGGCATGTGGTGCAACAAAAACAAGGACGAGTAAAACCTACCCAACAATTAAAAGCCAACGTAACCATTAACGACTCGGCGCATTTGGAAAAGGAAGCCGATGTAATGGGGCACAAGGCCAATTCAATAGCTGTAAAAGATACTCCTTTAACCTCGGCTTACGCCCTACAAAAAAAAGAACTTAACAACCAGCCCATTCAACGGGTTATAGATCCTGTATCGGAGCATTTACCAAAAGATATTTTATTACTGATTATAGCGTATAATAAATTAAATGAAAAAACACCTTTAAATGAGCGTATAAAAGAACTATTCGTCATAGAGCATTTGGTGTACGATCGTTTAACTGAGTTTCAAGTTCCTGATTTAAACGATGTACCCGAGGCTGCGCCTTTACAAGAAGTTTTAAATAGCCTTAAAGAAGAGCGTGTAAACATTGTAGGGCAGTCGGTAAAAAACGGCGATCATTTTCAAAAAGGTGATTTACCCATTGCGCACTTTGATAAATTGAAGGAGGAAACTCAAGAGAAAATTAGAGTGATTTGGATGCAGTTAGTTACTGGTAAGGGGAGTATAAAAATTTTCGAAACAGACTCAGATACAAAAGAAGAACATAAAGGGTTTGGCATACGTGTATTAACTGAGTTTTCGCGCTTATTAGAAGGTGAATTTGGCAGGCAATTGGTGGAAGAGGTAAACACTTCTAAACATGAACTCATTATAGAACCGTATCATCAATCAACCAATAAATCTAAGGATTTGGCGGCTGCTCCTTTGCGTTCAGACAAGTCCGACTCACTTCAAATACTGCCAAAAGCACCTCATAAAGACTTACTGGTTCATTATCTAGAAATAGACATTACTAATTTTTCGGAGAAAGAAAGGCGGCAGTTGATTAATCATTTAAAACCTACTCAAGAAAAACAATTAGGCGTGGCTTTAAAAGATGGGTCGGAAACCAATTACTTTCAATTTGGGAGTGGTAGTGCCGCAAAAATTACTATACCCTCGCACTTAAAAGACTCAACACAACACATTGATTCGCGTTTAGCTGATGAAAACGGCAATGAATTAACTACACCTTTATTTATTTTATTAGGGCATGAGTTAGGTCACGTCAGTCACATTCAAAAGGGAACCATTAGCAGGGAAGCAGAAATTCCTAATCATTTTAAATCTAAAAAGGAAAACGACCATTATGGATATGACCAAGAAGAATATGTAAATATTGAGGAAAATGAAAATGCGTTAAGGGAAGAGCACCAATTAGGTAAACGAAAGGGACATGGAAATATTCCTTTATTGCAAAAAGGTCAATTATATGTGCAGATAGGTCATTGGGATGATTGGGCAAAACAATTAGGAGAGTTAAAAAAATTAAGTGTTTATAAAGAAATAAGTGGGTTAATAAATAAGTTGTATCGTTCCGTTTCAAACGAATGGTTCATACCTGGTAAATTAATCGAATTAAAAAAGGAAGTATTAGAATTACCAAGAACTATTCAACACTTACAATTAACGTTTCTTAAAAATCATTTTGATAAACATATTGACGCTGAATACATAACTATTATTAAAGCTTTTAATAGTGCTAAGTTTACCTATGATGTTGGTATTGTGCCATCTCAAATTTTATTTAGCATAGATACAGAGTTAATATATGAAAAATCTCAAGCTAAAGAAGCTGTAAAAAACGATAGCCTTGGTGAGTTTTTAAAGGGTTTAGGGCATCAACGGCAAGAATACATTCAAACATTCATTTTGACTAAGCTCGAACTTTTAGGTAACGAAAACCAACAACCACAAGATATTAAAGTTCAAAATCAATTAGCAAAACGTATCCAAGATTTTGGAACCTTAAGTTGGTTGTTTAAAGGGTAGAACCCAATAGAATAGCGTATTTATTTTTGTTTAACTCCACTAGACATTAACCCGCATTACCGAAACAACGAAATGTGTCCATTACGCACTTGTTTTTTATCGGTGCCTTTTTCGATGGTTTCAATTTTATAAACATAAATATCATCGGGGCATAAATTACCTTTAAAACGCCCATCCCACTTGGCATTGATAGCGTTTGAATAAAATACAACATTGCCCCAACGATCGAAAACGCTAAGGTTAAAATAACTGTAATCGCATTGCAAAACGGGGAAAAAATAATCGTTGCGCTCATCGTCATTGGGTGTAAAACTATTGGGTACCATAATTTCGCAATCGCAGGCTTTTAGTTTTACACGCACACTGTCTATTCTAACACCACAATTTTTTTGCTCGGTTTTTACCCAATAGATACCTTCTTTAACCGCATTAATGCTGGCATTGGTGCTACCTGTATTCCATAAAATTTTAGTGCCTAATGGGGCTTTAACGCTTAGTGATTTTATTTCGTCGGTTAAACAATACTGCACCTCGCTGCTAAAGCCTGGCACTACGCCCGGTTGAAAGGTTACTTTTACGGTGTCGGTATAAGTGCAACCTCGGTTGTTAATCTTAACCCAATATTTTCCGCTACTCTCGGCTTTTATGCGTTGATAGGTTTCATCGGTGTTCCATAAATATTTAGAGCCAGGGTTTTTAGCATCTAACATCACATAGCCCATGCCGCAAACAATGGTATCGCGCAGGTTAATAAACGGTCGTGGATAAAATCGAATAAACGTGCTATCTACATAAGTTTGTTTGTTTAAGGTTAATTTCACAATGTGTTTGCCACTGGTGATGGTTTTAATTTTATTGGTGTTATAAATAATATAAGAAGGTGTGGTCCATTGCACACTTGTTGCTTTTTCTAAGTTAGGAATTTTAAGTTCGATTAAAACGCTATCGCCACGGCAAGCCCCTGTGGTATCTGGCAAAAAATTTAATTTTTGAGCTTGTGTATTAAAATAAACAAGTCCTAAAAAAAAGAAAAAGATATGACGATACGTTTTCAATTAAGGCTGCAAAGTTAATTTCTTATTATTAAGTTGGCACATAAATTTTATAATTACTTAAAATTCGAGTTCGATTTCAATTAACGTGCCTTCTTGAGGTGGATTTAGCAACGATTTATCGGTCATTTTTACACTTTGGTTTTTACCGTTTAACTTTTTATTGAGTTCTAAAATATTTTGAATGGTGCTGGTGCCTAAAGATTTATGTCCGCTTTTAGCATGTGCCTTAGCTTTTTCTAAACCAATGCCATCGTCTTCTAACACAATGGTTAATTGATTAGGGCTTCGTTTTTTAAAACGGATGCTTAATGTGCCATGGCTGTGTTTGGGTAAAATACCGTGTATAATTGAGTTTTCGGCGTGAGGTTGAATAATCATGTTTGGTATTTTTATGGTTTCGCGGTTTAAACCTTCATCTACTTCAATTTTATAATCAAACTTATCTTTAAAACGCTCTTTTTCCAATTCTAAATAATAGCTTAATCGAGCAATCTCATCGTTTAAACTAATTTCGCTTTGCGAGGCTTTTTCAATAATCATACGAATTAATCTCGAAAATTTGGCCAAGTATTCGCTCGCTTTTAAACTGTTATTGGTGTTAATGTAATTTTGAATACTGGTTAACGAGTTAAAAATAAAATGTGGACTCAACAACGCATTCATGGCTTGGTGTTTTAATAAATTTACTTGTTGCTCCGTTTGAATTTTACGAAGGGCTTTGCGTTTCACCCGCTTAATCCAAATATAACTTACTAAACCAATGAGGCTTAAACCACCACCAATGGCCAACCAATAAATCCAAACGGTTTCGCTAAAGGCTATTTCTTTTTTAAGTAAAACACGTGTTGGCACCGACCATTTAATGTTATCGAACGAGGCACTAATTTCGATTTGGTGCGAGCCACCCGATAGTTCGGGTATAAAAATTTGGGCATTGTTAATACCGTTCCAATTGCCTTTATCTAAACGGTATTTATAAAATTGTTTGTTAGGACTGGCAAAGAACGGACTACTAAAATAAATGGTTATATTTTTTTGCGCTGAAGAAAGGTTTAAAAAATTATCTGCTTGATAAGAAAACACTAAGTCATCTATTTCAATTTTTTGAATCGCAACAGCACGAGGCGGCTGCGATAAACTATCTATAGAGGCTAAAGGCAAAATGCTAATACATTGATTGCCTCCAATGGCCAATATATCTTCGTCGAACGCAATGTCGTTAACCACATTGGATAGCAAGCCATTGCCTTTGCCCAATAACCCCAAGGGCTTTAAATCTTTATCTGTAATTAAAATACCGGTGTTGGTAATGAGCCAAATTTTAGTTTTATAATTTTTAATACGTTTAATGGTGGACAGTTGAATGTTATCTAAGTTTTTATAAAGAATACCCGCTTTATATACATGCAAGCCATTGTCGCTACTAATTAGTAAATCATCGTTATATGGGCAAATGGCATAAAACGCGGCATCGCTGCCACTCAGTACATTGGGTACTTGCAATTGAGAAGTCAAATTATAAGTTACTAATCCGTTGGAGGTGGCTAAAAATAAAATATCATCTTTTTGATAAATGGCGTTAATGCTTACTTTATAATCGCTAAAAGAGATGAGCGTATCTTTTACTTTTTGTGTTGCTAAATCAATTAATAATAAGTTGGCCATGTAATCGGCAATAATGGCTTGCGTAGAACTAATGGGATAAAAAACCTTGGCCACAATAGGTTTCAGCTTATAGCTATTTTTACGTTCTATCAAAATACTGGGGGCTACATCAAAGGCACTCGATTTGGCATAATAATAGATGCCTTGATGCGGATAAATACCATTTACCTGTTCTTTAAACACATCATCGGGTTTTGAAAGGGTTTTTAAAGTACCCGAATTATTATTTAACGCATACAAACCATTTTGAGTAGCCGCAAATACTAAATTGCCTTTTAAACTAACAGCATTAATGGCAACTGGTTTTTGATTGTATTGAATAAGCGTATTATTAAAAGGTGGGTTTTGAATAAAGTATAAACCATCGTTAAATGTACCCATCCAAACATTATCTTGCTTATCCATAAACAAGGTATTAATGAGGTTAGGATTAATGTTTAGGAGTTCGTTCACATCAATCACTTGGTTGTTTACATACACGTAAAGGTTTTCGTTAGGAAAAGCTGTAAACCAAATTTTACCACTTTTATCGGCTAGTATTTTATTAATGCTGCGCTCGCCCAATAACGAAAAGGTGTTAGATTTGGTTTTGTATTTCGGACTTATTTCTTTGACGATTTTTCGATTTTTAACTAAGAGTAGTTTATTAGAAGTGCCTAAAACCCAACTCCCATCTGCCATTTCGGCAATGGCATGAATGGCTATGTTTTTAAATTCGGGAATGAGGGTTTGCGTGGTTTCGTTTAATTCGTACAAGCCATTGCTGCGCCCTACCAGCAAAGTTCCGGTTTGGGTTTGAAATAAACAATGCGCTTGATTGAGTTTGTTTTTTTTATGGATGGCATCCTCAAAAAAAGTAGTATCGCTAAGTCTTACGCAGCCAATTTCAATTTCATCGTTGAGGCCATAGGCAAATCCCGATTGAAAATACAATTCATCCAAGGACTTTTTATAATTAAGAACTAGTGTATCGGTAATTTTATTTTTCACCAAATCGTAATTAATAATAATAGCATTGCGTGTAATAATTTGGAGTGTTTGCGCATCCCTTAAAAGGAGGTTACGAATATCGGTGGCTTTTACTTTGTCGGTTTTAAGGCGGGTAAATACATAGCCATCAAAATAATAAATGCCTTGTTGCGTGGCTAACCAAACTAAACCATTTTGCGCTTGTTTAACTGCAAAAACGTTATTGCCAGTTAACCCATCTTCGCTATCAAATTTTTGAAAATTAAAACTGATGCTTTGCGCGTGTAGGCATGCGTTTGCCCAAGTGAGTATAAGTAGTAAACTGTATCGGAATAGCATATCCTTCATAAAGGCATACTAAATATACGGGAATTATTTGGGAGATACTGACTTGGTGCGGATGTACTCGGCAAATTCTTGAATGCGGGCTTTGCTAACTTGCACATGTGTGCCATCGCTTAAAATAACTTCGCCACCTTCGTGGTTGCTGTATTCTTTAACATAGCTAACATTAATAAGTGCCGAACGGTGAATGCGGAAAAATTCGCTATCCGGTAAAATAGCTTCAAATTCTTTTAAGGTTTTGCTGGCCACAATTTTTTTAGAATTGGCTAAAAATAAATTGGTATAATTATCACTGGCTTCGAGCCAAACAATGTCTTTATAATCCACCAAGGTAAAGCCTTTGCTGTGATTGATTAGAACTAAATTTTTATCGGTATCGGTTTTAGTAGTGTTCGTGCCTGATTTTCCTTCGTAGTGAAGCATGACTTTGCGCACCGCACTTTGCAGTTCGCTTAACATGAGTGGTTTAAGTAAATAATCGGTAGCCCCCGCTTTTACGGCGTTAATGCCATGTTCGCTATACGCTGTTAAAAATACGACGCAAAAATCGCGGTTATAAATGCCTTCTAACATTTGAAAGCCAGTCATTCCGGGCATGTTGATGTCTAAAAATACAACTTGGGGTTTTAATTCTTGAATGCGCAGTTTGCCTTCGGGTCCATTGCTTGCTTCTCCTACAATTTCAATTTCGGGACAGTAATTGGTCAGCATACTGCGGGTATTGCTTCTGCTGTCTTCTTCATCATCAATAATAACGGCTCTAAACTTTTGCATGGGTTAAATTTTATTTACTAAACTAAAGAATAAATATCAATAAAAAATCCGAATTATTAAAACCCTATTTTGATTGAGGGAAGTTTGGCACGCTAAGGCGTTGAGGTCGCAAAGAGGCAAAGGTTTATTAATGGGTGCGATGTTTTAAGATAGCTTAGCTTGAGATTAAGAATGTTATATGATTAAGGACTCTGTGTATAAGCTGGTATGGCACGCAAAGGCGCAAAGTTCGCAAAGAGGCAAAGGTTTATTAATGGGTGCGATGTTTTAAGATAGCTTAGCTTGAGATTAAGAATGTTATATGATTAACGACCCTGTGTATAAGCTGGTATGGCAAGCAAAGGCGCAAAGTTCGCAAAGAGGCAAAGGTTTATTAATGGGTACGATGTTTTAAGAAAAAGAAATTTAGCTAACTGATATAATTGACTTTAACATACTAAGTTATAAAGAATCGAAATCATGATATTACCCAGAAACCCAAAACTTGCAATTTTGTTAGTTGTAAATTCTGCTTAGGATCGGCACCAAATCCACCAATCCAACTAATAGTTAAGATTTAATTTTTATGTTTGTTTTCTCCAAAATATAGCTTCTTTATCAATTTCAATTATGGTGTCTAAGATATTATGCTCTTTACGAAAGTCATCTACAGCCATTTTGCAATTTTGAAAAGCATTATAATCATCTATAATTAAAAAACCTCCAATTGAAAGTTTAGGATATAAATTACACAATGCTTGATAGGTAGATTCATACATATCTGCGTCTAAACGTATTAACGCTAATTTTTTGATATTTGCGCTGGGCAGAGTATCCTTGAACCAACCTTCTAAAAAAACAACCTGATCATCAAGTAAATCATATCGCTTAAAATTCTTCTTTACTTCTTCAATGCCAACATTTAATATTCTAAGTTTATTTAAACTATTTCCTTTGTCTGCCTTATACTTTTTTACATTTGGTTTGGGCAAACCTCTAAAAGAGTCTGCTACCCAAACTTTTCTATTTAGTATCTTTAACTCTTTTAAAACTGCTCGCATTAAAATTGTAGCACCTCCTCTCCAAACCCCAGCTTCTATTAGGTCACCCTCTATGGAATCATTATTTATAGTATGAATGCAGTTCTCAATATTGTTCAACCGATTTAAACCTATCATTGTAATTGCATTTGCGGGCCAATCGTAACCATTTAATCTATTTTCTTCAATTATGTATTTTCGCTTGGCAATAATGAAATTTCTGGTTCTTAATAATCTATCTATTTTAAATAAAATTAATGTCTTCCAATATGGGTTTTGAATAGTTAATGGATAATATTCATAACTATCTATATTGCCGAAGTCAATGAGCGTCTTTTTTAGAAGTTCAATATAGTTTGATGTAAAATAGGATTTGTTTACTTCAGCCATAGTTTATTATTTCTTGTGAAATGTTATAGAATGGTTTCCTAGCTGGCGTGGGCAACATTTTGAAAATTTATTGGTTTGCCCGTACCAAGCTTATGAACGAAGATACATGTTTTCTTAGAGGAGGCAAAACAAGAAGTAGCCAACTGAAAAGAGGGTAATAATATAAACCTGAGCCTATATTGTGTACAGCTGTTTGTGCTTACTTGCTTTATATTTTTGGCTCAATCTCGAAGGAAATGATAAAGTAAAAAAATATAGTTTATCATTTTTTTACTCAAAAAATAAAACTTATTTTTCTGCTGCGGCTGCTTGTGCCGCTTTAATTTTAGCTTTGATGTTTTCGGTAGTTACAGAACCTGGACGTTCGATGGGCGAACCCGTTGCACGATCCCAAATTAAGCCTGCTAAAACTCCCAAGGCACGGCTAACACCAAACAGCACAGTATAAAAATCATATTCGTGCATGCCATAATGCACTAACAATGCGCCCGAGTGGGCATCTACATTAGGCCAAGGATTTTTAATTTTTCCGGTTGCCTCTAAAATAGGAGGTGCCACTTCGTATATCATTTGTACAATTTCACAAATATCATCGTGTTTGATATACGTTTTATAAAAATCTTGTTGAGCCGTAAAACGTGGATCGGTTTTGCGCAACACCGCATGACCATAGCCTGGTACTACTTTGCCTTCGGTTAATGTTTTTTTAATGTAATCGGCAATTTGTTCTTTTGTTGGTAAGCCACCTCCTAGGGTTTCTTTTAACTCCATAATCCAACCTAATACTTCTTGATTGGCTAAACCGTGCAGTGGACCCGCTAGGCCATTCATACCCGCTGCAAAGGATAAATATGGATCACTTAATGCCGAACCTACTAAATGCGTGGTATGCGCCGAAACGTTTCCGCCCTCGTGGTCAGCGTGAATGGTAAGGTACAAACGCATTAAACGTTTCATATCAAACGCCTCGAAACCTAACATGTGCGCAAAATTCGCTGCCCAATCTAATTTATGATCGGGTTCAATGTGATGTCCATTTTTATATTTACGACGGTAGATATATGCTGCAATACGCGGTAAACGCGCAATAAGATTCATCGAGTCTTCGTAGGCATAATCCCAATATTCTTTTTTGCTCATCCCTTTGGCATAGGCTTTGGCAAACAAACTTTCGGTTTGCATGGCCATAACACCAATTACAAATTGTGTCATGGGATGCGTATCTACTGGTAATTTTTCAATCACATCAAAAACATGCTTGGGTACGTTATTACGTTTGGTCCATTCGGTTGTAATAAACGTAACATCGTCTTGCGTTGGCAGTTCGCCAACTAGCATTAAGTAAAAAATACCTTCGGGTAAAGGCTCGGTGCCTCCTGGTGCTTTTGGCAATTGCTTGCGTAATTCGGGAATGCTATATCCTCTAAAACGAATTCCTTCTTCTGCATCTAAACGCGAGGTTTCGGTAACCATCCCTATCATGCCGCGCATACCTTGATACACTTGGGCTACGGTAATTTCGCCAAGTTTTAAATCGCCATGATTTTTAATAATGTCTTTAATATCGGCCGTTAACGCTTCGGCTTTTCCTTTAAACTTCTCTTTTAACTTATCCATTTTAGTTAAATTTTACTTTGTAAATTTAATGACTAGGGGCTTATAAAAAAATTTATTTACACCCTTTTCCATTTGTTTTGGGTTTATTTTGCAAATTTGAATGCTTTGCCCCAATAGCGGGCGTTTACACCTAGCTGTTCTTCTATACGCAACAATTGATTGTATTTGGCAATCCGGTCGCTACGCGAAGCTGAACCCGTTTTAATTTGACCACACGATAAGGCAACGGCTAAATCGGCAATGGTTGTATCTTCTGTTTCGCCGCTACGGTGGCTCATTACGGAGGTGTAGCTATTGGTATGCGCCAATTGCACCGCATTAATGGTTTCGGTAAGCGTACCTATTTGATTCACTTTTATTAAAATCGAATTGGCAATGTTATTTTGAATGCCTTTCCCTAAGCGGTTAACATTGGTTACAAATAAATCGTCGCCTACTAACTGAACTGTTTTCCCAATTTTTTGAGTGAGTTGCGCCCACCCGTCCCAATCGTCTTCGCTGCATCCATCTTCGATACTAATAATAGGGTATCTTTTACACCAATCGGCCAAGTAATCGGTCATCTGCGATACGCTTAACTTATCGCCTGTTGATTTTTTAAAGTGATACATTTTTTCATCGGCATTAAAAAACTCGGTACTTGCAGTATCTAGGGCTATGTAAATATCTTCTCCAGGTTTGTAGCCTGCTTTTTCAATGGCTTGCATGACGTATTTAATGGCATCTTCGTTGTTTTTGATGTTTGGTGCAAATCCACCTTCGTCGCCTACGTTGGTAGATAAATTTTGTGATTTTAAAACGGCTTTTAAATGGTGAAATACTTCGGTTCCCATGCGCAGACCTTCGCTAAACGAACTGGCACCAATGGGCATAATCATAAACTCTTGAAAATCTATCCCATTATCGGCATGTGCGCCCCCGTTTAAAATGTTCATCATGGGGATAGGTAGTAAGTTGGCATTAACGCCGCCTACATAGCGATAAAGCGGCATAGCTGTTGTTTCGCTGGCTGCTTTTGCAACGGCTAATGAAACGCCTAAAATGGCATTAGCCCCAATATTAGCTTTGTTGGGTGTGCCATCTAATTCTAACATGCGTGCGTCAATTTCGGTTTGGTCGAGAATGTACATGCCTTTTAGCTGATCGCGCAAAACGGTGTTGATGGTGTTAACCGCTTTTAAAACACCTTTACCTAAGTATTGTGTTTTGTCGTTATCGCGTAATTCAACGGCTTCGTAACTGCCAGTAGAGGCTCCCGAAGGCACAGCAGCACGACCCAAGATGCCGTTATCTGTAATCACATCTACTTCAACGGTAGGATTGCCACGCGAATCGAGGATTTGGCGGGCAACAATAGTATTAATGTATGACATAAAATTTAATGTGGCACAAAGGTATAGCTTTTAAATCAATGAATAGTTTTGGCTTATCAACATTTTTTAAATTCCATAATCCGAGATTATGCAATAGGAATCTTAGTGAGAGGCGAAAGCCCAATAAAACAGGTACTTTTTCGACTGAGACATAGTGCTTCTATGGTGAAGGAGAAAAATTGACGAAGTTTACTGTTTTGAAGGGATTTCG
>JAAFIL010000003.1:0-87519 GCA_013297775.1 Bacteroidota bacterium
TAACCTAAGAGGCTGTCTAGATTCTATTTATTTGGAATGTTATAGGGTATTTTTTTATCAGGCGAGGCGCGTTTTGCAGGCCATAGCAGAGCCGCTACGGTCAAAAAACGCAACGAAGCATGGTGAAAAAAGACATATAACAAATATTTTAAATAGAATCTAGACAGCCTCTAGGTTAAATGTTTATTTAAAAACCTATTTATTACTTATCTTTAAAGTCGTATGAACAAGAATAAACTTTTAGTAGTTGTAACCTTATTTTGCCTGGCGTTGATAACGCTTATTGCTGTTCAGGCTTATTGGCTACACAACGATTTTACGGCTGCCGGCGAAGTATTTCGACAAAATGTAAATAGAGCTTTGGCTTCAACGGCTCAAAAACTCGAACGTTTAGATACAGCCTATACTTCAAAACGTATCAAACGCCGAAAACAAATTATTAAATTACCAACTACTTTGCTATCGTCTCAATCAAAAAATCCAAATGTTTTTAAAGTATTTCTATCCGAAGAACTAAGTAGCGACAGTAACGGAGTCTCTACAAACCGCCTCACAACCAAAGAATATTCGACCGACTCGTTGCCCTTTGCGCTTAATTTTTTTCCATTCGATTTAAAAAGTAAAAGTACAATTGATAACATAGACAAGGTTAAGCGCGATATTGTAACCGTTAGCCCAAGCGGGAACGATATTTTCGATGAAACGACCTCCATTAACTTTTATAAAGACTATAAACAAAAAGTAGATACAGCATTACTAGACTCCATTCTAAAACATGAATTAAAAGTAATTGGCATCACGGCAAAATATAATTATAGATTGTTTTTAGGTCAGGTTAACCGAAGCAAGCTAGACGATTTAGAACAAGATATAGAAACCGACTCGCTTGGTACAATTCACCGCATCTCTTTATCGCCAAGCAATGTATTTGTACAACCCGAGTTTCTCGAAATCAATTTTCCTAATCAATCTCGCGCAGTTTTTAAAACCATGTGGGCACTACTCGTTGTTTCAATACTCGTAATTGGTATGTTAGTTTTTTCATTTTATTATACCATAGCCAGTAACTTTAAACAAAAAAAACTGTCAGAAATTAAAAACGATTTCATTAGTAACATGACCCACGAGTTTAAAACACCCATCTCCACCATTTCATTAGCCAGCGAAATGTTAAGCGACCAATCTATATCACAAACACCCGAAAAACAACAACGTTATTTAAAAATGATACGCGATGAAAACAAACGTTTAAGCGTATTAGTCGAAAGTATTTTACAAACCAGTATTTTAGACAGAGGAGAGTTTAAATTAAAACCCGTAGAAGTAGATGTGCATGATATTATCAATACAGCCATCAATAACACCGCTTTAATCATTTCGCAACGTAATGGTAAAATAGAAACCCATTTAACAGCCAAACAATTTAAACTACAAGCCGACAAGGTTCATCTTACCAATATTATTTTTAATTTAATAGATAATGCCATTAAATACACCAAAGAGGCCCCACTAATTAGTATCAAAACCCGCAACACCGACGAAGTTATTATCATTAGTGTGAAAGATAATGGCATAGGCATCAGCAAAGAAAATCAACGAAAAATATTTGATAAGTTTTACCGAGTACCTACGGGCAATGTACATAATGTGAAAGGATTTGGATTGGGTTTATCGTATGTGCAAGTAGTAGTCGAAAAACACGGCGGTACCATTAGCGTTAGTAGCGAACTGGGTAAAGGCAGCGCATTTGAATTGCGATTACCTTTTGTTTTAAATCAAAACGGTTAATACTACTATTTCATGTAACTCTTCTTTTGTGAATTGGCATTCTATACTTATCGAATGTATAAGGAAACTAATTCTATCAAAAAAGAACTTCTTAAAATGAGTACTACTCATTAAAATCAATTAAATCTTGAATATCCTTTAACTTTAATTGATTGGTTTTTAAATTAGCTTTCCGAATTTCACTGTTAGGTAATATTAAATTATTATCACCAGGGTCTATGCCATTATTCAAATCTATAGCTTCGTATAAATTATAATTTTTGCCAATGCTTTTAGAGTTACCAAATTTTAAAACCAAACCCACATTTAAAAAACCTGTAGATCCAATATTTTGCTCGTAAAATGTTTTTCGTAAGGGCAAACGTTTATACTTTGCATTCGCACGCTCGCTGTATAAAGTGATGTTATTACGTCCGCTTACACCACCCGCCACATAAAAGGAAAAAAGATTGCTTACCGCCACGTCTAACCTAAAGCCAACTAATACCTCGTAGCGTGTAAAATGAAACTGCCGATCCGTTCTTCCAAAATAAACGGAGTCCACATTAGAAAATAAAAACATACCTCCTTGAGGTCTGGCAAAAGCGTTTAACTTAACCTTTGAAGAAACTGGTACTTGAAAATTAATATTTCTTGGAAATTGAAAACTAAAGTTAACGCCATCTAGTTTCCCGATGCGTATCCCAAAAAAAGGCATGTACAAACGGTTACCCCATAAAAAAGATTTGGTAACACCCACACGCAAATTAAACCGTTCGCTAAAAAGATGACTGTACAGTAAAGTGCTAGCTAAACGCCAGTAATTGGCTCCTTTTAAGGTATTATCGCTAGTAACAAAAGGCGAAAATTCTGCAAAAAAAAGTCCCTTTTTACCAGTGTTGTGAATAAGTCGAAAACCCAGTCCTATTTTTGTGAGTTGGTGTTGTTGCAAACCATCAAACTGCGGCTGAAGCAACATAAAATTACCCGTTAATAAATAATGTGTATTGTCGTTAATCGTACTGTCTCTATTAAAATTATTAATGGTAGCAATGGGTGTGTAAAAAGATAAATTATACTGTTTAACACCATAATTCTTTAAACGCTTACTAATGGCATCGGTATCCGATAAGGCTTGTTTAGGTTTGCTAAAGGCATCCCATACAATGGCTGTCTGAAAAAAATGTTTTGGTGTTTTTACTTTTAAGCTATCGTAAGCGATTTGCGCCGTTGAACTCACATAAAAAAAAAGAAGACCTAAACTAAAGAGCGGTCGAAAAAGCAAACGGTATTTGAGATAGGCACTCACTTGTTGTTAACGGCTTCTAAAACTTTACGTTTAAATTCAAATTCAGCTTGTTTAAGCATGGCTAATTTTTTAACACCGATAATTGCTTTTAATTTCTCATTAAAAAGTTTTTCTAAATCCAATTCGGCTTGCCGCGTTTGAATTTCTAAATTGATAATTTCCTTGGCGCGTTCTTCCGAAAAATCAGCTGGTAAATTATTCATCGCTTGCCTATAATTTTTACGGATAGCTTTTTCCTTATCCAAAAAATCGTTGTAAAGAGGCCAAAAACTTTTACTTTCAGCATCGTTTAAATTTAATTTCTGCGTAATATATTCCACCTTCAGAGCTTCAACCTTCGGATTCTGAGCCAATCCGTTTACCACCAGCATTTGCAGGAACAACCCAATAACTATGTAATACCATTTTTTCATGTTACAAATCATCCATTGCATCATCGGCTGCATTTAAAAGAACCGAATCCGTTGTGGTGGATTTCGTATTTTTTAAATCTTCTTCCTTTAGTTTTTCTTCGAGTGCTTTCACGTTTACTAAATCATATAAATGCTCCTCATCAACCGATTGCAAATCGTTACTTTCGAGAATATCCTTTTTATCTATACACGCTAAAGTCCCACAATCTTCTTTGGTATTTTTAGTAACCGATAACGATTGAAATAACCAAATACCCAAAGCCCAAACCAATAAAGCGGCTATGCTATAACTAATCCGTCGCGTCCATAAACCAATAACCCTTGCCTCACGTGGCTTTAAACCCTCTGCCGTATGTTCAAAATAAGTATCAGGAACCGCAAACACATTGGCTTTAGGCAATCCATCCAAATGTGGATAAATAACTGTTGCCGTTTCAAAATAATGAGGAGGAATTAAAAAACCACTTTCCTCACCAAACCGATTCGTCAAATGTGGGTAGGGCAATAATTCGGTTTGGATACGTTGGTGTTCAAAATAATGATCAGGAATACAAAAACCAGTTTCTTTTTGCAGCGCGCTTAAAAAAGGATAAACCTTGTGTTCTTCTAACCAAACTAACTTATTTAAAATAGTTCCCGACGAATCTGAAAAATAATCCTGTGGCATCGAAAAGCCATTAGGAGTATCTGATTCTGAGTTCATATCGGGTATATTTTTATCCATTTTTAAATTAGACTTAGGTTTTAGCAATAGGTTTAATGATGAGTAACTAAAAATTCTTCTATTTTTTTAGCAGCAATATGGTAACTGGCTTTCAAAGCTCCTACCGAAGTTTCTAGTACCGCACTCATTTGCTCATAAGGCATCTCGTCATAATAGCGCATATTAAATACCAAACGTTGTTTTTCGGGCAATTCTAAAATAGCTTGTTGCAATTTTAACTGAATCGTATCGCCTTTAAAATAATGATCCGACTCTAAACTTTTACTCAATTGGTATTCTATAGGATGAATACTTTGCGTATTTTCTTTTTGCTTTTTCCTTAAAAATCCCAACGCCTCATTCGTCGCAATGCGGTAAAGCCAAGTAAAAAGCGCACTATCGCCTTTAAAATTTTCTAATCCCTTCCAAATCTTAATAAACGTATTTTGAAGCACATCATCCGTATCATCGTGGTCAATAACAATTTTTCGGATATGCCAATACAAACGCTGTTGGTACTTACTAATAAGCAAACTCAACGCTTCGTTCCGCGTATCAATTTGCCCATAGAGGGTAATAATGTGTAAATCGTCTGCCTTAGCCACAAAAAATTGATAAGTACTTATTTGATGCGTCCTAAGGTAAAAGGTTTAATGCGAACTAAAAAATAATTCTAAACAGCGCTAAGATTTAAAAATAATAGCTTTTGTTTAACCGTAAATACCCCGTTGAAATCGCAGTGAAAGACAAAAGCTGCAAAGATATTTGGAAGCGTAAGTTCGAGGACTGTAAGAATAGCTAACGCTATTTTGAAAACTGTAAAACCGAGTATTTCTAATGGCTGCAGCACGTTTTGTTTTGTAATAGATTTCAACAGGCTATTTGCAGTTTAACCCACATTTAAAAAAAGAACCTTTAGAATAAAAACTATAGCATACTTCCAAATATTTAATTTAAGAGTTCGCACATCAAACCTCCTCAATAAACTTTATTCAATTTCATTACTAGTTTTTGGGCGTGCCCCCTCTCGTTAATTTGATGTTATACACTAAAACAATAGCTTATTATTTACTTAAAACACGACACTTAAAATTTAAAACCGGGGTCGGGCTCTCGGCTTTAGTCGCTCTATTTTTTGTGGCATTGCTGCGGTTCCGGTGGCTCCCGGTGGTCGCCTCCTCACGCGCGCAATCGCCAACAAAAAATTGTCGCTCGCTATCGCCTCCATCCCTCACGAAAAAAGAGGAAACACTACACAAATGAATAACTCATAACAATCAAGCCGACTTTAACAGCAAACGTTCAACACGCTCGCCTTTTAAAACATGACGTTCAATAATTTCTTTTACATCTTCCACCTTTACACCCACGTAAAACGTTCCATCAGGATAAATAGCTACCGTTGGTCCAAAATCGCAAATACCCAAACACCCACTCTTGTTGGCGCGGGCATTTAACTTTACTGGTAAATCTTTTAATTGCTTTTTAAACTCAGTTGTTAGTGCCAACCCGTGAGCCGCACCACAACTTAAACGCTCGGCACCCGTGCGTTCGTTGGTACAAACAAAAACATGAATATCATAAACCATAAACAAATTTACATTTATTTTGTATGATAAAGTAAATCCCTTTCTATGGCTACAATTTTAATTACTGGCATTAGTGGTCTTTTAGGAACAGTCCTTGCCAAACACCTACAAGCCACAGGGCATACCATAAAAGGTTTAGGAAGAAAAAGCAGCACACAAAATGGCATTCAAATCTATAAATGGGATATTGACGCAGGCGAAATTGACGAACGTGCATTTACCGATATAGATTACCTTATACACCTTGCCGGGGCTGGCATTGCCGATAAACCTTGGACCTTAGAACGCCAACGCGAAATTATCGAATCGCGCACCAAAGGCATGGAACTATTAACAAAAAAATTATTGCGGCAACCCAATACCCTAAAAGCCTTTATTGGTGCTAGTGCCATTGGTGCCTACGGCTTAAAAACACGTCAACAACCTTACACCGAAACCGAACGTGAAACCGACGACTTCTTCGGAAAAACCTGTCAACTGTGGGAAGATAGCTACACGCCTTTTCAACACGCGGGCATACGCACCGTAATTACCCGCATCGGCGTTGTGCTGGCTAAAGAAGGCGGTGCTTATATAAAAATGAAAGGCCCTTTTCGTTTTGGTTTGGGTTCGCCACTTGGCAGTGGTAAACAATACATGCCCTATATACACATTAACGATGTTGTAGCTGCTATGGATTGGGCACTTTTTAACGAACACGTAAATGGCACTTACAATTTAGTGGGCAGCGAACACGTTACCAATGCTGCATTTAGTAAAGCCTTGGCCAAATCTTTAAACAAACCTTTTTTTATGCCTGCTGTGCCAACTTTTATTTTAAAACTAATCTTAGGCGATATGCACCAAATGGTTACCGAAGGCAGCCCCGTTAGTAATGCTAAACTCATCCATGCCGGTTTCAAATTAAAATTTCCTAATTTAGAGGCTGCCTTAACCGATTTGGCGCACTAAATTATGGAGTTTATACCCGGCGAACTATTACACTACTGCGAACGTTACAGCGAAGCAGAACCCCCTTTACTTTACGAATTAAATCGTCAAACGCATCTACGCACCACACAGCCACGCATGTTAAGTGGGCATTTACAAGGGCGTTTCCTCAGTTTTCTTTCGCACCTCATTCGCCCTCATTTTATACTCGAAATAGGCACATTTACCGGCTACTCGGCACTGTGTTTGGCCGAGGGCTTGGCACCCAATGGCACTTTACTAACCATAGATCCAAATGCCGAAACTAATGTATTAGCGCAATCTTTTTTTAACCGATCGCCCTACGCCGCTGCCATTCAGCTAAAAGAAGCCCAAGCGTTAGATACCATACCAAGCCTTACCAAACCCATTGATCTCGTTTTTATTGATGCCGATAAAAAAAATTACATCGCTTATTACAATGCCATTATTGATAAAGTGCGCCCTGGCGGATTAATTATTGCCGACAACGTGTTGTGGAGTGGCAAAGTAGTATTACCCGAATTAGAAATGGACACCGACACGCGCTTACTACATGCTTTCAATCAACAACTAAAAAACGATGCGCGCGTAAAAAGTTTAGTTTTACCTATCAGAGACGGGTTAATGGTTGTGCAAAAACAGTAACATGTTAAACCTTAACGGATATGATGTAATTGTGGTATTAGGGCCAACCGCCAGTGGTAAAACACGTTTTGCCTGCGAATTGGCGGCAACACATAACGGCGAAATCATTAGTGCCGACTCGCGCCAGGTTTACAAACGTCTAAACATAGGAACCGGAAAAGATTTAGACAGTTATGTCGTTAACGGAAAATCCATTCCTTACCATTTGATAGATATTGTTGAACCCGACGCTCCTTTTTTTTTGCACCACTATCAAGAACTTTTATTTAACAGTATTGCTAATATTCGCCGAAACGGTAAACTACCCATTGTTTGCGGCGGAACTGGGCTATACTTGAGTGCCCTTTACAAAACTTACGAACTAACCGCTGTACCCGAAAACGAATCACTTCGTCGAACTTTACAAACCTTAAGCAAAGAAGAATTGTTGAAACGCTTACATCAATTCCCAAAGCCACACACACAACATATAGATACACATTCGGTTAAACGAATTATTAGAGGAATTGAAGTAGCCACCTATTTACAAAGCCACCCAACACCCCCTAAAATTTGGCCAACTTATAACATTAAGTATTTAGGCATTCACGTTTCTAAAGAGGTTCGCATAAAACGTATCCGCCAACGCTTGCAAGAACGCCTTAAACAAGGCTTAATACAGGAAGTAGAAGAACTACTAGCAAGCGGTGTGAGTCACCAACGTTTACAATTTTTAGGATTAGAATACAAATACTTATCGCACTACCTATTAGACCAATACACAGAAACAGAATGTATCAACCTTTTAGAAACAGCCATCATTCAATACGCCAAACGCCAAATGACTTGGTTTCGTAAAATGGAAAAAGAAATAAATTTAGAGTGGATAGAACCAATGACAAACACATCGCAGTCAAATTCTACAAGTTGAAATATAAAAATTTAAAAGAAGGTTGTTCTGTAAAATAATACCACTACTTAGAATAAAATAGTTCAACGAACTTTTTGAACTTAATAGGGGTTATGTCGAGCGAGTTATACCAATATCGGTTCTAAAAGATACAAGTTGAACCAGAATTATTTTTCTTTTAGGCGACGAAAAAATTAAAGGCGTAGCAAGGCCTACGGGTATAATTTTTGAGGAAGTATAAGAGAAAAAGAAACTTGGGCAACGTATCTTTTAGAAATGGTGTTGGTATTAAATCTAACTGGATTAAAATATAACGAGTCGAGGTACAAAAGCTATCAATGAATTAGAATTTCAATATAAACTAAACCACATCCAATGGAATTAGAACACACGCTTAAATGTTTACTCTACTTCACCATGTTACCACGAATGTTAGCTAGTGCTTCAGTAATAGTTATTACTTGCTCGTCGGTAATGTTTACGGTACTTTTACTATTGTTAACAATTACCAATTGACCATTTACTTCTTTGGTTTCAGGCTCTTTGTACTCGTAGGTAATTTTGATGGTATCGTAAATCGCTTTCATCTTATCAAATTCAGCTACAATGCTAGCAAAATATTTATCTTGTTTATACGCATTTAAAATCACTAAAATATTATCGAGGTTAATTTTTTCGTAACCAATACGCTCTTTTAATTCTTTAGTTTTAACTTGCTTATTTACTTGTGTTGCAATGTATAAGCCCTCTAACCAAGCTCCCGATATCATAAGCACACTTAACTCGCCACGTTTTTGCTCGCGTAAAAACGCATCCATCTTATTAAAATTATCGGTACTCACGTACAACAACGAGTCGTAATTATTATTATTAGAAGCAAATCGTTTAAGCGTTTCAAAATCGAAAAATTGCCCCACTTTAATATCATCGGCTAAACCTTTAACTGTGCTTAAATAATTAACCGCCGAAAATGTTTTTTCATAAATATTAATATAACCCAAATCGGCACTATAAATGCCAATGTTTAAAGCCTTGCTATAATTGGTGTTATATTTACTGGCATTATCGGTCGTATTTAAAATGGCAGCATCGTAAGTTGCCCCATTGCTTTTCAAGAGGCTTGCCATTTCAACAGGGGTTGGAATGGATTGAATAATTCCATTAATGGTTTCTTCACTCACATCCACAGGTTTCAATGTCCCCGTTAAAGAGTCGTTAGTTTGAACTTTTTGTTCGAGCTTATCGTCGGACCCGCCGCAAGACGTTAAGAAAAGGGCTGGTAAAAGAACAAGTAGTATTTTTTTCATTGTGTTAATATACAAGAGTTAATTAAAATAGTGTGTTTATGAGTTAGTGTGTTCTTGAGAATCCTAAAACGTTTAAACCACAAGCATCGGACGAGTTCCCCTCATAAAACGACTCAATATAATATACACCCGTTGCACCACAAGGAAATGTGATAGAAGGATAAAACTTTTTTCGATTTTTGTTAGTGGCTATCAAATTTTTTTCTCTATCGTAAAGATTAACAATCATGCGTGCTCCCTTTTTTTCGCTATCGCAAGCTAACACCATATACGTGCTGCCTTGGCTAAATACATAACTAAACTGGTTGGCTTTGCCTTCGATACAGGCACTGTTAACGTTAACCGATTTAATAAAAGTAAACTCTCCTAATTTTTTGCTACACTCGCCTTGAATACATTGTGCATTGAGCTTGGCGTTGAATCCTAGGACGAGGAACAAACTAACCGAAAGTTGAATTATTTTTTTCATTTTATTTAGGTCTTTTAATATTTGTAATAAAGGTTGAGATTTTATTAAGAACCTCAGAATACAAAATTATAAAAAAAATGAAGTTTAAGCCCCAAATGGCCAAAACATTAAACATAAAAGTATCGAGTTTTACACCAAAAAAATACTTTACAGGACTAAAAAAATGAGTCCGAAGGCTTATAAAACCCTTCTCTGGCTCGTTATAGCCCGCATTAAAATGCTGCGTAAAGCCTGTTTGATTGTTAATAAAAAATTTCTGCTTCGACAATTCGTTATTTACTTGCTCATCAATTGTTGGGTTGTAATACTCATCTTTAATGCGATTAAACTTAGCCTCGGCTTCGCTACTTTCTAAAAATGAAGACACATACGTGTTTTTTTGTTTGTCTAAATCAGCAAATTTTTGCGAATATACTTTGTACAAAGCATTCCAATACGCTAACAACTCATCGGCCACCTTTTCGCTAAAATCAACCATGTTTAGTTTGGCTTTCAACGCAAACTTGGGGTTTTCCTTAATTTTTTCTAATTTCTCTAACTCTAAACTTAAAACTTTTAAATTGTCGAATAAATCACTTGTATTTTTATTCGTTAAAGCACTTTTACAATTGGTGGTCATTTGCAATAACTCGGGTATATAATAAATGGTTTTATAATTCAGTTGCCCCAAATCTTTATCGTAATCGTAAAATACGCGGTAATAATTATTGTGTTTGAATTGATTTAACATTAACCCTTCGTAAGCCCAGCGGCTAGCCATTGCCTCCGATACCAGTGGTGCCTTGCTGCCATCGCCAATAATTCGGTTTAATTTATCGAACCGAAACATAGCCCCTCCTAAAATCATTTGCGGAATAATTAACAAAGGAATAATGATATAAATGGTAACCGCCGAATTAAACAACGAACTAATAATTAAACCTAATAAATTGGCACAACACGACACGCTAAACAACATGAGCCAATAGCTTAAATACATTCCTTTTATACCAATGATACTATTGCCAACAACAACAAACAATAAACTTTGAATAGCTGAAAGCGTGGTTAAAATAATAATTTTAGATTGCAAGTAAGAAAACCAACTTAGGTTTAAGAATTTTTCGCGTTTTAAAATTTTTCGGTCTTTAAATATTTCTTCGGCACTTACCGTTAAGCCAATAAACAAAGCCACAATAATACTCATAAAAATATAAGCTGGTATATTTTCATTCTCGCGGTAAACATACGTTTCGCCTTTAACTTTGGCAATATAGCGTATCAAAAAAGCCAAGATAAATGCCAGTAGCGGGGCTTCCAATAAATTTAACAAAAGGTATTGTTTATTACTTAACTTACTAAACACATCGCGCTTAATAAATACGCCGAGTTGTTTCCATAAACTAGGCGTTGTATTTTCGGGTTGAGGGCGTTCAGGAAAATCTTTTTCAAACTTAATTTCAACTTTTTTCAAAAAAAGTTCGTTCCAGTTTTTAGGTAAAAATTTTCGCTTATCGGTAAAACTACCATACTCATCTACTTCTTTCGACTCAATGAGGTTAAACAATAATTCAGGATTTACATTTCCACAGGTATAGCATTCGCCCACATCGGCATTTAACTGATTGGTGGCTTCTTTAAAGTACATCACACCCTCAATCGGATTACCATAATAAATAGGTAAGCCTCCCACATCTAACAAAAATAGTTTATCAAACATTTTAAAAATATCTGATGAGGGTTGGTGAATAACAACAAAAATAAGTTTTCCTTTTTGGGTTAATTCCTTTAATAAATCCATCACGTTTTCGCTATCGCGCGACGATAAACCTGAGGTAGGCTCATCTACAAATAAGATAGCAGGCTCGCGTATTAACTCTAAAGCAATGTTAAGGCGTTTACGTTGCCCTCCACTAATTTTTTTGTTGAGCGGACTCCCCACAACAATGTCTTTAATTTCGTATAAACCCAAACTGTGCAACATTTTTGCAACCACACGGTGCAATTGCACGGCCGAATATTGTTTAAAACACAACTCGGCATTGTAATATAGATTTTGGTAAACGCTTAAATCTTCAAATAATAAATCATCTTGTGCAATGTAACCAATTAATCCTTTAGCTAATTTTGGGTTATTTAAAACGCTTTCGCCATTAATTAAAATATCGCCCGAGCTAGGTTTTAAAAGCCCGCTTAACACATTTAATAAAGTAGTTTTACCCGCGCCACTTGCGCCCATAATACCAATAAGGTTTCCACTTTTCTCTTCAATGCTAATATTTTTCAAACCCACTTTTCCATTCGGGAAACGGTACTCTAAGTTAGGGGCTTGAAACACCAATTTATTATAATCGTAACGCGAAGCGAAATTAGTAACCACCTCGCTGTAATAAATGGTACCTCGTGGCAAGCGCAAATTACTACCCGGTGCTAACAAATAAACATAATTCGACTGAATAGGTAAACCATTTAAAAAGGCTTCGCTGCTGCCATTGTAGCGCAAAAAATAAATATCTACACTTTGAATTTTAATGATGCTGATAAACCCATTTAAACCTGGCGCACTAATGTGATTGGTGCCGCCTATATAATCGAGTGTTACTAATTTATTATCATCAATCACCAATAAATCAGACGATTCGTACGAATAGGGATCTTCACTTTCTAAAAAATGACGAATCAATTTTTTCTCTGCTTCGTTGATATTAAATACATCCGAAACGGTATCAATAATTCCTAAGCGTTGAACGGTAAACCCTTTATCAGCCCGCAGCATCTCGAACAAACGGGTTAACACCACCACTTTTTGTTTTTGAACTAACGTCTTATTAATTTTTTTACAAATACCTAAAGTACGAACGCTATCTTTTACAGAAGTTAAACGTGGGCGTTTTTCTTTGGGTGCTTCGCCTTCTTTTGTTTCTGTAACTTCGGTTTTCTTATCTTCTTTTTCAATTAAAAACGTATCGTATAAACTTAGGTATTGCTCTACCTTTTCGATGTTAACTTGGTTCTTAAGAAATGAAGTAACAAAAAGTCGGTGTATGTCCGAAGAACCCGTATCCTGTTTAGAGATAATGGCAAACAATTGCATTAAGGCTTTTAAAATTTCTTCACTCATAGTACTTCATCGCTTTCAGCTAAGATGGTAATAGGGTAATCTAAAATAAGCGCATAATTTTTAATGGTATGATACATTTCTTCATCTTGTTCATCGTAAGTCCACGTAACACTAGGTTTAAAATGAGTTGAGTCGAAACTTAAAATCTTTTTCAATAAACCCAACAATAATTTAGATGAAGAAGTATTGTAATAAGAAATATTTATGAATACGTTTAAAGTAGAGGGGTTAGAAGATAAATAATAATCTATCCACGCATTAATCGAATCAAAAAATGCAAACGGATTTTCGGGATACATTCGCCCTTTTATAATTAACGAGTTATTAGATTTGTTTAACTCTACAAAAGGTGTTTTAGTAGTGGGTTCAAATTTTAAATCTTCAAACTTATAGGTTCGAAACAAATGCTCGGCAATTGTTTCAAAATGAATAGAAGTGTTTTCGAGTAATAAATGTCCTAAATGCAGCAATTGATACGCTCTAGCACTTTCAATAACATTGGCATTAAAAAAATAATTATTTTGAGAACCGTAATATTTAAACAACAACAAACCTCCAATATTTTTAAACAATAAATACCCTTGCATCATAGGCACAAGAATATGTTTTTTATCTAACAACGCATCTTGCCGGCTTAAAGGTGTAGAAGAAATAATAACTGTATTTTCATCAAAATCGCGAGCCGATAAATCTATGTAAGAAAAATACTTGAGCTGTTGAAAATCGTTTAAACGTAAATTAAACACCGCATTAACCGTATCTAAAGCTTCGTTGTAGTGGTGGCTGGCAATGTCTCCAATTCTGAACTGCTCTATAAGTAAATGCAAAAACGAAAGTTTCTCAAAATAATTCGCCTTTTGATTTATCTTTTGTGCCAAGCGCACTAAACGCACCGACTCGGATACAGGAAACTCAATGCTTTGACCAATGTAATCGCTCTGAATAAACGATAAATTAACCTCTACATCTAAGTGAGCTAAATAACTATTAATCGTTTCAACGTCATCCGTATAATTCCGAAGATTTATGGCCAAGTATTGCTTTTTCAACGACAAATTTTTTCGATTGAGCTTAGCGGCCGAAGCATAAAGATCAATAAACGTAAGTAATGTGTCGGAGGCAAAGGCCATAATGGAATAGTACTTAACTAATAAGCTAACATTTCGAATTTAATTTCTACTAACTCGGCATACTCTTCGCCAGCCTCTTGCATATCGTCATCTCCATCGGGATAGTACCAACGAACACTAGCACTTCCGCCATTTTGATCAATGTTCTCTAATTTATTAAAAATATCGAGCAACATTTTTGAAGAAGCAGTATTAAAATACTCTAGCTTCATATCAAAAACAAGTTTAGTACTAGCATTTGTTTTACCGTAATTCTCAATCCACTCTAATAATGGACCGTAAAAACTAGCAGCATCTTCGGGTAATGAGCGTCCGCTTAATACTAAAGAGCCGGTTGCGTTGAAACTTACTTCTGGGGTATCGTCTGTTTCTTTAATCGTTAGATTTTCCATGTGATATATGACTACTTATTTTTAGATATTTTAATTAAAAGTGAATAAAAATTACAATTAGGAATGCCGCCGTCAGCAAAATCATAAACTAATTTTTCGCCCGACTTGCGCGCCACATCTACCAATCCTAAACCAGCACCGCCTTTGTCCGATAAACCATAGGCATTGCTAACAATGGTTTTATGCAATTGTTTTAATCCTTCTTTGTCTAATTGATTAATGGCTTCGAGTTTACTTTTAAGTACTGGAATATTATCGTTAGCAATGTAATTTCCGGTGGTGATAAAATAATGCGTGTCATCCATCCCAATCATAAATATAGCTTCTTTAATAGTTGTGTTGGCTTGCTCGCCATGCTTACATATATTTTGAAGACATTCAACCATCACGTTAAATATTTTACGTTTCACCGTTTGATCTTCTCCAAAATTATCTAAGTTTCGCTCGGTCATTGCTAAAACTGATTTGGCAATCTCTTGCGTAAACTCGCCTTGATACACCAACATAATTTTGTTCTGCTGCACAACATTAAACGTATCGTAAATAAACCGCGTATTCATAAAGTAACAATCTAAGAATTATATTTAAAACGTACGAAAATAAATAAAAAAACACGGATTACCTTACTTTTTTGTAAATACTCGTGTATATACTATAATTGCGCATAAATCACATCCACTAATTATACAGCGTATTTTAGAGGATTAAATTTTTCATTCTAAATTAAATCCCATTCATAGGAAATTTAATAGGGTTCGTATTAATTTTTTAGTAAAATTGTAAACACTTAGTATATTTAGCCTATCTATAATTTATACATGTTTTTTAATAAAGATACAGAATTGAGTTTGTTGAATATTAAACGTTTTCAAGGTTTCTTGTTTGAAAAATACCATTATGACTTTCGCGATTACGCCTTATCGTCTTTCAAAAGAAGAATAGAACATGTCCTAACTTTTTTTAAAGCCAATAATTTAGAAGAGCTTATCAATCGGATGGATTCACAAAGCGACTTGGCCGAAAAAGTAGTTAAAGAAATTACCGTTAACACCACCGAAATGTTTCGCGACCCTTCGTTTTGGCGTAAACTGCGCGATGAAGTGTTGCCTCAGTTTAAAGACACGCCCTCTATTCGGATTTGGCATGCCGCTTGCTCATCGGGCGAAGAAGTTTACTCGATGTGTATTTTACTCAAAGAAATGGGTCTGTTAGAAAAATCTAAAATTTTTGCTACCGATATTAATTCCGAAGTAATAACGACCGCTAAAACTGGCATTTACCCGGCGCGCAGCCTCGAAGTAGCACGCAGTAACTTCGACCGCTTTGGTTCAAAAAATAGATTAGAACACTACTATAAATTATCGTTCGATAGCTTATTCATTAAATACGACGAACAGTTGATTAAAAACGTAAACTTTAAAAATCATAATCTTGCCAGCGAAGAAAGTTTTTCTAAATTTGATATTATACTTTGCCGCAACGTTATGATTTATTTTAACTTCGATTTACAAGATAGAGTAATGAATACGTTAAGTAATAGTTTATACAGAGGCGGCTATTTAGCAGTAGGATCAAAAGAAACCATTGCGTGGTGCAATGCCGCCCGCGATTTTAACCCGCTCTCCATTGAAGAAAAAATTTATAAAAAACTGGTTTAGCACTATAGGTTGTGGAAAACTTTAAAATTATTGTGATAGGTGGTTCCGCAGGTAGCTTTCAAGTAGTTACAAAAATATTAGCCGCTCTGCCTAAAACATTCGATATTCCCATCGTTTTATGTTTACATCGCTTAAAACACGTGCGCTCTGGCTTTGAAGAGGTTCTCAATAAAAAAAGTACTTTAAAAGTGGTTGAACCCGAAGACAAAACTAAAATTCAAAAAGGCTTTGTTTACCTTGCGCCCTCCAATTATCACCTCTACGCCGAAATAAACGGAAGCCTTTCGCTCTCTACCGAAGAAGCAGTTTCCTTCTCGCGCCCTTCGATTGATTTAACCTTTGATACGTTTTCGTATGCCTACCGAAATAAAATGCTTGGTATTATTTTATCGGGAGCCAACCGCGATGGGCTTAACGGTTGCATTATGGCCAAATCGCGCGGTGCCACATTAATTGCACAATCGCTCGATGAAGCACAAATTAGCACCATGCCCGAGTCTATTATTAATCAAAACCTCTGTTCGTTTATTCTTAAAAGCGACGATATAATTAAAAAAATGATAGCTTTGACCATAAAATGAGTAAAACAAATCTTCAACATACATTTTGGGAACTTGCCAATCAGTTAAATGCCGTTCAAGCCGTGCTTTATACGTCTAATAAAGTCAGCAACGAATCTGCCAAAATTTATTCGTTCGCCGAAGGCTTTGCATACATTCCTACCGAAAACGAACAACCTATTTATGCTTATGGCGAAGGTTTAATTGGACAAGTAGCTAAAGATAAACGCTTCCTGTTTATTGACGATATTCCCGAAGGTTATTTAAAAGTTAACTCTGGTTTAGGAGCCGCTTACCCCAATCACATTTTAGTTTATCCAATTGTAAAAGATGCCCAAACCGAAGCGGTTATAGAACTGGCCACCTTTGTAAAATTGGAAGAACAAATGCTTAATTTATTAAAACTTGCCGAGCCTAAATTGCTTGCCGCTATCCATTCTTCGTAACTTACACATGGAACAAATAAAAAAAATTCAACGTTACCCAGTTATTATTGCCACTTTAATTTTGGGTTTATGTTTTCCTGTTATTGCTTTACTCATTATTTCGTTTAGCACCAATATACCCATTGGCAGCGAGTTAATTAAAGTAGCTATTCAAAATAATTTATTCTTAATCATTTTACTCGCGCCAGTTATTTTACCATTACTTTCTTATTTTTTTATCACTTACTTTTCCAAACGGGTTAACACCGTTATTGATGAACGCAACAATCAAATTCAAATCGTACAAAAAGTATCCGACTTTGCCGATGCCATTGGGAAAGGAAACTTTAATCACGAAATAGGCTTAAACACTACCGACGATGCGCTTGTTAACTCACTAATTGAAATGCGCAACAACATTAAAGCTACCGCCGAGCAAGAAGAAGAACGCCGCTTTATTGTGAATGGGCTTTCGGAAGTGGGCGATTTGTTGCGCTCTTACTCTAATTTAAAAGAACTAGGCGAAGCATTAACCGTTTACCTCTCGCGCAAAACCAACTCCATCCAATGCGCTTTCTACTTGGTAAACGAAGCCGAAAAAGGACAACGCGACGATATTGAACTAATTGCTTCTTATGCTTACAGTCGAAAAAAATATTTAAAAGGAGCGTTTAAATCGGGGCAAGGTTTAGTAGGGCAAGCCGTTATTGAGCAAGCACAAATGTACCGCACCGAAATTCCAGATAACTACGTTACCATTACCTCTGGCCTATTGGGCGATAAACGACCGAAAGCTATTTTAATTACGCCACTCATTACTAACGAAAAGGCTTATGGTGCAGTAGAAATGGCATCACTACACCCGATAAGTAAGTTACACCGCGATTTTTTAGCACAAATTAGCGACATCATTGCCCGCACCATTTTTAATGTAACCGTTAGCGAACGCACCCTGCGCCTCTTAAACGAATCGCAGCAAATGAGTGGGGAGTTAAGCGAACAACGCACGCAATTACTATTAAACGCCGAGGAAATGGAACGCGCGCGCCTCGACCTCGAAAAAAGTAATACCGAACTCGAATTACAAATTACCGAAGTTAACAATGCGCAAAAACGTCAAAATGCTTTACTAGAGCGGTCTTCCGAAATTATTACCATCATTGATCATAACCGAGTTATCAAATACCAATCGCCCTCTGTAAAAGTTATATTAGGCTACGATGCCGAAGAAAATATAGGCATGTTACACACCACCCATGTTGTAGAACAAGATGTCAATGAATTTGAAAAAGTATTTCATTTAGCCTTGAACACCCCAAATGAAATGCCCGTTATTCAATTTCGTTACCTTAAAAGCAATGGCGACCAAGTGTGGATAGAATCAACCTTCACTAACTTATTGCACGATGCGTCGGTAAAAGGTATCGTGATGAACTCGCGCGATATAACCATACGCCGCCTAGCCGAGCAAGAACAACGCTTGCGTGGTCAAATGCAATCACTTTCCGAAAACTCGCACGACTTAATTGTGCGTTTGGGAATGGACAAAAAAATCTATTACTGTAATCCCATTATTCAAAAAATGACAGGATTATCTGAAAAAAGCATCATCAATAAACTATACTTAGCTACCGAATTACCCCTTTATTTAAGCGATGCCTTCAACCGAATTCTTGACCATGTTACGGAATTTGACAACGCTGTTAACCGCGAAGAAAGTTTCATTACACGTCAGGACGAAAAAATTTATGCCTTTAACGGCATTCCAGAACGTAACCAAGACGGCGAAGTAGTAACCGTTTTAATTGTGGCACACGACATTACCATTCAAAAGAAAATCGAAGAAGAAATTAGTAATAAAAATAAAAGCATTACCGAAAGCATTAACTACTCGTACCGAATTCAAAACTCGTTAATGCCCACTCAAAAAACACTTCAACACTTTTTCCCGCAATCGTTTGTCTTTTATAAAAGTAAAGACATTGTAAGCGGCGATTTTCCTTACATCTATCAAAAAGGCGACTCAGTTTTTGTAGCAGCCGTAGATTGTACTGGGCATGGTGTACCAGGTGCCTTGATGAGTTTTATTGGTTACTTCACCCTAAATCAAATCATGAGCGAAACGCACGAATACAGTGCCGCCGAAGTATTAGACACCTTGCACGAACGGGTGCAAAAAACATTAAAGCAAGATACAGGCGATAGCGAAGCCCGCGACGGAATGGATATTGCTTTATGTAAAATAAATCGTAAAACCAACAGTGTAGAGTTTGCTGGTGCCCACCGACCACTTTATATTTATACGCAAGGCGAATTACAAGAGGTAAAAGGCGACCGCTACCCAATTGCGGGTATGTACTATAAAAACCGACAAGCTTTTGTTAACCACACCCTAACGCTTAAAAACGGCGATGCAATTTTCTTTAACACCGACGGCCTACCCGACCAATTTGGTGGTCCCGATGGCAAACAAAAATTTATGAGCAAACGCATCAAAACACTAATTTCAGAAAATGCACATCAAGATAGTGTAGCTCTTAGCGAATTATTTATAAACGCCTTCGATAACTGGAAAGGTAAACATAAACAAATGGATGATGTTTTATTAATAGGAATTAAATTTTAACTATGGATTTTGTAAAACGCTTGCATGAAATCATGCTCAACAATAAAATAATGTTAGTGTACGAAGGTGAATTTACACAAGACATTATGAAATCGGTTTTATCTATGACCGAAAAAAATTTAGATAGCATGAAAGAAGAAGGTGCTATTAAACGTAAAGTATTTAACGTGATGGTAGAGTGCCTCCAAAACATTGTGAAACATTCGGAAGATAGACCAGAAGAATACACCACTGCCGTTTTTTTTATTGGTATAAAAGCAGGCGACTATTTTATTTGCACGGGCAACTTAATAGAGTCAGAACACGTTCCGGTTTTAACGGCCAAACTCGATCAAATTAATAGTTTAGATAAAGAAGGACTAAAAATTTTACAAAAAGATTTAATCACAAGTGGTGCACTTAACGAAAAAGGCGGTGCTGGCTTAGGTCTTATTGACATTGCCCGTAAATCGGGTCAAAAACTCGATTACAGTTTTGACGATGCTGGAAACAATCAACACTTCTATTCTTTATACATTACCATTCCGCGAGCCAAGGCAGAGGCTTAAACTCTACTCTACAAACGGATAGTGCTGAAGAACTAGTAGCAGTTTACAAAGTAAAATTTGTTTACAATACCAAATGGTTTTATTATGAATCAACTTATTATAAAGCCTTAGCAAAATTTGTCTCAAATACCAACTAACTATTTCAACTTAACGAAAACAGCATTAATTTTTACCAAAAGATTGGACTAAAAAATAGTTGCTTCCCACATAGCTTAACGCACAGTAGTTAATAAAAGCAATAATAATTTGTTTAATATCCGTTTTCAAAATTTAATTTCCGCCTCTGCGAACTTTGCGCCTTTGCGTGCTATTTACAGTGTAATCTATTATTTAACCGAGTTATAGATTTTATTCTAAAAACACGCTTTCTTGAAATTTTAATTTCCGCCTCTGCGAACTTTGCGCCTTTGCGTGCTACTTTTAGCGTAATCTATTATTTAACCGAGTTATAGATTTTATTCTAAAAACACGCTTTCTTAAAATTTGGTAGAATTGAAATCGAGAGTACGGGGCAGCAAAACCTCGCTAAACAACCGTTTCTTTACTCGCTATCAAAATTGTATGTGTTTCTAATTGGCCTTCTGCTTTTTTATAATCTACCTTAAATACTCTTAATATTTTGAAGTTATTTCTTTGAAGTTGCTCAGTCAGGTCGTTTAAATTATAAAAATAAAAATAAGTCCTGTTGCCATTGCTTCCAACTTGAAAATCAGATTTTTGAGAGTCTCCTTCCACAAAACTTATATAAATTAGCCCGTTCGTATTCAATAAATGGTAACAGTCAGAAATAATTTTTTGGCTGTCGAGAGGCGATAAATAAGGTAAACAAAATCCACAAATTATTCCATCGTACGTTGTTTCTAACTCCAAAATTTTTCTACTATCCATAATGGCAAAACGTGCAGTTGGATTATTTTTTTTAGCCAGTTCAACCATATTGGGCGCAATGTCAATTCCAAAAATAGAAAAATCAGGACGTTTAGATAAGAGGTATTTGGTGATGTTTCCAGGCCCACAACCCACATCTAATAGTTTGGCTTTATGGTTAAGAATTGAACTACAAATAAAATTATAGGTGTCATTGTACAAGTCCAAATCCATAAACTTATCTTGATAGAGTTGAGCCACTTTATTCCAAGTTTCAAACGTTTCTTCGTACTTATCCATGAGCGTATTGTTTCGTATCAATAACCTTTACTAACAAATATACAGATATAATAAACTCAAAATTTTCTCACCAGTCATTAGATGGGCACAACTGATTTAAACCGAGATTATGCAATAGAAATCGTAGTGAGAGGCGAAAGCCCAATAAAACAGGCGCTTTTTCGACTGAGGCATAGAGTTGCTATGGTGAAGGAGAAAAAGTGACGAAGTTTACTGTTTTGAAGGGATTTCGGCTCGTAATAGATTTCTATTGATAATTCCATCTAACTCATTTTTTAAGCGGTTCTTAATTTCTTCTCTTTTCCCCTCATCCTTGTTTGAGCGTTAGCGGAAACGAGGATGTGCTAAACGGGCGTTTGTAACGCCCACACCATCACTTTATCTGCGTTACAAACGCAGCTCTCAAACGTCCTCGTTACGCTTCGCTAAACAAGGACGAGATAAGGGTTCAAGTATTTTTACAGAGTTAGCTATTTTATTCTAAAGACCCTCTTTCTTAAAATCTCGGTTAAACTAATCCGCAGCCTTCATTTGTGAAAAAACGTCAAATCTACTTTTTTAAACATAGAAATAAAAAAACACGTTGAAATAAAAACTAGCTTTGCATCATCTTAAAAATGGGTAAACGTTTTAATATTTTAAACCTCTTTCAAACTGGGCTATTCACCTTAGTATTCGTGTCTTTATTAGGGTTTACATTGCTCCCATCCTTGCAAATGGTTGTATCTACTAAAGCGGAAACCAATTACACTAATTCTGAATGGGCAGAGTCTGAAAACAAAAAAGCAGAAGAAGATAATACTTCTGAATATGCAGACAAATGGTTAGAACATCCCGTGCGCTTAAATACTTCATTACAAAAAATAAGTTCACCTTATTTCAATAAATTCTATTTTTTACCCGCCGCCCCTAATGCGGGTGTAGTAAGCCCTCCGCCAAAGTACTCCTAGTTTTAGCACCTCCATACTAAATAGTAAATCATTTTAAACATTAAGTGTCAACCATTTCTTCATTTGAGTGTTTATTTTTTAAGATCTACTATTTAATTAGTTACCACTGTTCCTATTCATTTAATCATTTTTAAACCCGTCAAATTATTTGACAAACTCTATAATAGATTATCAACGTGAAAAAAATACTTTTTATCAGTTCATGCATTGGCTTACTTTTTATGAGTGCTTGCAGCAACACCGAATCCAATAACGCCGAACAAGATACCTATCCCGTTACCACCATTATTAAAGTAGATACGTTTACCTATTCGGATTATGTAACCGAAATTCATGCGCTTCAAAACGTAGAAGTAAGAGCACGCGTGAAAGGCTACCTCGAAAAAGTTCATTGCGATGAAGGTGCTCATGTAAAAACCAATCAACTGCTTTTTTCAATTAATAACCGCGAGTATGCCGAAGAACTCTCCAAAGCTAAAGCCCTTTGTAAACAAGCCGCTACCGATGTTAATGCCGCTGGTTTAGAATTAAAAAATATATTACAACTTGCCGAAAAAAAAATTGTGTCGGCTACTGAAGTCGAACTGGCTCAAAACAAATTAGAAGCACAAAAAGCTAAGTTAGAGGAAGCACAAGCTAATCAATCCTCGGCGCAATTGAGGCTATCTAACACCGAAGTGCGCGCCCCGTTTGATGGCGTTATCAATCGCATTCCTTCTAAAATTGGAAGTTTAATAGATGAAGGTACTTTGCTAACTACTATTTCAGAATACCACCAACTGTTTGCTTATTTCGATGTGTCGGAAAAAGAATACCTTAACTATGCTCGTAACTTAAAAACAGATAGTGCCGAGTCGAAAATTGTAAGTCTTATTTTAGCAGATGGAACAGAGCATTTGCAAAAAGGAGTGATAGAAACCGTTGAAGGCGTTATTGATGCCAACACCGGAAACATTGCCTTTAGAGCCCGTTTCGATAACCCAGACAAACTTATTAAACACGGTGCAAGCGGAAAAATACGCTTACGAAAAAAATACAAAGGTGCAATTATAGTACCTCAAAAATCAACATTTGAATTGCAAGATAAATTATACGTTTACGTGATAGATAGTACGAACACGGTTAAACTTCGTCAAATCGAAACCAGTTACCGCTTGCCACATTTATTTATTGTTTCGCAAGGTTTAAAAGCAGGCGAACGCGTGTTGTTCGAGGGCATCCAAACCGTTAAAGCCGACTCGCGCATTCAAGTGAAAGAAATACCAATGCTATCTATCATCAAAAAATTGGCTTCTAAATAAAAGAAATTATGTTTAAAAAATTTATAGAACGCCCCGTTTTATCCTTGGTAATTTCCTTATTTATTACGCTTTTGGGCGTGTTGGCAATGACTGGATTACCCGTTACGCAATACCCCGACATTGCGCCCCCCGCTGTTGCTGTAACTACTAAATACACGGGAGCCAATGCCGAAGTGTGTGCCAAAGCAGTTGTAACCCCGCTCGAACGTGCTATTAACGGGGTGCCGGGTATGGCTTACATGACTTCCGTTTCGGGTAACGATGGCACCAGTATTATTCAAGTTTATTTTAAAGTTGGAACCGATCCAGATTTAGCTGCTGTAAATGTTCAAAACAGGGTGGCAACTGTGTTAGATGAATTACCCGAAGAGGTTATCAAAGCAGGGGTTTCAACTGAAAAGGAAGTAAACAGTATGCTCATGTACTTAAACCTGGTTAGTAAAGATACTTCTATTGATGAAAAATTTATTTACAATTTTGCAGACATAAATGTATTAGCCGAACTAAAACGTATTGATGGCGTAGGTTTTGCCGATATTATGGGGCAACGCGAATACGCCATGCGGGTGTGGCTAAAACCAACCAAATTAGATGCTTACGAAATTTCGGCCGAAGATATAATCACAGCCTTACGGGCGCAAAATATAGAAGCAGCCCCAGGTAAAATTGGCGAAAGTTCGGGGCGCAAATCGCAATCGCTACAATACGTGTTGCGCTACACGGGCAAACTCACACAAAAAGAACAATACGAAAATTTAGTTGTAAAAGTAACCGACAGCGGCGAAATGCTGCGCCTCCGAGATGTGGCAGATATTGAATTTGGTTCGCTCGATTACGATGTGCTATCTAAAGAAAATGGAAACCCATCGGCCGCTATCGTGTTAAAGCAACGCCCTGGCTCCAATGCCAGCGAAGTTATTCAAAATATAAAATCACGATTAGAATTTTTAAAAGCAACAACGTTTCCTCCAGGTATGGATTATACCATTAGTTACGATGTATCGCGGTTCTTAGATGCTTCCATTCACGAGGTAATTAAAACCTTGCTCGAAGCGTTTTTATTAGTGGCGTTGGTGGTATTTGTGTTTCTGCAAGATTGGCGTTCAACGCTTATACCCGTATTAGCAGTACCCGTTTCGTTAATAGGAACATTTGCGTTTATGCAATTATTTGGTTTCTCTATAAACCTGTTAACGTTGTTTGCATTGGTATTGGCCATTGGTATTGTGGTAGATAATGCCATTGTAGTCGTAGAAGCCGTTCATGCCAAAATGGAAGAGAAAGATTGTAGTCCGCGCGAAGCAAGTATCGAAGCCATGCGCGAGATGGGTACAGCTATTGTTGCCATCACGCTTGTAATGTCCGCCGTGTTTATTCCCGTTGCTTTTTTATCGGGCCCCGTTGGTGTGTTCTATCGGCAGTTTTCCATTACGATGGCTATCTCCATTGTTATTTCAGGTATTAACGCACTTACGCTTACACCTGCCTTGTGTGCGCTAATGCTCAAAAGCCCGCACCACCAAAAAGCATCAAAAAATATACTCACCCGATTTTTTGATGCGTTTAATCGAGGGTACAATGCCATTTCAGGAAAATACCAAACTATTTTATCGCTATTTATTAATCGCCGCATGGTTACAATTGCACTCATCGTTGTGTTTTGTTTAGCCACTTGGGGTGTAGGAAAGTTTTTACCAACAGGCTTTATTCCTACCGAAGACCAAGGTACCATTTATGTAAATGTTACCACACCTGTTGGAGCCACGCTAGAACGCACCGAAGCCGTTATGGGCGAAATAGATAAAGTAGCTCAAACACTCGAAGAGGTAGAATCATCATCGAGTTTGGCAGGCTTTAGTATGATGACCGACGGCTCGGGTGCCTCTTTTGGTATGAGTACCATTAGCTTAAAACCTTGGAAAGACCGCACCAAAACGGCTAATGCCATCATTGATATTTTACAACAAAAAACCCGCTATATTAAAGATGCGGATATACAATTTTTTCCACCACCTGCTGTGCCAGGCTTTGGTAATGCCAGTGGTTTCGAGTTGCGCTTACTCGATAAAACAGGTTCAGGAAATTTACAACAAACATTTTCGGTTACCACAGCCTTTATGGAAGCCGTAAAAAAACGAAAAGAAGTGAAATCTATTTTCACCAGTTTTAATCCTACGTTTCCGCAATACCTAATTCACATAGACCAAGATGTGGCGGCTAAAAAAGGCATTTCGGTTGATAACGCCATGAGTAATTTGCAAACACTAATGGGAAGTTATTATGCCACTAATTTTATACGCTTTGGTCAAATGTATAAAGTAATGTTGCAAGCCGACCCTAAATACAGAGCGCAACCCGAAGATATTTTACGCTTACGTGTAAAAAATAAAAATGGAGAAATGGTGCCTTATGCCTTGTTTAGTCGCATCGAAAGGGTATATGGTCCCGAGCAATTAACACGTTACAACATGTACATTTCAGCCATGTTAAACGGCGAAGCGGCAAAAGGGTATAGCAGTGGCGATGCCATAAAAGCCATTGAAGAAGAAGCCAAGCAACATTTACCAAAAGGCTTCGCGTTCGAATGGTCGGGTATGACGCGCGAAGAAATTGAGTCGGGCAATCAAGTGGTGTTTATTTTTAGTATTTGTTTACTCTTTGTCTATTTACTACTTGCGGCACAATACGAAAGTTTTTTATTACCACTTCCTGTTTTGTTATCCTTACCCGTTGGTATATTTGGTTCATTGTTTTTACTTTACGTTACTGGTTTAGAAAACAACATCTATGCACAAGTAGCCATGGTCATGTTGATTGGCTTGCTCGGTAAAAATGCCATTCTAATTGTAGAATACGCTGTGCTAAAACAAAAACAAGGTTTATCGCCTTTAAAAGCAGCGTTAGAAGGGGCAACTGCACGTTTACGCCCTATCTTAATGACTTCTTTCGCATTTATTGCCGGCCTAATTCCTTTAATGTTAGCCTCAGGGGCTGGTGCTATTGGTAACAAAACCATTGGAACGGCTGCCGCTGGTGGCATGTTATTTGGAACTTTATTTGGCGTATTAATTATTCCAGGCTTATATGTATTGTGTGTGCGTGAAAAAAAACAAAAAAATAATTCAAAAAAAATTGAAGAAACTGAGGCAATTTATGACAAAGCTTAATTTTATTTTTATTCTATCGGCTTTGCTTGGCGTTTATAGCTGCAAAACAACGGCCATTCAAACCGAGGCATCACTTAAACCCTTACCCAGTGCCTATGTTGTAAGCGATACTTCTAAAAGTAAACCCTTAGCAGCTTGGCGAGATGTTTTCTTTGATGCCAATTTAAGAACCTTAATTGATAGCGCACTAAAACATAATTTTGATTTAAGAATTGCACTTCAAAAAATTGAGATGGCCAAAGCAGGTTTACGTTTAAACAAAGGCATACGATTGCCCGAAGTAGGCGTAGGAGCAGCAGCAGGTGTTCGTCGGTTTGGCGACTACACCATGGATGGCGTTGGAAATTTTGATACCCGTTTCTCGCCCAACTTAAACGATAAACAGCGTATTCCAAATCCCCTACCCGATTATTTTGTAGGGTTTCAAGCCACTTGGGAAATAGACATTTGGGGTAAACTAAAAACTAAAAAACGAGCGGCCGCCGAGCGTTACTTAGCCTCGCAATATGGCAAAGATGCTGTAATTACGAGCCTCATTGCCGAAGTAGCTTCGGCTTATTTCGAATTAATGGCGTTGGATGCTGAACTACAAATTGTAAAAGATAATATTAGTTTACAACAATCGGCTTTAGATTTGGTAACCGCGCAAAAGCAAGCGGGTAAAGCCAACGAACTGGGTATTGAAATGCAGAATGCGCAATTATTAAATGCACGAGCCATTCAAACCGAAGTGCAACAACTTATTATTGAAACCGAAAGTAAACTTAATTTTTTGTGTGGTACTTATCCAAAGCGTGTGCAACGCGACAGTTCGGTTTTACTACAATTTACAATACCTGCATTGGCGGTGGGTGTGCCCTCCGATTTATTAAAAAACAGACCTGATATACGACAAGCCGAAAACGAACTATTGGCTAGCAAAGCCGATGTTAAAACAGCACGCTTGGCTTTTTACCCGAGCCTAACCATTAATGCCAGCTTGGGTTTACAAGCCTTTAATGCCATGTTACTACCCGAGTTGCCTGCATCGTTAGCTTACAATACATTAGGAGGTTTAGCCGCCCCTTTATTGAACCGCCGACAATTAAAAGCCAATTTAATGGCCACTCAATCGGAGCAAAAGCAAGCGTATATTCACTACGAAAAAATGATTGTGAATGGTTTTCGTGAAGTATTTGTAGCACTCAATGGCATTCGAAATGGGCAAGCCATGTTCGACTTAAAAAAAGAACAAGTTGCCATCTTAAAAAAATCGGTTAATACCTCTACCGATTTGTTTATGGCAGGTAAAGCCAATTATTTAGAAGTGATTGTATCGCAACAAAATACCTTGAATGCACAAATTGAACTTACTGTGTTTTACAAACGTCAAAATCAATCTTTAATAAATTTATACCGAACATTAGGCGGAGGTTGGCAATAATACTGAATACCAATTTGATTTATCATTGACATCAAAGGTAAGACTTCCTTTTAACCCTAAAGACAGTTCAAAGGAGTAAGCTGTCTGCGATTAAGTATCTGTAAGGATTTCAAGGTAAATCATTTGTAAGAAATCCTAACAGTTACTAAATCGGAGCTTGTCCGCACCAAGACAGATAGTTCGCCAAAAAATTTGGCTTCTACTGTCTATTCCATCTAACTCTTTTTTTAAGCGGTTCTTAATTTCTCTTTTCCCCTCGTCCTTGTTTGAGCGTTAGCGGAAACGAGGATGTGTTAAACGGGCGTTTGTAACGCCCACACCATCACTTTATCTGCGTTACAAACGCAGCTCTCAAACGTCCTCGTTACGCTTCGCTAAACAAGGACGAGATAAGGGTTCAAGTATTTTTATAGAGTTAGCGATTTTATTCTAAAGACCCTCTTTCTTAAAATTACGGTTTAAAAAACTCAAAATTTAACATTTATATACTTGACAAACGCTAATTTAGAATAGTATATTTGCGCCCGAATTAATCCCGTAAGATTATGTAATTGGTTTAATCGCAGAGAGGTAGAACGAGACCCAATCTGCAAGTATTAAGCACTAGTCCATTTCGCTATTTTATACGGTGTTTATTGGGATTACTTCAAAAGCCGTTGGCCTTACAGCCAGCATTAAAAATTGCTTTGTAAATGAAATTATCCATGTTTAAGTTTAACCTGCCAAAGGAGTTATTGGCAGAGTATCCAGCTAAAAACCGCGAAGATGCCCGTTTAATGGTGGTTGAGCGCGCTACTGGAAAAATCCTCCACAAAAAGTTTAAAGATATATTAAGCTATTTTGACGATGGAGATGTACTTATGTTAAACGACACCAAAGTATTTCCTGCCCGAATGTATGGCAATAAAGAAAAAACAGGTGCTAAAATTGAAGTGTTTTTACTGCGCGAGTTAAATGCCGAAAGTAGGCTGTGGGATGTATTAGTTGATCCGGCAAGAAAAATACGCATTGGTAATAAATTATACTTTGGCGAAAACGATAACTTAGTAGCCGAAGTTATTGACAACACCACTTCGCGCGGGCGTACTTTGCGCTTTTTATACGATGGCAGCTACGAAGAGTTCCGCAAGGTGCTATACGATTTGGGTGAAACCCCTTTGCCTAAATACATTAAACGTACCGCCGAAGAATCGGATATTGAACGTTACCAAACTGTTTATGCTAAAAACGAAGGAGCTGTGGCAGCACCAACAGCGGGTTTGCATTTTAGCCGCGAGTTATTAAAAAAATTAGAAATAAAAGGTGTGCAATTTGCCCCATTAACCTTACACGTTGGCTTAGGCACATTTCGTATGGTAGAAGTTGAAGACCTTACCAAACATAAAATGGAAAGCGAAGAAATTTTGATTTCGAGCGATACCTGCAAAATAGTTAACTCAGCAAAAGATAAAAAGAAAAAAGTATGTGCCGTTGGAACGACTGTTATGCGTGCTATCGAAAGTTCGGTTTCTACAACAGGACATCTTAACCCTTATGTTGGTTGGACCAATAAATTTATTTTCCCTCCTTACGATTTTAGCGTGGCCAATTGTATGGTTACCAATTTCCACATGCCCGAAAGCACTTTACTTATGATGGTTTCGGCTTTTGGTGGTTACGATTTAATTATGAAAGCCTACAAAGAAGCCATTAAAGAAAAATACCGTTTCTATTCGTATGGCGATGCTATGCTTATTTTATAAAAACTAATTCACGAAATAAAAAAGGGATAAAGCCAAAAACTTTATCCCTTTTTTTATTGAGTTAGAATTTAGCATCACACCTCATTCACTTTCTCCTTTGCTAACTTTGAATCTTGGTGTAATACCAACATCATTTCTAAAAGATACGTTGACCCAGTTTCTTTTTTTCTCTTATACTTCCTCAAAAATTATACCCGTAGGCCTTGCTACGCCTATAATTTTTTCGTCGCCTAAAAGAAAAATAAATCTGGTTCAACTTGTATCTTTTAGAACCGATATTGGTATAACATTTCTACTTTATAGCCGAGTTTTATAACCAGATTGTAACTTTTAATCTCAAAACACGAGTAAAGTAAACATCATAAAAAATCCCGAATCGATAGAAACGGGATTTTTATAAATGAGTATCAACAACTTATTTTTTAGCGGGTGCAGCTTTGGCCGGAGCCGCTTTAGCTGGAGCACCTTTAGCTGGTGTTGCTGCTTCTTCAGTAACTACGTTACGCGTTGTTTGAACGCTTATTACCGAAATATTTTTTGGATGCAGTAAGGTTAAACCCTCTAACTGAATATCGCCAATAGAAATAGATTTACCAATACTTAATTTTTCGATATTCAAATCAATAGATTCAGGTAATTTACTAACCAAACCTCTTACTTTAATTTTACGGATTTTTAAAACCAATTTACCACCTGCTTTCACACCTTCCGACTGACCAATAGTTTTTACTGGAATTTGAACGGTAACGGGTTTGGTTTCGTCCACCAATAAAAAATCAGCATGAATTAATTTATCGGTAATTTTATGATATTGTGCTTCTTGTAAAACCGTTTTATAGGTTTTGCCTTCAACCGCTATTTCTACTAAATTGGTATTAGGTGTAAAAATAATATTTTTAAAATTTCGTTCATCGGTACTAAAGTGAATTTGCTCACCTGCACCATAAATAACGCAAGGTACGTGTCCGCTTCTGCGTAACGCTGTTGCGTTTACTTTCCCTACGTTCGCTCTAAGCGAACCGCTCAATGTAACTGTTTTCATGTTTTATTTTTTTTGTGGAGCAAGTCTCAATCCCGTTTTTAAAACTTCGCTCCGATTTATAGATATACTATACGGGTTTAATTATACAATAAAATTACTGCTGATGCTTTCGTAGTTTTGAACGCTATTAATCACCTTCGCAAATAAATCAGCTACACTTAATACTTTAATTTTAGGGCTGCTGAGCGTTTGCGGAATGGTATCGGTTACAATCAACTCTGTTAAACGGCTATTCGTAATATTGTCGAATGCTTTACCGCTTAAAACAGCATGGCTACAAATGGCGCGTACACTTAGGGCACCACGTTCCAACATCATGTCCGCAGCTTTGCACAAAGTGCCACCCGTATCTACCAAATCATCAACTAACACAATGTTTCGTCCTTCAATTTCACCAATGGCAGTAATCGTTTCAACTACATTGGCTTTGGCGCGTTGCTTATAACAAATAACCATCTCGGCTTTTAAATGCTTGGCGTAGGCGTTGGCACGTTTACTCCCGCCCATGTCTGGGGCAGCAATGGTTAAATTGGGTAAATTTAAATTTTGAATATAAGGTAAAAAGATAGTGCTGGCATACAAATGATCAACAGGTACATTAAAAAATCCTTGAATTTGATCGGCATGTAAATCCATTGTCATTACACGCGTTGCACCAGCGGCAGCCAACATATCGGCCACTAATTTTGCACCAATGGCTACACGCGGTTGATCTTTGCGATCTTGACGAGCATATCCAAAATAAGGCATAACAGCCACAATATGACGGGCACTAGCTCGTTTAGCAGCATCTATCATCAACAGCAATTCCATCAAATTATCAGCAGGCGGCATGGTACTTTGAATGATGTAAACGCTTTGCCCCCGAATACTTTCTTCGTAAGAAACCTGCAGTTCGCCATCGCTAAAGCGGTAATGCTGCATCTTTCCTAAAGGCTTAGGATAAGCGTCCGCAATTTTTTGCGCTAAGCCCTCTGAGGCAATTCCCGAAAATAAACGAACTTCTGATTCCATAACCTGAAAATGGGCTGCAAATGTAAGTAATTTTATTGGGTTATACCAATTGCGTGTATAAAATAATCCGTTTCGCTACTAGGAAATTTTTTACCACTTGCAACGAAAATGCAGGGATAACAGAAACTACAGCGCGTATTTTAAGTAAGAAAAAGCGTAATTTTTGACTAGGATTAATCTATTTGTTTTGTTAGTGCCAAAAATACCCTCTTTTTAGTTTTTAAAACTATATTATTGAAAACGTTTGTAATTTTAAAATTATAAAAATCAGGTCAATAAAATAAAAATGAAACAACTTAATGCTTTTAAATATTGAAAAAATAAGAGCAAACAGAGAGAATAGGTGTACTCAAAACCCATTACTCTAGTCTAAATAGTTTTTAGTCGAATACTTAACTTACTTTATCCAAAAAGCATTACTTTTAAGAAACGTTTTATTTTTTACTACGTTAAATAGATATATAATTTTAAATAATATGGAAGTTCTTATGCAAAACTTTGAGTTAGTTGAAAAAGAGAAAATAGAGGCCATGCGGTTTCCTCCAGTGGAGGTTTTAGAAAACGAGATGCTTAAAAATGAACGTTTACAAAATTTGAATAGAGCTTTAAGTTTAGGAAACTTGGAACACAGTAAAATTAAAATTTACTTTGAAGACGAGCAAGGTCATAAAATTGTTGAAACGACCGTTTGGGGTGTAACCGATAAACGTATCATTTTAAAGCAAGGCGTGGTTATCCCTATCCACCGGGTACATGCTGTGCAAATTTAAACGTCATTTTTACTTTTTGATTACAACAAGCCGATAACCAAATTAAACTCTCAAACGCCTCTAACCCTTTAATTTTATGTTCGTGCCGCTTGAACAGGTATTTCCTATTCAAGAAGTCTCATTTCTTTTATTGACAAGTTGGTTTCGGTTTATTTACAGCGATACTAGTTCAGTTTCTACTTTTTTTTTAGCTTTGAAGCTCAAATATGGCAAAACAAGCAGCAACACTTTTAATTATTGATGATGACGATGATATACTTATCTCAGCTAAACTTTTTTTAAAACAACATTTTGCGTTGGTCGTTACTTGTAACTCGCCTCGCGAAATGAATGCGCTCTTGAGCGACCACAAACCCGATTTAATTTTATTAGACATGAACTATCGTAAAGGCATTAACGATGGTAAAGAGGGATTATATTGGTTACGCCATATTTTAGAAATTGATGCCAACCACCAAGTTATTTTAATGACCGCATTCGGCGATGTAGAACTAGCCGTGAATGCTTTAAAAACAGGAGCTAGAGATTTTATCCTAAAACCTTGGAACAACGATAAATTATTAGCAACACTTCAAACTACTTTAGATTCGGGCGTGCCTAAAGCACACGGTAACGCCTCTGGAGGCACTGCAAGCGCTTCATCAAAAAATAAAGTCCCTGGCTTCGATGAATTAGTGGGCGAGTCTGAGTCGTTAAAAGATGTGTTTAAAATTATTGAGAAAGCAGCCCCAACCGAAGCCAATATTTTAATTTTAGGCGAAAACGGTACAGGTAAACAAGTGGTGGCGCGTCAAATTCATAAACACTCCGACCGAGCCAAACAAGTTTTTTTACACGTTGATTTAGGATCGTTAAGCGAAAATTTATTTGAAAGTGAATTGTTTGGGTATGCCAAAGGTGCCTTTACCGATGCCAAAGAAGATAAAGCCGGACGCTTTGAAGAGGCAAATGGTGGTACCCTTTTTTTAGATGAGATTGGCAACTTAACGTTACCGCTGCAAGCCAAATTATTAACGGTTTTACAAAACCGTTCCGTTACTCGCCTAGGCGAAAATAAACCACGCTCAGTTGATATTCGTTTAATAACGGCAACCAATGCAAACGTTAACGAACTCATTGCTAAAAATGAATTTCGACAAGATTTATATTTTCGTGTTAATACCATGGAAATAAATTTGCCACCGTTACGCGCACGTAAAGGGGATGTGGGCTTACTTTCGGAGTATTACCTTTTGACCTACAAAGAAAAATATAAAAAACCACAAGCTACATTTTCAAAAGCTGTATTAACTGCTTTCGAAAACTATTCGTGGCCTGGCAACATTCGCGAATTACAACATGTAGTTGAACGCGCCATTATTATGAGCGATGGTAACGAAATTGGCGTTGGCGATATTCAATTGAGTAATGCGAAATCTTTATCGCAAACCGAAACTGCTTTGCCCGAAACCGTTGATTTGGAAACCATGGAAAGAAATTTGGTAAAACGTGCCATAGATAAGTATCAAGGTAATATCTCGAAAGCCGCAGCCGAGTTGGGTTTAACCCGCGCAGCACTTTACCGACGAATGGAAAAATTTGGACTTTAACCGTAATTTCAAGAAAGAGGAACTTTAGAAGAAAGTATATAACTCAATTAAATAATAGATTGCACTAAAGATAGCACGCAGAGTTCGTAAAGATGGAAACTAAATCTTGAAAAAAGGTTTGCTTCAAGTCAAATTGGTAGTATTCATAACCTGAACTAAAAAGTTGCTAAAGTAAGTTGTTATAATTCTTAACCTATATTAATTTTCATTTGCAGGGTTTTAATTAAGTTTGTTCTATAAAATGAAACGTTATGAATGAACCCTTAGCACGCCGCAGTTTTTTATCGCGCTTATCCTTTGCCCTTACTTCGGCTGTTGTAGCACCTGCGCTCAGTTTTTCAAATACTTTTAAAAAATCATTAACTACACCTTTAGCTATGAATCCTATTCTTTCCATTACTCCTCTTGGCTTTCAATGGGAAACCGCCGACCCCTTTTTATTTTGTGTACACCACGAAGATAAATTTCCAAAAGGAAACCCCACCATGGGACCCGATGCCACCTATTTTAAAGGTCGCCACATTGGCGATGACTTTATTATTAAAGACGGCTTTCGCATGTATCATGGTAAAACCGTTCCGGGTTTCCCTGGGCATCCGCACCGTGGCTTTGAAACCATTACTGTTGTTAGGCAAGGCTTTGTGGACCACGCCGATTCTTTAGGTGCTGCGGGGCGTTACGGCAATGGCGATGTGCAGTGGATGACTGCGGGCAAAGGCGTGCAACACTCTGAAATGTTTCCGCTTTTAAGCCAAGAAAAAGAAAACCCAATGGAGTTGTTTCAAATTTGGCTAAACTTACCCAAGAAAAATAAAATGGTAGAACCTCATTTTAAAATGCTTTGGCGCGAGGCCATTCCGAATCTTAACGTAAAAGATGCCAGTGGCAAAACGGTTAAAATAGAACTCATTGCGGGTAGTTTAAATCATCAAAAAGCGGCCAGTCCTCCGCCCGACTCTTGGGCAGCCGACTCTACTAACGAAGTACTTATTTTAAATATTAAAATGCAAGCAGGTGCCAATTGGGTGTTGCCTAAAGCCTCAAAGGGCGTTAACCGCATGTTGTATTTTTACGAGGGCGATAACCTCAACATTGCCAATCAAACCATAGATAAATACAGTGGTGTAAAAGTAATACCCGAATTAGATTTAGCCATTACGGCGGGTTCTAAAGAAGTAAGTATTTTAGTGTTACAAGGCAAACCCATTGGCGAAACAGTAATGCAATACGGTCCATTTGTGATGAATACCAAAGAAGAAATTAATCAAGCATTTGAAGATTACCACAAAACGCAATTTGGCGGTTGGCCTTGGCCTAAATACGATCAAGTGCATGCACGCACCAAAACTCGTTTTGCAAAACATGCCGACGGACAAGAAGAAGTTAAACCTGTTTAAACAACAAAGCGATGGTTGCTATAATTTTTGGTGCTTCGGGTTTAATCGGTTCCTCACTTTTAGAAATGTGCTTGCAAAACGAACGCTTCACCGAAGTTCGTGCATTTGGACGGCGTGCCTTGCCCCTGCAACATGCCAAACTTAAACAATACACTTGTACTTTAGAAACATTAGCACAGGTTGAACACGAATTAAAAGGCTATGTTGTTTTTAATTGCTTGGGCACTACTATAAAAATAGCGGGTTCACAAGCCGAACAGTATAAAATAGATTGCACCTATCCCATAAAAATTGCTGAACTAGCAAACACAAATCAAGTAAACTTAATGATTAGTGTAAGCAGTGTTGGCGCCGCATCTACTGGTAATTTTTACTTACGCACTAAATTCGATATGGAAGAAGGCGTTAAAAAATATTTTGGTAACAGCGCTTACTTTATGCGCCCTTCATTACTTACAGGCGCGCGGCAATCTTTCCGCTTAGGTGAAAAATTAGGCCAAGCTGCCTTTTACCTTCTCAACTTTTTAATGATAGGATCGCTGCGCCAATACCGATCTATTTCATCAAAATACGTTGCCAACGCCATGTTGAATGCCGCTTTGAAACCCAATCAAAAAACAGTTTGGTATTTTGATGATATGCTAAATGTTTAACCGTAATTCCAAGAACATTTTATTTAGAAAGAAACATTCCAGTTTATTGAATCTTTTCCGTGAGTGGTGGGAGCGGCAGCCCAATGCCGACCTTTGCTAGGTTTTGTGCGAGTTGCGGTGGCTGAGGCACGAAGACCCCCGCAACCGCAACAAAAGCAGTAAAGGGCAAATTGGCTAAAGCGGACAACACGACCCCCAAGTATAACATTACGCCTCAAAAACTAATTTTATTACTTAGACTATTTTACTTTTATAAACTCTATAGGGGGCACGGCATTAGCTTATTAATTAATGAGAGGCACTAAGCATTTTAGTGAATTAAACAATTCCTTATCCCCTAAAATAGGGATATAAAAACACGTTTTCAAGGATAGAGAATACACTTGTACCCAACTACATTTGCGATATTATATGCCTAAAGGACTATCGCTTCATATCGGAATTAATGAATTAAAAAAAGGACCTTACCGTTCGGAAGGCTATTTGCGAGCTCCCGAAAACGATGCGCGCGCCATGGCAGGTATGGCGGTTATGGAAGGCTACCAATGCCCAATTATTTTATTAACCGAGCAAGCTACACGTCAAAATATTTTATCACATTTAGATAAGTGCATTCAAACATTACAAGCTGGAGATTCATTTTTACTTAGCTTTTCGGGACACGGCGGGCAAATTGAAGATACTAATGGCGATGAAGTAGATTCTAAAGATGAAACGTGGTGCCTCTACGATGGGCCGCTGATAGACGATGAACTCCTAGATAAATGGTACGCCTTTAAAGATGACGTTCAAATCATCGTGGTTTCAAATAGTTGCCACAGCCGAACCGCTATTCGTGTTTGGAACGATAATACAACTTTTTATAATACTAGAGGTGAAACGACAGATTATTACGATAGAGAAATTATCATCAATGATCAAACTGTTTTAAGTAAGCACTTAACCGATGCTAAAATAAAAGCCAACATCATTCACCTATCGGCCTGCGACGATAAGCAACAGGCTCGCGATGGCGATTACTATTCGAGATACACCGACTTACTTTTAAAACATTGGAACTATGGTCGCTTTGAAGGTAGCTACGCCGAGTTAACACAAAAGATTGCGCAGGAGAGCGGTTACTTACAAGAAGCCGATTTTAGAACCTACAGTCAAATGAATAAAAACGTTCAAAACTACCCTGCTTTTAAACTCAATAAAAATATTAACCCCTAAAATAAAAAACCATGCAAATCGGAAAACCACAAGTACACCTTAGTAAAAACAATTCCACTAACGTTTACACCATTCATGTTATTACTTGGATGGACAATACGCAATTTGAACCTGATGGCAACGAAACACTTCCATCAAATGCCAGCAATGGTATTTACACCATTAACCTAAAGCTCAAAAAAAATGCTGACCGTCCGAATTTGAATCTCTTAACGCCTATCATTCATACGTTGGTATTAAGCGGTGTTGCATTAAGCGATGATGCACCACAATTAGAAATTAAAATTAAAAACACTACAACAGGAAATGTTGTTGGGCGGCGGAGAACGCACAAAGACGACTCGGACGACTCGGGTATGCCTACACCCTAACAAACTTACAAATACATATAGGAGGTAAGGCTCTTATTATTATTTTTATACTTATGAAAACCTCCTTTACTAACATAACCCAATTACTCACACTATTTATGGTGCTTGTTTTGCACAATAGGCATTCGGCTAAGTGCGATACTTGCACCATAGATGTATTAAACCAAGACGCGTGGAACTTACGAAATCAGAATTTAGAACTAGCCAAACAAAAGGCATTAGAGGCCATCAAAGCATCTGAAAGTATCCATTACATTCGGGGTTTATCTTATAGTTACAATGTACTTGGGCACTACTATAAAGTAAAAAGTAATTACGACTCTGCCGAATTTTTCTATCAAAAAAGTTTAGCGATACGTCAACAACTAAACGACACTATTACTATTGCTAGCTCCTACCGAAACATCATGAGTATTTATAAACTAAAAGGGCAATTAACGCAAGCTGTAGAAGTAGGATTGATTGCCATTCAATTACTAACACCTAAACTTCACCAGGCAAATGCCGAAAAGGAAAAAGCACGGGTTCAAAATAACTTATCGGCTTTGTATTTAAAAATGGGGAGTTACGAATCAGCCATCAAGAATGCTTTAGAAGCCAAACAAATTTTTATCAAACACAAAGAAGAAGAAGGATTGGCCTCGATTACCATCACACTCGGTAACATTTATGAAGAACAAAAAGAATACACCAATGCCATTTCTCAATTTGAAGAAGCCATTCAATTGCATCAAGCCTCAAATAACAAACGCGAACTTGCAAAAGCTTATAATGGTTTAGGAAATGTTTATTACGCGATGGCAGAATACAACATGGCACTCCAGAACTATCAACAAAGTTTAACTATTCGAGAAACCAATTCTTATACCGACGATATAGCTGGTTCGTATTATAGTATGGGTATTATTTACGAGTCTATTGAACAGCCCAACTTAGCTTATACCTACTACATTAAAAGTTTAAACTATGCGCAAAAAGCTGGAAACAACCAAGGCATTTACGAAACGTTTAGCGCACTTGGTAGCCTAATGCGTCAACAAAAAAAATTCGATTCTGCTTTTATCTATTTACGAGAAGCTCTGCAACTCACCAACTCTGCGGGTGCTTTACCCGAACGCTTGGCTCTGCTGCAAGAAATTTCAAAGACGCACAAACAAAACGGTAACAATGACTCTGCACTTATTTATACAGAGTACTACACTCAACTTAACGACTCTTTACACGAAATTTTAAGAAGTGCCATTAAACAAGAGTCCACCATTAAAGAACGTGAATACGATCTTAAACTTACTAAAGAAAAAAATAAAACACAGCTTTATATCATTGCGGGTTTAACGCTAAGTCTATTGTTGGTTCTAACGGTACTTTTCTATTTATACCGTAGCTCCAAATCAAATAAACGTTTGCGTCAACTCAAAGATATTATTAAAGAACAAGAACTACTGGCTTTAGATGCCATGCTCGAAGGGCAAGAACGCGAAAGAAAACGCCTCTCACTCGAATTACACGATACCATTGGAAGTATTTTAGCAGCTACAAAATTTGCATTCAAGTCTATGGAAAATAATCTTGAAAAATTAGTAACCGAAAATAAAGTACAATATCAAAAGATTAACACCATGTTAGATGAAGCCATGGATAGCGTTCGGAAAATTTCGCATGAAATGGCTGAAGGTATCGTACTCGAAAAAGGAATTGAAGGGGCTTTAAAACAACTTTGCGAACGTTTAGAAATTCCAGGTAAACTTTCTATAGCCGTTAACACGTATGGCTTTAACGAAAAAGTGGATTCAAACATTGAGCTTAATTTGTACCGCGCTGTTCAAGAATTACTCACCAATATTTTAAAACACGCGCAAGCCAACACCGTTGTTATTCAGCTTACCAAAAGCGATAAAACCATTAACCTCATGGTAGAAGACGATGGTAAAGGTTTTCAACCACAAACCATAAGTGATAAAACAGGTATTGGCCTCTCTAACATTGATAATCGCGTAAAAAAATTAAACGGTAAATGGAATATAGATTCAGGAAAAGGAAAAGGCACTACCGTTATTATTGACATACCTTTAAACAACGAAATAATTTAAAACATGGAAACTAAAAAACAAATTACAGTATTAATAGCCGACGATCATAAAATGATGTTAGATGGTTTACGATCGCTACTCAACCAAGAAAAAGATATACACATTGTTGGCGAAGCCATGAATGGAAATCAGGTAATGGATATTTTAGCATTTAACCAAGTAGATATTGCCATACTCGATATTAGTATGCCCGATATGGATGGTTACGATACCGTTATTAACATGCGTAAAAAATACCCGCAAGTAAAAGTCTTAGTGTTAAGTTTACACAAAGATGAACGACACGTAGGTAAATTAGTGAAAAGTGGCGTAGCGGGCTATATTGTTAAAGAAAGAGGAAGTGAAGAATTGGTAAATGCCATTCGCACCATTGCTAATGGTAAAGAATATTTTGATAAAGAAGTAATGGAAATAAGCCTAAGGGCTTTAAAAAATAAAAGTACAACAGGCGATACCATTGTAAAATTTACACCTCGCGAATTAGAAGTATTAGATTTAATTGCCGAGGGTTTAAGCAGTAAAGAAATTGGAAATATTCTACATATAGCCGAAAGTACCGTAGAAACCAATCGTAAAAACTTACTTGCTAAACTCGATTTACCCAACTCTAAACACCTCTTAAAATATGCCATCGAACAAGGGTATGGCAAATCGCGTTTAAAATAAATTACCTTTTAGACAATACCTTTTTCATTTTTATAGAGTTGATAAGCCTCTCAAAAAAGAGCTACACTTGCTATGACCTATATGAATGAATACCTCCCCACTAGTAGGGATAAAAAAATCAGGTTTTCAACTAGTTAAAATCATTAAAACCAATGATAAAGATGCTAATCGCTTCACCTAATTTTGTAAGCATCAAACATTCACAAAAACAAATTCACAAAAAAGAAATAAACTTCTCCAATTGACCTATCACTCTAAACTAAATAAAATGAGAAAAGCTGTTGTAATAGGAATAAATGAGTACCCTAAAAACCCCTTGAGTGCCTGTGTAAACGATGCACAAGCCATAGGGAAACTGCTTGAAAAAAATGGAGATGGAAGTCCTAATTTTGACGTATCGGTTTATACAGATATTAAAACAAAATCAGAATTAACGCAACTAATACTAGACTTATTTAATGAAGCCAATGAGATTTCACTTTTATATTTTGCTGGACACGGTGCAAAAAATGAGTTAGATACTTATATTGTAACACCCGATGCCGAGTACTTAAACCTAGGTCTTTCTTCGACCGAGTTATTAAAAATAGCGAATAAGAGTAAAAGTAAAAATAGAATTATACTATTAGATTGTTGCAACTCGGGCGGTATTGGCACCACTAATATTTTGGGCGATAACCTTAGTATCATTAGTTCGGGACTAACATTTTTAACCGCTAGTAAATCAGATGAAAGTGCTAAAGAAACGATTAATGGACATGGTGTATTTACTAACTTACTGTTGCAAGCCTTAGAGGGTGGAGCCGCTGATATAGGCGGGAACATAACCCCTGGAGGTGTATATGCGTACATTGATCAAGCGTTAGGTAAACAAGAGCAACGACCTGTTTTTAGAGCCGACATAACAGAATTTATTTCACTCCGAAAAATAAATCCACAGGTTGATTTAGAAACGCTCAAAAAAATTATCGCCTACTTTCCACAAGAAAATTTTGCGTATCCGCTTGATCCATCTTACGAATTTACGAATAACCCAACTATTAAACACGAAATAAAAGAACCTTATGCTTCAGATGTAAATGTAGAAGTTCTAAAAAATTTACAAAAGTACTACAGCGTTGGTTTGGTAATACCCGAAGATGAATCCAATTTATACTCGTCCGCAATGAAATCGAAACGTTGCCAACTCACACATTTAGGTAAACATTACTGGCACCTCATTAAAAAAAATAAACTCTAAAATGTATATGAAAAAAATAATCAAAACTAAAGCCATCCTAAACAAAAAATACTCTGAAAACAATAGCTGAAACGTTACCAGAAAACTAAGTATAAACTTAACCTACATCAAAAATAAAACGATACATAGTAAAGCTAAAGTAATGGAAAGGTTTAATTCGATACGCTTAAACGAAAGGATGCTTAATAAACTTTTCAACTTAAACTATACAATTATAAAATGCTAGAAAACTTTTTACATAGCGATCGGTTAGCAACCTTGCCCGAGTTCAACTATCTTTTAAATACACTCTTCAAAGAGACATTTAAAATCGCAGAAACAGAACTTCAAGCGCATTGTAAAAATTTCTCGCTTAATTTTGCCTACGCCTTCGAAAACACATTACATTACTTAATAGCTATTGACGTACTCGAAAAAAATTCGCAAAATCAAATTTCAAAAAGATTAACGAATACGTCCACTTCAACCAGTAATCCCAAGCATTTATCGCATCACTTACTCAATAAAACCATTACCTATTTAGCTAAAGAAAATTTGCTAAATAACTTACCCATTGAAAGCGTTAGTAAAAATGAAAATGGCAGCAATGACCTTCGTTTAAATACCGAACATCAATATTACTTATTTATTAAATCGCTTTTGCTTAATCTTAATTTAGCCACACCTCATAAAACTCAAAACACTATGCTTATACTCCCTAACCTTAATAAAATGCTTCTACTTAATAAAATCAATAAAGAAAAAAATAAAGCAGCCAATAAAACAAAACGAAATAAATCAAATCCTAAGAAAAAATTTTTTGTGTCTTATGCAAGTCCAGATCTGGACTATAAAAACGAATTAAAAAAGCACTTCAAAGTATTGATTGATAAAAACTTGATGGAGTACTGGGATGGGAAAGCCATTTTACCTGGTGAAGCATGGGATGAGAAAATAAAAGAACACTTAGAAAAAGCCGACGTTATACTCCTATTGATAAGTGTTGATTTTCTAAACTCAGAATACATCAATAATGTAGAACTTAAACGTGCCATGGAAAGGTATCAAAACGGAGAGGTTACCATTATTCCCATTCTTGTAAGAACTTGCGATTTTGAAAGTCATTACCTAAATAACCTCCACGCTTTACCCGAAGGTAAGAAGCCTATTGATACATGGCCGAATAAAGACGAAGCATACGTTAACATCATTAACCATATAAAAACAATCCTTTAATTTTTTTAAAATGTTGAGCAATTGGATTCATAAACAAATCATCAAAAGTATTATACTATGGGATTGGTTGGTAATAGCACTTACAAAACGCCAACTACAACTTACTACCTTCACATTAAAAGAATCGTTTATTCGTTCGGGAGCCAACTACACTGTGTGTTGGCGCGTGAAAGGTTGTTATAAAATTATAGTAAACGAAACTACTATCTTAACGGGGCGTAGTGCGCAATTGGTACTAAAACATCAAGCGAAAAACACGCATTTAACTATTCATTTTTTTGGGATTAAAAATACCGTTAAAAAAACCATTCCACTTCCAATACTCGAACTTAGTAACGAAACTAATTTTACTTACAAAGATAAAATTTTGAAACCCGTTAATACCCTGCTTCCAAAACTTAATAGCAACGCCCTGCCAAATCGTTTAAATTTCATAACACCATTGGCAACCATTAAACTACAAAAGCAACTAACCATTCAACTACCGATTCTACAAACGATTCAACTGCCGCTTTACAATCCTATCCGTAATACGCCCACAACTTCAAATCTTTACTACTATAAAAAAACAATGTTGCCATCATCAAATACAAATTATCAAAATAATCTAGCCATACAACTCAATAACTAAAAAATAAATCCCCACCCCATGAAAAGAAATTTTTACGAAACACCTACACCCTCTGTCATTATGCGCTTCTTTTGGAAAGCTGCTGGTGCCGACCGTTATATCTTAGAGCGGGTAACCTACTCTGACCAAATTAAATACATGTGTTTAGGAGGTATTATTTTTGCAACGGGTCTAATGGCGGCCTTAGCTGGTGGATACGCCTTTTATACCATCTTTGAACCCAAAGGCTCTTCGCTCGATACACAACTTCACATTCCTACTTGCTTGTTATCCATTGTATTTGGGCTGTTTTGGGGTGGAATGATTTTTAACCTCGACCGATTTATCATATCAAGTACTGGCAAAGGCGATGGCACCGAAGCCATTACTTGGAACGAATTAAAAACAGCTCTCCCGCGTTTACTAATGGGGGCTATCATTGCTTTAACCATTTCTAAACCTGTAGAAATACGCATGTTTAAATCGGAGATTGACGTAGAATTACACAACGCACAAATGCAAAAACAATCCGAATACTTAGGACGGATAGATTCGATTTATGCTGGACGTATCGAAAACGAAAAACAAAAAGTACTGAAATGGGAAAAAGAAATTAGACAACGTCAAGAAGAATATACCAATCTACAAGCATTGTATAATAAAGAAATGGCGGGGCAAAACGGCGGCGATAGAGGCGAAGGACCACAAGCAAAAAAAATCGAAATCCAATTAAAGAAATTAGAAGCCGAAGTAAAAGCAATTGAAACGCGTAACCTGCCATTGATTAATGAAAGCTATGCCAACCTTAAAAAATTTGAAACCAATAAACAAAACGAAATTCAAAATAGTGAATTAGTAGCAGGTGGCTTAGATGGCTTGCTCGAACGTATCAAACTAGCGCATCAAATTTCAGGTCCTTGGATTTCGCTTTTTATAACTCTACTATTTATGGCCATTGAACTAACACCGATGTTCTTTAAACTAATGCTTACCAAAACACCTTACGATTATTTAGAAGAAAATATTAAAGAGTTAATGAAAGCCGAAGAAGGTATTTTAATAGAGTATAATTTTTACCAAGATAAAAATGGTCAACAAAAAGATGCCGTCATTCACATTGCCAAAGAAAAATTGAGTGCAGAGCAAAAGGCCATTCTAAAAGCTGAAAAGGAGTTAACCGAGTATGCGATTGATAAATATACCGAACAACTTAAACAAAAAATAAATACAAGTCCCGACTCATACATTCAATCGAACTAATAGATAGATGAACGTTTCCTACTTATATAAATTAACTGGCTTAGATATACAATTAATTAAGCGATGCAACAGCGATGCAGCTCACAAACTATTACCTATTACAATAGCAATTCCTTTAGTATTTACCATTTACCTCATTAGTTTCCTACTTGCGTTTAGCCAATTACTGCGCTACTCCATTAGCAGTATTTTAGCTGCACTCTTAATGAGTTTTATCTTCACAAATATATATCGCTTCTTATTACTTATTTTACTTTCAACCAAAACAAATCATCACAAAATAAAACAACAACAAATCGTTATTACATTTATAGCCGTTGCCATCTTAGCCTTCATAGCCAGCTTACCCATTGCCGTTTCATTATACAATACCACCTTACAAACCGATGTAAACGTATATAAACAGCAATTAGGCGCACAGCAGACACAAACCATTAGCTATAACTACCATCAACAAACTCAAAAACTAAAATACCTTTTCAAAACTACGCATGATGTAGATAGCTTTCAAAACATTCAAAATGCGAAACAAGCACAGGCCCTTGCAAATATGACTAAACTTGTTAATCAATCAAACTATTATCTAAAGCGAATCCATTTACTTTCGTCAAAACATCCGTTTAGCTTTTCAATTTTCTTACTTGGCCTTTTAGTGTTCATGCGCCCTGTCTATTCTATTATCAAATTAAACGCACACCCTTATTTTAATCACAAACACCACTTAGAACATCGGCTCATAACCTTAAATTACTACGCCTTCCTAAAAAAATATTCACGGGCATTTAAAACACACTATGGCAAAGAAATTAGCTATTACGAGTCATACAGTAACCCACCGTATAATACTTTAAGAAAAGAAGACACACGATCTTTTGAACCCGCCGAAGTACTCTTAAAAAACCTATACTATGGCCACACATAAATACAACATCGAACATATCGAAAAACGGACGTATTTAAAAGGTCGCTTTAAAGGTAAATATAGCGGTTCGATAGATACCTTTAAATCGGATGCCAAAACTGAACACTATTATGATTTAGTAATTACAGAAGGCGAAATTTTTACCACGCAAGATTCCATTAAAACTTGGCCCAATGAAACGGGCTTTCGCGAATTTGAAAACAGTACTACCCTTCAGTTAAAACCTCCTGGTGAATTAAAAGTAAGCCTTCGCTACTTAGATGATACGGAACGCTATTTTAAAATTTCGATGAACGAATTAAAATTAGTGAACTGCATACTTAGTAAACAAGTTTATACTAAAGATGAAGTTCTCGGTTACATCGAAGGCGATGTATCGGGCTACATCCTTCATCAAGAGAGTGTTATTAATGAAATAGAATCAACTCCGCCGCATCAAAGCGAAATACCAACAGAACCTCCTATTACCAAAGCAAAGAAAATAATTACCACGACTCCTCCTAAAAAAAAGCATTCACGGTTAACCCCAGCCATACTGCTAAGAGGTAGTTTAGGTTTATTGATTTTGATAGTATCTATACTTCAATTATTAAGAAGTGGTATCCATTGGTTACCACTTGCCTTGTGTTTTATTGCCTTTTGTATGCTTTTACCCTTTGCGTTACACTCCTTGTTTTCGAGTGTATTTAAACATGCTTTAAGTAATAGATGGAAACGCATCTTATATGTTTTGCTGCCTTTAATCCTATTAGCGGTCTTAGTAATTTACTATACAAGCTATGTACTAAAAAAAGAATGGATAGCTACTAACGAATCCTTAGAGCAGAAAAAAGAAAAAGAAATAGCCCAACAGAAACGTTTAGACTCGCTGCATTATTACCTAGGAGAAAGTAAAAAATTATATGAAGTTGATTCGATACAAGCCGCACTCGCTATGTTGCAAAAGGCTCAAGGCTTTGCAGAAACGCAGGATATATCTAAAATAAATGCCCACGCAAATACCATAGACTCTAGTGTAGCCAAGCGTTTTTTAAGTAAAAAGAATTATGAACAGGCCTTAAACTTTTATAATAAATTAATACAACGTGAAGCGAACCAAGCCATTTACCTTTACGATAGAGCCTTATGTTATATTAAAACTGGAGACCGTAAAGCCGCAGTTGCCGATCTTAAAATAGCCATAACCCAAGGAAATAAAGTTGCTGAAAAACTTTATAACAAAATAAATCCTGAAAAAAAACGCTTAATAGGATACATTACACGTTGCTGCGATGGCACCGAATCGAGTGCCAAAGGACGTGGTGCTTGCTCGCATCACGGTGGTGTATGCGACTGGAATGAACCCGTTTACGAAACCTACCGCGAATTTGATTAACAAAATAATAACCCCTAAAAAAATAAAACATGAACAACTCACTACTATTAGAAAACGAAACCATCCTCAACAAAACCGAAGATGACGGTGTCATTTTAACCAATTACAGAATAAGGCAAAATTTTGGAACGCAAAAGCATCCACAATTTATCTCTATTCACCTCAAAAAAATAAGTTCCGTCGAACTGTATTACAAAGAAACGGTGCTTTGGCTCATCTTAGGAATTGTATTATTAGCCTTTGGGCTTATTACTTTTCTGTCTTATAGGGTAGAGCCTGGCGCAATAGGTATTGTTTTAGGAGGTTTGTTTCTTTTGTTATACTACTTGAGTAAACGTTACCTCATGCGCATTTGCTCCGATGGTGGCAGCCACATTGCCATTCAAATAAAAGGCATCAAAGCCGATAGAATACAAAACTTTGTCATGCAATTAGAGCAAGCTAAAAATAATCTACATCTACTTAAAAAATATTAACCCCCTAAAAATAAAATCATGAGTTTACTATCCAATTTATTAGGCAATGCTACCGAGGTTGATCGTAGCGAATTAGAAAAAGAATTTAATGCCATTCTTTTTGAAACAGAAATTATTGAAAGTGCATTTAAAATTTTTCGCGACAAATGGGTCTTTACCAACAAACGACTCATTATGCTGGATGTGCAAGGAATAACAGGTAGCAAAAAAGAGTACCACAGTTTACCTTATAAATCCATTACACATTTTTTAATAGAAACCGCTGGCACTTTAGACATGGATTGTGAAATCGAACTATGGGTATCGGGCTATAACAAACCATTCAAAAAAGAATTAAAAAAAGGGATTGATATTATAAAACTTCAACGCACGTTGGCCAGTTACATTTGCCGATGAACACACCTTTTAAAAATGAATCACTCAACTATAACTAACCAATACCAATTACTATGAAAAAAATAATTCTCTTTTTAATGCTGCTATCGGCTAAAACGTTTTTCGGGCAAACGCATACACGCAAAACAAGAAGCGACAAAGGAAAAACACATTCACATACAACAAGCTATGAGATAAAAAAAGCCCTCCAACCAAAAACAACCAAAACAACCAAAACAACTAAAAAAAAGTAACACATGAAAAAATATATTGTAATCGCTTTAGCATGCTTAAGTTTAGCATGTATCCAATGTAAAAAAAAGAAAAAAAGCTGTTCAAGTGTTAGAACGGGTGCCGTTTGTGTTGACAATACAACATCAACCGCAACGGGCAACGGTGCTTGTTCGGGACATGGCGGTGTAAAAGAATGGAAAACCCAACAAGTGTGTAATTAACTCTCAAACCTTACTCGTTTATGGCAACCGAAGAAGAAGAAAAAAAAGAGAATTTAAGTTTCCTTAATTTTCTCATTTTACTACTTTCCATTTATGTACTAATTGCACTGTTAGCCGATACTCTTTTTAAACTCCCGCCTGAAACTTCCAAACTACTCAATTACATCGACAACAGTATTTGTATAGTATTCCTTTTTGATTTCGTGGTACGATTTAAAAAAGCCGAAAACAAATTAGCATTTATGAAATGGGGATGGATTGATTTAATTGCGAGTATCCCTACTTTCGATTTTATGCGTTCGGGTAGGCTTTTAAGAGTTATTCGGTTAATAAGACTTATCCGCGCATTTCGGTCAACACGACATATTGTGCAGCACGTCTTTAAAAATAAAATACAAGGCACTTTAACATCGGTTGCTATCATTGCAGTGCTTATGGTTTTATTTTCTTCGGTTGCCATTCTGCAATTTGAAACGGATCCTAACAGTAATATAAAAACAGCCGAAGATGCCATTTGGTGGTCCTATGTTACAATTACAACCGTTGGGTATGGCGATAAATACCCTGTTACAACCGAAGGTAGAATAATTGCTGCGCTTTTAATGACTGTTGGCGTTGGGCTTTTCGGAACCTTTACGGCCTTCACTTCTTCTTGGTTTGTAAAAAGTAACACACAAATACCCGAAAAAAAAGAGTAAAGGTAAACTTCTAAAAAAATCACTTTTGCGCAGTTGCTGTTACACAAAATTATGGCTATTGTAAATTACAATAGCCATGATTAACTAATTATAAAAGGTAGCCAAAGAACTTCTTGCAATCCCTTAAATTATCTCCTCTTGAATCCAACATTTAATCCATCTTTTCCTTTGCGAACATTTTCGGAGCTTGGCGTGTTGGCAGATTATTGACACAAAACTGTTATACGGCTCACTAAACCCGCCATTACGCCAAACCTCTGTTAGTTGTTGGGCTTTGTTCATTCTTGATACATAAGTTTTAATTGTCCAACCGTGATTTGCTTGTTTTGTTTTTTATCGCTTATATATTCGTTAATACAATTTGCAACATACTCGCCAAGCTTAACAGGAACCGCATTTCCAATAATTTGTTCTAAATCAGTTTTGGTACCATTGAAAATAAAGTCTTTAGGAAATGTTTGAATTAAACTTCTTTCTTTTGTTGTTAGTGGTCTTAACTTGTTAGAAATTTCAACTGGGTCGCCTTCGTGTTTTGTATAACCTTTAGGAATTGGTCTGTTAACACCACGAATAGTTGGACTTGGTTCATAAATACTGAAAATGCCCCGTCTTGCATAACTTCTTGGGTGACGGTAATAATACTCAACTCCCAATGATTTACCGAAATAATCAAACAAAGTCATTTCCTTACTGGATAAATTTTTGTTGAAATAGGGAATTAGAAAATTATCGGTTGAGTACTTATGTCCAACCAAGAAAAAACGTTTTCTTGATTGTGGTACACCACAAAACCTTGCATCCAATACTTGATAAGAAATACCGTAACCTGCTTGTTTAAAAATCTTTATTGCATCTTTTAATATATGACTTTTGGTAATTCTTTCAACGTTTTCCATTACAAACCACTCAGGTTTAGCCGCCACTACAATGTTAGTATAGGAAATTGTTAAGTCTGCTCTACCCCTTGTTTCATCACGTTTTCCTGCACTTGAAAAATCTTGACAGGGTGGACCACCAATAATCATTTTCGGTTTTAAGCTCTTAACAAATTCAAGACCTTCTTCACTACCTAAATCAGTGTCGTAAATTGGATGATTAAAATTTCCTCTATAAACTTTTACTGCTGGTTCCCATTTATCAAATGCAGCTAAGATTTCAAAACCTGCATTTTGAAACCCTAGCGACAAACCGCCACAACCTGAAAATAAATCTACTGTTTCCATTATGTAAATAGTTCAGGTGAGCTGTAAATAATTGCATCAAACCGTCTTTCAGGACTCAACAAATTTTGACCTCCATCAAGAATGATTTTTTTGATGTCTTTCTTTTCAATCCTTGGTTTGGTTAATTCAGTACAAGCCATATACTTATGTGTAACACGTCCGCTAACCGCAAAAGCTTTGTCGTTTTTTGTGTTGTAGGACAGTTCGTCTATGATTTTGTGATGATTAATTTATCCTTGTTTAGCGAAATCATAAAGCATTTTGAACAACCAAATAATTGTTCTTATCTGTCTTGTGATTTTGTTATTCTCAGAAAGTTCTCCACGTGCAACATTAACAAAAAGTTGTGTGAAAGCAAAATTGCTCCACACAAAAACATCTAAACAATTATTTGAAAGCTTGGGCGATTTTCCGCTCGTTTTCCAAATAGGTTGTAACAAAATCGGCTCTTGTTTTCCCAAAACAGAAAGTACTATTTTGTCTATGGCAAAAATCATATCTGGAATATAAGCCCATACTGAAGTTCCATGTGTCCAATCTTTTATCTTGTCAAACTTATTTCCCAATAATTGAATAAGCTGTTCTCGATTATCTTTAAAATTTTCTGCAATACTGCAAGCCAAATAAACAATCGTATCGGGTCTTATTACAATTTCACAGCCATAATTTTCTTCGCTTAAATAACAAGTTGAATTGTCGGGTATAGCGGTGAGCTTTACTTCAATCGGTCGCAAAACTTGTCCGTTGCTTCTTGATTGAGTAACCAAGTCAACTCTTGGCAAAGTTCCGATAACTAACTGTTGATATGGTGTATATTGACTTTCAAAGGAGAAAAATAAATCGTCCGAGATTGGCTTTATGCCATATAGTTTTTCAGCCGTAATCTTACCGTGTTTAACTTTGAGCTCTTTGTCAAGAAATATATAAATACTGTCTAAGTTTTTTGAAGCCATAAAGTTTGTCAAACTCGCAGGGAATGAAGAGTTAAATTGATTCTTACCCCAAGTGTCGGCTTGGACAAAGTCCCTGTTTGAATATTTTACTCCGTAAAGTCCAGGTTTTTGATTTACCATTCTGCTCTCTATAACTAGATTTCAAATTTACTCCAATTATCCGTTTCTAGCTTCGAAGTTGGTCGAAGTTGTCAACGAATTATTGTCTATTGTCAGTCGTCGTTTTTTAGCCTTGCACCTAACTTTTCACCTCTGCGTGCCATTCCCATCTTACACACAAAACCACCAATCAAATAATCACTTTTATTCCAAACAACACTTTCCTTTAGCAATGCTCGACTTCTAACAAAACTTAGCGCAAAAAAACATCGCAACCAAGCACCACAAAAAAACTTACTTACAATGCGTCTATTCTATATCCCTGTTATACCTTGTATTCGTTAACCCTTTGTCTCGTCAGTAGCTCCACCCATCTTCTTGCTTCTGTCCATAATTCCATCTAACAACTGCAAGCCCAACAAGCCATTAATAGGCCCATTTTGCCCATCGCCATTGCCTGTAATCAATACCTCTGGAATAATTTTTATACGCTCTTTACCAATTTGTTCGGTTACTTTTAATTTGGTAAAATTATCACCACCCATTGCCTCAACACTTAACTTATACGACTCCGCATTCGACTTACCAATTGCTAAAATTTTATCGGCTTCGGCCTTACCCGTTACCGTAATTTTTTCGGCATCGGCATTTGCTAAGGCTTTAATCTTTTCCGCTTCGGCATTAGCCGCTAATTTGGTACGCTCTGCTTCGGCTGCCGCAATCACTTTTAAACGATCGGCTTCGGCATTACTACTAATTTTTACACCTTGTGCTTCGCCTGTTGCTTTCTTCACGGCGGCATCGGCAATCCGTTCGCTAATCCACACACCTTGATCGGCCTTCACAATTTCCTTTTGCATATCTGCAACAGCCGTTTCTTTTTCTAAAGCTTGACGGGTAACCTCAGCTTTTTTTTGCGTTTCAAAAGTTGTATTTTGTTCTTCCGCAATTTTACGATCAGTTAGTGTTTTCATTAAGCTATCTGGAGGCACAATATCGCCTATCAAAGTATCAACGCCATTAACGTTGTATTGATCCAATACTTCGCTAATGCGTTTCTTAGCGGCATCTTGGCGTTCTTTCCGACTACTCAAAAACGCAATCACATCGCTATCTTGTGCCGAGTTACGAAAATAATTACCAATGGTAGGCTCTAATACCTGACCCACTAAATTGACCATATTCCCAAAACGTGCAATTACCTTTGGTGCTTCGTTAGTAGGAATATGAATGATTTGGCTCACATCTAAATTAAACGGAAACCCATCTTTACTGCGCACCGTAATCGTACTCAAATGTTTATCCAATTGATGCGCCTCACTTCGTGCATTGGCCCAATTTAAAACCAAGTTGGTGGTTGGTACCGACTCTACCCGCATAATATAAGTGTTAATGGGATATTTCCCTGGTCCTAAAGGCTCGGCCCACACACCCTTTTCGCCTTTGCTAACAATATTACCATGTTTAAATTCAATCCCACTCAAATCCTTTCCTTCCTTACCAACATAACTAATAACCACGCCCACACAACCAATGGGTATCTCCGTCATTTTAATTTGTTCAACCGATGCAAACCAAGGATTTAAATAATAACTACCCGCTAAAATAACTTGTGGCTGCAAACCTTTGTTACCTCCCGAAGATAAAAACGCATCCGTATCTTGAAAATTATTATGACTTTCTATTGTTTTACCAGCAATGTTGCCCTCCTCTATGGGGCTACCATCCAAAGTAGTTACAATACCCACCATATTTTCATTAACGGTAAACATATCCACCGTATAAATTTCAAACAGAAACGTATTGATGCGATAAGTACCCGCAGTAATGTAAGCACTTTGACGACCCTTGCTCCCACCTTTACTTAAAAACGCTTCGGCATCTTGGTAACTATCGCAAGGCACTTTACGCGCTAAAATACGACCCGTTTCTAATTCCTTACCATCTTTGGCCACCAACAAGCCAATTTTACCTTGCGGAATAACCGTTAAAGCCTGCAAGGTTATTTCAAATTGCCAAATCCATTTCCAAAAATAAATACCAGGGGCTAACGATTGTGCCTGAAACCCCGACTCACCCTCGGTGGCAATAATGCGCCCGGGTGGCAACTCCGCTTTTCCAAACAACACAAACTTTTTGGTTACCAAACCAATCTTATCTTCGGGTACAATAATAATTCCAAACAACCGAAAAATAAGTTTGTAAAATACGATTAATAAAACGGGAATAATAATCCACCAATACGCTAAAACACTTTCCATAAATTGTTTTTTAATTTGTAAATGTATAGTACTAAACAATACTCACACGCTCTTTTTGTGAACAGCCCTTTGAGTTTATAAACAAAATCCAACTACAAACACACCTCTTCCTTTGCGCTCTTTGCGCCTTTGCGTGCCACTTCCAAACTTCAATTAAACTATAAATACACCTCTTCCTTTGCGCCCTTTGCGCCTTTGCGTGCCACTTCCAAACTTCAATTAAACTATAAATACACCTCTTCCTTTGCGCCCTATGCACCTTTGCGTGCCACTTCCAAACTTCAATTAAACTATAACACCCCTCTTCCTTTGCGCTCTTTGCGCGTGCCACATACGCAACAAAATCCATAAGTTATAGCTTAATTCTAAAGCAAGGCTTGCTTCAAACTTAGATTAAAAATCACTTCGTAATAAAGTAACATGCCCAAAGTGTTGTTCACGTTTTTTAGATACCACATTACGAAACGTAATGCGCCACACGTAAACATCTTGTTTACACAAGCTACCACCTAACTTCCCATTCCAACCCCGTTCAATATCATTCGATTGAAAAATAAATTCACCCCAACGATCAAAAATTTCAAAATTATACTCTTCCACCCCAATAATAGAAGGCATAAAAATATCGTTCAAATTATCACCATTAGGCGTAAACGTATTAGGTATCCAAAAGCGAAACTCAGGTAAAATAATAATTTCACGAGTAGTCGAGTCGCGGCATCCGAACGCATTACTAACTTTTTGATTCACTAAATAAGTGCCATACTTGCGGTAAGTGTGGTAACTGTTGGCTAAACTGCTGCCAAATCCATCGCCGTAATCGTATTCCCAAAAGGCAACATCGGGTGTAGATTGATTGGTGAATAAAATCTCAGCATCAAAAATACTAACAACGGTTGGGGTAGCCACAAAGCTGGCTTTGGGTGTAGGCGAAACGGTAATGGTGTTAATACTAAAAAAACTACTATCTATACATAAACTTGTTGTAATAGCAGTTAAAGTCACCGAGTAAACACCAGCGGGACTAAATACTTTACTGGGTTCATATTCGGTACTCGAAGTACCGTCGTTAAATTTCCAAACATAACGCATGGGCAAGTCGCCGCTGCTGCCGTTGCTAAAAGCCACGGTGGCGGGGTCGCACAGGCGGGTAGGAAAATTTTTAATTTTGGCCTCGGGAGGTTTAATAACCCTAATAGTATCTATAAACGAATCCACACAAGTGGTTTGTTTACCAAATAGTTTAATAAAATATTTACCGGGCTGATTAAAACTCACATTGGTTACCGTTAGCGAAGGTGAAACAGAAGGCGTGGCAGCGGCACCAAAATTCCAAGTAAACGAACTGGCCGCGCTGTAAACCCCTTGTACGGTAAAATTAAACGCATTGCCTTTTAAACATTGCCTAGCCGCGGGCGGAAAATTAATATCGAGTACTGGATAAATCGAAAAAATATTTTTACTAGTATCTGCGCAAGGCTTGCCTGGGTTAGCAATTAGCGTTACTTCATATTTTCCCGTATCTTGATAAGTGTAAGAAGGATTAGTCGTATTCGAAGTATCATTATTAATAGGTAAAACACCAAAATCCCATTTAAAAGTATTAGCCCCCACACTTTGATTGACAAAATTAACCGAAAACCCTTCGCACAAATCCACCTGTGGTTTAATCACACTCACCACGGTTACACTACAACTCACCACATTAAATTGAAAATCGCGGTAGTGCGTCCCTATCAATTGGTTATTTCTAAACTCTTGCACACACACACACACTACCCATTGCCCAAGCGTGCTGGGTTTACCATTTAAAAAACCAGTAGTAGAATTAATAGTAATCGGTGCTGTAAGTAAAGAAGCCATAGGCGATACACCCGTAAACGTAGAAGTATAAGCTACAAAAGGAAAAGGTGGAGGCGGCGCAACTTGAGGGCAAGCAATAGGAGGCGATGGACATGAAGTGTTGGGTGGATTGGGCGAGGAATTAACCACGGGACAACAACCATCTAAACCATTAAACGCTGGGCAAAACGAATACACCAATTGATCGCCATCGGGGTCTATTGCCGCATGGTCGAAAGCAATGTTTAACCCTTGGCAAACAAAAATAGGCGGAAATTTTTTAAATCGAGGCGAAGAATTATTTAGAGTTTCATCACTCCCATTAACGTGCGTGTAATAAGTAGAACCTGTTCCCCCAGGATTTACGAGGTTTAAAATAGTATTATTGCGGCAACACCTTTGGTAAATAACATCGTATCCACCTGCAATAGGCGGTAAATTAAGTGTGAAGGTATATATCCCTTCTTCAACGCATACATTGTTGGGGGTAATAATACAAGGGCTATTAATGCTTGGAGGAATGTTGGTGATAACAGGTGCGCCAATATCGAACGAGCCAAAAAGTACAGAGCCATTGGTTTGATAAACCGTAATAATAGCAGGGGCAATTCCACCACCCGAATTGGGCAAACCATCAAAAGGCGGCACACCATTAAAACAATCGCGGTAAACTTTTAAAGTGATTCGGTAACTATTGCCACTTAGCTTATCGTAAATCATTTCGCCACCAACTATATGCGTTGCCAAACTCACGCAACACAAATGCAAACACAAGATTAAATATAAAAAACGCTTATTCAAGTTAAAGATTAAAATTACAAAAAAATAACTTCGCTTTTTTTTAAATGAGGTGTTAAAATTGGCTTCGTTATCAAATAAATCAAACACTTACACGTTTTAATTGTTTTAAGAGTATAAAAAATGTTTATCAAAATGTTTATATTTGACTAACGTATGCGGTATTTCCTTCTTCTTCTTCTTATTCATTTGTGCAGTGCGTTTTGTTGCCAAGCGCAATTACCCATTGGGCGCGATACATTTAGCGTTTACGAAAACGGTAAATTATTAAGAATGCCATTGGCTGGTGGGCTAAACTTTTGCAATTTCTCAGCCTTAGATATTAATCAAGATGGAATAAACGATGTAGTAGCCTACGATAAAACAACCAACAATGCGTATGGCCGTTACAAAGGGTTTATCAAAAAAGGGAACTCTGGTCAAGCTATTTATGAAAGTGCAGGGGAGTTAAATACACGGTTTCCGAGAGTTGACAATTGGTCCATTTTAAGAGATTACAATGGCGATGGAAAACAAGATATTTTTGCATCTTACTTCGGCGGCATACAAGTTTTTAAAAATATTTCTACACTAAACTCAGGTTTAACCTTCTCATTGGTAACCATACAAGTACTCAGTAATTACAATCCACCCAATCCTAATGCAGTAGCCAACTTATTAGTGAGTTCAGTTTCTGTGCCGGCCATTGCCGATATTGATGGCGACGGCGACTTAGACATATTGACTTTCTCCCAAAATGGCATTATGATCGAATATCATAAAAACCAAAGTAAAGAACTATATGGCCATGCCGACAGTTTAGTGTTTAATTTATCGAATGCCTGTTGGGGGCGCATTAGCGAAAATAATTGTGTGATGCAATTTAACCAATGTCCCGCAAGGCCTTTACCCAACGAATTAGAAGATGTGGAACAAACGCTTCACGCTGGCTCGTGCTTAATGTGTTTCGATCGCAATAACGACGGCGACCAAGATTTAATTTTAGGAGATATCAGTTGCAACAGCATCATTTACGCCGAAAATACTGGAAACGCCGCCAGTGCGCACTTAACAGACACCACACGGATGTTTCCAAACTATCCTAATAAAAATAATACACAACGGATTCGTTTTAATTCTTTTCCATGCGTTTATAACCTAGATGTAGATGGCGATAACCTCAACGATTTAATTGCGTCACCTAATACCAATGGCCTCAACTTCAAAAGCGTGTGGTATTACAAGAATAATGGCACCCTAACAAATCCCAATTTTCAATTTATAAAAGACAATCTATTTCAAGATGAGATGATAGATTTAGGGCAAGGATTTAATCCCACTTATTTAGATGTGGACAACGACGGCAAAAAAGATTTAATTATTGGGAATAATGGATACTACTTGGTGAATGGCACAAAAGCGCAATTAGCTTTGTATCGAAACGTAGGTACCCTTAGTCAGCCCGCTTTCTCGCTGGTTACAAGAGATTACGCTGCCCTTAGCACCAAAAATTATTTAACCATTTCGCCAACTACTGGCGATATAGATGCCGATGGCGATATAGATTTGTTGTATTGCGATAATTATGGCACCTTACATTGGGCCGAAAATACGGCGGGTGCTGGCAATACTTGTAATTTTTCGATTATTAGAACCAATCCCTTTAACGTTAACACCATTTCGAGCGAAGGCTATCCGCAATTAATAGACATGGACTTAGACGGTAAACTTGATGTGATGATTGGTATGCGAAATGGAAACATTGCGTATTACCGAAACACAGGTACCACTAGTGTTCCAGCCTTTTCGTTAGTAACCAACACTTTCGGAAACATTGATTGTGAAGGTTCTATTTTAAGGTATTTAAACGAAGGGTATGCTGCTCCATTTTTTTACCGCGAAAACAACCAATTAAAACTCTTACTCGGCAATGTTGAAGGCCGATTGTTTTTATACAACATAGCCACCAATTTAAGTTCGGTGGTGTTAGTGGCTTCAAATCTTAACAACATTAACGAAGGCGAACAAGCTACACCCTTGTACGAAGATATTGATGGCGATGGAAAACGAGATTTACTGCTCGGAAATTTTAGTGGCGGGCTCAGTTATTTCTCCTCCAAAAAATCAGCAATTGGTTTAGAAGAACAGCAACTTAAAAAAGGATTGTTTTCCTCGATTTATCCCAACCCAACAACAACAATACTGGTGGTTCAACTGCAAAACAATGCCTTCACTAGCGCACAGGTCGAAGTTTTAAATACAATGGGGCAAATTCTTAAATCCGAAGCACTGCCAAGCATGGAAACCACACTCGAATTAAATGAACTGCCTGTGGGTATTTATTTTGTAAAAGTAAAAGCCAAACAGCAAGGGCAATGGATTCAACAAACGCATAAATTAATTAAGCAAGAATGAGGCGAAACATTCTAGTTTTATTACTACCTATTTTAATTGGTATTTTTTGCACTTGTAGAAAAGATACAGGAAAAGTATCAGTTGGGGATTATCCTCCAGAAATAAGCCGTATTATCACAAACCGTTGTGCTACTGCGGGCTGCCATAACGGTGCTAGTTTTGAGGCAGCGAGTAATTTAAACTTGAGTTCGTGGGATGCACTTTTTCAAGGTGGAAAAAGTGGTGCAGCCGTAATTCCATTTCAATCTAAGTTTTCAACTTTATTTACATTTTGTAACACCTATCCCGATTTGGGTAACATTAATGTTCCTACCATGCCGTTAAATGGTTCGCCACTCGCGCGCAGCGAGGTAGAAACCTTAAAGAATTGGATAGATAGAGGGGCACCCAACCTCAATGGCGAAATTAAGTTTGAACAGCCGCCAAACCGTCGTAAACTTTATGTAGTTAACCAAGGCTGCGATGTTGTAACCGTTATTGATGCGGCAACCCGATTGCCCATACGCTACATCGAAGTAGGTGTAAACCCCTCGGTTATTGAGTCGCCACACTCGGTAAAAGTTTCTGGAGATGGTCAATACTGGTACGTTATTTTTTTAGCTAATTCTATTATTCAAAAATTTAGGTGCAGTGATGATGTGTTGGTAGGGCAAGCCAACCTATTTATGCCAGGGCAACCCGCCAACACCATTAATAAAGATTGGAATACACTTGTTATAACCAAAGACAGTAAAAAAGCCTTTTGCGCATCTTATAATGCCAATGGCCAAGTGGCTGTTATTGATTTAGAAAACATGCGCTGCATTCGCGTGCAAGGTGGCTTTACAGTACCACACGGTATTTGCTTAAACGCCACAGAAGACAAAGTTTATATTACCCGTCAAATTGGTAATTTTATTTATGCAAGCGATACCGCATTCGCTAATCCCGTTACGCTTTCGCTCGAAAACGGAGTGGCACCTAACCCAACGCCTAAGCTAGACCCACACGAAATTTTATTAGCCCCCAATCAACAAGATTTATTAATTACCTGCCAAAAATCTAATGAACTGCGGGTTTTTAGCATTGCTCAAAATTCCGTTACGCAGGTTGTAAACGTTGCCATCTATCCACAAGAAATGCAAGTTTATCAAAACAAAGTTTATATTTCTTTTCCTTATGATTCGGCAACGGTTGCTGGTGCGCACGGTTTAATACAAAGGGTAGATTTAGCAACCTATGGCATCGAAACTACACAGGCAGGCTTTCAACCACATGGATTTGCTATTGACCCCGCTACCAATATTTTGTATGCGGCCAGTCGTAATTTATTAACGCAAGGCCCAGCACCACATCACACCAGCGTTTGCAGCGGTAGAAATGGTTTTTTAAGTTTTATTAATTTAACTACATTCACCGAACAAAGACGACGCGTTGAATTGTCGGTTGACCCTTATTATGTATTTTTACGCCCCTGATGGAATTAAACGAAATATTGGCCTTACAGCCGCTCTTATTATTTGACGGCGAATGTGGCTTCTGCAATAAAAGCATACAATTTTATTTGCAACGCGAGAAACGCCCACACTTAAAATTTATTTCATTGCAATCGCCAACGGCTAAACAGCTCACCGATTACTTTGAAATAGACACTACCAAAACCGACAGCGTTATTCTCATTAGAGGTAACCAAGCTTTCATTAAATCGTGTGCCGCCTTGCGCGTAACCACTTACATGAAAGGCTTGTGGCCTGCGTTAATGGTGTTTATAATTATTCCACCATTTATTCGCAATGGGGTATATGATTGGATTGCCAAACGCCGCATGAAATGGTTTGGACGCATTGAACACTGCGCTCTGTTAAAACAAGAAGATCGTAAACGCTTCATAGATTTATAATACTAGAAAAGTATGACACACAAGAATTTTAAAAACATTGATAAGGTAACGTATGGTCGAAGAGCTTTCGCGCAGTTGGCCGAAACTGTAGCCCCTGTTCGTAAAGAAAACAAAGGCTATTTTGTTTATGTGATTGATAATTATTTTAAAGGAAAACCATTAAGTACCCAATTACAAAACTTACCCGAAGATTTAATTTATTTTATAGATGTAGATCCCTATGAACCTACCACCCAACAAATAGATACGTTGCGCGATGAAATTTTGCAAACAAAAGGCTTACCAAGTGGCGTTATTGGTATTGGTGGCGGAAGCATTATGGATATAGCCAAAGCCTTATCGTTAATGCTTACTAACCCTGGCTCTTCTACTTTGTATCAAGGCTTAAACTTAATTAAACAAGCGGGGGTTTACCACTTGGGTGTGCCAACCATTAGCGGAACTGGTGCCGAGGTAAGCATGACTGCCGTTTTAACTGGACCCGAAAAAAAATTAGGTTTAAAATGCGATTGGACGGTGTTTAACCAAGTTATTTTAGACCCCGAACTTATTGCCTCGGTGCCAAGAGATTGGTGGTTTTATACAGGCATGGATACTTACATCCATTGCATCGAATCAGAAACAGGGATTCGTAACAATGCGTTTAGTTTAGCTTATGGCGAGCAAGCCCTAAAGTTATGCCGCGAAGTTTATTTAGGCTCTAAAGCTGGGCAAACCCCAGAGAACGACGATAAGTTAATGGTAGCCTCTTTAATGGGCGGTTTAAGTTTAACCTATAGCGAAGTAGGCGTTTGCCACGCGTTAAGCTATGGCCTTTCAAAAATTTTAGGAACACGGCATTGTTATGCCAATTGCCTTATCTTTCAACACCTCGGCGATATTTATAAAAAGGGACACAGCGAGTTTATGGAAATGATTGCCACACATCAAATTGTTTTACCTCAACATTTAAGTAAAGATTGGGATGAAGAAACAATAACGAAAATGGCAACCGTAAGTTATAATTTACCATTTATGTGGCATCATGCCTTTGGCGATAACTATAAAGAAATAGCCACACTCGATTACATTAAAGATTTATTTAGACGACTCTAAGCCTTATCTGGCAAGGGATTTATACGAATATCGGTTCTAAAAGATACAAGTTGAACCAGAATTATTTTTCTTTTAGGCGACGAAAAAATTATAGGCGTAGCAAGGCCTACGGGTATAATTTTTGAGGAAGTATAAGTGAAAAAGAAACTGGGTCAACGTATCTTTTAGAAATGATGTTGGTATTATCATACTAAATTTCGAGGAGGGGAAACTTTAGAGCCAAATCTATAATCAGATTAAAAAATTAGTAGATAAGATGAGAGGTTACAATTCGTAGTTAAAGATCTTTTTTTGACAATCTTAACAAGGATTTTTTAGTACATTATTTTTAATTCATTTCCCCCTTTGCGAGCTTTACGCCTGAGCGTATCAAACTTTATGGACAAAGTCTTTGGTCCAAATATGATTTTTCTAAACCGAGATTATGCAATAGGAATCGTAGTGAGAGTCGAAAGCCCAATAAAACAGGTACTTTTTCGACTGAGGCATAGTGCTTCTATGGTGAAGGAGAAAAGTGACTGTTTTGAAGGGATTTCGGCTCGTAATAGATTTCTATTGCATAATCTCGGATAAAGCAAGGTTTTTTCAGAACTAGCCTATAACTTAACTAATAAATAGATTAGTTAAGTTATATGGAATGCCTCATAAAAATTTACACTAACACTACTAACTATTAATGGTGATGCCCACCAGCCCCATGCACATGCCCATGATCCAATTCTTCGGATGTGGCTTCGCGCACATCGAGTACTTCGCCCACAAAATGTAATTCATGGCCGGCTAATGGATGGTTAAAATCCATGCGCACTTGCTCGTCGCTTACTTCTAAAACTATTCCCATTAATTGATTACCTTCTGCATCGTTCATAGGCACTTCTTCGCCCACACGAATGCGTTCTGCATCAAATTGACCTTCAATTTCAAATGCTTTTCGCGGAATGTTTACAATATAATCTTCTTCCACTAATCCATAAGCATGTTCGGCAGCTATTTTAAAATCGAAGGGATGTCCTTTTTCTTTCCCTTCTAAAACACTTTCAAATTGCGGTAACACCTCACCGTAACCACATAAAAACACATAAGGCTGTTCTGTACTGGTTTGTTCTACGAGTTGTTCGGCTTCGCCATCAATGGAAGTGCTCAGGTGATAATTCACACTCACAACCCTGTTTTTTGTGATTTTCATGATATTTTGTTTTTACTATTTTATTAAAAATCGAATTTAATACCTTGCGCTAAAGGCAAGTTGCTTCCATAATTAACGGTATTGGTTTGGCGGCGCATATAGGCTTTCCAAGCATCTGAGCCACTTTCGCGACCACCACCTGTTTCTTTCTCGCCACCAAAAGCACCGCCTATTTCGGCACCGCTAGTACCTATGTTGACATTGGCAATGCCACAATCGCTACCCGATGCGCTCATAAACAATTCGGCTTCGCGCACATTGAGCGTCATAATAGCACTCGATAAACCTTGCGGCACTCCATTTTGCATGGCAATGGCTTCCTCCAAAGTTTTATACTTCATTAAATACAACACGGGTGCAAACGTTTCGTGTTGAACAATTTCCATATCGTTGCGAGCCTCTGCAATGGCGGGTTTCACATAACAACCACTCTCATACCCTCTACCATCTAACACACCACCGGGTACAATAATTTTACCACCTTCGGCAATCACACGTTCTAACGCATTTTGATACGCTTTCACTGCATCCTTATCAATTAAAGGCCCTACGTGATTGCGCTCATCTAACGGATTACCAATTTTTAATTGGCCATACGCTTTTACCAAACGTTCTTTCAACGAGTCGTAAATGCTTTCGTGAATAATTAAGCGACGTGTTGTTGTGCAACGCTGACCTGCTGTACCAACTGCGCCAAATACTGCGCCAATAATGGTCATGTTTAAATCGGCGTGTTCGCTTACAATGATGGCGTTATTACCACCTAACTCTAAAATACTTTTTCCGAAACGCTCGGCAACTTTAGCACCAACCAATTTGCCCATGCGCGTTGAGCCCGTTGCCGAAACCAAAGGCACGCGAGTATCGGCCGTTAAAAATTCGCCCACTTCGGCATATCCATTCACTAAACACGAAATACCCTCTGGTAAATTATTTTCTTTAGCTACTCCATTCCAAATATGTTGGCAAGCAATTGAGCAAAGTGGTGTTTTTTCAGAAGGTTTCCAAACGCACACATCGCCACAAATCCAAGCTAAGGCGGTGTTCCAACTCCAAACCGCAACCGGAAAATTAAATGCCGAAATAATACCCACGACCCCCAAAGGGTGCCATTGCTCCATCATGCGGTGATTGGCACGCTCACTTTGGATGGTTAATCCATAAAGCTGGCGCGATAAGCCTACTGCAAAATCGCAAATGTCTATCATCTCTTGCACTTCGCCTAAACCCTCTTGATACGATTTGCCCATTTCGTAAGAAACAAGTTTACCCAAATCGGCTTTTTTAGTTCTCAATTTTTCGCCAAACTGACGCACGATCTCGCCACGCTTGGGAGCAGGTACACTTCGCCATTGCAGAAAAGCTGCACTAGCCGCTGCCATCACTTTTTGATAATCGGCTTTAGTAGCCGCTTTTACTTTGGCTATTAATTTCCCATCAACAGGGCTATAGCTTTCGATAAGTTCACCACTCGAAAACCAAGTATTTCCAGTAGCGCAACCCTCGTTTATTTCTTTTATTCCTAAGTTTTTTAAGAACTGTTCCATAGTTAAAAAATAAGTTCGTGAAGATACTTATAAATTTTGAACCACTTAGCAATTATTAGAGGTGCTTTGCTAGCATAAATACACTATTTTCTAATTTCTTTATATTTGTAAATGACTTATCCAGAAACCGAATTAATTCTTACACCAGAAAACAGAGTGTATCACATCAATTTACTGGCCGAAAACATTGCAGACGATGTTATTGTGGTGGGCGATCAGCATCGTGTAGCACAAATATCGAGCTATTTTTCTGAAATAGATTTTAAAACTGAACACCGCGAGTTTGTTACGCACACAGGTCGTTTCAACGGGAAACGTTTCACAGTATTGAGTACTGGTATTGGAACAGATAACATTGATATTGTTTTAAATGAGTTGGATGCGGCCGTTAACATCAATCCGCAAAAGCGAGAGTTAAATGCACAATTGCGTTCGCTTAATATTATTCGTTTAGGAACCAGTGGCGCATTGCAAGCACACATTCCAGTTAATGGATTAGTGGCCAGTTCGCATGGGTTGGGCTTAGATGGCTTATTGAATTATTACAGTAATTGGAAAGACGTTAACGAAACGGCCATTAGCGAGGCATTTATGGCACACACGCACTGGTTGCCTAATTTACCTTATCCCTATTGTGTAAAAGCTGCCGACAGTTTATTAAGCCGTTTTAAATCGGAAACGTTTGTAGGCATCACGGCAACAGCACCTGGCTTTTATGGTCCACAAGGACGAGAAATTAGACTACGCGCGGCCATGCAAGGATTAAACGAATCGTTAACCGCCTTTCAATTTAACGAACACCGCATTACCAATTTCGAAATGGAAACCTCGGCCTTATATGGCTTAGGAAAACTATTGGGCCATCAATGCTTAACAGTATGCGTTATTATTGCTAATCGGGTACGAAAAGAGTTTACCAATAACTACAAACAAAGTGTGGAAGTATTAATTGAAAAAAGTTTGAACATACTAAGTCAACAATAGAAACTGTTTAAACAGCTTATAAACTATTCGCTTAAAATAATTCGGGTTTTACCACGAGCCGTTAAAACTAACTCTTGTTTAAGTAGAACACCTCGGCTTTTATCTATCCAATAATCGTAAGGCCTATTACCCATGGTGTTGCCTTTTTCATCTTGCAAAGTAATATGCCAAGTATTTACTTCTTTCCCATTCCAAGTTAATGGCTCTTCACCAATGCGTTTAATGAAATAAGTATCTTTTCCATTTCGTTCAAAAGTATAAAAGTGAATTTTAAACACGCTATCTTTCTCGAAACGAATTGCACCAATTAAACAATCCATGAGGTTCGAATCGAAATAAGGTTCTTCAATAACGTGAATGGTATCGGTAATAGGTTCTTTACGTTTACTAAAAGCGTGAATATTTTTTCCGTTAAAAGTTAACCGCATTACCTGTCCTTTTCTATCGGAGGTCATGCTCATTCGTTGAGGCAATAACGTATTAAAATGTGCAAAAGTTGAGTCAACGATTTTTTCGCCCATACCATCAAACTCCTGAACCACGCATATTTGCTTCGTTTTAGGCATAACAACTTGTGTTTTACGCATTTTCATTTCACTCTTAATTTCATCGTTATTAGTAAGCAATTGCAGTTTATAATTTAACGTTTGGTTACGCAACAGTTTATAATTGATAAGTTGACTACCCGGTACAATAAGCGTTTGCGAATAGCTTAGATTAATTTTTAAAAGACAAGCCGCAATAACAATACAATATTTCATAACTATAGTTTTACTCAAAAATACTGCGCATAAAGTCAATAACAGTTTGGTATTATAGCTACACCCTTATATTTTGATTAAAGCAGTTGGTCATTCTTTCTACGTTGCAATGGTTAACTTATAAATAAACACCGTAAATTTATACAGTACATGCAAGCGTTCTATAAACGGAATAGTATCATTTATGCCAGCTTATTTGGTTTATGGCTGCTCTTACTTTTTGTATTTAAGTCAAAAGAAACCAGTACCAAACACATCTTTGTATATCTTGTTTTATATACACAACTCTACAGTATTTTTTTACTTCATAACTTATATGTATTTCCTCAATTTTTCAATAAAAAAAAGTGGCCCTTTTATTTAGTGATACAAATTGGTGTTTTCACACTTGATTTTTGTGCGGCCAAATTACTTCAATACAGTTTTAGCGAAAAGTTTTATGCCATTTCATTTTTAATTAACCGATTACTTATAGTTTACGTTTGTTTGGCAATTCACTACGGATACCTTTATTATCAGCAACGGCACCAATGGTTAGAGATTCAATTTTTGAAGCGAGACTTAGAACTTAAACAACTAAAAATACAACTCCAACCTCACTTTTTATACAATGCCTTGAATAACATTTATAGCTATTTATTAGTAAACGATCACGGCAAGGGAAAAGAACTGGTATTACGTTTAAGCGAGTTAATGCGGCACATAACCGAAAGTGCCGATAACCAAGAAATTCCATTAACCGAAAGTGTTTCGTTTATTAAAAACTATTTGGCGTTTGAGCAAGAGCGATTAGGCGAACGTTGTAACATTACCTGGAAAGAAAACTTGCTTAAACCCGAACGGATAAAAATGATACCACTCTTATTTTTTCCGTTGATTGAAAACGCATTTAAACACGGCACCAATAGCATTAAGCAAGCACACGTAGATATTACCATTCAATTAAACGAAAATCTGTTAGAAGTAAATGTGGTGAATGGCATTTCGGATACGCCCATTGTTAATACCACTCAAAAAGGTATTCGTAATTTAAAACGGCAATTGGAACTAGTGTATGAAAATAACCACCAATTAATCATTTATGAAGAAGCTAAAAAACATTACGCCTCCTTAAAAATAACTGTGCTGTGAAACCTTATACTTGTATTATTATTGATGATGAACTGGGCGCGCACCGTGTGCTTCAAAACTATATTTCGAAGTTGAACGAATGGGTGTGTGTAAAACAATTTTTTAATGCGTTGGAAGCGTATCAATTTTTAAAAGAAGTGCCAGTAGATCTTATTTTTTTAGATATTAATTTACCCGAATTGGATGGGTTAGCATTTATAAAAATGTTACAGCATTCGCCACAAATTGTTATTACCTCAGCCTATTCAGAGTACGCGGTTGATGGGTTTGATTTAGATGTATCTGATTATTTATTAAAACCGATTCGTTTTGAACGTTTTTTAAAAGCCACAGAAAAAGCAAAGGAAGCCCTACTTTTAAAAACACAACGCGAAGTAAAAGTAACTCACATTGATGTTAAAGCCGACGGTCAATTGCATAGAGTTTTACTTAGCGATGTGCAATACATGCAAAGTATAGGTAACTACATAAAAATTTTCTTAACTACTAAAAACTTAATTACACATTTTACGACTTCCGAAATGGAAGAACGCCTCAAAGGAACTTCGCTTATTCGGGTACATAAATCGTTTATTGTTAATACATCGTATATTCAACATGTGGGTGAGGCAACTATTGAAATCCACAAAACCCTTATCCCAATCGGGAAAACCTATAAACGGTATTTGGATTCAGTATTACCAAATTTTTTAAATCAAAATTAATAGCAGTTGTATTTAACTCGGCTCAGGCAAGCGTTTACTTAAATTGTAAACGCAAGGCCACACCGCCCGTGAAGCACATCTGTCCACCTGCTTGATAAATATCGGTTTTAGGTAAAATTTTTAAACTTAAATTATCGCCTATATCAAACGTTTTTAGATGTGCATCTATATTTGCATCTATAATATTAATAACGTAAACCAAGCCTAAGCCAAAACCAAATAAATCGCGACGCCGTCGAAAGGTTGTTTTAAGTGTCAGTAACTGTTCGCTACTGTAAACCGTTTCGTTGATAGTGGATGGATTGTTATCATTAATGGCAATTAAATTAGTTCGGTAATAAGTATATTCACTTTGGTTCTTAATTAAAAAATAACCCATTGCCCCCAAGCCCCCATAAACAATCGGTACTTTCCAGTACCGTTTATTATAGGCTTGCCCTAAACCAGGCAAAACCGCACTAAGCAAAGCCGCCCGACGCGGTTTACTATAAATTTTCTTTTTCGTTTGAGGCGATAATGTTGCCGTATCTTGCAGTTGGGCATAAGAAACTTTATTGAATACCAATATAGCAAACACTATATAAACCAGTCCCTTCAACTTAAATAACATCTTTTATAGATTGGTTACCCATTTCATTATCTAACAAATGTTCCATCTCGTGCATCAATTTATTAATATTACTCAACTCTGCACTATTATCAATCGGTAAGCTATTAATACCCTTTTGGTCAAGTTGTTCTAAAATATACTTCACGGTTAACTTACTCTCCGTTACACCAGGTTGATAAACAATTTCGTTTTCTTTTTCGCCCCGCACTTCTACAAAAATACCTGTTTCAACAAAGTCATTAATTATAACACCTGCTAATCGAGTTGGTAAATCAAGTTGCGAAGCTATTTGATGAACACTAAGTGCGCCTTCGCCGTCATAAAATCGTTTGGCTACATAATTGGCAATTAGTAACGACATCACTTTTTTATAACGGGCACTTATATTTTTAATATCGGTATCCAATTCGTAATGATCTACATTTTGATTGGCAAAAGCTATTTCGGCACCAAATAACACTACGTACCAACTGTATTGAACCCAAATTAAAAAAAGTGGCAAAGCGGCAAATCCACCATAAATTGCATTCATTCGATTGGCACCAATTTGAAATTTAACATAAGCCCATTGTAATAAATGGAAAAAAATAGTGGCAATAACCGAAGCCATAAAAGCTGCTTTAAACTGTATGCGGGTATTTGGCAAAACCATGTATAAAAAAGTGAATACACCTGCCAAAATAGCCCAAGCCAATAGCTTTAAAAGAAAAGTGCTTATAAAATTAAAATAAACCACATCGCCTATTTTAGCTTGAATGGCTACTGTTAAACTTCCTGATATGATTAAAAAAAAGGGACTAATAATCATAATCGTTAGGTAATCGGTGAGTTTTCGTAACCACGTCCGTCCACGTTTCACTTCCCAAATTTCATTAAAACTATTTTCAATATTAATTAATAAATTCATCACACTCCATAATAGTAAAACACCTCCAAACCCAGCAATGATGCCCCCTTTGGTAGTAGCCAACAACGAGTCGGCATAAATGAAAGCCTTGCCCAACACCTCCGAGTATTCGCCATAATTATCCATAAGCTGCTGCTCTAATGTTTTCTCAAAACCAAACCCTTTTGCTAAAGCAAATGCTAATGCCAAAATGGGTACAATTGAAAAAAGTGTATAAAATGTAAGTGCTGTGGCTTTGGTTAAACATTTATCTTCGTTAAAGCCTTGCACCGCTAGTGTAAAAATGCGTAATTGTTTTAGCAAGAACCCTTGGCGTTTATCCATTTTTTCTAAACGCAAGTGCCACATTTTAACTGTAATAAAATACCATATCTTTTTAACGAGCGTTACCATACTTGCCATAGAAGCAAAAGTAATAATTTATCCTAAACAATTGGGGTTAACCCAGATTAACATGTACACGTTAATAATTCATGCACTCATTTTGTTACACTTGGCTTTTTCTTAGCTTTCTTTAAAAGATAATGCGTCAAACATTTAAAGTTTGTATATTCTTATTATTTTGTAAAGGTCTATTAGGCCAAGTAACCGACACCTCTCAACTTTTTAAAGCCAATGTAAAAGAAATGATTGACCTGAAAGGGGCCGAGGAACAAGAACAAACCTCAAACATTGGTAGTTTCAAAGATGCTAAGATCAGAGAAATTCCAGGCATTATTACCGTACTCGATAATGCCTTCATTCAAAATTCGGGAGCACGCGATTTGGTAGATTTATTGCATTTAGTACCTGGCTTCGATTTTGCAAGAGATGTAGATGATGTAGTGGGCATTGCTGTGAGAGGGAATACTGCTTTAGAAGGAAAAGTGTTAGTTATGCTAAATGGCATTCAACTCAACGAAACAGGTTATGGTACCTTTGCCTTTAAAGGACATTTTGTTTTAGATAACATTGAAAAGATAGAGATTGTGCGCGGACCTGGCTCTACCCTATATGGCGGTGTAGCTTCTTTAGCGGTAATTAATATAGTTACTAAAACCTCGAAGTATAACGATGGCGTTGAATTTTCAACAAGCATTGGGGTTTCAGAATCAAATCCATCGGCTAAACGGGGAGCCATTAATTTTGCCCATAAGTTTAATAACGGTGCCACTTACAATTTTTCGGGTTATATTAACCACTCCAACATCAGCAATATTACTCAACCCGATGCACAAGAAAAACTCTTAAACTACCGAGATAGTTCGGGGCTATCTAACGAAGGATTTGTAAGCAGCTTTCACCACAAAAATTTTAACTACAATTTTGTTTACGATAATTATCAGTTAGATATAACCGATAATCCGTCGCGTATCATTATGAAAAATATTATCAATCAAGTTAGTTATACCATTAAACCTATTAAACAACTCGCTATACGTCCCGAGATTACTTACAAATGGAGTTTACCATGGAATTATCAAGATGGTAACCGCGCTCAAAATGATGCGTTAACAGCCATTAATAACCGAACCGATTTTAAACTTGTTACGCTTTTTACGCCCAATGAAAATATCTTATTTTCGGCAGGTGGGCAATATTATATTGATGACTCGCGCTATCAGTCGCGCGTAGTTACCTTTTACGATAGCAGCAACAATGCTCGATTTAATACTATTGCGGCATTTACCGAGGTGCAACTATTTACCAAATACTTTAACTTAACGGCAGGCGCACGCTACGAAAAACTTAATTCGAGTTTAAAGTTAACCGAAGCACCAGAGGCGTTTGTACCACGTTTTGCCATCACAAAAGCGTTCAGTAATTTTCATGTAAAAACTCTATACAGTCGTGCTTATAAAATACCTACCATTCAAAATATTAATGCTTCTTTTGGCACGATAAAACCCGAAAATTTACAGGTGATAGAGTTTGAAGCGGGAGTACGTTTAAATAAAGCCTTTACTTTCAATATTAACGTGTTCGATAATCAACTAACCAATCCAATTGTGTTTGGCTATAATAATTTAACAGCTACTGAAGAATACCTAAACAAAACACTTATTTATAACCGCGGTGCCGAAGCCGAAATAAGTTTTCGTAATAAGCGCATAACGGCACAAGCTAACTTTAGTACTTATTACAACACCAAAAATGAAGTAACTGAAACATTTATAGATACGGTTCAAACAAAGGAACTAGCTGGGCTTGCACGTTTTAAAGGCTCGTTCTACTTAAGTTTAGCCTTACCTAAAAATTGGTTCATTAATACAAATTTAATTTGTAATTCGGAACGGAGCAGTTACGTTTACACCGATTCTTTATTTACCAAACTAGAGTTAAAAACAATAAGCCCGCGAGCCATTTTAAATTTTTCAGTATCGAAAAGTAATTTTTTTATACCTCAATTGAAGTTCGATTTAATGATCAATAACTTATTAAACCAAGAATACTATTATGCCAACGCATTAGATAATGGTTTTAATCTATTACCCGACCAACGTTTCGAGTTAAGTGTTCGTTTAACCTATAAAATTGGGATGTAGTGATTAAAACTAAACCCTACATACTTATTTTTCTTACTCTACTCTGCGGTGTTCAAGTGAAGGCACAAACTATATTGCCGGCGCAAAGTATTGATTTTATTTATAAAAATTTAGCACAACCTTCCTCTAAAGAAATGTTAGAGCAAGTGTTAGAATTAGAAACCGCCAAAGATACTATCAAAGTTCAAACTTTACTACGCATTAAAAGTCATCAATGTTTATTCGATTACTATTTTGTAAGAAAAGATTTTCAAAATGCCATTCGCAACTCGTTGGCTTTACAGTATTTTATAAAAACCAAAGCCCCCGATAAACTTATTGCGCTATCAGAAATTTACTACAAAACAGGAGTGATGTATGCCTCATCTCAAAACCGTTTAAAGTCAATTGAATATTATCAAAAGGGTATTAGCGAAATTCCGAAAAATGCGCTTAACGAGTATTGGTGCAAAAGCCTCAATGGCTATATTAATACAAGTATTTCGCTTAACCGAATCAATACCGATTTGGTAAGCAGCCTCAACGATTTTTCAACTCTATGTGTTAAAGAAAACGACTTTGAGGCACTGGCCAACAATTACTCGCAACTAGCATTTGCACTAGCTAAAAACAATAAGTTATCGGAAGCAACACAATACCATAAAAAAGCGTTCGATGCCTATCAAAAATCGGGTAACAAAACAAATGCGGCCGTGGCTTTAAATAACATTGGCTATTTACTTCGTAAAAATTCAAAATACACAGAAGCCCTAGAACCTCTGAATAATGCGGCTACCCTATTAAAATCTATAAATACCGAATGGTCTGAGGTATATAATAACTTAGGTGTTAATTACGCTTACATGAATAAATTTTTTGAAGCGGAGATTTATTTTATAAAAGCTTTAGGTTTACAAAAAACTAAAAACAATAGCAAAGGTATTGCCGAGTCAAATAATTATTTGGCACTGTCGGGTATGTTACAAAATAATTCTAAAGATGCACGCGATTATGTAAGCCGTGCCATAGATATTAGTCAGCGCGAAAACTATAAAGATATTTTAGCAGAGTCCTATCTTATCTTATCAAAATTAGAAGCCAAAGAAAGTAATTACAAAGCTTCGCAAGAGTACGAGGGACGCTACAATAAATTGATGAGCGAACTAAATCAAATAGAGACCGAGCAAAATAAACGCGAGCAAGAAGTGAATTACGAAAGTGAGAAAGATGAAAAACGTATTTTAAACGAAATCAACGAAAAAGAAAAGCGTGAGTTAGAACTAGCACAGTTGCGCTTAATGACCGAAAAAATTAAACAAGAGCGAGAAGCAGAAGTAAAGCAACAAATTTTACTAAAAGAAAAAACGCAACAGTCGTTATTAGCGGCACAACGGCAAATCGAAATTCAGAAAAAAACATTAGAAGTAGTAAAGCTAGAACAAGAGAAACAAAAGCAAGCTACCTTATTTGCCGAACGTGAAAAGGAAACTATTAAAAAGCAAAAAGACCGTGAACTAAGATCTTTAGCCGAACGAAATAGACTTGAAGCGGAGTCGCGCATTGAAAAAATTAATTTGCAACAGAGTAAAAGTCGTCAAAAGTTATATTTAATTGGATTTATTTTGGTGGGCTTATTAATGTTACTAGCCCTCTTCGGGTTTTTAAGAAACCGACGACAAAAAAAGGTAATTGCAGCGAGTAATAGCCAACTGAAAATTTTTAACGAAGAGGTAACCCAACAAAAAGCCATCATCGAAATTAAAAATGAAGAAATACTAGATAGCATCAATTATGCTCAAAACATTCAAAGTGCCATTTTACCACAAGAGCATCAATTAAAAGAAAACTTACCTGACGCTATGATGCTGTACATGCCGCGCGATAAAGTAAGTGGCGATTTTCCGTGGGTTTATCAACATGATGATGATTTTTATGTGGCGGCTGTAGATTGCACCGGACACGGCGTGCCAGGTGCTTTATTGTCTGTTATTGGACACTTCGTACTTAACGAGTCGGCGCGCCGTTTGGATGTTAATAGCCCAGGTCTTTTACTAGACTATTTGCATCAAGGTGTAAAAGATACACTTAAACAAGAACAAAATATTGAAACCCGCGACGGAATGGATGTTGCATTATGTAAGTTCAACTTGAAAAAATTTACGTTGGAATTTGCTGGGGCACATCGGCACCTCTACCATTTGCGTAATGGAGAGCTAACCGAGTACAAGGGCACACGACGACCCATTGGTGGCATTTTGTACAACGAAAGTAAAGGCTTTCAAAATACAATTATTCCTTTAGCAAAAGGCGATACCGTTTACTTTTATACCGATGGCTTTCCCGATCAAACAGGAGGCGAGGATAAGAAAAAATTTATGAATTACAGGGTTAAAGAGATGATTGAAACCCATGCACATTTAACGCTCACCGAACAAAAAATAAAATTTACAGAAGTGTTTCATGCTTATAAAGGCGTAAATAAACAAATAGATGATGTTTTATTTATTGGCGTTCGGGTTTAAAAATATTTTAGCATATTTGCTTTGCAAATGTTGTATTTATAAAATTTAAAAGATTGATTATTACCTATGGAGTATAACCTCGATTCAATAAAGTTACTGAGCAGCAAAATGGAAGAGCATCAATTCTTACTCACCTATAAAGGTAATGTGTCGCACGATATTGTTATAGCCGTGTTGGCTTTGGCAGAAAAGAAGATGGATATAGACGGTACTCAACGCTCGGTTAAGAAAAAAGTTTTTAATGTGTTAATCGAGTGCCTTCAAAACATAAGCTACCACGCCGAAGTAAGAAACAATGTACGAGATGGACTTATTATGATTGGTAAAAATGATACGGAGTTTGTAATTTACAGTAGTAATTTAGTTTCTAACGAAAACGTTTGGTCGCTTAAAGAAAAAATAGAAATGATTAACACCGCAAGCCGCGAAGAATTAAGCCAAATGTATATAGATGTGATGTCGAGCCCAGGTACAAATCTTAAAGGCACTGCGGGATTAGGTTTAATTGATATTGCTAAAAAATCGGGAAATAAATTAAATTATGTATTTGCTCCACACGATGAACATGATTCTTATTTTGTGATGAGTACTATTATTTACTCCACTAATTAAAAAAAAACATGGTATTAGAATTAAATCAAATAGTTGAATTTCACCGCCTCATGGACGTTAAAAACGTTGTACTAATTTATGAAGGTGAATTTAATCAAGATATAACAAAAGGCGTATTGGCCATGTCTGAAAAAAATTTTAGCGGCGATACGGTTTCCCTATCCGTTAAGAAAAAAGTATTTAACGTTATGGTAGAGGCATTGCAAAATATTTGTAAGCATCAATATGTGGATAATGCCATTCATAAAAAAGCCATTTTCATTATCGGCGAAAACGAAAATGATATTTCGGTAATGACGGGCAATACCATCAAATCGGAACACGTACCTGCGTTAAAAGAAAAATTAGACTTAATTAATAGTCTAGATAAAGACGGATTAAAAAATTTATATAAAGATTTGCGTTTAAAATCTACCATTTCAGAAGTAGGCGGTGCTGGATTAGGCTTTGTGGACATGGCGCGCAAATCGGATAATAAATTAAACTATATGATTGAACCCATTAGCGAAGGGATACATTACTTTGCATTAAATTGTCAAATATCGAAGTTGACAACTGCCGAATAATTCTTAATTTCACAGAAAATAAGAAAGGATCAAACACTACTTAAAATGGAAAAACTAGAATTAACTGGGACAGAAGACACCCCAACAATTATCTTAGATAAAAGCAATGGTATTTTTAAAATGGCCGGACGCTCTTTACCCGAAGATGTGAATAAATTTTATACCCCCATTGTAAACTGGTTAGACACCTATTCTCAAGAACCCAATCCTGAAACTAATTTCGAAATGCGCTTCGAATATTTTAATACCGCCTCTGCTAAATTACTACTCGATATATTTATGAAACTAGATAGCATTGCCGCTACTAAAAAAGTAAACCTAAGTGTTAAGTGGTATTACGATAAACGCGACGATGATATGAAAGAAGCCGGCGAAGAATACGCCGATTTTTTAAGTATCCCCTTCGAGATTATAGAAAACTAAAATACAATCAAATCACTTTACTGCATCCGTTTTTAGGTGAAACAGTTAAACATTAAAAGTAACACGCCGCTTATTTTTAAACGTGTACTAAACTCCGTTTGAAACATTTTTAGTCTTGGTTAAAACTTGTTTTCAACTCAAGCGTTTGCTCATTATTTTACTCACATTTCCAAAAACTTGCCCAGGCGAAAATTTACGCCAATCAAATTCATCTAACTCGCCACCGTAAACAAAATAATAGTCAATACGCGCCCGTTTAAACTCGCGCAACACATGTTCTCTAAAATTGATTAAGGCTATCCAGCCTTCATCGCCGTTATCGTCGAACCATTCTTCGTAATAACTATCATCGCTTTCGTGAAAATTTAAAACATTTTCGCCAATTAAAATATATTTATTAATACCATGGTAGTTGAGTTCATCCATAAAATCGCGCTTTAACAACATAATATCGTTGGTAATGGCATCGTTCCACTCACCAATCAACTCAATGATGGCATATTTTTCGGTGTAATCAACAAATAGTATTTTGATGTAAAGTGTTTCGGAGCCTATGTCATCCCATTGCGGATGGATGTAATAATTGTAAATCGTGTTCGAATATTCAAACTCGCTGTACTCCCTACCAAAAAAGGGTGAGTCGGGGTCCATAGCCGCCACGTACAAATGCCTCCAGTTATAGAACGGTTCTATCGTATGCATGGTGGTAAAATTATGGAAAAAAAACAGCCTACTTCCTATACTTTAATTAATTTTATTGTGTAAACTATTTAAGTTTTATTTATACCGAATGAAGTTAGTAAGCATCGTTACTATTAATTACAATAATGCCAATGGCTTGTTAAAAACATTGCAAAGTGTTGCTCAACAAAGCTACCGTGCTATTGAATATATTGTGATAGACGGGGGTAGCAACGATGACAGTAAAACGCACATTACAACCTTTTTACCGCATATTAATTATTGGGTTAGCGAACCCGATAAGGGTATTTACCATGCCATGAACAAAGGGATTAAGGCGGCTCAAGGTCAATACCTCTTATTTTTAAATAGTGGCGATTTTTTGGCAGATGATACAGTTATTGAACGTATTTTGCCACATTTACAAAATACCGATATTATTTATGGTGATTTGTTTTTATGCAAAAATGAAACTCGCGTGCGAGAGCAATCGCCGATTAGGATTGGTGTTTACGAATTAATGCTATCCACTATTTGGCACCCCACAGCGTTTATTAACCGTGAGTTATTTAATAAGTACGGTGCCTATAACGAAACGTTAAGCATTACAGCCGATTATGAATTTTTTGTTCGCAGCATCATTAAACACAAAGCCAGCACCCTGCATGTGGAAATGGCTATTGCAGTGTTCGATTTAAGTGGCATTAGTAATCAACCCGCGTCTATTCAAAAGCAAGAGGCCCAACGTTTAGAAAGTTGGACGTTAAACGTATCGCCATTTCGCTTATTACTTTATAAATGCTACTTTTGGTTGAAGCGTCGCTATTTATATTATACCCATCAATTACAAAAGTGAAACCTTTTTTATATTATACTTATTTGACTTTTAAAAAAAATGTGGCTTTGTTTTTACGAAGGTTGAAACGTTTGTTAAATACTAAACCGCTCAGCGAAACCGAAAGTTTTGCATTGCCCATTATCATTAATAATTATAACCGATTGAGCGATACTAAAAATTTAATAGATTGGTTAGTTAAAGCAGGCTATACCAATGTAATGGTGTTAGATAATAACTCCACTTATCCTCCACTACTGGCGTATTATAAAACATGTCCAGCAAAAGTTATTTACCTCAAAAAGAATTTAAAATTTAAAGCCCTGTGGCAAATTCCTTTGTTTGATACAATTAAAAAAAGTCATTACGTTTATACCGATTCGGATATTTACCCAACCGCTAACTGCCCCGCTAATATTGTATTTCAACTGTATCAATTGGCACAACCATTACCCTGCGAAAAAATAGGACCCGCTTTACAAATAGATGATTTACCCGATTGGTATGCACACAAACAAACGGTTATTGATTTTGAAAAAGCACATTGGCAAAAACCATTGGGGAATCATTTATACGATGCACCTATTGATACAACCTTTGCCTTGTATAAGCCTTATGCACAGGGTGCCGCCGAAGAATGTAAAGGCATTCGGGTAGCAGGTTCCTTTTTATTTAAGCACCAACCGTGGTATGTAAATAGCAATGCCCTTAGCGAAGAAGAATTATTTTACAAATCGAGTATAGAATATGGGGCGACGATGTGGTCGGAGAAATAATGATGAACCCACTTATTTCGATATGTATTCCATGTTACCAACAACCCGAGTTGTTGCAACGGTGTTTAGTTTCGGTAATGGCGCAAACCTATAAAAACTACGAATTAATTATTACAGATGATAGTCCAGATGATGGCAACGAAAGACTTATACAAACGCTTTTAAAAGACAAACCGTATTTTTATTATCGCAATAGTTTAGCTTTAGGCTCGCCACTTAACTGGAATAAAGCCATTGAATATGCAAAAGGGGAGTATATAAAATTACTTCACCACGACGATTATTTCACGCACAAAGATAGTTTACAGTGCTTTGTAGATGCTGCCCGTAAACACCCCTACGCTAATTTTATTTTTTGTAACAGCGTGGTGGCATTTGCAAATACTAAACATAATTTCATACATCGGCCAAGCCGCCAACAGTTACAACGTTTAAAACGCGAGCCCGAATTTTTATTTTTCAGAAATTGCATTGGCGCACCAAGTGCCACGCTTTATCGAAATAATAAATCAATTAGTTACGATACACGCTTTAAATGGTTGGTAGATGTTGATTTTTACATACGCTATTTAAACCAAGGTTCTACTAATTTTTACCACATTGATAAAAATTTAATAACCACGTTTAATGGTGCCGAAGGGCAAATAACGCAATCGGTTGCCAACGACGTTCGTATTGTGGTAACAGAACACATTAGGCTGTTTACTTCTATTTACTCGCCAGCTTTACACACTTCAAAAAGTAAATTATATTTTGAAGAGTTATTTGAACACTTTGATATTAGGAGTAAAGAAGCACTTGCGCATTTGATACCGCTGCCTCAAAACATCACTTTATTTTTGGAGGAAGTTTTTAAGGAAGCACCTAAAAACAAATGGTACAAAAAAATAATGAAGCGGCTATTGACTAGCCGTTATAATAAACGTATTTTTAAGCGAGAACGTTTTTAATGATTATTGTAAAATTACAAGGGGGTTTAGGAAACCAGTTATTTCAGTATGCGGCTGGTTTAGCCTTGGCCAAAAGGCATGCAACCCTTTTAAAAATAGATACTTCTTATTTAAAAAAAGAAGCCAATGGATATTATACCCAACGTCATTTAGAACTCAATCGTTTCGAGATAGAATTAGTGGAAGCCAATGCGCAAGATTTAGAATCGTTTCCGTTAAACGAAAATAAATATTGGCGTAAACTGAAATCTCTTTTTCCATTTTTAATAAAGCGACAAGTGTTTAACGAACGGGGGCATTCGGTTAATCCTTTGTTCTTCGAGCTACCAGCGCATACTTATTTGGATGGGTATTGGCAAAGTGAAACTTATTTTACGAATGTAGCGTTGCTATTAAAACAAAATCTACGCATTAAATCCAAGTATTTGGTAATTGATGTGGCTTTAGAACATAGCATTCGTACTTCGGCTAGTGTATCGGTTCACATTAGGCGTGGCGATTATGTAAATCTAGCTTTGGCAAACGATTTTCATGGGCTTTGTAACATGACGTATTATAAAGCCGCCATGCAGTATTTTGAAGAAGAAGACTATCGTTTTTTTATTTTTTCGGATGATTTAGCTTGGTGTAAAACACAGTTTATTGAACAACCTCATCTTTATTTTGTAGAAACCGAAAACGCTTATACTGATTTTTACTTGATGGGTTGTTGTCAACACCATATTATTGCCAATAGTAGTTTTAGTTGGTGGGCAGCTTGGTTAAATACCAATAGTTCTAAACGTGTGATTGCTCCTAAACAATGGTTTGCTAAAACCGATGCGCCCGATATTTATCCAAAAGATTGGATAAGGTTATAAATCAAGCAGACAGTAAATCCAAACTACGCAATAAACATCTAAATTAAATACCTTTCAAATAATTAATATCTTGCCCCAATAAAACTAATTTACGCGGTTGATTATTACTATCTACTAAAAGGGTGTGGCAACCTAAAAACACTACTTGCTTTTTGTTGGTGCCTATATATGTGAACTCGCCTTTAACTATATCTCTGTTTTGTAAACGTTGCCAAAATACTTGGTACTCGTCGGAGGTAGCATCACTAAAGCCCATAAAGAACGATAGGTGTTTCCCCTTCACTTCTTCCAAAGTGTAATTTAAACACTTTAAAAAATAAGTATTTGCTTTTTGAACAAATCCATTTTTATCCATCTCTAAATACGCCATGGTTTCGCTGAGAACCACCACTTGTTCTTCCATTTCAGATTTGTTTTCTTTCAGCTCTTGAAGCAGCAACTTGTGCTTATCTTCTATATCGCGCCGTTGATCTACATTTTCTTGTGTAATCCGACGCATCTCTTCGTGTTTAGCCCTTAATTCTTCAACGTTTTGGCGCATCTCTTCCTCTTGCGACATCAATTCTTCGCTTTGTTGTTGCGATACTTCTAACAAGCGTTGCGTTTGAAGGGTTGATTTTACTGTTGAAACAATAGAAGCTACATTCTCTGATATACGTTCGAGTAATTTAACTTTATAGGCGTTCAACACTTCAAAAGAGGCAATTTCTAAAACACCAATAACGATGTCGTTAAACATAAGCGGAAACAAAACCAAGCAATTAGGTGTGGCCTCGCCAATACCACTTGTAATTTTTGTATAAAACTTTGGCACTTCGGTTAAGTAAATAGGTTGCTTATCCAAATACGTTTGCCCAACTAGCCCTTCGTTTAATCCAATTTTTTTCTCTAAGAAACGGTGTTTTTCGTATCCATAAAACGAAATCAGTTCCATAAACTTTTCATGCTCGTTATCGTCATTTACCAAAAAGATAGCACCTTGGTTAGCACTCAAATATTGCACAATAAATTTAATAAGTTCGGCATATAGCTTTTCGTTGTTATTTTGGTGCTTCCTCAACAAATCGCCCAACTCAGCTAAACCTTGATTAAACCAAGCCCGCTCGGCATCTTCTTGTTCGGCCTTTAGTAAATTACTTCGCATTTTTTCGAGCGATTCGTAAATGGGTCCTTGGTTATTGAATAAAGTAATTTGGTTGGTTAAATTACCATTGCCTACTTCTTGTGTGTAGTTAACCACTTCGTGCATGTTATCAATGAGTTTATTAACGGTATGCAACATCTCGCTTAACTCATCGTCTTTTTTAACGATTAATTTTTCGGGTAAGTTGCCACTACTTAAACTTTGCAGTACCTCAATGGTTTCGCCTACAGGTTTGCGAATAGATTTTACAATACGAAAACAAGAACGTATGGTTAATAAAACACTTATTAAAATTAAGATGCCTGCAAGTATGAGGTACTTAAATAAAAAATCGTTGGTTTCGTTATTTTTTTTAGTGTAAGTTTTTACTAACTCAACACATGCACTTAATAAGTTGGAGTCGCTGTAACTGTTTACAAACTTATCGAAGGCTTTTGAATAGTTTACATTTTCGATAAGCGTGTCTATTGTGCGTTTGCGAAGTTCAAAACTTGGCGTTTTAATAGCTAAAGCATTTGTCCATTTGGGTTGAATAGAATTAGTTGGCGCACTTTGCCAAAGGGTATCAACGCGTGTGAATTTCGTTGACTTCATGGCCGTTTCGGTGAGTAGAACTTTGTAAAACTCTTTTTCTTGTTGTTCGAGTAATTCCTTTACCAAGTTAATCTGAAATTTTTCTTCCTCGTTGCCTGCTTCAATTAGCATGTATGTATCGTACCCAGGGGCTGGTCCACCTTTTTCTAAAACATCTAACGACTTTTTAAGTAAATTGTATGCCTTTGTTAATTTTTTCTTGGCATCGGTTTGCTTGGCTTTATCATTGGTAGATTTCCACATCATAGCATTGGCAGCAATGCGCTGCGAAAGCATTCGGTTGCGTCCAGCCAAATCAACTTGGTAACTAATTTTATTAATGCTATAATTCAGTATTAACAAAGGGATTGTTAATCCCACTAGAAAAATCAACAATAAAATAAGTGTTAGTATTAATCGTTGATTAATGGTTAAATTAATTTTCATAACCAAAAAAAATATATTTGTAAAGAACTACTTTTTAGTGAAAACTATTTCTAATAGCGGATAAAGTTATAAAACCTAAATTGTTAATTACAGCATTTGCTTTGCACCAAACTAAAATTAACCGCCTGCCTTTTTTGCAGGATACCCTTCCTTTTGTAGCAACAGCAAGAGTTTATCGCGTAAATCGCCTTGGATAAGGATTTCGCCATCTTTTACGCTCCCTCCTACTCCACACTTTTGTTTTAATAATTTTCCTAAGGATTCTAGGTCTTCTTTTTTTCCTACAAATCCTTTAATACGACTCACTAATTTTCCTCCTCCCATCCGATCGAGGTAAATTTTTAATTGTTGTTGGTTAGGGGCTAGTGTTTCTTGTTCCGACTCATCGGTATTTTCAAATTCGAAATTGGGATTGGTGCTATACACCACATTGACCCGTTGCTTATCTTTTTTGCTCATAAGTTTTTAGGCTTTATTAAATACGCCGCTAGTGGTATTAACAAAAATAAGAAAATCCAAATTAGATAGATATTACTTTTTTGAGCAATGGGTTCAACGTGCGCCGAAAAATCTTCATTAAACGTAAAGGCTGTTTTCTGCAATGCCATTTTATCTTGCCAACTTAATAAGTGCTTGTAAGCCGAAGTGGCCGCTTCAAAATGACCAGTTGCTTCTAGTAAACGGGCATTTAATTTATAAAATTCGGGGAGAGCTTCGGTGTAGTCGAATTGCTGAATACCTGCTTCGGCCTTTGCAAGATTTGATTGAGCTAACTGGTTATTTTTCAACTCCAAATAAACCTTGGCTAAGTTTAAATAACTGTCAACTTTTTCAGGTTCATTATCCATCAAGTCTTTAATGGTTAAAGAAGCCTCTGCATAAATTTCGGCTTTATCGAAGCTATTTGTTGCAATAGATAAATCAGATAAATTATTGTAAGCCGAACCTTGTAATTCATAATCGTTATTTTGTTTAGCACGTTCGAGGGCTTTGAGGTAGTAATATTCTGATAGCTTATAATTTGCCGTATTTTGTTGGTGCAAAACGCCAAGGTTAAGAAACAACTTACTACTTAATAAACTATCGTTTGTTTCAGTGGCTACTTGTAGGGCTTGTATATAGGCTAACTCGGCTTGTTTAAATTGTTGCAAATCAACATATATATTGGCTAGGTTTAACTGACTTTTGGCAATGCCCGATAAATCATTTATTTGACGGCGTAAGTACAAGGCCTCTTCGTGATAGGCGAGGGCTTTTTTATAATCGCCTTTGCGGTAATATAAAATACCTAATAAAGTTGCCGCTTTGGCTTTGTGAAAACCAGAGTAGCTTTGGCTAGCGTAGGCTTCGCAATAGCGGGCGCACTGGTAGCTAAAGTTTGGATTCTTGAGCCGATTTTGAAAACCATTTTTATAAAAGAGCTCCGCACGAAGCGTATCACTTCCGTATCCATTGGCCAAAACAAGAAGTGAATCAATACTTTGTCCTTTTAAAATGGATAAAAAACTAATAAATAAAATTATAAGTTGTGGTTTCACAGCCAATCAAATATATAAATTTATGACATGATACACTATACTTTTTTTCAAAAAAATCGCTTTGCACATTATGTGTATATTGATTTGTTGGTAAACGTTAATTCAGAGAAACAAATAGAACTGCAATTGGCTGCTTGGCGACCGGGCCGTTACGAGTTAGGGAATTTTGCAAAAAATATTAAACACCTAACGTGTTGGGATGAAAATAATAAAGCCCTTTCATTTCGTAAAACAAGTAAAGATTGTTGGGTGGTTGATACAGAAGGTTGCATCCAATTAAAAGTGAGTTACAGTTATTATGCCGCCGAATTAAATGCGGGCGCTTGTTTTGTTAATCACGAACAAATGTATATCAATCCAGTACATTGTTGTTTGCAAGTGAAGGGTCAAGAAAACGTTACTCATAAATTAACCTTAACCATTCCGGATACTTATAAAATTGCAACGAGTTTAAAAACCATAGGTAAGGAATTGTTTGCGAGTAGTTACGAAGAGCTGGTGGACTCTCCGTTTATAGCTACTGCGCATTTACAAAGCGATGTGTATGAAGTCAATCAAATTAAATTTCATTTACACTTTTGTGGCTTTTGTAAACCCGATTTTAAAAAGATAAAAACTGATTTTGAAAAATTTACGCAATATCAAATTGAGTTTTGGGGTTCGTTTCCCGTTAGTGATTACCACTTTTTATTTCAGATAACACCGTTTAAATTTTACCACGGTGTTGAACATCAAAAAAATACGGTTGTTGCCATAGGTCCCGGCTATGCGTTGCACGATGCGAGTGTTTATGAAGATGTGTTGGGCGTTAGCTGCCATGAATTGTTTCATACATGGAATATAAAATACATACGTCCGTTAGAGATGTTACCTTATAATTATACGAAAGAAAATTATGCGCGCACGGGTTATGTGTATGAAGGTTTTACAACTTATTATGGTGATAAGCATTTATTGAGTTCGGGCGTGTTTAATAACGAAACCTATTTTAAAACGTTGGAAGAACGCTTACATAAACACTTTCATAATTTTGGAAGGTATAATTTAAGTGTGGCCGATAGCAGTTGGGATACTTGGTTAGATGGTTACGCCCCTGGTGCACCTTATCGCAAAACAAATATTTACGACGAAGGTAATTTAATAGCGTTGATACTCGATGTAGCTATTTTAAAAGCCACACAACATAAAAGTTCGCTCAGAGAAGTTTGTCGTTTGCTGTATGCACGTTTTGGTCAACAAAACAAAGGCTATGGCGAGCAAGATATAATTCATTTGGTGAACGAGGTAAGTGGCACCGATTTAAGTTATCTTTTTAAAAACTTAGTGTATGCCACCGCCGATTATGAACAAGCTATTGCAGAAGCCTTTCTGTATTTGGGAATTGAATGGACCAAACAAAAACCAGAACATTTACAAGATTATTTATTTGGATTTAAAACTATTGAAAATGGACACTACGCTCGTGTGAACGTGGTAGCACCGTACTCGCCAGCATGGAAAGCGGGTTTATTTAATGGCGATGATATTGTAGCCGTTAATAAGCGCATTATAAAAAATAATTTATCGCATTGGTTACATTATTTTGATGGAGAAGAACTGCTTACACTAAGTGTGATTAAGAATGAAGAATTAATTGAACTTACTTTAGAGAAAGATAAAAAAGGAAATAAGTGGTTTGAAAAACAGACGCTTAAAGTGGCAACAGATGCAAGTGCCGAACAAAAAGCAGCCTTTGAAATTTGGAAAGGCTGTTAATCAGTATAACAGGCTACTAAAATTTTTTCTAAAAGATATACGTTATTGAAAACGAGATTTAATTAGCTTGAGATTTTATCGGTAAATCTACAGTTGAAATCGCAGTGAAAGACAAAAGCTGCAAAGACATTAGGAAGTGCAGGTTCAAGGACTGGAAGAATAGCTAACGCTATTTTGAATACCGCAGAACCGAGCATTTCTAATAGCTGCAGCAGATTTTATTTTGTAATAGATTTCAACTGTCTAGTTCCATCTAACTCATTTTTTAAATGTTGACTTTAAGTATTTTACAGAGTTATAAACTTTATTCTAAAGACCCTCTTTCTTAAAATTACGGTTTATAACACAAACTATAATGCGATTTCTATGAATCAAAAAAGTGCAACGCATTTCTGCGCTGCACTTCTATTTAACGGTGGCTAAATGTTTTCTTAAGCCTTGGATTTTTTCATAAGTGTTAGGTGGGTTTAGTACCGTGTTTTACTAGTCTTCCAATTGTGCTTTTCAAAAAAGTACTCTACTCTTTAGCGGCGTGCAACAGCCACTAATTGATGAGCGGCACTCCATTTAGCTCGTTAAACAGTACACCTGGAGATTTACGCTTTCGCGTTTGTAATTGCTTTGCTTATAAGTTTTTTTTACATTATGTTGCAGTATCAGTGCAATAAACGGAAACCAATTACTTGGCTGAACCTTTTAAAATGTATTTACCTTAAAAGCACAACTACATCTCCTCCGGCATCCAGCAAAGTGCCAGCTGCTGGTGTTTGTCGCACAATAATTCGATCGGGTAATACTTCACCTATCTCAGCGTTTCCAAAAACAATTTGTAAGCCCAAACTCTCTAAAACTTGAGTAGCTTCGCTAACTGTTGAGTTAATAAGAGTGGGAACCGTAACTTCGGGTAAATTTACAACCAAGTTAACTGCATCGCCCGAACGAAGATTAGTTTGTGCATTAGGTGTTTGGCTTTCGATAACAGTTGTTAAAGGCAAAGTTGTTGTTGTATTTAAGTTATACTTTAAACCCAATCCAGTTAAAATAGTTTGTGCTTCTCCTAATGTTTTGCCTTCTAAATCAGGTACTACTCGTAACTCGCCACTATCGTTTGGAGGTGGAATAGGAACAATTTTAAATTTAATTTTTGAATACGCATTCACATTAAGATTAAAACTGTTATTCACATTCGCATTCACAGGTGTTGCATAAATACGTGTTTTGACACGACCATTATTTTGCAATCCAGGGCCAGATGCTGTATAGCTTTCTGACATAGAAAGAGCCAAAGTTATTTG
>JAAFIL010000003.1:87529-158840 GCA_013297775.1 Bacteroidota bacterium
GGGATGGCGTAAAAGGTAGGTTGATAGCCTACTTCGCGCAATAAAGTGGTGAGCGCATCTTTGTTATCGGAGTTGTAGATGGCCAGCACTTGCGAAAGTGAACCGGCATCAAGTGCGGCTTGAGCTTCGGCTACGCCGTTACCTACCGAGGAGATGATTTCGCCTAATGGAGCGGCTAAAACATCTTTCATAAAATCAAACGAATTGTCTGCCATAATAGTAATTTTTAATTGTATTTGTTTTTTTCTTTTGCGAATATCACTGTAATAGTACTTCCTTCAATGATATCTGTATTAGCGGCAGGATGTTGCTTAAACGATTGACCGATTACCTTTGTTGATGAGAATTGATAAACAGGTTTTAATTTTAAACCATAATTCGCTAAACGTTTGCGTACTTCTGTTTCTGTCAATCCACTTAAATCTGGTAATTTAGCTTCATTGGTATTCGTTGGATTTAGGTCGGTTGATTTAACATCTATGCGAATATTACTCAATGCACTTCCGTTTAATCCTTCTGCCAACATATCATCTACTAATTGTAGTTTTAAGCCCTCACTATCGTTTTGAACCAATACTTTTAAATCGAGCGACATGTTACTTAATTGATATTTACTATTCCCCAAATTTTGATTGGCTAAGTTAATTTCGTTAATTACATTACTATATACTTCGTTCGCTTGCATGGTACGTTGTTCGCGGAGTTCGGCTTGCTTACCTACTAAACGTCCGTAATTTTCGTTGGCTTCTTCTGTCTTTTTGATTAAATCTTGGTTTAGCCCAATGATACGAACATCTTTTTCGTTTACACTTGTGTTTAACGATTGAATGGTTGCATCTTTCGTAACAATATCCGATCTAAGTTGGCGTATTACCGCTCCGTTTTGGGTAATTGTAGCTTGTGCGCCATTATAATCTGTTTGAAGTGCTGCTAACGCATTTGTTCTTTGTTGTAACTCATTTGTTAAACTGGTTACTTGTCCGCGTGAAGCATTTAAGGTCGAATTTAAGTCTGTATTTTGTAAATTCAATTGATTATTATTTGCCTGTAAAGTATTAATCTCTGCATTCTTTACCATCAAGGTTTGATTCAATTGATCAATAGCTGTATTTTTCTCTTGAATGGTTTGTCGTAAGCCATTAGATACATTACGCTCGATTGTTAACTCAGTAGTTAAACTTGAATTTAACTGGTTAAGTTGTGTAAGATTAGTATTTAACGTATTAATCTCTGTATTCTTGGCAGTCAAGGTTTGATTTAATTGTTCAATAGCTGTATTCTTCTCTTGAATGGTTTGTCGTAAGCTAGTCGTTAATGCACGCTCAGTGGTTAAATCACTGGTTAGCTTTGCTACGTTTTGATTTAAACTTAATATGTTGGCATTCGCTACATTCAAATCATTATTTAATTTAGAAACTTGTGTTTCTAATTGAGTAATGCGTCCGTTAAGCGTAACATTAGATGCGTTGAGCGAGGCCACTAAATTGGTTAAACGATTGGTTTCATTTAAAGCGGTATTGTAATCGCCTTGTAATTTTCCATACGCCGATTGTAGGTTTGCTAACTCATTTCTTGCATTTTGTAAATCAGATTGGCAATTGGGATCGCCGCCGCTTGAAGGTTTAAAACCAGTAGCTATAACAACAGATGTTTTACCGTTTTCTGTTGCATTCATGGCTAATCGTTGAATGGTTTTATCATCTAAAATCCATATATCGCCAAAATCAACATTCATTTCAAAATCACCTTCTTGTGCACGTGCCGCTAAAGTAGTTTTACTTTTAGCTGACAATTTTTTAGAACTGCTAAGAGGCTTGCGCACCCGCGACTTTGAATTAAAGAGCGGAACAAAATTAAGTTCGTGATTATACGAAAGTACATACGTTAATTCGTTATTTTCTTTAAGATTTATGCTTGCTGCATTCTTTTCTGTACTACCAGTTAAACGTAGAGACGGGAAACCGCCATTATCAATGCTTCCAATAATAGTTTGCCAAGCTGGAATTTCGCCAAGATTAACTTTGGCACTAAAATTAATTGAGCCATTAATTGGAAGAATGGGTTCATTAAAAAAATTCTCCCATTGGTTATTAGCTGTACTAAAATATTGAAGATTGACTTGTATTTGTTCAGTACTAAAGCTCTCTCCAGTACTGAATAGGTTTGCTGTAAAATTTGCTTGTGTTATCACGGTAATAGTTTTTAAAGGTTATTAATTTTTAGTTACCGAAATGGTTTTGATGATAGTTGCAAAACCTATTTGTATAGCGTAGTTATAAGTTCCGCTGTTATACTGATCGGTATTTACTCTAAGATAAGTAGTAGCAATACCCTCATCATTTGTTCTAACTTCGGCTATTTCTAATGACGGTAAGATGATGTCTGAGTCATTGAGGGACTTGGTTAACTCTTCATCTACATTAAATTCGATTAATGAATTTTTAAGTTTTTCGCCGCTAGTGTTACTCAATTCGGCAACAATAGGAATACGAAGGTTTTGCCGATCACCACCTGGTGAATTGGCTTCCACTTTTGTTAGAAGCACCATTTGTGGCAATCCTTCGTTGGGTGCTACGGCAATATAACGCCCCGAAATTTTACTTTTCATTTCGATTACCGTTTTGTTTTCGCTACTTTTAACTGTCGAAAACTTAAAGCTGGCTCTAGGTGCGCCAAATCGGAATGGTAAGGTTGATGAGCCACCACCCGAAGCTGTTTCGGTTTTTATTTCCTCAAATTCGGAGTTAACTTGTAATTCAAAATCGAGGTATGGCAATTGGTACATAACGTTGGGTCGGCCAAATTCATCATAAGGTGCCACGTTACGTAGTTGTTTTTGCGCATCATTTAAACCGGTTGCCAATCCAGTTAAAATGTCGTTTAAGGCAAACTTATTGATTGCCGATTGTTCTGTTCCCATGTTATTTATTTTAGTTTGGTTTAATACTCTTGATTCTTTTTACGTTCGCGTCGTTCTTCCCGTTTGCGTTCGCGTTTTGCTTCCCAACTTTCGTTTCGTTTTCTTTCTTCTTCACGTTCGCTGCGTTTATCCTTTTCGTTCTCTTTCGGTGCAGGTTTTTCTTTCTCCTTTTCCGATGTTGGTGCCTTTTCTTTTTCCTTTACCGTTTCTTTTTCTTTACTTGGTTTCGCTTTATCTACTTTTTCGAATTCCTTCTTTTGGTCTAACACTTTTTTTAATTGTTCGCGTTTTTCGTCAAAACTGGTTTGTGTTTCTTTAACAGAAGATAAAAGTTGATCGGCTTTTTTTTGGAAGCGTGATTTAATGGAAAGAAGTTCACGTTTTTTTTCATTTAATTTTTCCCACGACTCGTTAATTGGATTAACTACTTTTTCTTTTAATGCACTTGCTTTTTCGCCTACGTTTTTTAAGGCTTGAAGTTTATCAGACCCTATTAATTCGCTTGCTTTATCAAGGTTTTTAGCCGCCTCGGCGTTTCCGCTTTGTTTAATAAGGCTATCTAGTTTTTTATAGTAATCTTTTACTTCGTTTAATTTCTTTTCAATTTTTTTAGTTTCGGTTTTAGCTTTTTGTGTATAATCGCTTAAACGTTTACTTGTTTTTTGCGTATAATCGCTTACACGTTTAACTGTTTTTTCAATCGTATCTATTTTTTGTTGAGCAATTCGTAACGATTGAAGTGCTTTCGTTTTTTTCTCTTTAGAAATTAGATTTAATCCTTCTTGTTTTTTTTCGATGAGTTTTTTTCTCAGTTCATCCGAATCGGGTAGTTTTAAATTAGCTAGTTTTAAATCGGCTAAAGATTTTGGTTTACGAAGACCCTCCTCGTTTTTCTTTTTTCGATCGGCACTTACGTTTAGATCAGAAAAACGAGAGGCTTCGTTTTCAGAGTAATCTGTCTGCTCGTCGGTATCGCTAAATGCGGTTTTGGCTTTAATTTTATTAAGTTGACGTTCTCTTAATTTTTTACTTGCTTGTTTATCACGAAATGCTTGCCACTGCTTTTCAGCCTCTTTTTTTTCTTTGAAACTAGGAATGTACTGTTCATAACGTCTGGATTTACTGTCGTCGTCACTACCGGATTGAGTCAGACCCTTCATGGTTTGTTCCAGTTCATCGCGCTCGTTTAAAAGCGATTGCAGTTCGTCATTTTTAATTCCAAGCGAATTCAACGCTTGTTGCAGATTCTGTCCATTATTCATCTCTGATGCGATGGTACTCGAATCCTGATCCTGAGTAGTTTCAGCGTTTGTTTGCGGTAAGAAATTTTTCCAGTTCTTTGCCATGGTTTCAGCGTTTAAAAAGAGTTGTGGTTAAGTGGTAGGTTCAGCGTTTTCGACTTGTTCGTTTCGGACTAATTCTTTTAAGCGTTGTTCAAAAATACTAGGTACTGGTATAGTAACTAATTTTGTACGCATTAAAGAACTTCCTTCTGCCGAGTACTGAAACTTTTGAGAGTAACTGGCATTTACCGAAGCTGAAAAAACGAATGTTCTGACCCTAGTTCTAACGGATACATTGGTTTCGGATGAACGGGACATGGAGATAGCCATTTTGATTTCGATGACTGTATCTACAAACTGATAGAAGGTTGGGGTAAAGCCTAAGCTGAGTAGGCTATAAGCTTTACCGCCTTCTTCGAGTTTTACCAATGACTCGTCGTCTCTAACCATATCGCCGTTAGCATTTTGTTTAAAGCCTGACATCATTTGAGCAATTTTAACAGACATTTTATCGAGTGCCAATTGGGCCTCGGCTATGCCAACACCTAAGTTCTTTACCATTTCGGGAAAGGGGGCGTTTAGTAATTCTTGTCCTATGCTGCTCATGTTATGACGGTGATAGAGTTTAACTTAATTGAATTATTTGCCTTCGCGTGCAATTTCCATTTGCTGACGGATACGCTCTTCAAGAATAGCAGGAGCTGGAATTGGCGTTAATTTGGTACGCAATAAACTTGATCCTTCTGCTGAGTAACTGAATTTTTGAGAGTAGCTGGCGTTTACTTGCGTTGTATTGACTTGACGCGATAAACGACCACGACCAAAACCGAAACTTAAACCAACTGAACCACCACGTGAGGTGCTGCTACGACTAATTTGACTATTTGTTTCTTCGGTAAAACGAATTGAAATTTTCACTTCAATAATGGTATCTACAAATTGATAGAAGGTTGGTGTAAATCCTAATTCTAACATCGAAACACGAGTTGGAATATAAACAACTGTATTAGTGCCTGTTGCTTTAACGCGGTAAGTTAAATCAGTAGGATTAACAACATTTACATACCGATCGGTGGTATTAGCAGGATTAAATTTGTAGTACAATGGTGTGGTAGCATTACTTTTATAATACTTCTCAGTTGATTCTGCTGGAGCGGTAACATTCCCTACTGTTAAGTTAGAAGATGTATCTGGATCACCTGCTACTAAATAGACATCTTCTTCAACATTAGTATTGTTGTTAATTACAGTACTTTTAATACTTGCTCTTAAAGCGGCATCGCTAGATGAGTTATATAACTCTAACGCATCGCTTAACAAAAAGCGTTCTTTACCAAAAAATACGCGGCTATCTGCAAATGTAACGCGCTCTTCGTCGCCGATGGTTTGTGTGATGGTTTTTAAACCACCCATCATTTGCGCTACTTCTATGGAGTTAGAGTCTAACGCCATTTGGCCCTCAGCAATTGCTAAAGCCATGTCTCTGATCATGTCGCCCATTGGCACATCTAACAGATCTCTTCCAATACTTGGTCTTGTCATGTTTTCTAGTTTTTAATTGTTATTACTTGTTTTTTATTTTTTTGTTTTTTGTTTTTTTGCAAAATGGTTTTGCGATTTAGATTGCATTTGGATTAACTAACCGTGAACGTTACTTCTTTTGAAATTTCGGGACGACTAACAACAGTGGCTTTAATTTTTAAAGTACCTGCGGTTGCTGTGGTTTTAAATACAAACTTAGTATCATCCGACGAAATTTTTGTGATGCTGTTGTTTCCTGATTCGATAGTCCATGCTAACGTTTTATTTTTTGCATAAGAAGGTTTTACCTCAGCCGTGATAATAGTTTCGGTAGAGTTTACACTTAATTCTAAATCGCCAGCGGTGTTAACATCAACATTAACAGCTACAAGCTCTAAACTATCTACCCGAACTGCAATTTCATTTAAAATTTGCTTAAGGTTTTCGGGTGCTGGTAAAGATACCATGCGTGTTGCAATGGATGAGGAACCTTCGGCAGACATATCGAACTTACGAGCGTAAGACGCGCTTACACTTACTGCGACAACCTTTGCCTGTATGCCTAAAGAAAGGCTACCACTAAACGATTCGGACTCGCTCATCGAGAATTCCATTTTTGCCTCAATGCTGGCTTCTGTAAAGGCGTAAAACGTGGGAGTAAATCCTAAACCAATAAGATTATACTCTTGACCGCCTATATCTACCTTTGTAGCAGCCATTTTTGCCGCCGTAGCAACCGAGTTGGCATCTAATGCCGCCTGTGCTTCGGCTATTGATAACCCGAGCTTCTCTATTAATAGTGGAAGCGGCGAGTTAGTCAACGTATTGGTGATGGTGCTGATTGCATTTGACATGGTTTCTGATTTTAGCCGTTAGGATTAATTAAACTTAAAATATATGCTTTAAACTCGGGAGGTGGAGGCAATGAGCGCAAACGAGCCGACATGGAAGCACTTCCTTCTAACGACATGTTATAAGCGCGCGCCGTGCGGAAATCAACGGCTGCACTTACTGCAAACGACGATGGATTTTTAATCGTTTCTGCATCTTTTTTCAAGAGGTAATCGCTATTTACTGTATCATCTATGATGATTGTATTTTCGTTAGCAGATGAATTGTTTTCTTTTGCCGATAAATCTTCAATTTCAATTTCTTTCGTTTGAGAATTATAAGCAACGAATTCAATTTTAGTATCTTGATGTAAAAGATAAACCGTTTCTTGAACTTTTTCAGCTTTGTATTTATTGCTGAAACTAGCCAGGTTAAATTTATCTAAAAAATCTTGCGTACTTGTAACTGCTGTTAAGTTCACAGTATCTCCACCGTAGGCAAACCCGATGCCAACAGATGGCGAAGCTAAGGGAGCTATTTTAGCAATGTACCCATTGGCGTTTCCAATTAATTCTGTAGCGTCAATATCTTGCGCTGGATTGGCAGCTGCGTTAAAGCTAGGCCCTTCAATGTAGAAATAATCAGCCACATCAGACGTTAATTTAATAACCACTTTTCTAAACTGTGGGTCTCTAACGCCGTTTGGAGGATTAGGAATATTATTATCGCTTGTTAGATTATTACCTCCTCCTAAAGCTAAACGCTCACCTTTTACAGACTCGCTAATTTGATTAGTTACATTCCATTGTTTATCTGAAAAGAAATTTTTAACTATCGCAATGCGGTCATACGCTAACTTCTCATTATAATCCCACGGTCCGCTACTATCAGTATGCCCTTCGATTTCAACTTTTACGTGAGGTGCACTTGCAAGTAAAGCACGTAAGGCTACTAATTTATCGTGAACACCGGTATTGTTAAATGTACCATCTGCGTAATTGTAATCTATTCTTTCACGTTTATCGAAACCAAAATAAATGACGATTGCTGCATTGGGTTGGCTTTTAAACGGCAACCCCACTACTTTATTACCTGTACCTAAAGCGGTTGCTAAAGCCTGAGAACTCGCATTTGCTAAGGTAGCTGAATAACTAGAAGCAATGGTTAAATCGTTACCTGATACAACAGTAAAACTACTAGGCGTTCCTGGATACTCCTTAACGCGTAATACGCCTGCGGGATGCGTTGATTTGGGAACAAAAGCGGCAATATAGCCGTTGTGATAATTGACCCAAGCACCAGCAGAGGTGGTTACATTGCTTAAACTGTGTTGCGATTGCAATTTAGTTTCTACGCGCTCAACGTTTTCGGCAGTTCGCATTTTATCGGCAAAGTCTTCCACCTTTTGAATGGCGGTCTTTTGCTGATCCATGCTAATGGTTTTGTTTTGAATTTTAACGGACTTGCTTTCGGTAGAACGCATGATAACGGATTTGCTACTTTTAAACTCCTTACGGTGTTTATCCTGTTTACTTTTTTCTACCCAATCAATATCTTCTTTTGTGTATCCTTTGCTTTTGTAATAGTCAATTTTAAGAGAAGCTTTTAATTCTTCTTCTTGACTAGCCTGCATTTCTAAATGAATAGACGCGCTTACATCGGCGTATTCAAATTGATAAAATGCAGGAACAAAGCCTAACTCAAGTAGTGATTTACCTGCTACTTGTTGTTCGGACAAACGAATCAATTGTCGGATGGAATTGTCGTCCAGTTTTTCCTGTGCCTGTGCAATTCCTAAGGCTAATGACGTAAAAATGGCACTTACATCTACTTTTTGTAGAACGCTGGCGGCATCTTTTAAGTCTTCGATTGATTTTGATGACATTTGTTTTTGTTTTTAATGGTTAAACATTTTTTCTTCTTTAAAAGACATAGTTTATTTATGCTGCCAGAAGCAACTATTTTTAAACTTTATTCTTTGGGAGAAGAGCGGATTGGTTACCGCTTTAGCATTCGCTACTACGAATGGCTAATGGTGTTGACTCAGTTTTTGTTTTTTGACTCGTTTTGGTTTTTAGAATTGTTTCATCATATCAGGAATTTCAATGGCATACTCAGGGCGCACTTTATCTTTCCGAACGATGAAATAATTGTACTTTTTTTGCACATCGTTAATTTGTTTTTTGGTTAACTGAAAATTGCGTTGAGCCCAGTTTAATAAATTATCGGTGAGCGGTTGAACACTTTTGCCTAGGCTGGTTTGCGCTGCTTTTAAACAAAAAATAGCATCGTCGCGTTCGCCTTTAAACAAATATTGGATGCCTAGTTTTTCGAGTATGTGGGCTTTATGACGCTTAATAAATTCGGTCTCTTCCTTTTCATCTAAGAAGTCTAAAAACTTTTCGCAGTACGAAATAACTTCGTCATAAGCGCCAGATAGTTCGAGGGCTTCCATTACACATTGGCTGTAATGCTGAAAAAATAAATCGTTGTCTTTGCTGGTTTGAACCAATCGAATGGCTTCGCGGTAATGACGCAAGGCTTCTTTATAGTTTCCTTCGAGGCAGTAGAGTTTCCCTTTTTCGGCAATGCCAATGTGTAGTTTTTGAGTGTTGGCGGTGTTCATCTTTTTTGTTTTTAAGGTTTAAATGGTTGCTGGACGTAATTCAGCTATACAATTGATTTGTTCTAATAGATGCAATAGATAACGACCTATTAAATTATTTAGAGGTTTACTGGTTTGCCATTTACCCAACTTAGTAGGTAACTGCAATTTATCAAAGTAATCGGCCAAAAGTAATTTTGTTTTTTCTAAATCGTCAATTTGGTGAATGTTTAAATGGTATTCGCCTGTGTAAACTGGTAAAATGGTACACTCTAAACCGGCCTCTTTATAAATGTTACATAACTCGTTTACTTGCGTTAGTACCAATGATTCGTGCAATTGAACGGGCAGGTTTTGAACAACCTCATCAATGATAGACTCTGGCATACCCACGTTTTCTATCAAGACCGCTTTATAGTTTGGATTTGTTGCATCTACTTTATCGAGCAGAAGTTCGTAACGTAAAAAACTTTGATTACTTATTTTTACTTTTTTGGATGATTGAAAACGTAACCATACTTTTTGTGTGGTGTCGTAACTTACATTTTCGATTCGTTTATCGTTTAAAACATGTGTCGTATCGAGTTGTAAGGTTTTTAAAAAATCAATAAACTGCGCATTTAAAATACGATCGCTGGTTTCAATTTCAATAGTATATAAATCTTTATCGGGCTCGCAAACTAATACTTCTGCGTCTATACGCTGAGAGATGGCATCGGCGGTGGCTAAAGAAATATTTCCCATTACAATTCCATTTTCATTCATCAGTAAGGCTAAGGCTTCTTTGGTTTCGCAACCGATAAATGTGCGTAGTTGTTGGCACACTAACGGTAGTTTCGATACGTCGCTTACATAAATCCCAACATCTACCAGAGGCGAAATACTTGGCAATGCTTCCGTTTCGTTTTTAACACTAATAGCTAAACCTAATTTTACTAAAAGTTCGGAGGCTCTTGTTGCTAAGTCTTCTTCGACTTTGTGAAAGAGTACAGCTGGTGCTGTATAAATGGCTTTAGAAACCATTTCTACTGGAATATTTAGGGATTCGGCTAAGATTTTTGATACAACAGGGTTAGCTGTACCAACGGACTCAACAATAACGTTGTACCGCACGTCGGTGGTGGTTGTCATAATTTAATTAAGAATTGATTAGTTAATTTTAATTAGTATGTGCTATTTGATTTAAGTTTTTCTGTTAGTTTAATTTTAATCTTCTTCCTTTAGTTTTTATTATACGTTTGGTTCTTTAATTTTTTCCATTTCTAAAGCCTTTGGGAGTGTTTAGAGTGGTTGCGTTTGGTGTTTTATAAACTTAATATTCTAATTCGTTTACATCACAAAGTTACAACATTAAAGAAGTGATGTCAAGTTTATTTATGTTAAAAAACAGCCATTGCTTCTTTTTTACATAACGTAAACGTTAAATGGTTTATTGTCAGTCTATTAAATTTTATCTAAAAAAAATAAGAACTTCGTTTTAAAAACCTAGAAAAACTAATTTATAAAACCTCTGAAATACCAGTAAATAATGGGCTTACAGAGGTATATATTATTTTTAATCGTTTTTCTAATACAATGCTAATAAAGCACTTATAAAAATAAAAAAAAATAATTTCTGATGATCCAGAATCATAAATTAAAAAAATACTACAATTAATAGCAAGGTTTTTTTGATGTTTGAAATGACAGTACTACGCCATTACATATTTCCAAAAAATAAGTAAGCCAATCGTCAAACTTCCTAAAGCCGCTACGAGAACGGCTCCAGCGGCTACATCTTTTATAAACTTAGCATTCGGGTGTTGATGCGGATAAACGGCATCGCTTAACCGTTCAATGGCACTGTTTATTAATTCTAAGCTGATGACACTTACACAACACATAATTATCACACACCATTCTGTAGTAGTAACATTAAAATAGCTGGCCATACCCATAACAACAAGACTAGCACACACATGAATTTTTAAATGCGCCTCTTCCTTAACGGCAGTAATAATGCCTCTTGTAGCGTGCTTAAATGCGCTGATGCGTTTTATGATGTACTTCATGTGTAGGAAGAAATAAGATGTAAATTAAAATTAAAAATCCCGCAAATGCAAATGTAACGCTCCATGTTTCTTTATAATACGTGGGATGAAAAAGTGAATTACTAATTTGGTGTATCAAGTATAGCGGACGTGTTAACACATCCCAACTATTAAAACGTAGGTAGCGACCCAAATAAATACCATAAGCACTTAATAAAGCTAAGACAAGAATTATTACATAGGTACTTAGTTTTGACCATTGTCGCTTAAAGTAATAAACTAAATAATTCGTACTTGCAATAAAATAAATTATGCCTTGCGCAGAAAACAAACACAGTAAGATAAGATCGAACCAAAGTGGTATGCCTTCCCGTTTCTGTAAATGAAAGAGATCGGTTATTAAATAAGGTGCATTCGGTAAAAAGATAATAGCTCCTAAACTATATAAACGTTTAAGTGCTGGTTGTGTATCCCGAATGCACCATTTACTTAACTTATATGGTAAGTAGGCCAATGCCACATTCCAAATCAAAAATACATAGCTCAATGTTTGTGTTTGAACTACGCGTATGATTAATAATACGAGGCCACATAAGGTAAGAAGTTGTAGTTTTTTAGCGGTTGTGAGTAACATAAGGTGCGGTTTGTATAACGGTTAAATGCTTTATATCTTTCTGTAATTGTGTGAGCACAACTTCGGGACAATGCTCAACGTATAAAACCTTTAGCTTTTTAAACTTGGCCAATTGTGCCACATTTACATCGCTTAGGTATTTTACTTTTAAAAGTTCGAGTTGGGGAAGTTGAGCTAAGCTACTTAAATCGTTTTGACAATGCGACCAAAGGCAAAGGTATTTTAAGTTTTTTAAATTTTTTAAAGCACTAAGGTTACCGTTTATATTATGACATAAGGTTAAGGCTTCTAAACGTTCGAATGTACTTAATTGTTGAAGTGGTAAGTTAACGGCATTAACTGATAAGTATTTAAGGTTTTTCATAAAGCGGATGGGTTCTAAAGTTTCTAAAGGATAATGATGAAGATGTAGGGCATTTAAAATTCCTTTTTCGTGGTAAGTTTTAATTTGCGAGTCAATTGTGTAAGCGCGTACCGAAAAACTTTGCCAACTATGCGCACTATATGCTTGATAAAACAAATATAATTTTTCACTTAAATAATCACTCATCGTCCACTCATCTTTAAATGTTTTGAAATGTAACTGCGTTTGAATCGGATGAGTGCGTAACAACTCAGGCAAGCTGGTTTCCGATAAATTGACAAGGTAGTTAACATCTACCTTTACTTTTGGATGAGCTTTGTTTAAATTATAGTTCGTGATAAATTTATCCCAATCTAAAGCACTGCTTAAACATAAAACCATTAGCCAAACTCCCATGTTTAATCGTATCAAATACCAAGCGTGCTTAGTTTTATAAATTTTATAACTTGTTAGTAGCAATCCACCTAAAGCCATGCCTAGGTAAATGTAAACACCAATACGCTTGTAGGTAAGGGAATACGCCTCTACATACCAGTTATTGCGCACCATGGCAGAAATTACCATTAATACACTTTGTAGTATCCAAGCATATACTAAATACTTTATCCATTGACGGCGTTTTGTAAAATTAAGCTCGCCTCTAAAGCAAATACTAATGAACACCAAAGCCAATACAATAGATGTAATAATGGCATTGATAGATTGATGCACAAAATCGGACAGGCTAATATTTTTTGGTAAAGCTGGGTTAATATAAAGTTGATGTATATCTAACAGGTTTAAAACAAATAGCATCGCATTTAATAGGCTGAAAACAAGCGTTACTACCAAATGCTCATCTATCAAAGTGGCGGCATACATAGGTTTTAACTCAATGCTACGGTTATATGCAACATCGGCTTGAGCCAATCTATTGATACGTTGTGGGTTCAGAATACCATACATTACTAAAAACCCCCAAGCTGTAAATAAACACCAATCCATACTTATCCAATTAAGATTAATATTTTCTGTAAATTTTTTAAATAGTGGATTAGCAGATTGATATAAAACAAAAAATAAGATAACGGTGATGCCTCCAATAGTGAGGGTTAGTATTCGCCGCCAATTGCTATATTGCTTGGTTTCGGAGGCAAGTACTTGTTTAGGTGCGATACTTTTTAAAATGATAAATACTATTGAACCTAAAATGGAGTAAGCAGTAAACAACGCATTAACAATAACCGATTGCGTGAAGTGTATGCCTTGTGCCGCCATCACCAATAAGGACCCTGTATAGGCTACGAGGCTTAATGTGCTGTTGTGATAAAAAACAAAAAATGCACAGAAAAGATGACAAGCCACTGCATACCACCAACGCCACTTTTTAAGCAATAACGGGCAGCTCCAACTTAATGCACTGCTCGTGAATAGCGCAAACAAAAGGTAATTTAGTCCGCTGTCGTTTTTATAAAATAAGATACTGTACAATAAAGTACCAATGCTCAGAAGCCAATCGTGTCGTTTCATATTAGTTGTTTTTTAAAAGATTGATAGATGGAATAAACGATAGGTGCAGCCATGGTAAAATAGCCACTTAAAAAAAGCGGGACATTAAATTGAGTAGGGACATAGCCGTTTAGGTTAGCTTGCATAAAACCATCGCCTAACAAAATGTTGAGCCAATGCGCAGCCGAACTGTAGTGCAAATAATCTAACATAAATGCCACTAAACAAATACTTACTCCAGTCCATAGTGCAAACCATTTACCTTTACTAATTTTAAAGTAGCTATTTTGACTACATTCATAAATAACATATAAACCACCTAACAACATTAGTGCAGCAATGGCATACACACTCCAAACAGGGCCTACCCAGGGTAAAGGAATTAAAAATAAAATATCCCACGTATTTAACGAAGTTGGCCAAGCCAAACAGATGTAAAGTCCTAAATAGTAAACCAAATCCCACACGGCAAACGCATAAACAAACCAAGCCAACCGTTCCAATTTAGTTTTACCTGCCAAGTAGCCCGTTGCCACCAACATTAATATTGTAGCCGCTTCGCGAACCAATTCAACTTTGGCAATTAAGGGCGACATGTTGTTGAGTGGAAATGTGAATCCTAAAGGATAGTATAAAGCCCTCAGGTAAACCACAACAGCCGACTCTAAAAAGCCCATTGCTATAGCAAATACACTCACTACAATTAAATATTTATAAACTGTTATTTTCATACTTTTCTAAATGTTGAATACGTTGGTAAGTAAAGGCTAATAGTAAAAACCCAATTACACCAAAACTGCAATCTATTAGTTGATGAAAAAATGGAATACCTCGAATGGGCCCGCAAATAAAAGCCAAGGGAAACACCAGTAGGCACGCCACTTGTGCGATGCGTAAATTGATACAATACTTTACTGGATTTATATATACTGGAATAAAGAATAAAGCAATAATTAGATGCGCAAATGCCAACCAATCGGTGCCATAGTGCATCAACGGCGAAGCTGTATAAACGGCGTGATGTATGCGGTATATCCAAGCGTGAAAGCCATTCGGGAAATACGAAATATGACGCAGCATAAAATCGGCTTCGGCATGAAGTGGAAAGGCCGTTATGCCACTTAAAGCAAGTAGTATTATAAACACTAGTAATAAGCCTCGGATTTGTTTTTTTGTTTTCATAATTTATATTTAAAAGCACTTTGTATTTCAAAGTAATTAGTTAAAAAAATTTATTCTATTTTTTTGATGAGTTTTTCTAAAGCGTCTAAATGGGCTTCAAATGCCTTCACCCCTATTTTAGTGGCACTGTAAGTCGTTAATGTTTTCTTACCTACAAATTCTTTTTTAACATGGATGTAACCGTCTTTTTCTAAAGCCGCGCTATGACTGGCCAAATTGCCATCGGTTACTTGTAATAATTCTTTAATACTATTAAAATCCATGCTATCGTTAACCATTAATATACTCATGATGCCCAGGCGCACACGGCTCTCGAACGCTTTATTTAATTTATGTATATTAGGATTCATGAACTCAAAAAATTTAGTGCCGCTCGTATTTATACCACATTACCGTACCGTAAATGATGTGCAGAACACCAAAACCTAAGGCCCAAAATAACAAACCCATACTAACAAAAAACGCAGCTAAAATACCTAATGTAATTTGGCAATATCCTAAATACCGAATGTCTTCGAGGGTGTATTTACTGGCATTAACTAATGCTAAGCCATAAAACACAAGCATTGCCGAACTTAGCAGCGGAATTACGTGAACGCCTTGTAGGATAAGTGCTAAACAAAACAAACCGCCAGCTATTAAGGGAATACTGAAGTTTAATAACAAACGTAAAGCTGTGTGGTCGAATAATTTTTGCCCATTAACTTTTGCTTTGCGCGCACTAAATACCAGTGCTGTTAATACTGAGAGGGTTAAAACCGTTACTGCAATCCATACACATTGCCATACCGAGTTATAGTAATCGTGTTTATTAAATCCGCTTTCGTAAAAGTTTTGTGTAAATGTATTAACCACGAACCCAACGGCTGTAATACCTGCCAATGCATAAACGCCAGCAAATATGCCCGATAGGCCACTTAACGATAAAAATTTACTGGACTGCTTCATCATGTGCCTGATGTCGTGCAGAGTATCTATTGGCGATTCATTAACTTCCATATTAAAGCACTTTGAGATACAAAGTTAAATCATATTTTTGAATATACCAATAAATTAACCTTTTTTTAAAGATTGGCTATAAAATCAATCTACCTCCACCGCAATTTTTTTTATAAACTTATCTAATTCAATATCTAACTCAAAGGATGCCCTACAACTAATAAAGCAAATGCGTTTTCGATTCGAGTGTTGCCCCATTAAAGTAAAGAAATTAACAACCCAAACTGTTTTGAAAAATTCACATTGCATTATAAATTCTTAATATCCATTCTTTTGGAAACTATCGTCAGTAATTTTCTTAAAATTTTTACGCCTCGAACCAATATTATTTTGATAAGCTGCTTAACCTTGGTTATACTTTTCGTTAGAATAAAACTAGATTTGAAAAAAAACGACACTTTTTGGCATTCTTCGTTTCTTTCTCGCAAAAAAAATTATATTTACAGAAAAATTAGGTATATAATTAAAAGTTTGACTAAAATTATTAGCGTATGAAAAAATCTCTTTTTTTATTCTTAGTTGTTATAAATTTTGTGTTTGTTTCTTGTGGTGAAGATAAACCTAAACCAGAACCGATTGTTGCCCCACAAGGTATGCTGGTATTGGATTTGAGCAAGTATGGTAAACCTTTTGCACTTTTTATACCTGATACGAATAATGCTAAGCTAGAAATAACCGAACAAAGTTGGGGAGCACTCGAAATTAAAGTTGGGAATGGCTTTGCCGTTTCTATTTCGGAAGAAGAAGCTGATTTTAATTTGCGTAAGGCGGATATTAAATCGGATGAGGTTAACCGTTTTAAAAGTTTTGTGGTAGAAGAACCTACCACCATTTTTTGGGAAAGTGAAATCACTAAACCCGAGTTTCACTTTATTAGCATACAAAAAATTGGCAGTAATGCCTACACCTTTGAAGATATTAAAAGTACAGAGGCTGAACCTTTTGGAAAAGAGAGCATTCAAAAAATGCTGGATGCTGTTAAGGGCATAAAAGAAATTAAAAAGGAAGAGCCTAATAGTTAGGCTTGGTTGATGCGAAAAGCAAGCAGCTATTAACAAAAAAGCGGTATTTATTAACAGGCTCTTTTTATTAGCAGTTTTTATTACAATATTTGTTTTGAACTAAAATAGCTAAATAGAACATATGTCAGAAGAACAAGAAAAAACAGAAAGGGGCGATTTGTTCTCGAAACCGGTAAGGGCGGGAAAGCGCACGTACTTTTTCGATGTGAAAAGTACAAAGGGAAACGATTATTACCTCACCATTACCGAAAGCAAAAAGCGTTTTGGTCAGGACGGTAAATTTTTCTATGAGAAACACAAAATTTTTCTTTACAAAGAAGATTTTGAAAAATTTGTAGAGGGTTTAAACGAGGCGGTTAACCACATTAAAGAAAACGCTCCTGTAACTGAAAGTTCGGGCGGTTCCGATGTTAGTTTCGACGATTTATAGCATTTAAAAAAACCCTCCGAAAAGAGGGTTTTTTTAGTTTTGAAAGTTTCTTATTTTTAGAATGAATATTAAACCCGCTTTACACTTTAAGCATATTCATCTATTTGTTATTTTATGGGCGTGCCCCCAGTTCCACTTTCCTCTTTAGTTTATTGTACTCCCCCTTATTCATTTTAAATGAAAAACGTTTAAATCAATATAGGGTCGGGCTGTCCACTTTAGCCAATTTGCCTTTGGCGGCTTTTGCAACGGCTGCGGGGTCTTCGTGCCTCAGCCTCCTCGCTCGTGCAAAACCACGCCAAAGCCTGCATTGGGCTGCCGTTGAATTTATATTGAGCGGAGCCGAAATATCCCTCACGCTTAAAGGGTTCAAACCAAATTAAAGATCGTCTTGACGTAAATGAAAAACCTTATCTCGTCCTTGTTTAGCAAAGCGTAACGAAGACGTTTGAGAACTGAGCTAGTAACGCAGCTAAAACTATAGTGTGGGTGTTACAAACGCTCGTTTAATACGTCCGCGTTTCCGCTAACGCTCAAACAAGGACGAGGGGGGATTAAAAAGTAACTTGACTATCTTATTTTATACTTCTTATTCCTTTTTCTCCGAACAAAATATTTATAAATTGGAGAAGTTAATTTCAACTTCCATTTGATATGAAAAAATAATACGTCAAAAGGTTTTACAGGATTGAGTTCAGACTCTTTTAAAACTTCTTGTAATAAAATTATTGCAGTATTACCATTTTTTGCTTGAGAATTGATAATAGTGATTTCTCTTGTATTATCTAAATAGTAACTTTTAAAGAACATATAACGATAATCAAAATTATTCAACTTATTATAAAACTGGTCTAAGTCTGATTCGCTTATACTTATCTTATGTGTCGCTGAGTTTAGTACCGTTATATTTTTAAAAAAATCGCCTAAAAAAGGATGCCTATCTATATCTTCATCACTTAACTTCCTTGCCTGATTCTGTTCTCGTGGTAATTTGTCTCTGAATTCCTTAATGATTTGATAATACAAAAAATGCTTATCATAAATAGGTTTGAGACCCAAAGTAAATATCTTAAATAAAAAATCAGTCATTGATTATATGTACACCGTAAACATTGCTTATAACTAGTACCTTCCACACAAACTCATTTAAATCCCTATAAACCAAGCGCAGCTTAATTTCTACTAAAGCGTGTTATTTTTTCTTAGGCCCAATAACCATTTGCATTTTTTTACCTTCTAAAATGGGTAACTGTTCGGCTTTGCCAAATTCTTCTAACTCGCTTGCAAATTTTAAAAGTAAAATGGTGCCTTGTTCTTTAAAAACAATTTCGCGACCTCTAAAAAATACATAGGCTTTTACTTTACTGCCTTCTTGCAAAAATTTAATGGCGTGATTCTTCTTGAAATTAAAATCGTGTTCATCGGTGTGTGGTCCAAAGCGAATGTCTTTAATAACAACTTTGGCCGCTTTGGCTTTCATTTCTTTAGCCTTCTTTTTTTGCTCGTATAAAAATTTACCGTAATCTACTATTTTACAAACAGGAGGATCTACGTTAGGCGCAATTTCTACTAAATCAAGTCCTACCTCGACCGCCATTTTTAGGGCATCTTTAATATCGTAAACACCAGCTTCGATGCCTTCGCCTACAACGCGCACGCGTTTGGCCCAAATGCGATCGTTAATTTTATGTTGTTCTTCTTTAACACCTGGACGTTTAAATCCAGCTTTTAACCCTTTGGGTGGTCTGGGTGGTTTGGCTTGTCCTCCCACGGGCGTTCCGGGGGGCGTTGGTTTTTTAAAATCGTTGATAGTTACCTCCGTTTTTTAGGAAACCTGCAAAGTAGGTTTCGTTACTTTTTATTTTGACTTCACTCATTTTTGCTTTGCTCAAAAATGCACTTTTAAATTTAATTCTTTTTTCCGAAATCGCTCTCAATAATATTATTAACAAAAGTAATAAATTCATCTACACTAAAACTACCAATATCGCCTTTTCCGTGTTGGCGAACGGCCACTTTTTGCTCGGCTTCTTCTTTTTCGCCAATAACTAACATAAATGGTATTTTTTTCATTTCGTTATCGCGAATTTTTTTACCAATTTTTTCGTTGCGCTCATCCACAAACCCACGTATTTCCTTTGCTGCCAAAGTGTTTAGCAATGTTTGCGCATAGTCGTTATATTTTTCGCTGATGGGTAAAATGGCAAATTGTTCGGGGGTTAACCACAATGGGAAATTGCCACCACAATGTTCAATTAAAACGGCTATAAAGCGTTCTAAACTGCCAAATGGTGCGCGGTGTATCATTACCGGACGGTGTTTTAAGTTATCGCTTCCAGTGTATTCTAATTGAAACCGCTCGGGTAAATTGTAATCTACTTGAATGGTACCTAATTGCCATTTTCTTCCTAAAGCATCTTTCACCATAAAATCGAGTTTAGGACCATAAAATGCAGCCTCGCCCAATTCAACCACGGTGTTCAACCCTTTTTCGTTGGCCGATTCGATAATGGCCTGTTCAGCTAGATTCCAATTTTCGTCGGTGCCAATGTATTTGGTGGTGTTTTCGGGGTCGCGTAAACTAATTTGCGCGGTATAGTCTTTAAAGTCGAGGGCATTGAATACATACAATACCAAGTCTATCACTTTACAAAATTCTTCTTTTACTTGATCGGGTCTGCAAAACAAATGCGCATCGTCTTGCGTAAAGCCGCGTACACGGGTGAGTCCGTGCAATTCGCCATGTTGTTCGTAACGGTAAACGGTTCCAAACTCGGCGTACCGAATTGGTAAATCTTTATACGAGCGGGGCGATGATTTATAGATTTCGCAATGGTGTGGGCAGTTCATTGGTTTTAGAAAGAACTGTTCGCCTTCGGTTGGGGTGTTAATGGGTTGAAATGAATCTTTACCATATTTTTCGTAATGCCCGCTGGTTACATACAATTCTTTTTGAGCAATATGGGGCGTAACCACAGGCAAATAGCCAGCTTTGGTTTGCGCTTTACGCATAAATTGTTCTAATTTATCGCGGAGGGCGGCACCTTTGGGTAACCACAAAGGTAAACCCATGCCTACTTTTTCGGAGAAGGTAAATAGTTCTAATTCTTTTCCTAGTTTTCGGTGATCGCGTTTTTTGGCTTCTTCTAATAAAACCAAATACTCTTTCAATTCTTTATCTTTCGGAAAAGTAATGCCATACACACGGGTTAGCTGTTTGTTTTTTTCATCGCCGCGCCAATAGGCTCCTGCTACCCGCAAGAGTTTAACGGCTTTGATGAAACCGGTGTTGGGGATGTGTGGCCCTCGACATAAGTCGGTGAAATTACCTTGTTTATAAAATGTAATTTGTCCGTCGGTTAAGCCTTCTAATAATTCTAATTTATAAGGGTCGGCTTTTTCGGTGAAATAACGAATGGCATCGGCTTTACTAATTTCGTGGCGGGTGAATGGGCTGTTTTGACGCGCTAACTCCAACATTTTAGCTTCTACTTTTTCAACCTCATCTATCGAAAACGATTTGTCGCCAAAATCTATGTCGTAATAAAATCCGTTTTCGACTGGAGGGCCAATGGCGAATTTACTGCCTGGATATAGGGCTTCTAAAGCCTCGGCCATTAAATGCGCCGAAGAATGCCAAAGGGTTTCTTTGCCTTGTGCATCGTTCCACGTTAATAATTGCAAGCTGGAGTCGCTTGTGATGGGGCGCGTGGCATCCCAAACTTGTGCGTTGACTTTGGCTGCTAATACATTTCGGGCTAAACCTTCGCTAATGCTTTGTGCAATTTGTAAGGCGGTTGTTCCTGCTTCGTACTCTCGAGTGGAACCATCGGGTAAAGTAATTTTAATCATACAGTTTGACCTACTTACAACGTAGGTTTAATTTTTAAATAGATAACAAAGATAAAATAATTTGATGATTTGGTATAATTTTAATGTTAATGGCAATTTGATTTATAATTGGATTAAAGAACTTTAGCTTAAAGAACGGTACGCAAAGTTCGTAAATGAAGAACTGTAGGAATAGTTGATGCAACTCTTTAAGAAGAAGCGTGGCTCGCAAAGACGCAAAGTTCGCAAAGAAAGAACTGTAGGAATAATTGATGCAACTCTTTAAGAAGAAGTTTGGCACGCAAAAGCAAAGTTCGCAAAGGAAGAACTGTAGAAACAGTTGATGAAACTCTTTCAAAAAAGTATAACTCTTTTCTGTGAGGGATATTTCGACTTCGCTCAATATAAATTCAGCGGCAGCGAGCGTAAACCCTTTGCCAATTTTGCACGAGTGAGGAGGCGACCTCAGAAGCCACCGCAACGACTTCGGTAGGCTCAGCGCAGGCCGTAGCAAAATGGCAATAGGGTGAACCCACATGATGCAATAGGAACCTATTACAAGTCGAAATCCCTTCAAAACAGTTACTTTTTCTCCTTTACCATAGCATCACTATGCCTCAGTCGAAAAAGTAACTGTTTTATTGGGCTTTCACCTCTCACTACGATTCCTATTGCATCATGTGGGTTAAGCGACTAAAGCGAACAGCCCGACCCCTGAGGTTAACTTCTACTCTCAACACATTCAAAGTGTAAATTATACACTTTTTAAATTATACCTATACAGGGGGCACAGCCTAATAATCCCAATCACTTCTCTCTAACTATTTTGTTGCAATAGTTTTGTTTTCAAAGAAAGAAAGCCTTTTTGGTTTTACTTAAACCGTACCTACTTTGGTTTGAAACGTAAATATAAATTTTAACAAGTGCTAAAAGAACGTAAGGTTTGTATTAACTTTGCCTCGCAGTCATTATGGAAGAAAAATTAAAAGCTTTTGAACGTTTGCTCGTTATTATGGATGAGTTGCGCGAACAGTGTCCGTGGGATAAAAAGCAAACCATCGAAAGCATACGCCATTTAACCATTGAAGAAACGTTTGAGTTAAGCGATGCCATTTTAAAAAACGATCTTCAAGAAATAAAAAAAGAGTTAGGCGATATTTTATTACACATTGTATTTTATGCCCGAATTGCGAGTGAAACCAAGGCTTTCGACATTAAAGATGTGATAAATGCCCTGTGCGATAAATTGATATTTAGACACCCACATATTTATGGCGATGTGAAGGTGAGTGATGAAAACGATGTTAAAAAAAATTGGGAGCAACTCAAGCAGAAAGAAAAAGGTGGCAATAAAACTGTGTTATCGGGTGTGCCTAACAGTATGCCAGCTTTGCTAAAGGCTTATCGCATTCAAGAAAAAGCGCGTTCGGTTGGTTTTGATTGGGAAGAGCCGCAGCAGGTGTATGCCAAGGTGAAAGAGGAGCTTGATGAATTGGATAAAGAAGTTTCGACTCAAAATACCGAAGCCATTGAAAATGAGTTTGGCGATGTGCTATTTGCGTTAATTAATTATGCCCGTTTTTTAAATATTAATCCAGAGGATGCTTTGGAAAAAACCAATAAAAAATTTATTAAACGCTTTACCTATATGGAAGAGAAAATTAAAGAACAAGGCAAAACCATGGCCAACTCTACCCTATCCGAAATGGATGTATTTTGGAATGAAGCAAAAAAATTATGAGTAAATGAGATTATTTTTAAAAACAAATAAGTGGTTGCTTAGTGTTTACCTTGTATTGATAGGCATTGGCGGCTATTACGTTTGGCAACAAGATAAAGTTAGTTTACATTATCAAATGAATCAGGTGGTGGGTCATGCTTTTTGGGACTCCTTTTTTTACTACATTACTTATTTGGGCGATGGCACCATTGCAGCTATTTTTATAGCCTTAATTCTTGTTTTAAATGTGCGAATGGGTTTGGCTTTGTTAATTTGTTTTGCCCTTGCCGGATTGGTAACCTATGCCATTAAGCAAATAGGTTACGATGAGGTTAACCGTCCAAGTTTTGTATTTCATTTTTTTGTGAAAGGAAAAACGCTAAATTATGTAGAGGGCGTTGATTTACACATTCACAATAGTTTCCCTAGTGGGCACGCCACACAAGCCTTTGCGGTATTTGGGCTACTTGCGTTTTTCTTAAAACAGCAGTGGCAAAAATTAGTGTGTATATTTATTGCTATTCTTACAGCTTATAGCCGCGTTTATTTATCGCAACATTGGTTAATAGATATTTTAGGTGGAAGTTTGGTTGGCTTTACCGCGGCGGTATTTATTTATTTTAGTTTTAGCTTGATTAAAAAAACCGAGCGTTTAAACCGCCCTATTTGGCAACTAAATTATGCAAACACTCCTTCATAAAAATTGGTTTCAACAAATAGTAATTGCGGTGTTAGCAACATTACTTTTTTTACCGGGTTTAGGCCGTATGCCTTTGTTTGATTGGGACGAAATTAACTTTGCCGAGTGCGCCCGCGAGATGTTGGTGAGTGGCAATTACACCGAAGTGCAACTTTATTTTCAACCGTTTTGGGAAAAGCCTCCTTTGTTTATTTGGATGCAAGCCCTTTGTATGCAAGTGTTTGGGGTTACTGAATTGGCAGCACGCTTACCCAATGTATTGTGCGGTGTGTGTACCCTTTTATTTATTTTTAATTTAGGGAAGCATCATTTTTCGTTACAAACCGCAGTACTGTGGGTGTTATTTTATGTAGGCAGTTTGTTGCCGCATTTATACTTTAAATCGGGGATTATTGATCCGTGGTTTAATTTTTTTATCTTTTTAAGCCTTTACGGATTTATTTTATTTTCTACAAACACGGGCTTTCGTAAGCAATGGAAGTGGGCCTTATTAGCAGGTGTTAGCTTGGGTTTGGCCGTGTTAACAAAAGGGCCAGTTGCGGTATTGATAGTAAGTTGGGTGGTACTAACGTTTATTGTTGTAAAGCGTCAATTTCGTTTGTTGGCAACGCCTGCGTTTGTTGTGTTTATGGTGAGTGCTTTGTTGGCAAGTAGTAGTTGGTTTTTGTATGAAATAGCTAATGGTAAATGGCTGGTGGTAAAAGAATTTATGGCGTATCAAATTCGTTTATTTTCGACCGAAGATGCGGACCACGGCGGCCCTTTTACGTTTCACTTTATGGTTGTGTTGGCGGGTTGTTTTCCAGCATCGGTATTTTTTCTTTCTTCGTATTTGAATAAAACGCAACTTAACCCTTTTCAATTACACTTTAGGGTGGTGTACGTTATTTTATTTTGGGTGGTTCTAATTTTATTTTCTATTGTGAAAACAAAAATTGTGCATTACTCTTCATTATGCTATTTACCGTTAACGGCTATTGCGGCCATTGGCATTAGCACTCAAAAGGATAGTTTTAAAATGGATGGATGGAATCGCGGTGTGTATTGGGTTTTAGGTAGTTTACTAAGTATCGTTTTTTTAGCAGCGGGTGTATTTCCTTTATTTGCAGGGGTTTTAAAAGATAAAGCCTTTTTGTCGGATGAATTTACCCGTGCTAATTTTGAAGCTGTATTACCGTATTGGGGCGTTGAGTGGGTGATTGGACTTTTATTTTTAGTGGCGTGTTGGCTCTTGTTTAAAGGAATGCGGCAACAGCAGTTTACTACAATTAGAAATGGTTTAATAGCGTTTACAATAAGCGTGCTTTTATGTATGAATGTGTTTATTCCTCGGGGCGAGTTAATATCGCAACGGGCAGCTATTGATTTTTATAGGCAATGTGCGCAACACGATTGTTATGTAGAAACGATTCGTTTTAAAAGTTATGCCCCTTTATTTTATGCTAACCGTTTGCCCGAGCATTTTCAACACCCCGATTTTAAAGCATTTTTAGCCCGCGAGCAAAACGCATTTATAGCGCAAGGCCAGTCGCCCATTAAATATATTTCTTTAATTTATACCCGTTGGTTGCTTGAGCAGGATTTAGATAAACCCGCTTACTTTGTTTGTAAAATTCAGAATGAGAAAGAATTATTTACGAATTTACAATTGCGTAAGTTATATTCTAAAAATGGGTTTTCGTTTTTTGTGAAATGGCCAAAAATAAAATCTCAGAATTAAGCATCAACAGCTTTTACTAATTTTAAAGATACACCAGCTTCAATGGTATTAACGTGGTAAAAGAGAAACGATTTACCGCTGCGGGTTTCGGCTAAAACCTCAAAACATTTCCCGTTAAAAAATGCGGCTAAAGTTACAACTGGTACATAATTTTGAGTGGCTGTTTCCGAAATGCGCCATTGATGAGGTCTTACCAATTCTTTCGACTTTTGGTCGGCGGTTGCATTCACTAAATCGTGAGGGTAACGTATAAAATAATCGCCCAATAAGCCAGCTATTTTTTGATTTTTAGGTTTATAAAAAATATGAGATGCCGTGTTCATCTGAACTAATTGGCCTTCGTCCATAATGCCAATGTAATCGCTGTATTTAAGAGCTTCTTCGGGTATATGTGTAATCATTAACACCGAGGTTAAATGGGTTTTCACTTCTTTCCGAATAAAATGAAACAATTTTTCTTTGATGAGTTTATCTAAATTATTAAATGGCTCATCTAACAAAAGTAGAGGTGGTATAACGGCTAAGGCACGGGCAATGGCAACGCGTTGTTTTTGTCCTGACGATAGTTGTTTGGCTCTCACCTGTTTTAAGGCATCGAGTTCTAATAATCGAAGCAAGGTATGGCTGCGTTTTGCTTTATAGGTATTGGTATAGCCAATTAATTTATCCCAAATATTTTCTTCAACGGTGTGGTTATCTAAAACGTAAAAATCTTGGCTAACCAAAGCCATAGATGAATGCCCCGGTATAAGGTGAAACGCTGGCCCTAAAACGTGTTGATCATTAAAAAAAATAGTCCCTGCATTCAAATCCTCTAAGCCATACACGCACTTAATGAGCGTAGTTTTGCCACTTCCACTTTTGCCAAGTAGAGATAAAAATTGACCTTCTTTTAATTGAAAGGAAATATTTTGGAGACCCTTGAATTGGGTTGAATGGGGATAATTAAAGCAAATATTATTAACGCTTAAAATAATTTATTGAATTAAGGTGAGCGTATTTTTTAAATTATACGATTTACCATCAAAGCCTTGCGCTTCTAACACATAAAAATAAATACCTACCGAACAAGGCTCGCCGCTGGTGGTTCGGCCATCCCAAAAGCCATTGACCCTATCGGTAAAAAATACCAATGTGCCATAGCGATTATAAATACTTAGTTTTAAGGTGGTGAGTCCGCCAATGATGGGTTTAAACACATCGTTAACGCCGTCGTTATTGGGCGAGAAAATGTTAGGTAAGGTTATGCCCGATGAGTCGGCTAAACGGAAACGGTAATTCAATGTATCGTTACAGCCATTTGCGCCTAATGCCACTAAATTAACTTGGTACGAGCCACTAGCGGTGTAATTTTTTATGGTATTGATGCTGCTATCTTGTTGAGATACGTCGCTAAACACCCAATAGTTTTTAAGCGCTCCTTCCGAAAAGTTAGTTAATTGCAATTGATTGGGTACACCTGCTTTGGTTAAACTGGCGTTGAACAATGCCTTGGCCGATTTTGTAACGGTAATTGTGCGTGTAGCAATGGCACTACCTGTAGCATTTGCTATTATTAATCTGAGAATGTAAGTACCTGCATCATCGAACGTGTAATCTATAAAGGTGTTGTTAGCATTGGGTGAAAGGGTTCCGGTATTGGGTACAACCGACCACGAAAAAGTGGTAGGTGTGTTGGTGGTTAAACTATTAAAGCGTATAGGTTTGCTGGTACAAATGGTGTTGCTTGGCGGTGCAATAGTAGCGCTTGGCACCTGAGCCTTATTGGGCAATGCTAAAAGCAACAAAATGAATAAATGAATACAACACGCTTTCATACCGCTTTATAAATGTACTAAAAATTCTAATGTATTAATTCCATCGGCAAAATCACTAATAACAGGTTGCTGTGAATAACCAAAGGGTGTGTAGCCTTGGCCGCAAACGCATTGCAGGTCGGCTTTATGTTGGTCTAATAAATGTTGCAATTCATCTTTACTGGTGTAGTATTGGTAATGTAAAACTGCTACTGGCGAATGCAATGCGGTCTCTTCTTTCAACAACACAAAATTATTATCTAATAAAGGTGCGCCACCCATTAAATAGATGGCACGGTTATACTCATAATTATTGGCGTATTTATTATTATCTAATACTTGCTTAAACGGAAAAATAGCTTCAAAAAATTTAGAAAAATCATAGCCAATTGGTACAAATAGTTTTGAAACATTTCGACAACCTAAACCAAAATAAGTGAAAACATCTTTTCCTAACTCAACTAACGATTCGTTGGTTTCGTTTCCATTAAGAATAGCCACGCTGCTTCGGTTTTTCCGTGTGATATGGGGGTATTTCGCAAAGTAATGTTGAAAGTAATTGTAGGTGTTATTACTACCCGTTGCAATAACGGCATCGAACTGACTTAATTTACTATCTGTAAAAAATAAGCGGCTTTCAAATTCGGGTTCGTAATGGCACAGTAGTTTTATAAAAAAGGGCAATAACACATTATCGTCGGTAGATAATTTTAATAAAAGCGCATGTCCACTTAATAGGACGCACATCACATCGTGAAAACCTACTAAAGGAATATTACCTGCACAAATTACAGCTACTGTTTTGGGTGCGTCGCTTTTGGCGGGAATGGCTTTGGTAAATGTATCTAAATCTTCTTCATTTAATTGCGATGCCCACGATTGAAGGGCAAAATGCACATTTGCAGGGGTAAACCAGCCATTGTGAATAAAGGCCGAATCTATAAGTGAAGTTAGAGCCAAATGAAAATTTTCTTCGCCTTCGTTAAATTTTGTTGAATAATGCCTCTTTAAAAAGCGTCCTAACTCAACAAAGGCTGCTTTTCGCTGTTTTAAAACCATATACTTTGTATATTTGTATAAAATTTAACAAAGCTAAGTAAAAGATGGCGATTAAGATAACAGATGAGTGTATAAATTGTGGAGCTTGCGAACCCGAATGCCCCAATAATGCAATTTACGAAGGTGGTGCCGAATGGCGTTATGCTGATGGAACTGGTTTAAAAGGAAACTACACTGGCGCAAACAGTGGCGTGGAGGCCAATGCCGATGACGCACAAGTGCCTAAAAACATGGATGTATATTATATTGTTAGCGATAAATGCACCGAATGCGTTGGGTTTCATGATGAACCGCAATGCGCTGCCGTTTGCCCTGTGGATTGTTGTGTAAAAGATGAAGATAATGTAGAAACAACGGAGCAATTGTTGGCTAAAAAATCGTCGCTTCACCTTTAAAAAAGGCTTGCACACTCTAAAAAAAACCTTATATTTGCAGCCTCATTTAAAAGCCGCTGTTTACACGAGGTAAAGTATGCTTCTAAATTAAAATTAAAATCTATTAAAATGAGTTTATTATTAGATTACGTTAAAAAGCAGTTATTAACTGAAACTAAGCACCCTAAGTTTAAAGCTGGCGATACCGTTACGGTTTCCTACAAAATTAAAGAGGGTGATAAAGAACGTATCCAACAGTTTAATGGCGTTGTTATTCAACGCAAAAATGAAAACGCTACCGCTACTTTTACAGTTCGTAAAATGAGCAACGGCGTTGGTGTAGAACGTATTTTCCCAGTTGCATCGCCTTTTATTGAAAGCATTGTTTTAAATAAAGTGGGTGTGGTGCGTCGTGCTAAATTATTTTATATCCGCGAGCGCACAGGTAAATCGGCTCGTATCCGCGAAAAAATTCAAAATAACAAAAAGGCTTAATTGCCATTTTATAAATACTTTTAAAAAGACTGCGCAACTAACGCAGTCTTTTTTTGTTTTATTTACATGGCTACTTTTTTAACTGCTGAATGGCGCAAACTTATTTTTTTTAATTATGCTGTTCCCGAAACTTTACTTTTACCTTTTCTACCAGCGCATACCGTTTTAGATACTTGGCACAATACGCATTACATAAGTTTGGTAGGCTTTTTGTTTAAAGATACGCTCCTCAAAGGTTGGCGCGTTCCTTTTCACCGAACTTTTCCCGAAATTAATTTACGATTTTATGTAAAACGCCAAATGCCCGATGGTACTTGGCGGCGTGGAACCGTTTTTATTAAAGAGGTAGTTCCTAAGCTGGCTATTAGTTTGGTGGCCAATTGGATTTATAAAGAGCACTACGAAACTTTACCCATGCGTTACGAACATAAAACCGATTTTATAAGTTACGGCTTAAAAAAAGCAAACCAATGGCAAGAGTTGAGCGTCAATTTTGCCCCTGAACCTTTGATTATGCAGCCTGAAAGCGATATGGCGTTTATTACCGAACATTATTTTGGCTATAATGCACTTCATGCAACAAAAACCATCGAGTACCAAGTAACGCATCCTAGTTGGACACATTTTAATGTTTTAGGTTCTGCTTTAAACTTCGATTTTTCGAGTGTGTATGGCTCAACGTTTGAGGTTTTAAGTAAAACCATCCCTAAAAGTATCATTTTGGCAGAGGGTAGCGAGATTTCGGTTTTAAGCCGAAGTATAATTGAGTAGTTTACGGGTAAAAGTGTGGAAACATACCCTACAATAGCAGGTAAATATTTATTTTGTCCCGTAAAAATACCTGTTTGTCTAATAAAAGCACTTTTTTTAATAAAATGTGAAAAAAACTGTGCGAATGAAATTTTAATCCCAAATAAATAACGATATTTGTTCTCGCAAACAGAATAGAAAAACACGCGCGGCTGGGAATTTTTGGTTGTGTATTCACTAGCCGCGCTTTTTAAAAACTTTACCCCCTACCTTCTTAAAAAACAAAAATAAAACGGATCTAAAATACCTTATATTTACTGAAATAAAAACGATATAAAATAGTATAAAATTTAATACAATCGTTAAAATTTAATCAAAAATACAGGGTAAAAGCTGGGTGAAAATACAGGGTCTTTTCCTTGGAAATTATTTACCGGTATTAAATTCTTGCGGTAAATGCCAAAAATCGTATTTCAATTTAACAATTCGGATTGTTTTGGCTACCAAATCGCGACTAATAAACGAACTTAACAACTGGGAAGAAGAATCGGTGATGTAACTCATTTCGTGTGTTTGAACCCCATTTTTAAAACGTTTCTCAGTTAAGAGTTCATCTTGTGTATCGTAAGTGTACTCGCGAACCATTGTTACTTCGCCATTGGCGTTGCCAGTAAATACCGCGCGTATCAATTTACCATTTTGATAAGTAAATACATGCTTTTGAATGAGCCAAGCCGCCACATAATTTTCTCTTATTTCAGTAATGTGTAAGCTATCTTCTTTTATTAAAATACGTTCTTTATAAACACGGTTTTCGTTGTTATAAAACAGTTGCTTTGTTTGCGTTGCATTTAATAATTGAAACTGAAAACTATCGGTGCTAATAACAACCTGATTACCTACTGTGAATAAACTTTTATCGCTAGAGCCATTGGTTTCGCGGATACGGTTTTCGCGCAACAATTGACCTTGTTGATTATAGGTGTAATAATAACTTTGATAAATGCCGCTTCGATCTGTGATGCGCTTTACTAATATTTTTTTTTGTGCGTCATATAAATAACTTACACTAACCGTATCAAAAGTGTATTCGGTTTTTGTGTATCGTGTGGCGGGTTTAATGAGCCGATGACGGCGGTACACGGGCTTGGTAAAATATTCTTTTTCAAATGCACTTACAATATCGGTATAGTAATAACGGCTTAACAAGGCACTATCGTTAAACTCATATACCTCCGTCAAATTTTTATCAACGGCAATTTCAAAATCTTTCTTATCAATAATATCGAAGGTAATCCGCTTAATGCCATGCTTTTTTATAACGGCTGAATGAAAGGCGTGTTGCTTTTCAAAGGCTGTTTCGTAAGTGGGTAGCAGCACTTGCGCTGAGGTGAGCCACCAACATAAACAAGCGAAAACACTATATACATATTTTTTTAACGCCACACTACTAACTTCCTAACAAAGCACTTTTTTATAAATACTAAAATCGGGCTTGAAGTGCTTAGTAAGGTACAAGTCCTAAAATTTTCATCAACAAGGTTACGAACAATTCATGTACGTTTCGCTTAATTAAGCAACAGCAATAGTTATTAAACATTAACTAAAGCAACACGTTTAACCCGCATTTCAAAAAATAAAATAGTAGAGCCAAGCTTACAACTTGTTTCCTAACCTTTGACTTATGGTAATTTATAATAAGTTATGTAGAACTATTTGGGTACTGCCTTTTTAAAGATATACCGTGTAATAAATATACCTGTACTTTTTTCGGGACCATATACCCCGTTTACAACTTGATCTAACACCCATCCATCTTTCGCATACTCGTTCATTTTTTCGGTAATCACTTGATCGTTGTTTTGTATGTTTTTAAAATTAATGCCTATCAAACTAAAAATATTTTCTAATTCTTTCTCTTGCATTTGCGAACTTTTATCGGTCGAAATCATGCGCGAACGACCTAAACCCGCAGGCACAACCGATTCAATTGTAGAAAACATTCGGTACTCGTAAGTTGCAGGTGCAACGTTTTCTTGTGCAGCTAATTGTTGTAAACTTAAAAAAAGTGCAATTGCTAAAACTAATTTTTTCATAAACTTAATATTTAATCAAAGATGCTATTTTTTTACTTTAAAATTTTAGTGAAGCGTTAAAAATTCAAAACAATTGAACAAGGTAGCAACTTGCGCCACATAGAGATATGTTTGCTTCTGCATTAGGCCCAAGCCTCTTTTATAACTTGTTGAATGGTAAAATAAGTAGCTGGCAATACCTTCTGCTCCAGTTCGGCTTTACTAAACCAAACCGCTTCTAAAATATCTTCTTCTAACTGGGGTTTTAACACGCCATTGAACGTACTCAACATGCTAAACCAAAACGTTTGCTTAAGCGCAAATCCTTTTTTGTAGTTATAAATGTGCCAGGTAGATGCCAAGGGTTTACGAATTTGCAAATCGCTAATCCCACACTCCTCCTCGCACTCGCGTATGGCTGCTTGTTCAGTAGTTTCGCCCTTTTCTAATTTACCTTTGGGCAAATCCCAACGGTTTAATCGGTGAATACAAAGCCATTTACCATTGTTTTCGATAAACCCACCGGCCGACTCAATGTACTTACAAAACAATTGAAAACAGTCAACAATCAAGTTGAAATCTTTTTCATTAAAAAACAAATTTTTAGTCGAATCGTTAATAAATGCTTGTAACAACTGCCCTATTTGTGCGTTACTTAATCCGTTAAGCGATATAATATTTTGATACTGATTAAGTTGAGAATCGGGTACAAACTCAATAAAAACAGTGGCGTAATAAATGCGTTTGTTCATAATTATAAAGTGTTGAAAAAAAGTTTAATTTTATATTTGTAAAGTATGACAACGTTTGACGATCCGGCATTTAAGATAGCAGAATTTCTATTACAAATTAAAGCAATTAAACTGCAACCAGAAAATCCCTTCACTTGGGCAAGTGGATGGAAATCGCCTATTTATTGCGATAACCGCAAAACCTTATCCTATCCACAAATTCGAACCTATATTCGCCAACAGTTTGTAAACCTTATTTTAGATCAATTTGGTAAACCCGATGTGATTGCAGGTGTAGCCACAGGTGGCATTGCGCAAGGGGCTTTAGTGGCGCAAGAGATGGGACTTCCGTTTGTTTATGTAAGAAGCGAAGCCAAAAAACACGGCCTAAGCAATTTGATAGAAGGCGTTGTTGAAAGCGGACAAAGCGTGGTAGTTATCGAAGATTTAATTAGCACGGGTGGCAGCAGCTTAAAAGCGGTACAGGCTTTGCGCGATGCGGGCTGTGTGGTTAAAGGTATGGCAGCTATTTTTACTTATGGCTTTGAAGAAGCTATCACTAACTTAGCCAAAGCCAAATGCAACACAGTTACCCTAACCGATTACGATTGCTTAGTTACCGAGGCCCTCAACAAAGGTTACATTACCGAAAAAGATGTTGAAAGTTTGAAGCAATGGCGCGTATCGCCAAGCACTTGGCAACAAGCAGTTACTAAATAAATTCCTTACACGGTTCACTTGCACCAATATCATTTCTAAAAAATATTGGTAGTAAACGCTATCTTTATTTAAAAATAGTTATTATGAAAAAAATAATTTTCCTCATTCTTAGCATCTGCTGTTTAACCGCTCTTGAATCGCAAACGGCATTACCCCCTAGCCCTCCATTTATTGAAGTAACAGGCACCAGCGAAACAGAAATTATACCCGACGAAATTTTTATTGCCATTACCCTGCGCGAGCGCAACGATAAAGAAAAAACACCCATTGCCAAATTAGAGGCAGACTTAAAACAAATCTTAAAAGACTTATCCATTCCACTCGAAAATTTGGTGCTAAACGAAGCCAATGCCGATTATGGCCGTTACCGAAAAACACGCAAAGAAGTTATTACTTCCAAAACCTATACCCTTAAATTAAAAGATGTGGCGTCCCTTAACACCGTTTACGAACGCCTCGATAAGATGGGCGTAGAAGACGCTTATATTTCTAAATTAAACCACAGCAAACTACTTGAGTTTACCAAAGAAAACCGCATAAAAGCGATAAAAGCAGCCAAAGAAAAAGCCGATTACTTAGCCACCGCTGTTAACCAAACTATTGGTAAAGCACTAGAATTAAGCGAACGCGAAAATTACGTGAACACAACGCCACACAGCGGCTACAATTACCGCACTATGAATATAGCACAAAGCTACAGCAACGCAGGCAGCAACTCCCTCAGCGAGTCGTTTAACGCCTCCGAAGAAAGCATCAGCATTATGAAAATAAAAATCAGAGCGGCTTACTTTGTAAAATACGAAATCAAATAATGGCTGCTTTTACCCTTCACAGCAATGCGCATACCACCAAAAGTACTTTAAAAGAGTTATTTTTATTTTTGAGCGATTTTAAAAACTTTGATTCGATTTTACCCGAAGATAAAGTTGAAAATTTTACTTATTCGGCTAACCGCTGCAACTTTACCATTAAAGGGTTTACCAATATTGGAATCGTTTTAAAAGAGCAACAAGCCTTCTCTAAACTAGTATTTAACAGCGAAGGATTAATGAAATTTAATTTTGAATTAAACGTTTTCTTTACAGGTACAGCAACCGAAACAGGGCAATGCCAAGTTGATTTATTAGCCGATATGAATCCGTTTATAAAAGTAATGGCCGAAAAACCGCTGCTACAATTAATTAATACAATGAGTTTTAAATTATCGCAATTAGACCTTTCTACCCATGCCCGAAGTTAACGCCGCCATACAATTGTTGCCGTTTGGTAACAAAACAAATGTGTTACCTCTCATTGATGCCGCCATTGCCACCATTCAGCAAAGTGGACTTAAATTTGTTGTGTGTCCTTTTGAAACAGTTGTAGAAGGCGATGCGCAACAGGTTTATGAACTCATCGAAAAAATACGAACACAAACCTTGCAAGCTGGCTGTAACGAGTTAATCATTAACATTAAACTACACGCCGCCAATAAAGCTATTTTCATTAGCGATAAATTAAAAAACTATTCTTAATTGGTTTTATTAATTTACCTTTCCTCCACTTACATTTACCCTTAAACAAACGTGTGCAACCTTTCATATAATTTCCGTAAATAAAATCTTAACAAATCTTATTTTTGAAAAAACGAAAATCAAATGAAATTAATTTACACGCTTCTTTTAGGAATTATTTTTTTGAGTACTAGCCTCGCGCAAACCTTCAACACAGGCACACTTACCCTCACGTTTAACGACCCTGCACGCACGGGGGGCTTTGGCTCGGGTGGCGGTGCAGGTCGGCAAATTCAAACCGAAATATATTACCCCGCCACCTCAACAGGCTCTAATGTAGCGGTGGCTAATGGGAGTTTTCCTGTTGTTGTATTTGGGCATGGCTTTTTAATGGATTGGAGCAGTTACGATAATATTTATAGCCTATTAAGCAAACGGGGGTATATTGTTGCTTTGCCACGCACCGAAGGCTCGGCCTCGCCTAATCATGCCGATTTTGGAGCCGACTTAGCCCTTGTTGCCCAAAAATTATTGGCATTAAATACAACCAACACCTTAGCCCCTATTTTTGTAGGAAAAGTACTTCAAAAAGCAGCTATTGGCGGGCATAGCATGGGCGGTGGCTCTAGCTTTTTAGCAGCTAAAAATAATACCAACATTGCCTGTCTATTTAATTTTGCAGCCGCCGAAACCAACCCCAAATCCAGTTCGGCCGCCAAGTTTGTGAGTGTACCAACTTTAATTATTGGTGGCGAACGCGATTGTGTAGCACCGCCTTCTACCAATCAAGATAAAATGTATGACAGTTGTGTGGCCACTAAAAAATTTGAAATCATTTTAAAAAAATTAACCCATTGCGATTTTGGAAATGGCACTAACACCAATTGTTTACTCGGACAAAATTTAAGTTTATGTGGCTCACAAGTTAGCAACACTTTAGCCTTAGCGCATTACATGACCTACGTGAATCCATTTTTAGATAATTTACTAAAATCGAATTGCGCCGCTGGAAATGTATTTATGGATTCGTTAAACCTCTCGCCCATCATCTTCGCTAAAAAACAAACGGGCTCATTAGCTTGCACCTTAGGTCTTAACGAATTGAGTTTACAAGGCAGCACTTTATTTCCGAACCCGCTGCACGGCGATGTATTAATGGTAAAAGCACCACAAATAATTAAAACCATTTCCATTTACGATTTGTTAGGACGAACGCATAAAACTGTTGAGGTTAATGCCCTTGCAACCGAACTTAATTTAAGCAGTTTACCCAAAGGACTTTACGTTATTCAATTAAGCGGCAACTTTGGAAATGCCACACAACGCTTAATTCGAGATTAAACCGTAATTTCAAGAAATCGTGTACCTTAGAATAAAATAGCTAACTCTGTGAAACGCTTAAAATCTATATTTAAAAAATGAGTTAGATGGAATAAACCGTAAATAAAATAACACCATAGCCAGAAATCTCCTCTATTCTTTTTTAACTCGCCGCAAGTCCAGCAAATTCATGGGATTGGTTTTTAACCCTTGAATATTTTTATTCACCAAACGAATCACTTGATCATAAAATAAAGGAATAACAGGGGCATCGTCTATCAACATCTGATCCATCTGTTGGTACAACTTAGCTTTTACCCCTAAATTCTGCTCTACTAAAGCCTTGTTAAACGCTGCATCAAAGTCTGGATTTTTATAATGAAAATAATTAAACCCCTCGGGCGCAAAATTTTTACTGTAAAATAAACTAAAGAAATTTTCTTCATCAGCGTAATCTGCTACCCACGATTTTTTAAATAAATTATACTCACACGCCGCAACAGCTTGGCGCAACACCGACGATTTTTCGATGCTAATAGCTACCTTAATATTATTTTCGGCTAACTGGCTTTGTATAAACTCTAACTGCTCTTTAAAATTTTCGGTAGTGTGTAGCGTAATTTCGGGCATATCTTTTCCCTTGGGGTAGCCAGCCTCATCTAACAATTGCCTCACCTTATCTGGGTTATAAGTGTAGCCTTTCACAACACTCTCATCAAACGATTTTAAACCCTTTGGAATAAAACCCGCCCGTGCTGGTAAGCCAATATTATTTCGTAAATACTTAATCATTTTTTCGCGATCAAATCCATAATTAATAGCTTGGCGCACGGCTTTCAAACGTAAAGGCGATTGCTTAACAATACCAATTTTATCATCTACCAAAATGCCAATGTAATCTGTTTTTAAATACGTTTGTTTTTGAAGCACAAATTTAGTGGCGTAAAAATCTCTTAATTCACCCGTCTTATCTAGCACTTCATTAATATTCATGGCATCGGCGCCACTCAACATATCAAACTTTCCATTCAACAATTCCATAAATGAAGTTTCCCGATCTTTAATAAACGAAACCGTTACCGCATCTAAATAAGGCAATGGCACATTATTTTCATCCTTCTCAAAATACCGATTGTTGCGGGTTAAAATTAATTTATTCCCCTCACCCCAATATTTAAACTGAAAAGGTCCTGTGCCAACGGGATGGCCTCTAAAATCAACCTTATATTTTTCGATGGCTTCTTGCGGCACAATGCTAAAATATTTCATGGTTAATATATTTAAGAACGCACTAAACGGACTTTTTAAATAAAGTTCAAACACCGAGTCATTAACCGCTACAAACCCTTTATAATTTGTTTTTTCGCTTCGATCAATATTACTCAACAAACTCATGGCGCTGCTTACTTGGCTATCGTAAAGCCTATTAAAGCTATACTCCACATCTTTTGCTTTCACTTGCCGCCCTTTGTTTCCTTCAAAGCACGCATCATTTTGAAAATACACATCGGAGCGTAATAAAAACGTATAAGTTAAACCATCGGGGCTAATGCTATAGGTTTTAGCAATGGCTGGCACCACATTCAATTCATCATCGGTTTGCACCAAGCCATTAAACAATTGGTTAACGGCCCAAATATTTTCGGTACTGCTGGCCGCTGCGGGGTCAAGCGAGGTAATTCCAGCAATTTCATTGTAATTAAAAATCTTTCGTTTATCTTCTACTTTCGCAGCTTCGCCACATTGGCTCAATACCATTGCGCTCATTAGCCCTATTAAAAGTTGCTTCATCATTTTACAAATATTAAAAAAGGAAGCGTTTAAATTTAGGCACTTCGATGGCAATTATGCACAAAAGCCTGTTTATTGAAGGCGTTATTTTATCCTTTTTTAGCCTTAATCTCCTCTAAAAAGTACTATCTTTGAACGTTATTCTTATGAGCATTTACGATAAATACGAAACCGTAATTGGTTTAGAGTGCCACATACAGTTGCTTACTAAAACAAAAATGTATAGTAACGATGTGGCCGAATACGGTGCTATGCCCAATACCAACGTTAGTGTAGTGTCGCTTGGGCATCCGGGCACACTTCCTAAAGTAAATAAACAAGCCATTGAGTTTGCGGTGCGCTTGGGTATTGCCGTTAATGCCAATATTCGTAGCGAAAATCAATTTGCCCGCAAAAATTATTTCTATGCCGATTTACCCAAAGGCTATCAAGTTACACAAGATAAAACCCCTATTTGTAATGGCGGTTACATCATTGCGAAATTAAAAGATGGAACGGAAAAACAAGTTAACCTAACCCGCATTCACATGGAAGAAGATGCTGGAAAAAGTTTGCACGACATTGATCCATTTGAAACCTTGGTTGACTTAAACCGCGCTGGCACGCCCTTGCTCGAAATTGTAACCGAACCCGATATACGCAGCGGCGAAGAAGCCTACGCCTATTTAACCGAAGTACGAAAACTAGTGCGTTACCTCGATATTTGCGATGGCAATATGGAAGAAGGCTCGTTGCGCTGCGATGCCAACATTTCTGTGATGCTAAAGGGCTCTAAAGTATTCGGAAAAAAAGTAGAGGTTAAAAACATGAACTCGTTTCGCAATGTGCAACGCGCCATTGATTTTGAGGTAAAACGTCAAATAGATGCCATCGAAAATGGCGAAAGCATTGCTGGCGAAACCCGCAGTTTTGATGCCACCAATGGTTCTACTTTTGCCTTGCGGAGCAAAGAAAACGCTAACGATTACCGCTATTTTCCGGAACCCGATTTGCAACCCGTTATTCTGAAGCCCGAATACATCGAAGCGGTTAGAGCAAAGCTGCCTATTTTGCCAGCCGAACTTTATAAAATTTATACCCAAACCTATTTGTTAAGCGATTACGATGCTAATCAATTAATCGAATTAAAAGAAGTATCGGCCTATTATAACGAATTGATAAAACATACTAACAATTATAAAGCTGCCGCCAACTGGATACTTGGAACAGTTCGTTCGTACATGAATGAACGCGCCATGACCATTAAAGAATTTACATTAAGCCCTGTGCGTTTAGCCGAATTAATTGCCTTAATAGATGCTCAAAAAGTAAGTGTAAGTGCAGCACAACAACGTTTATTTCCTGCTATGGTGGAACAAACAGAATTAAGCGCAGAGGTTTTAGCACAACAATTCGATTTAATTCAAAATAGCAATACCGATGAACTAAGTTCGATGGTAGATGTTATACTTTCAAAAATGCCCGATAAAGTAACCGAATACCAAAGTGGAAAAGTAGGTTTGTTAGGAATGTTTGTAGGTCAAGTAATGGCTTTAAGCAAAGGCAAAGCAGATCCTAAATTAGTGAATCAATTAGTAAAAGAAAAGTTAGATAAAGCATGATAAAATACATCCCATGTGTGGCCGCCCTCTTAGTATTAGCAGCTTGTGGCACAAGTAATAAAGGCGTAAAGGTAAAAGGGCAACTTAGCGATAGCCAAGGCGAAGTTATTTACTTTGAAGAACTAGCCAGTCAACAACCAACTATACTCGATAGTGTGCAGTTAGATAAAGACGGAAATTTTGAGTTCAAAAAAATGGGTAGTCATCGCATTGGTTTTTACCGCATCAAACTATCTCAAAAAGATTTTGCCATGTTAGTACTCGATAGCACCGATCAAGTTACCATAAAAGGAAGTGCTAAAGATTTACGAAATAGCTACAAAGTAGAAGGCTCTAAAGAAACTGTTTTATTTATGGCGTACAATAAATTGCTTGAGTCTAATAGCCGTCGCATCGATTCGTTAAACGAAGCATTTCGCTCATTAATGGGTGCAAGCAACCTCGACTCGTTGCGTATGGACTCGTTAAGTAAAACCTTTGAAGCACCTTTCAATAAAATAATGAATGCCCTTAACACCCAACTGTCTGAAAAAATTTCTCAAAATTCAGATATGTTTGCTTCCATGATTGCCATTCAAAATTTAGAACCCGATAAATACGCTTCGGCTTACAAAGCATTGGATGCGGGCTTAATGAAAAAATACCCAGATGATAAAAATGTATTAAAGTTTCACGAGGTAGTAGGTCGCATGTTGGCCACCACCATTGGCGAGCAGGCTCCCGATATAGTGATGCCAGATGTAAGCGGTAAATCGCAAAGTTTATCGTCGTTAAAAGGCAAAGTAGTGTTGGTTGATTTTTGGGCAAGCTGGTGTGGTCCTTGCCGAAAAGAAATGCCTAACGTTGTTAAAGCCTATTCTAAATATAAAAACAAAGGCTTCGAAATTTTTGGTGTATCGCTCGACGGCGATAAACCTAACTGGGAACAAGCCATCGCCAAAGATGGCATCACTTGGTTACAAGTTAGCGATTTAAAAGCGTGGGATTGTGCAGCAGCAAAATTATACGGTGTACAAGGAATTCCTTACACTGTATTACTCGATAAAGAAGGGAAAATTATTGCTAAAAACTTAAGGGGCGAAGAGCTAGATAAAAAGTTGGCGGAAGTGCTAAACTAAACAATGCTCCTAAAAACCGATGTCATAAATGTTAGGCTTACACGCTGTGTTTTTTACATAGCGTGTTTTGTTTTTTATGCCACACAAGCAAATGCCCAACAACCTTATTTTCAACAAGAAGTAAATTATAAAATTAGCGTTCGTTTAAACGACGTTAAACACACGCTTAGTGGCGTAGAAGAGATACAATACATTAACAACAGTGATAAAGCACTTTACTTCCTTTATTTTCATTTATGGCCCAATGCCTATAAAACCAGTACAACGGCGTTAGCTAAACAATTAGCCGAAAATGGAGAAACTAAATTAGTTTTCTCGGAAGAAAAAGACCGTGGCTATATAGATAGTTTAAATTTTATGGTGAATGGGAAAGCAGTTACCATAGAACCCACCGAACACATTGATGTGATAAAACTTATTTTAAACGAGCCTTTAAAATCGTTAGATACCTTACAAATTAAAACACCTTTTTTTGTAAAAATACCCAGTTCAAAATTTTCGCGCTTAGGGCATACACAGCAAGCCTACTTTATAACCCAGTGGTACCCTAAGCCAGCCGTTTATGACAACGAGGGCTGGCACCCCATGCCTTACCTCGACCAAGGCGAATTTTTTTCGGAGTTTGGCAGTTTTGATGTAAGCATTACTTTACCCAAAAATTATTTATTAGCTGCTACTGGCGATCGTATTGATGCCGAAGCAGAAGAAGATTGGTTAAACATAAAAGTTGCAGAAACCATTACTAAACTCGAAAAAGACGCATTCAAACCCAAGGTGTTTCCTCCAACATCTGATACTGTTTTTAAAACCGTTCGCTTTCAACAATTTAAAGTACATGACTTTGCTTGGTTTGCCGATAAAACGTGGAACGTGCTTCACGACCAAATCGAACTCCCTTTGAGTAAACGCATTGTGGACACTTGGATTTTTTTTACCAATCAAAATGCGGAGTATTGGAAAGAAGCTCTAACTTATATTAATGAGTCCACTTTATTTTATTCATACCTTACTGGTGAGTACCCTTACAACCATGTAACCGCTGTAGATGGTACTATTATGGCTGGAGGCGGCATGGAATACCCCAACATTACAGTTATTGGTAATTTAGGTTCGGCAACAGAGCTAGATATAACAATTGCTCACGAAGTAGGTCATAATTGGTTTTATGGTATTTTAGGAAGTAATGAACGCGATTATCCAGCCATGGATGAAGGCTTAAATTCATTTTACGAAATGCGTTACATGCAAGCCAAATACCCTAAAAAAACACTTAGCGAATACCTAGGGTTGCCATTTAGAGATACGGTAAAAAACAGATTTGGTTTAGCCCGCATCCCCTATTGGAAAGAGAAAGAAATCACTTATTTATTATCGGCGCGCGCCAACACCGATCAACCCATCAATACCAAATCAGGCGATTTAACCAGTTTTAATTATGGAAGTATTATTTATAGTAAAAGTGCTATTGCCTTTCAGTACTTAATGTATTACATGGGCACCGAAAATTTCGATAAAGCCATGCAATTTTATTTCAATAATTATAAATTTAAACATCCCTCTACTGCCGATTTATTTAAAACCCTGCAATACTATAGCGATGCGGATTTAACATGGTTTAAAACACATTTCATTTTAAAGAATGATAAGTTCGATTATAAACTGGCCAATCATAAACGTTTAAAAGATGGAAGCCATGTACTCTCTATAAAAAATAAAACAGGCTCGCTTGTTCCTTTCACCTTACAAGGTTATAAAAATAATAAGTTGGTGGGTCAAGTATGGAGCGATGGCATTCAACATAAAGGCAAGTTAGAATTTCCAGTAAGCGAAATAGATTATTTTAAAATTGATGGCGACGAAATGCTGCCCGAAATGTATCGCCACAACAACACCATTCGCACAAAAGGGTGTTTTCGGAAATGGGAACCCATCAAATTTAATTTTATAGCCGCTGTTGAAAATCCGAAATATGCTTATTTGAATTATTTACCTTTGGTGGCTTACAACTACTATAACAAATGGCAAGCGGGTTTAGCCTTGCATAACTACGGTATTTATAGCAAACGCTTCGATTATGCCATAGCACCTTTTTACGCCTTTAAAATCCGAACGCTAACGGGCATGGGCAATGTAGCTTTTAATTTATATCCTAAAAATTATATTGAACGTATTAGTTTAGAAACTAGCCTAAAATCATTTGCCTACGATCGGTTTAACACACGCTTCTTAAATGCTGCCAATGAAGTTAATTATGGTGCTGTGGATTTAAGTTACTTGCGGTATAGTCCTTCGCTTGTTTTCGTATTTAAGCCTTCTCCAGCACGTTCGAGTTTACAACAAGAGTTGCGCTATACCAACCACAACATTAGGCAACAACAAATAGATATTAGCCAACTAAGTAATTATAAAACTGCAGGGCCAATTCGGCAAACACGCGTATTTTTTGTCAATGAATTAAATTATACAATTACTAATAAACGTAAGATAGACCCCTACCGTGTGGAGGTACAATTGCAACACACTCATCAAATGGCTAAAGTTGGTGTTAATGCAGAGTACTATATTTCTATTTCTAAATCTAAACAATTTAAAATAGCGGCATTTGCCGGTACATTTTTAGCAGGCACTGCGGCGCAACGTCAACCTTATGCCTTTCGACTTAGTGGGTATAATGGTTTTCACGATTATTTATTTACCGATATATTTTTGGCGCGAAACGAGTTTAGTGGATTGGGCTTTTCTCAATTTGCAGAACGCGACGGGGCTTTTAAAGTTTGGACACCCTTAGGACAAACAACCGAGTGGCTGGCAACGGCACATGTTGTAACACCAACCGTATTTAAATTACCACTCAAATTATTTGCCGATGTAGGCACCGCCGATGCCAGAAGTTTAAATCGAGAAACGGTTTTATACGCCGCTGGATTGAATATTACTCTGGTTAAAAAAATAGTAGAAGTGTATGTACCTTTGCTCTATTCATCTGACATAAGAGAAACAATGAAATTAAATAACAAGACCTTTTGGGAAACCCTACGCTTTACTCTAAATCTTCACCGAATTGAATTTAAGAAGACAGTAAAAAATAACTTATTTTAGTACCATCTATTGGAACGAAACAAAATATATTTTGCGAGTGATTTTCATTTAGGAGTACCTACCTATGAAAAAAGTTTAGTACGCGAAAAACGCATTGTAGCTTGGTTAGAGGCTATTAAAGGCGATGCCGAAGCTATTTATTTAGTAGGCGATATTTTTGATTTTTGGTTCGAGTATAAATACACCGTTCCAAAAGGCCATGTTCGGTTACTAGGCAAACTAGCCGAACTAAGCGATAGTGGCATTCCCATTTATGTGTTTACAGGCAACCACGATATGTGGATGAAGGGCTATTTGCCGCAAGAACTGAATATACATTTATTAACGAAACCCATCACGCAACACTTACAAGGCAAAACCGTGTACATAGGTCATGGCGATGGTTTAGGGCCAGGCGACTATAAATATAAATTCTTAAAATTATTTTTTAACAGCCAAGTATGTCAATGGCTATTTGCCCGTTTGCATCCCAATTTATCGTTCAAAATAGCAACGTATTTTAGCCGCAAAAGCCGTTTAGCTACGGGCGTTAGCGATGAAAAATTTGAAAGTAACGAAACCGAGTGGTTATATGTATTTTGCAAAGAGTATTTAAAAACACACAACGTTAACTATTTTGTATTTGGACACAGGCACTTGCCTTTAGAAATAGAGGTAGAGAAAAAAGCCACTTACATAAATTTAGGCGAGTGGTTAAATTACAGCACGTATGCCGTAATGGAAAACGGACACATCACTTTAAAAAAATGGGATGGATTAGCTTGTTAAACTAATTTTTATTAACGAATAATAAATTATATTCGTAAAATATTATTTAACCTCATTGAAAAAAACGTGTTTTAAATTAGTAAGTTTCTGCTCGTTGCTTTTACTTTTATTAGGCTGTAAAAAAGGAGTAGAACTAAAAGATTGGAAATTATTCACCAATTATTCCAACAAAATAAATGACTCTACCTATTTTATAGAAGCCGATTTATCAGATGCGGTACTAAACGGTATCATTATTCCGACTAGACAACAAGTAAAAGAGGGTTACTTTAAGTTTAGTTTTCGCTTAATAAACCACGATGCAGATATAACGCATTACTGGTATAAAATTTACTATCAAAACGAAACTTATAAAATGAACGATACTTTAACTGACGAAAATTTTTATGGCAGTTGGGAAGATACAGGTATTGAATTTAAAGCCACGCCTGAGTTTGAAGATGAATTGCTTGTAACCGATAGCTTTAGAATTATAGGAAATCCTCGAAATGAACCACAATTTTTTGGAACGAAAGCCAAGGACTGGTATTTAAGCTTAGAAAAAATCGAAGCGAAAATGGCTTTTGCAAAAAATACACCAGAATGGGATGCAGATATTAAAAAGAAGGCTAGTATAAACAAAATACCTTACACGACGCAATTGTATCGCGATGCAACATTTGCTTCAAATATAGAAGCTAACAACACAGGTGTCGAAAATAACCGATGGAAACGTAATCCTCGTATGGGAAATTACCGTTTTATGTTGGTAGTTTGTAACGATGCCGATTTATCAAAGTTATCGCTTGTTAACCGTAATATTTCTGTAAAAGACTCCCTTACGAATCGGTTTATAAATCCATTCGATACCTTTCCCAATTTACGCGCAGAACGTAAACCATCTATTGTTTTAATAGCCCCTGAGCAACTGAAAGTAAGAGCGGTATTCAATACAAAAAGTGGTATTTATGTAGATCGTTTTAAGTTTCCTGAAAAAGAAATTAATGAGACCTACTATACACCATCATGTAACAACAGTTTTGAAAAATTTGAACATGCGCAATTTGCCCAATTTTTCCATCATGTTTTAAAGAATAAAATTAACCCTAACATTAACAAAACCGAAGATGTAGTGGGTGAACACTATACGCGTGCACAATACGAAAACAATAAAATTAATTTAGCAGGCAAACCTACAATTAATAACGCCATGAATATTACCGATTGTCCGTGTAAAACCGTGCAATCGAAAGACGATGGGATTTATATTATAACCCCAGGTAATGAAGGTGCTAAGCAGCCCAAAAAAGAGCAAGTAGGCATTACTTCTCGCATAGGATTTACTTATGGAAAATGGCGTGCAAAAATTAAATTCTCGAAGCTAATTAGTGAAGATCATGTTTGGAATGGTTTAACGGCCGCCTATTGGTTAATTTACCAAAATGATGCCAACTGGAATTTACTTCGTCCCTGTGTTTCAGATATTGCCTACATCCCAAAAAATTTACCAGACGATGAGGCTTCTATGAAAAACTCGGAACGCCAAAATTTTTATAGCGAAATAGATTTTGAAATAGTAAAAGAGTCGGCATATTGGCCGCAAAGTAGTTATGGTTCAACTATAAAAGTTCCTACTGATAACTCTTATAATACCGATGACGTAACGGTTACCTGCACCAATTGGGATTTAGCCTGCCATCAACCACCTCGGTTTATGGCAGGTGCAAAGGATGTGAACGTTGAAGGAAAAACGTATCACTTTGGGCGTTGGGCAGATTTCAGTAAATTACTAACCTCAAAAGTGCAAGCAAGCCATAACGAATTATTTGGTGGCGATTATTATTATTACGAAATAGATTGGCAACCTACGCGCATTATATGGCGCATTGGTAAAGATAAAAATCAGATGCGTGAAGTATGCCGAATGAATAATCAGATAACCAGTATTCCCAGTAATCAAATGGTGATGGTATTAACACAAGAGTTTCATTATCAAGAATGGTGGCCAATGGCTCCCTTTAAACAAAATTTAATCCCTTTTCCTAAAAAGGATTTGGTAGGTAAACTAATCGAATTAGAAATAGAATAAGATGGTATTTAGTAGTAGTATTTTTTTAGTTTATTTTTTACCAATCTTACTGGTAATTTATTTTATAACCCCGCGTATATTTAAAAACGTGGTGCTTTTACTAGCCAGTATTGTATTTTATGCGTGGGGTGCCCCTAAATTTATTTTTGCTATTTTGGGAACTACAACCCTCGATTTTTTCTTAGTAAAAATTATGTATCACGCCGATACAAAGAAAAAACAAAAGCTGTTTCTGATTTTATCCTTGTGCTTAAATGTAGGCATGTTGTTTTATTTTAAATATTGTAATTTCTTTATCGAAAATTTCAACGCCATTCTCTCAACAGTTGGTGTAAAAAATTTAGAGTGGACTAAAGTGGTATTGCCCATTGGTATTTCGTTTTACACCTTCGAAAGTTTAACTTATGTGATGGATGTGTATAGGCGGCAACATAAGCCCTTAACTAATTTTTGGCATTATCAATTATACATCATTTTATTTCCTAAACTCATTGCAGGGCCTATTATCAGGTATCACGACATCTCTGATCAAATTACAGGCCGCTTTGATACAGATAACATTGACAATAAATTAAGTGGATTTTTTAGATTTGTGATTGGCTTGTGTAAAAAAGTTTTAATTGCCAATGTACTAGCCTTAAAAGCCGATGAAGTATTTAATATGCCCATCGAAACTATTTCTACAGGTTTAGCTTGGGTAGGTGCTTTAAGTTATACCTTTCAAATTTATTTTGATTTTAGTGGCTACAGCGACATGGCCATTGGAATTGGTAAAATGCTGGGCTTTACATTTCCCGAAAATTTTAATAACCCTTATAACGCCAACAGCATTACCGAATTTTGGCGGCGTTGGCACATCACCTTAGGTTCGTGGATGCGTAATTACTTATACATTCCTTTAGGTGGAAACAAAGTGGACAGCAAAGCACGCTTGTATTTTAACCTGTGGTTGGTTTTTATATTAAGTGGCTTTTGGCATGGTGCCGCTTGGACCTTCATTTTTTGGGGCGTGTATCACGGTGTATTCTTAATTTTAGAGCGAATGTTTTTATTAAAAATCTACCAAAAAATGGGGCGAATAGTTCCTGTTATGATAACCTTTTTTATAGTAATGGTGGGATGGATTTTTTTTAGAGCCGATTCCTTTAGCTTTGCTGCTGGATTAACTAAACGTTTATTTACGTTTGACTTTAGCACAATTCCTATTGTTGATAATGAATACCTGTTCTTCTTCACCATTGCCGTTATATTTTCTTTTTGTGGATTAAGTCATCTAGGACAGCGCATACAATCTTTTTTTTATCGGCACGCCCACTCCAATTTAACCACATTTGCCTTAGGTGCTTTAGCAATAGTATTTTATTTTATATGTTTAGCAAGCATTACCGCATCTTCATTTAATCCATTTATTTATTTCAGATTTTAAATATGAAAACGAAAATTAGATACGGTATTTTAGTAATGATTTTAATTGCGTTAGCGATACCAGCTATTTACCGTTTAAAACCTTTCTTAAATTTAGCACCCTTAACGGGCGTAAATTCTGTTGCCAATAAACCCGAATGGAGCAGCGAAGCGTATTGGGAAGGCCGTTACCAAGATGATGTAAACAAGTGGATTAACGAACAATTTGGATTTCGTACAGTGTTGGTTCGTTTAATCAATCAATTTCGGTATTCGGTTTTTAGTACCTCGCGTGCGCCGGGTGTTGTGGTTGGAAAAAATAGAGAGTTGTATATTTCATCTTACTTAGAGGAATATATTGGTAAAAACTACCGAGGCTTTTCAATGCTAAACGATATAACCCTTAGAACAAAGCGTGTGCAAGACTCACTTAAAGCAATAGGTGTAGATTTGGTTGTAGTGTTTGCCCCAGGAAAAGCAAGTTTCAAAGCCGAAAATATTCCTACTTACTATTTGAATGCCAAAAAAGATTCAACAAATTATAAAACATACTGTCAACTATTTAAACAACACAACATTAATTTTATTGATTTGAATAGTTATTTTTTAAAGTTAAAACCTAAACCACCACATCCATTATTTCCTAAATTCGGTGCGCATTGGAACCACCATGCCATGTGTATAGGATTAGATACCATTTTAAAACGTATCGAACAAGTGCATCACATAGACGTACCTGATTTTGATTACTCGCAAATACGATTAACCAATGCTTCAAAAGGCAACGATTACGATATTGGTATTTTGATGAATTTAAAAAAGGAATTACCGAAAGAAATAATGCCATATCCGGTTTATAAAATTAATGAAACCAATAAAGAAAAACCCGATGTTTTAGTGGTTGGTGATAGCTATTGGTGGTGTTTGGTAGGCGAAAACTTACCAAGTCGGTTTTTTAAGCGAGATGAATATTGGTTTTATAATAAAGACATTATTTTAAATGGTGAAAAAAAAGAGAATAAAGTACGCTTTGTTAATTTATTTCAACAAGTGTGTCAGCGTAAAACCATTGTACTCCTTTCAACAGAAGCAACGTATTATTTGTTTCCCTATAACTTCATTGAACGCCTAGAAAAGTTATTCTGTATAGATAATAAACAAGTATGGGATTTAGCCAATACACGAATTCGCCCAGACTCTGTTTGGTACGCCAGCATTATTCAGAAAGCAAAAGAGGGAGGTATTTCGACAGAAAAGCAATTGTATAGAGATGCAAAATACACATTGCTAGATGAATTAAGTAATACGGGCGAACCAAGAGCCGAAGTAATGGCAAATATTAAAGTGGATGCCAATTGGTTAAAACAAATTGAGGAAAAAGCCAAACAAGAAAAACGTAGTTTTGAAGAACAACTAATTTTAGATGCCGATTTTATGGTAAAAGAAGAGCGGAAACTAATCTATGAAGGTTTAACACCAAAGCCAAAATCAGATGAAACGAAAGCCCCTAAAGAAGATATTGCTTCTATTATTAACCGCATTCGTGCCGACGAAAAATGGTTGAATTACGTTAAAGAAAAAGCTGTAAAAGAAAAACGGAGTTTAGAAGCACAACTTAGTGTGGAGGCAGAATATACTCAAAAAAATCCGTGAGGGTGGTAATGGAAACGAGGCTTTACAAAGTAACAACTGTGCATTAATACTACTAAATTGTGAGTAAACTCTGCTTTTACACGGTTGATTAAACGAAATTGATAGCAGGTCATATAGAACGGTTTTAAACGGAAGGTGCAACTCTTTTTTCACAATTTTGTTGAAAAAAGAGTTGCACAAATTTTTTTAAAAAACTTTATCGAACATGGAAGAATTGAGTAGATGAATAGATGCTCTAAAACTATACATCTACTTTCCCTCTCACATTGCTTATCAATTAGGTAGTGGATAATAGTTTTGATGTTTGCTTCTCCACTTTTTATTAAATATGTAGTCCCAACGTTTCATTCATTTCTTCCTTTGCGAACTTTGCGACTTTGCGTGCCATACTTACTTTTGCTTTCCTTCCAACATTACCTATCAATAAGGCAGCGTATAATGGTTTCGTAGTTTGCTTCTCCACTTTTTATTAAATATGTAGTCCCAACCTTTCATTCATTTCTTCCTTTGCGAACTTTGCGTGCTATCTTTAATGCAATCTATTATTTAATCGAGTTATAGATTTTATTCCAAATAATTTAATTCATAGTAGTTAATAAAAGCAATGATTTATTTAAAATCCTTTTTAAAATTTTAATTTGCGCCTTTGCGAACTCTGCGTCTTTGCTTGCTATCTTTAATGCAATCTATTATTTAATCGGGCTATAACTTTTATTCTAATGCCCTACTTTCCCAAACTTCGGTATTAACTCAATTTTTTTAAATTCAAATTTAAAAGATAAATGGCATTTTTTATAACTGGAAACCTTGTTTCTGCATCAATAGACTCCGTTAAATCTTTGATAAGTGGTAAGCCTAAAGTATCTTTCTTAATGTGTTCTTCAAAATCAAATCCCAAACCGTTATCTCCAATTTTTAATTCAATATTTCCTTCTCGTTCGTTAATATTCAAATCAATAACAAATTGGTAGTTTGGCGTAATAGGAAGAGCGTACTTAATAGAGTTTAAAAATATTTCGGAAACAATAAGTCCCAAGTGTATAGCGGCTTTAGTAGGCACTAACGTATTTTTTTTTGCAATGTTACTTTCAATAGAATCGGCTATACCTAAATTGGCTTTCTTAAATTCGATCACCAATTCGTTCAAATAATCTGAAATGTTTACCTCTGTATAATTTTTAGTTTGATACAATAAATCTTGTATTTTAAGCATTGAGTGGATGCGTTGTTCGTATTCAGTAAAAATAGTTTTAGCATCTTGGGTATTGCCACGTTCTTTACTTAAACGCATTAAACTAATTAAAATCGAAAAATTATTTTTTACACGGTGATTAATTTCTTTTATCAATACCTCTTTTTCTTCTAACGTTTTTTCAAGTAAAGCTTGGTAGGCACGACGTTGCCTAGCTTCTAAATTACTTGCAAAAACAATAGCTAAACTTAATCCGAAACTTTGCTCTTCGGGTGTAAATAATTTTTGTACACCACATTTTTCAAAGCACATCACACCTACCACTTGCCCTGCAATACGAATGGGCACATCCATCAACGAGCGAACATCGTGCTTTTTAAGATAATCTTCGCCCAACTCGCGTGTAAATTTATCGTAAAATACATCATTGGCTACCAAAATTTTATTTTCCTCTAAAGTGGCAAAATAATTGGGGTAATCGGCTTTGTACAACAAACGGTCTTTATTAAATTTTTTAGAAGTTTTGTCGAACTCTCCCATCGAAACAATAGCATCGCGCTCCTTATTAAAAATCCAAACGCTCAAACGTTCAATGCGCAAGGCTGTTGTAATGCGTTTCGCAAAACCAATCATAATTTGATCAATTTCATCGCGCTCTAAAAGATGCAGCTTCGAAACGTTGTCGAGCTCTTCTAATAAATTTACTTCGTTTGTTAACATAGTAATAGCATTTAGTGTGTTTTAATTTTCTGATACTCTTCTTTTACAAAGTCCATTAATTCGTTCACATAACCTGCACTAAAATCGAAACGTATGCCGGCAGTTTTATAAATTTCAGAAATACTTTTTGTATAGCCCAATGCTAAGGCATTTTTATAATTACGAATGGCTTGGTCTTTATTTTGTTTGTATTGTCGCCACATCGCAATAGCCCCAAGTTGTGCAAAGCCATATTCAATGTAATAAAAGGGTACTTCAAATAAATGCAATTGAATTTGCCAACGGCGTTTTAAATTATTTTCTAATCCTTCAAAATTAACTAAGTCGTTTCCAAAATCGTTCATAATGCTCATCCAAGCGGCATAGCGTTCTTCAACGGTATGCGTTGGGTTTTCGTAAATCCAATGTTGAAATTTATCTACCGCAGCAATCCACGGGAGTGTATCCATTACACTTTCTAATTGCTGACATTTAGCTCGTTTTAAATCGGCGGCATCTTCAAAAAAAACGGACCAGTGTTCCATACTAATTAGCTCCATGCTCATGCTTGCCAGTTCGGCCACTTCGCTTGGTGGATTTTTAAATTCGATGAGCGGTAGTTGGTTGTATAGAAACGAGTGAATGGCGTGCCCACCTTCGTGTACCATTGTTACCAAATCGCGATGCAAACCTACACTGTTCATAAAAATAAATGGCACATCGGTTTCGTAAAGCGGGTATTGATACCCCCCAGGGGCTTTACCCAAGCGGCTTTCTAAGTCCAAACGTCCCATCTCGTTCATAGTTTTTACACACGCTGCAAAGTATGGATCTATTTCATTAAAGCAACGTATTGTTTTTTCAATTAACTCGTTTGCCTTCGCAAAGGGTTTTAGTGGTTCTTGACCATGCTCATCCACCGAGGTATCCCACGGGCGATAGTCTTCTAATTGCAAAGCGGCTTTACGTGCGGCATCATGCGCACGCATAAGTGGCACCGCAAATTGTTTTACCGATTCGTGAAACGCCAGGCAATCGCTTACCTTATAATCGAAACGCCCCAAGGCCTGGTGCTTGTAATCGCGGTAATTTTTAAACCCTGTATTTAAAGCCACTTGGTGGCGCAGTGCAATCAACTCCGAGTAAAGTAAATTTAAAGCATCTTCATCTTGTGCTCGGCGTTTAGCCATTAAGTGATAAACCGTTTCGCGAATAGAACGGTCTAAGTTTTTTAAATATAAACTCGCTTTTTGTAGAGTGATGGTTTCATTATTATATTCTACACTTTGCGCACCTGTTATAGCACCATAGTTTTGCTCTTTTTGTTGTAGAGCTGTGTTTAATGAAATGTTTTCTTCTCGAAATAAAGCAATGCTATTTTTAACGCTCCGCAAATACACACCATAGGTTGATGTATCTAACTCATCGGTAAAAGGACATGCTATTAATTTTTCGTTTAATTGATTAACCAAAGGTGCCATGTTAGGCTCTATGTTTTCTACAAAATCGTTATATCGGTTTCGTAAATTTTCGTTAGCCGTGTCGCAAGTCATTTTAATATAACGCCAAGCCATGTCTTCACTAACAACGGCACTCAATTCACTACCATCGTGCAGCCATTGCTCTAAGTCGCTTTTAGAATGTAAAGGACGGTTTATTAATTCATTAAAATAAGGTACCAATAAGTCCCAAGTACTTATTGTAAAATCAGTTTTCACAAAATGTCTATTCATTTTTTACTCAATTTTTTTTTACTAAATGCGGTATGTACTTTTATGACCAATATCTTCAAAATTAGCGGCCAGCCATTTATCGCAATTGCTGTAACCTAAGTTTTTAAGGTGCATTAAAAAATCCCAAGTTGTATTAAGCTTACTCGATAAATTTAATTCAACCAAATCTTCATCTGCACAAAGTGAGTGCAAATGAATGGTTCTAAGTTCGCCATTTAAAGTAACACCTTGCTCTACCAAGCGGTTAACAAATTGTAATAATTCAATTTCTTGTTTTAAGGACGAGTTAAAACTTAATTCATTCACGCGATCTTTAATTTCTTCGATGGTAGAGGGTACATTTTTTATACGAAACGGATTAATGCGCACTAATAATACATCATTTGTTTCAACAGTCCCTTTGGTTAAAGGCCACAGCGGCGGGTTACCCATGTAACCACCATCCCAAAAAAATTCGCCATTTATTTCTACTGGATGAAATAGATAAGGTAAACATGCCGAAGCTAAAATGGCTTTTACCGAAATTTCGTCGGGACCAAATACTCTGGCCTCGCAGGTTTTAACATTGGTGGCGCATACAAATAATTTAGGAGGACTTATTTTGTGCAACTCTTCAAAATCAATTAAGTCATTTAAAATTTTTTCGAGTGGATTAATGCCTACTGGATTAAATTGATTGGGCGATAAATTTTCACTTGTAAAACTAAGTAAACGATAAAACCACGAGAAATCCATGTTTCCAGGACTTAACACCTTATCGAACCACGACGGTTGTAACATAGATAAACGGCCGGCTTCCGAAATTTTATGCCAAAACTTAACCAAAGTATGTTTAGCCAGTCCTTTACCCCCTTTAGAAAGCCCGTAGAGTGTGCAAACGGCGTTCATAGCTCCAGCACTGGTTCCACAAATCCCATCAATTTCTAAGCGTTCATCATCTAAAATACGATCTATCACACCCCACGTGTAAGCCCCGTGCGCCCCACCACCTTGAAGAGCCAAATCTATCTTTTTTACCACCATACTCTAAAAATAATAATAATTTTACGATTCTGTTTAGTAAGTATGAATACGGAAGAAAAAAAAGAATTAATTCACTATTTGTCAAGTTTTGTATCCGAACGCCGACAAAAGCGTTTTGACGAGGTCTTAGCGCAACGCACCAATCACCTGTGTATTGTACTCGAAGATCTTTATCAAGCGCACAATGCCAGTGCTGTGTTGCGCAGTTGCGATTGCTTTGGTGTACAATACGTTCACTTTATCGAAAACAGAAACAATTATAAAATTAGTGCCGATGTGGCCATGGGCAGCAGCAATTGGCTAAGTATTACACGTCATAAAGGACAAGAAAACAACACCGCAACCGCTTTGCGCACATTAAAACAGCAAGGTTACCGCATTGTGGCAACTACCCCACACACCAATGATGTTACGCTAAACGAATTACCTGTTGATAAAAAATTAGCCTTGGTATTTGGCACCGAAATAGATGGCATTAGCGATGCGGTGCGTGCAGAAGCAGATGAGTTTGTGCGCATACCTATGTTCGGTTTTACAGAAAGTTTTAACATTAGCGTATCGGCGGCCTTGTGTATGTACGAACTAACCAGTCGCATCCGCCGCCACGTACCCAATTATTTAATTAGCGAAACCGAACGCATTAGTATTTATTTAGATTGGCTAAAAAGTAGTATTGATAAAAGCGATGCCATCATTGATTTATACTATAAAGAACGCAAGGGCGGCGAGAAGTAAAAAACGAAGAAGCCTATCAACATCAAAAATTATTTTGTAATTTCAACCCTACTCATCTTACCTAAAAATAAGCAGATGAGGTCATATTTAAAAAACTATGTCAAAATCAATTACAGTGGTTGGTGCCGGTTTAGTAGGTTCGCTTGTATCTATTTACTTGGCCAAAAGAGGTTATAAGGTAAACATTTTTGAACGACGCAGCGATATGCGTAAACAAAACATGATTGCGGGTCGCTCCATTAATTTAGCCCTCAGCGACCGCGGTTGGCGAGGTTTAAAAGGCGTAAACATTGATGGCGAAATTAAAAAAATTGCTATCCCTATGTATGGTCGTCAAATTCATAATAAAGACGGATCGCAAACCTACCAGGCCTATGGCAAAGACGAGCAAGCTATTTACTCGGTATCGCGTGGCGAAATTAATAAAATGTTAATGGATTTGGCCGAGCAACAAACGGGGGTTAATATTCATTTCAACGAACGTTGCGATAAGTTAGACCGTAAAAACAACACTTTGCATTTTATAAATTTAGAAACGCAGGTTGAAAAAAGTGTTCAGTCTGATTTGATTTTAGCCTCCGATGGGGCGTTTAGTGCTGTTCGTTTACAAATGCAATTACAAAGCGATCGTTTCGATTACAATCAATATTATATAGATGCGTCTTACAAAGAATTAACTATTCCTGCGGGTCCCAATGGAAGTTTTCTGTTAGAAAAAAATGCCTTACACATTTGGCCGCGTGGCAGCTACATGATGATTGCTTTACCAAATATGGATGGAAGTTTTACTTGTACTTTATTTTTTGAAGCACAAGGGCCTAAAAGTTTTGAAAGCATTAAAACCAAGGCAGATGCCATCCGCTTTTTTGAAGAAGATTTCCCCGATGCCTTGCCCCTTATGCCAACTTTAGCCGATGATTTTTTTACCAATCCAACGGCCTCTTTGGTTACCGTTAAATGTAAACCTTGGGTGTGGGACGATAAAATTGCATTGATTGGCGATGCAGCACATGCCATTGTTCCGTTTTATGGACAAGGCATGAACTGTGGGTTTGAAGACTGCGTGGTACTCGATGAATTAATAGAAAAGCATCAAAATAATTGGCCAGCTATTTTAAAAGATTATGAATACCTCCGCAAACCCGATGGTGATGCCATTGCCGATTTAGCGCATGCTAATTTTATTGAGATGCGCGATAAAACCGCCGATGTAACTTTTTTACTCCAGAAAAAAATTGAAGCGCGTTTTAGTGCTAAATACCCAGCCAAATGGATTCCACTTTATTCGATGGTTACATACAGTCCACACATTCGTTACAGCGAAGCCCTGCGCGAAGGACAACGCCAGCAAGCTATTATGGATAAAATTATGCAAATGGAAAACATTTCGGATAAATGGGACAGCGACGAAGTGGAACAGGCCATTTTAAATAGCTTATAAGCCATTGATTAACAGCTAAATAAAATTTAATTAAATTGTAACTAAACCAATACCAACACGTCTTACGACTAATTGAGATGACAGTTGCCGACTATAATACCTGTGTTGATACTTATGCCGATGGCTTGTATCGTTTTGTGTTGAAACACATACGTGATAAAGATGCCGCCCGCGATATTGTACAAGATACATTTGAAAAAATGTGGCGCAAGCACGAAGGCATTGAAACGGCAAAATCAAAATCGTATTTGTTTACAGCAGGGTATCATACGTTGATAGATTATACACGTCGGGCTAAAAAACAAGCACCGTTTAATGAAGTAGATTTTAATACGCACCAACACACTAAACAATATAGCGATATTAAAGAAGTATTGAATGCAGGTTTAGAGCAATTACCAGAAATACAAAAATCGGTATTGTTGTTGCGTGATTATGAAGGTTACGATTATGCTGAAATAGGCGAGATTACAGGCTTAAATGAAAGCCAAGTAAAAGTTTATATTTTTAGAGCAAGAACCTTTTTAAAAAATTATATAGGCAAATTAGAAGTTGTTATTTAACGCATTGAAATGAAAATTGATTTACATAATTACGAAGCCTATTTACTGGATTATTTCGAGGGTAACTTAAACACCCACGATACAGAAGCATTGCGCGCATTTGCTGCAGAGCATCCTGAATTAGAAATTGACCTTAGTCCTAATAACCTAATAACCCTTCCACCAACGTCTGCTAACGATACGCCTGTTTTTGATTTAAAAGACAGCCTAAAAAAAAATACGCTGGTTATGGAAAACAACTTGGCGTTTGAATATTTAGAAAATCAATTAGATGCCCAAGCCAAAGCATTATTTGAAAATGAACTAAAAACTAATGCGGCACTAGCCAACGAACTGGCTCTTTACCAACGCACTTTACTTTCCGCCGACGCTTCCCTTCAATTTGAATTAAAGAGTGAACTCTACCGCTTAGAAGGCGACGCCGCACTTGCTTTTTTAAGTGTAGAAAATACACTATCTAATAAAGATGTTGAATTAGTAGAAAGCCGTTTGCTCACGAATGCCGATTTTAAATCGCAAGTAAGTGCTTACAATAAAACTATTTTAGTGCCCGATTTTAGTGTTACTTATCCTGATAAAAATCAATTAAAACATAAAGAAGCTACTATTATTGCGTTATTTAACTGGCGCGTGATAAGTGGCATAGCCGCAGGTGTAGCACTTTTAGTAGGACTATACGTGGTAAGTCGCTCGGGCGAAACGCCACTTAAACCTGGTAATACATTTGCTGCTAAGGATAGTCTTTTAACGCCTTTGGAGTCCGTTCAAAATAAAGGTAATGCCAATCTTGCGCAAGCTAAAAATGCTAAGGAAAAAGGAAAAATTAAAATTAAAAATTCGATTATCCGTCAGTTAAATAAAGACTCGCTCGACCAAGCGAACAACCCACTCGCAAATACTACGGCACGTAAAGAAAAATCGAAAATTAAAAATAGTATTATTCGACAATTAGGTAAAGATACAAGCACCAATAGCGCATTCGCCAATCAATTCAACGCAAAGGAAAAGTCGAAATTGAAAATTAAGAATAGCATCATCCGTCAGTTAGCTAAAGATACAGCAACAACTGAACTAGCGAGCCAATCAGGCAGAAAAGATAAACCAAAAGTAAAAGTTAAAACAAGTATTATCCGTCAGTTAGGAAAAGATACTACTAACACGCAATTGGCCAATCAAACGAAACCAATAGACAAATTACCAACTGCGGTTAATACACTCTCTGCTTCTACTTTAGCTAACACTAACAGTAAGTTAGCCGATAAAGTAGAACGTATTAAAATTATTCCTACCGAAACAGATACCGAAGAAAGCGTAACAACCGTTGATGCTAGTGCTTCTCAAAAGAAAACACTTTGGTCGCGTGCTTTAAATGCTGCTGGACAATTAAATAAATTAGGATTAAAATCTGTGAATGGCGACTCAGATGATAAGAGTGATGTTTTATCACTTAGTCAAGTTTCGGTCGAATTAAAAAAATCGAAGTAAATCAATTAAGTTGTAACTAATTGCAACATCCACTCGTCTTATTACTAGAAACCGGTTAGAAGAAAAGTAAAATATAATTTTTAAAATTAACGTATTATGAAAACGAAAATACTAACACTCAGCTTGGGTCTTTTAAGTTTAAGCACTTTATTTGCACAAACCTTACAAACCCGCGAAATTAAGCCATTCAATAAAATACAAGCATCGGGCGGAGCAAAAATTTATTACACCCATTCTGACTCTTTAACACTTAGTGTAAAAGGGAACGAGGACGAAATCAGTTTTGTTGAAACACGCATAGAAGATAATACCCTTTACATTTCGGCTAAAGGAAATTATAAAGAAACCATGCGCATTTATGTAACCAATAATACCTTACAAGATGTTTCATTAAGTGGTGTCGTTAGCTTCGAATCGAAAAATACCATTAAAGCCGAACAGCTCAATTTAAGTTTAACAGGTGCGGCCAATGGTAATGTAGATGTTTCTACCTCTAAATTAAACACCATTCAAAGTGGAGCCAGTAGCCTTAAATTAAGCGGGTCAACCGAAGTATTTAATTCAGAAAGTAGTGGGGCCTCTAATTTGAAAGGGTATCTTTTAAATTCGAAGACAACCTCTGTGCTTACCACAGGCGCATCTAGTGCTCGCGTATTTGCTAGCGAAAAGTTAGTAGCTAACGCAACAGGTGCCAGTTCTATTAAATTTAAAGGCGATGCTAAAGATGTGGTGGCAGAAGCCTCAACGGCTTCAAGCATTACTAAAATTATTGATGATAATTCAGGGGCATCGGGAACAAGTGGAGAAAGTGGCGAAAAACGTACAAAGGATAAAGATGGCGACTCGGTAGTTATTAACTTGCGAGCCAAACGCATTGTGATTTTTGATCGTGAAAATAACAAAAGTGTGAAAACTAAAAAAACCTATGATGAAGATGAGTTTAAACATTGGTCAGGATTAAGTTTAGGTGTAAATGGATTTTTAACACCCGATGCTGCTATTAGCTTGACACCCAAAAATAAATATTTAGACTTGAATTATGGTCGAAGCATTAATGTGCAACTTAATCCTATCCAACGTAATTTTAGTATTTATAAAAACTATGTAAATGTGGTAACGGGCTTTGGTATCGAATGGCGACGTTTTATGCTCGATAACAAAACGAATTTGAATGCCGATAGCTCGTTTACTTGGGGTGTTATTGATAGCACCAATACGTTTAACTTCCGAAAAAATTTATTCCGTTCTACAATGTTGCAAATACCGCTTTTAGTAGAGTTTAATACAAATAAAAATCCTCGTAAAGCCTTTCATATTGCTACGGGCGTGGTGGGGCAGTTTTTGGTAGGCGCACGCACTAAGCAACGCTTTGAAAGAAATAGAGATGAGTTTGAGAAAGAACGTAAAGACAATTATAATCTTAATCCGTTTGTACTAAAAGCACACGCTTCGGTTGGGTACAGCCATTTCACTTTGTTTGGTGAGTATAGCATTACTTCTTTATTTGAAAAAGGGAAGGGGCCACAATTGTATCCGTTTGTGATTGGCGTTAGGTTAGTGCCATTTAATTAAATACTAATTAGAAACTTTGTTCGTAAAAGCAAGTATGGCACGCAAAGTCGCAAAGTTCGCAAAGGAAGAAATGAATGAAACGTTGGGACTACATATTTAATAAAAAGTGGAGAAGCAAACTACGAAACCATTATATACTGCCTTATTGATAAGCAATGTTAGAGGGAAAGCAAAAATAAGTATGGCACGCAAAGTCTCAAAGTTCACAAAGGAAGAAATGAATGAAACGTTGGGACTAAATGCTTAATAAAAAAGTGGAGAAGCAAACTACGAAACCATTATATACTGCCTTATTGATAGTTAATATTAGAGGGAAAGCAAAAGTAAGTATGGCACGCAAAGTTCGCAAAGTTCGCAAAGGAAGAAATGAATGAAACGTTGGGACTACATATTTAATAAAAAGTGGAGAAGCAAACTACGAAACCATTATACGCTGCCTTATTGATAGTTAATATTAGAGGGAAAGCAAAAATAAGTATGGCACGCAAAGTTCGCAAAGGAAGAAATGAATGAAACGTTGGGACTACATATTTAATAAAAAGTGGAGAAGCAAACTACGAAACCATTATACGCTGCCTTGTTGATAAGCAATGTTAGAGGGAAAGCAAAAATAAGTATGGCACGTAAAGACGCAGAGTTCGCAAAGGCGCAAATTAAAATTTTAAGATAAATCATTGCCTTTATTAACTAATATGAATTAAGTTGTATGGAATAGATTTACAATTTATAATCTATGCTTTAAGGTTGCTTTATGCTCAGATGTAGGGGTTCCTTAAATCCTTTTTTAAAAAAAATAAAACCGCAGTAATAAAAATTTAGGCTAACGCTAACTTGTGGATGTGCTTTAATTTCTTGCCAAGCTTTTTTCATGCCCTCGCTCCAATAAATATCATCAAATACAAAAATACTGTTTTCGGTTTGGTGAGGTAAAGCCATTTCAAAATAGCGAAGGGTGGCTTCGTAGGTGTGGTTCCCATCTACTAAAAAAAAATCTAATTGTGGCAATTGATTTAATAGATTGGGCAATCCGTTATCGAAAGTAGCATGAATGAGTTGTAAATTATTAACCTTGTGTTGCGTTTGTAAATTTTTGGCGAAGTGGTGCAAGGCTTCGCTTCCTTCGATAGAGTAAACAGTGGGCTTATTGCCAGCTTTGGCTAAATACAAGGCATTTAGACCCAAAGAAGTACCTAATTCAATAATGTGTTGACAATTAAAATAGTTAATCAGTTTAAAATAAAACTCCGAAAAATTTTGACGTGTGATGCCGTGTTTAGCAATATCTTTCACCCGCCGCTGCGCCGATTTTAGAACTAAAGAACCAGCACCTAAGTCCGTAATTTCTAAAAGTGTTTTATCTTTTAAAAGTTGTTGGCGAATGGCAGTTAACTCATCAAAGGCTGAAAATTTACAATCTTTATCGTCTATCAATGTTTCGATTAATTTATAAACAAAGGGCGAATGAACGCCGTGCGCTGTTTTAGCTTGCCAAGTATAATGCAAATAATCTATGAGGTGTTGCCGTTTACTCATTGTTACAAGTGGCGCATAAGCGTTGCCTTAATGCTTGGGTTTGATAATTGGCTAAACTCACTTCATCTATAAAATAAATTTCGAGACGTTGCATTTGGCGTTCGGGGTGTTGCTTGTTCCAATGGTTTAAATACCAACGGCAATAAGGTTGGTGTAAATACCCTCGAAAACCCGATTGGTAATTTTCGGCAAACTTTCGCCAACGGTCCGAACTATACATGTCCACCACCGAAAAGGGTTTTTTAAAATCAACGGTATCGGTTTGTTTATACAAGTCAAACGTTTTTCCATTTTTATCAAAGCCTCTGTAAACTAGCCAACCATCGTCTTTTAAAACGCTGGGCGAAAACATACCCCAATATTGATCGAGTCGTAACATATAAATGCCTTTCCAAATTTCTTTTCGAAGCGTGAACGAGAACCAACCGCAATAACTTAAATTACTAATGAGGTTTAAACTTATAACGCTTGCTACCATAACTAAACGGATTTGTTGTAGCCACCTTTTGGGGATGCGGTTGTGTTGCCTCCAGGCCAATTGATAAGGTATTTTAAAACGATTAAAAACTGCCGGCGGTAAAAATCCGATGGCAGTTACAATATTGATGAGGTAAAATAAGCCAATGTAAAGTGTTAAGCCAATGCCAATGTGTAAACCTGTTAAAAGTATAAACGCAACAATGCGAGGCCACTGTTTGCGCACGGGTAAGAGGATAAGAAAGGGAATGATGACTTCGGTATAATACACAATATGCGTAAGTGCTTTCATTAAACTGGGATATTGATATAACCAATCGCCCAACAGCCATCGGATTTGATCTAAACTTAACGCATAATAAATGGCTGTGCCTTCGCTTCGCCACTCGGGCGAGGTTTTAAGGTTAACGGTAAAAAAGTAAACCGATGCAATAAGAATTAAATACCCTAAGCCAGCAAGCGAAAAATGGTGTTGACGTTGATGAGTAGCGTTTTTACTAATGCTATAAGAGTTGCCCCAAGGTAAAAAGATGCCCCAAAAAATAACGAGGCGTAATAAATCATCGCCGCTTTGCGCAATAAATGTATTTCGGTTGTGCAACGATAGGGTAAACACCCACAGCAAAGGGGTAATGTAACGGGTGCGAAATCCAATTAACAGGGCAATGGCCAATACGAAGTGCAAGGCAAATAAAATGACTTGCCAAGTTAAGCCGCCGCTCAAGGTATGAAAACTCCAAAAGCCATTTTGCCATCCTCTAATTTTTAAAAGGTGAACAGAGATGACACCCCAATCGGTATAATGGGCTTCTAAATCGCAGCAACGGATGCAAAGGTCTGTGATAACGAGGGCCGCCACACCCATGCGCATAAAGGCCAAGGCTCTCACATCGAGTTGGTAACACGACCGAAAATAAATTAAAAGTTGGCAAAAGGCTTTACGCATGGGTTTTACTTAGGTGTACTTTCTTATTAAAATTAATTTATCCGTGTGTTGTATAGCTGATCTGAAATCTATCTGCATTTGACTTTAGAATTTTTTCCAAACTTAACTACTTTATAGGGATATTAAAAAAAATCCCGCTGTTTTTATAACAGCGGGATTTTTTTAAGTAAAGAAATGTCATTAAATACAACCCATTGTTCCCGATAAATTTACAATTGGATTAGCAGAGAGTGCTTGCTTACAAAACACTGAATTAAACGAAGCATTCACACTATTAGAAGTGGTTATAACACTAACGGTTCCACCTACGCCATACCAGGTGATGCCAGCGGGTTGCCCAGCAGCATTTTGAATGGTAACCTGTACGTTATTGGCTCCTAAACTCGAAGCAACATTATAAATGCCAGTAGTTGGCGTAACTAAAAAATTTAAGGTTACAATTTCGGGAGCTGTTTGGGTGGTTCTTGTGGCTACAATAGATGTAGCACTTACTAAAGTGCCAGAACCACATGAGTTAAACGACCAACCAAGACCTCCAACTGGTGTTTGTGAATTGTTAGTAGGTACATTAGGATTAGGGTTTGCCCCAGTTGTACTGGTAATATTTCCAGCATTTTGATTGCCTCCGGTACCTGTTTCGCTTTTATAACCCGGAGCAATTGCTTTGCTGTCGTTTTTTTTATCACAAGCTAAAAGAATAAAACTGCAAAATGCACCTAGAATAAGAACCGAAAAGACAAGTTTTTTCATCATACAATTATTTAAGTAAATATATTTTTTTTATTCAGAATATCCAAGCACTTTATGTATTTGTTTCGTAAAGACATCATTTACCTGAGTAAACGTATTTTTATTTTTATTCTATGCAATTACTGTCAACGCTTTTTCGGCACAACTGGCAATACCTGCTGCCAATGTATCCATTTGTGCTTCGGTCCAGGTACACCGCACACCAAACGAAATTAAGCGACCCATTACCTCTTGTGTTTTAGGTAAGTGCAGTTGATTATAATCTTGCGGTGCGCCCAATAGTTCGATGGGTAATTTAGAGGTCGTTTTTAAATCTTTAATATGTTCCCATTGGTTGATGAAGTGATACATGTTTGTAAACCAATAATTAAAGCCGCCAATACCTGCTTTATTCATTTCATCAACGGTGCGTTTAGCGGTTTCGGTATCGGGCAACAAAAGGTTTAAAAAAGTAGCACTATCGCCATTAGGGTCGCATACTTTGGCAAAACTAATACCGTTTACTTTACTAAGTTTAGATTGAAGATAGCTCTTATTATAATTATTTTTTTCTTTAATGAAAGGGACTTTTCGCGTTTGCGCTACCCCAATGGCAGCATGTAACTCGGAGATTCGGAAGTTAAAACCAATAACAGGATGGTTTTCCATACCTCGGTTGGAGCCAACGTGATCGTGTCCGTGGTCGCAAAAGCTGTCGGCCATTTTATAGGTATGCTCATCGTTGGTAACAAAAATACCGCCTTCGCCAGCCGTTGCAATTTTAAAGAAGTCGAAACTGTAAGCCCCAGCTTTACCAAATAAACCCGTGTAAATACCTTTGTACGATGCAGCAAATGCTTGACCGGCATCTTCTACTAGAATAAGATTTTTTTCTTTTACCAAAGCCATGATGCCATCCATGTCGGCCATACCTCCGCACATGTGTACGAGGCATATTGCTTTTGTTTTAGGGGTTAATGCTTTGCGAATGCCATCGGCACTTAGGCACAGGGTTTCATCAATTTCGGCAAAGATGGGGAGTCCTCCTAACAATAGAACTGCTTCAACACTGGCAATGTAAGTAAATGGTGGCACAATAACCTCATCGCCTGTACCAATGCCAGCTGCGGCAAGGGCTGCCATAATAGCTGCCGAACCATTGCTAACCGCGTGGGCATATTTAGCACCCGTAATGTTTTTTACTTCTTGTTCAAAATCTTTGGCTTTCCAAATGTTATGGCGTTGCGCGTCGTGGTTATAACGAAAAAAAATTCCTGTTTCTAACACATCGTTAATTTCTTTGCGCTCTTCGGCGCCGTATAATTCTGTTCCGGGCATAAGTAATTTATTAAAAGCAATGTTACGAAGATACGTTTTTTGTACGGTTTATGAAATTCTTAAATGAGATGCTTTAGTCATTAATTAGGATGGTAATAAAAGTTATTAGAGTCGGGTAAAATACCAAAATTAACGGAGGTAAGTTTGCCTTTTTCGAAATAGCAATCCAAGCCAGCGTCATCGAAACTAAGGCGACGCTCGCCCCATTCGTGTTGTTCGGTTTCGCTGAGCGAGAAGCCGTTTTCTTTCATCAAGGCAATTAGTTCGGGTTCTTTTAAACTAAATATTTTTTTATCGAACAAGCGTGTTTCGCGATTATCTACTTCTACACTTGTAAACACATTGTTTTTATGTTTGTCAAAAAATAGCGAGAAACCTTTGTCCCAATAGTGCCAAACATCGCAAGCGGTTTCGAGCAAGGTGTCTTCTAACAGTTCTACTTGGTCGGGTTCGCCAAACGTTGTTTTTACTTGTAAGCCTGTGTTGCCAAATACAACAGAGCAAAATCCATTTAAAAGTTTAATTTCAAGATAATCGTTCATAGTAAAGCCTGATTATTTTTTTATAAAAATGAATAATTTTTTTTAAAAAATAATTTTGTTAGTCTTAAAATTGCTTGTATATTTGCACGCTGAATTTGAAAAGTTAATTTACTACTTAAAAAGTTCAGAACCGCACACGAAATGTTTCAAGTAATTGAAACGATTCCTGCGAGAAGTGATAATAAATCTTCAATGATTCCGTAGCTCAGCTGGTAGAGCATTACACTTTTAATGTAGGGGTCCTGGGTTCGAATCCCAGCGGGATCACTGGTTAAATCCATAAAACCCTGTAAATCAAAAGTTTACAGGGTTTTTAAATTTAAAGGGTAAACATAGGGTAAACAATTTGATTATTGAATACTTTTCTTAATAGGCTTCTTTTTTCCTTGTTCGTTTACTAAGCGTTCAATCCAGTTTAATTTGAAGTTGTAATTTTTCAATAGCTTTTTAACTTGTTCGCTATTAATCTCTATTGGGACATGATTTATTGAAAAAGTAAAACCCCTTTTTCCGTGTTTTAATAGTTCTAATTCTAAAGGACTTAGTATAAATTCCTTAATCTGTGAATTTTCAATATTCAATAGTTCAGATGCTTTACTTTGTTTTTCCATGTGAATTGATTTTTAAGATTTGAAATCAGCTAATCAATCGTAATGGGTTTTACTTTGTAAAACTATCAATTTTTTCTTTGCATATTTGTTCGGTCAGCTTTTGCAATATCATTACTCGTTCTCCCAAATACGCTAAATCTTCTTTGCTTATTTTGTAATCAATATTATACCTTGCTTCTACATAGGCTTTTTTGAGTAAGGAAAATCTTATTCGTTCCTGTACGCTTGCTTTCGGAAATACTTTGCCAAATTCTATATTAACACACTTGGCAAGTTTACCTAAAACTTCTATATCGTGCGTTTTTGGTTTATATCCAGTAAAAACTAATTGAATTGCGCCGTAATAACGTTCGGCTGCTTGATGTAATTCAAAAGCTGCTGTTTTGAAATAATGGCTCTCAATATCTCCTTTTTTTAAGTCTGAATTAAAATGTTCAAAAAATATCTCGGCACTTTTATACCACTCATTAAAATAGTATTGAGCTTTTGTTTGCATTTCTTTCGCACTCAAAATACGTCTTTCATCTAATGTGTAACGGCTTGTATTAAAAAGTAGTTTGCCTTCATTTTTAATATCATCAAAAAAGTAATTTCCTTCTCTTAACTCATGGTTGACAAATTCTATTCCGTGAAATATGGAGTTGATTGGCGTTTGTAAATTAAGTTCATCTAATTTACCTGTAACCGATTGGACAAATGAATCTGCATTAGCTTGTGAATTTTTACTGCAAATTATTAAAAGGTCGTAATCACTTTTATATTCGTAGGTAATACCTTTATCTTGATAAATATGTTCAACGCCTTGTCCCCTCGCGTAAGAGCCAAATAAAATTATCATTTCAATCTCCGACCATCGAGGGATAAGGGCTGAAACAATAGATTTAAGTTCTAATTGCTTATGTAAAGGTAAGTATGTAATGTCTGTTATCATTCTGATTTAATAATCTTATAAGTACTTTGCTCGGTAGCTTCAATAACTTTTAAGTAATAAATACCAGTTGGTAAAAAATATAAATCAATTTGAAGTTTACTCGATTTTTTAATAGTAGTAACATATACTTTTTGACCAATACTATTTATAATCTCTAGTTGGATATTAGCTTCATTTGAGTTAAAAATATTTTCTAATGTAATACTGTTTGTAAACGGATTAGGATAAATACTTGTCAATGTTTTAACATTACTTTTAGGTCGGCTACAATTTTTTTCTAATTGACCGTTGTTTGCAATATAGACCCCTAAGTAATTTATTGAGTCTTCAACTGTATTCGCATTTGGAGGAAGGGAATCACCATACATCGTTTCATAGCCATTAAAGTACCATTTATCCTTGTAGGTTTCTATTGCAGTAGAAAATGAAGTAAAATGAGGTCTAAGTGGGCACCATTGATAATCATCCCAAACCGCACCAAAATTTGTGTTTAAAGTATCATAAGGAGGATTAGGATTAATAATTCTATCAACGCCACCGAATGCAAATAACTTACCGTTGTGAACGATTAGTTTACTTATTGTAGCTGGTTGACCGCCGATATATTGTAATATTCCGACTGAAATAAATTTATTGCCATCCCAAGCCACACAGGAAGGATTAAATTTACCATCTATGTTAAACCACATTCCACCGATATATAATTTATCTTTGTAAATTGTTAAAGCCGAAACTTCGGGTGGACCTCCACCAACTAAACCTGTGCTTAGCGGATGCCATTGATTATTTTCATAATAAGCAATACCGCCGAAATTAGTTTCACTTCCAAAGTTACCACCAGCGTATAATCTATTTTTATAAACACACAAATTACTCACATAATTATAAGTTAATCTTTCATTTAGAGTATCAAATTTAAAGCCATTATACTTCGCTACACAACTTGCTTTAAGTAAGCCGATTTTTCTAAAATCTCCAGATAAAAAAAGTTCATGATTAAAAATTACCATAGAAGATATAACTCCATCAAAAGCATCATTGAGTTTAGTCCAAATTTTTGTAGAATAATTATAGTATTGAAGTTTTAAATCAATTCCTTGTGTGTATAATTTTCCTTGAAAATGGATGAAAGGTGTTTGACGCCCGTACATTGGCGTTTCATATCCTGTTCCTAAGGAATCAAATTTTTGTCCATCCCATGTAGCTAATCCTTTACAATTTATGTTTCCCGCTTTCGTAAAATTTCCTGATACTATTAATTTATTAGTAATTGTATCACTAAATAGTCCATATAAGTTAGCATTAAGTCCACTACCACATCCACTAAAGAATTGAGCATGGCTTAACGCTTTAATAAAAATGAATATGACTATAAACCCTTTTTTCATTTTAAAAAAGGAGGGCATTTTTTGCCCTCCTTAACTTCATTTATTGTTTAATCAATTTAGCCGATTTATTTACTTCATTAGATACTGCTTGTATGAAATACATCCCACGACTTAAATTTTCAAAATTCAAAGTATGCGTCGTCGTATAAGTATCAAATATCATTTCGTTGTAAACTAATTTTCCTAAAGCATCAAACACCTTAATTGCATAAGGTTTTGTTACATTGGCATCCATAACAAAGTTAACAAAATTTGAACTTGGATTTGGGTAAACGATTAAATTATTTAGTACTGCTGCTTTTTGATATTCGTTTATGCCAATCACTCCTGTTAAGTTAAAACGACCAGCAAAAGCATCAATCGAACCACTTGTTCCGCCTGTATTTACATTTTGCCAATAGGCTTGCGGATTAGTAAAGTTCCTAAACGGGTAATTTGTTACGTTGTTAGAAGCGGCTCCACCAAAGAACAAATTATTATTGACTACATTGTAACCAAGCCCTTTGCAGCCTGCCATGGTTAAAAGTGGTGCACCCATATAAGTAGCCCAAAACCTGTCATTTCTGTTACTAAACATTAAAAATGCAGTATTGAACTGTGTAGTGTTGGGTTGAAAATATGGGCTGACTAACCCGTTAAAAGTTTGCATTCCTGCACTCCCTCCACCAACAAATATGTTATCGTTATTATCTTTTGTTATGGCATTAAAGTAAGTTGATTTTAAACTATCGCCATACGAAATAGCCCATTTACGATTTAATAAGGTATCAAACTTAGTTATCAAGCCTCTTAATTCAATGGCACCAGAACCGTTGTTAGTAACATAAGAGCCGTCATTTGGATTAAAGTTTACATTACTTAAATCGTTACTACCTGTTCTCCCTACAAAACACACTACCCCATTACTCAATATTTCAGCATCCTCAAAAGCATCATCCCGATTACCTCCGTATAACGTAGAAAGTAGTAAGGTATCATTACTGCTATACTTTTGAATATACGCATCCTGAAAACTTTTTTTAGTGGGTTGTAGAAACGTATTGAAATTATTAAAATGAACAAAGTCGGTTGTATCATTTAGACTTCCGAATACATAATAGTTATTGCGAGATTTATCCATCTTTATTTTATTAACAACTCCCACAACAGGCAAAAAAGATGACCATTGCGGCGTACCATTAGAAGTAAATCGTGTGAGAACATTGGCTTGGAAACCATTGATACTGCTACTATTTAAGTTAATGGCATTCGCCTTTGGTAAAATATAAGCGGGAGGTGTTGCTGTTTTTGAAGCCCTGTTTAATACATAAATATCATCGTTACCATTTACATCAACATCACTAACAAATCCTGCAAAACGAGTATTCCACGAAATGAAATTTAATTGTGTACTACTAAATTTGGTTATAAAAGAATTTCCAACTGTGTTGGTATATGTTGAAGGATTATTAGGTGATGTTCCAATTGCTTGAAATGTATTTGTAGCTGTGCCTACAATAACAACTGATGAATCACTTAACAAGGCAATTCCAACAGGCGTAACTCCACCATTAGCACTCATATAAGTTTGCTTAATTCTAACACCATATTTATCAAATTTAAAAATTTGTGCGCCTTTTACATTAATAGTTGGACTTGTTATTGGTGTAAATGGATTAGCAAAAAACGTCCCCGATTCAGATTCTTGTAACATATACGAATTACCACTATTATCCATTTTTACATCAATAAATTGGTCATCACGATTACCGCCCACATAAGTATTCCAAACCATATTATCGGCGGCTATTCCGCTTGGTGTTGGTGCGTTGCTTTGGTCTATTTCAAAAATCAAGGGTAAGCCTGTATTATACGTTCCAACGTTGAACTTATAAGTGTTTGTGCCACTACTAATATAGTTAGCTTGAAAACCCACAGGCATAACCGTTAAAGCGGGGGAAATTTGATAAACGGCTGCTTTTTCTAATTTCAAAGTGGCTAAAGCCGATTGAATAAACAAATCACCATTACCATTAACACTACTTGAAACAGCCCCGTTAAAGTTCTGTATGATACTGTTTGGATTGCCCCCAGGCTTCACCACAAAATAGTATTTTAACCCGTTTTCATTAGAGTAAAAATGCAAATCAATATTTGGGTAAATGTTTGGAATTAAAACCCGTTTGTTACTTTTTATTTCTGTAACAGGACTAGGTGCATAATCTACAAAATAGTTTTTCTCAACCTCATACGGCTCATACGCATAAGCCTTTGATAGCGTATTTGCTTTTACAAGGTTTACCTCAATTCTATGAATGCTATCGGGCGTGCTAGCTAGAGTATCGTATTTAGCATAAGCAAAGGAAAACCCTAAATCATTAATAAAAAAGTTTGGCGATGTGCCTTCGGTATAAAACTTAACATCACTGTTAGGTACAGACGTACCATTATAGTTTTGTAACTGCCCCCCGTTTTCTACATAGCCCATAATTTGAGAAGGCTTTTCATTTAAAGGGTCAATCGGAAAATACACTGGCGTTTGACTAATCCGTATCGTGTTATAATCAAACTTCGCATTCGAGTTTAAACTCATGGCTGCCACATAAATTACACCATTGGCAGACGCTACCAAATCCACCGCCGCATCGGTACTATTTTGCGCACCATTAAACGTTTGTTCCCAAGTGCGGTTACCGCCGGGTGTAATTTGATACACATATACATCGGCTTGTGTACCTAGTTTTTCGCCACTCACGTAAAAATGATTGGCTAACGCATCGCAAGCTATTTGCGGCGCAA
>JAAFIL010000030.1 GCA_013297775.1 Bacteroidota bacterium
GCCGTTTATACTTACATAAATAACACCGTTGCTCTGCCGCCCAATGGCCACCACATCGCCCACCCGCACAGGCATAGGTCGGTTACTAGCCCCATTTACCAACACATACACATTTCCATTCGCTACCCGCACCACAGACTGTTCGGCCTGCGCCCCACTCAAAACCAAGCCCCCACTGCCATAGTTCAAATTACCACTCAATGCCGCCGCATGCAATTCATCCAAAGCCACCAAACGGCTGTTAAAATAAGTGTCCATTAAGGCGTAAGGCACCACCCCCGTATCTATAGCCGAGGGCGCCGCCCCCATAAACCCAAACAACGCCTCTTGCTGCAAACCCTCTACCCGCATACTAAACCAAGCCGTTTCGTCGGGGTAAGCCATATTACGGCTCAACGCATACCCCCTTTGCCCCGCACTCACCAAACTCGCCGTATCTGCCCCATTTAAGTTTTGTTTCTTATACCAAACCGGCTTCACCCCCACATCCACCGCCTGCGTCAACGTATCTTGCAAACTATCCACCAAAGTTAACGTATAACGCCCCTTGCTTAACCGCTGCTTGCTCAACAAAGCCCCTTCCTCAGCTCCCAAAAACTGATAAGGTTTTAAACCGCCCTTAGCCGTGGCCACTATAATGCCACTTTTCAAGGCCTCCGCACCCACATGCTCCACCTGCGCCTCTATCCCCAAAGGCCGATTAAAAAACGAGGTTCTAAATACCCCCGTTGCCCAATCGTTCGCATTCTTTATACTAACCGCCAACCTAAAATCAGTCAAAACAGCCACGGGCATATCAAAATAAAGCACCCCGTCCACATAAAAATAAACTTGCCCGCCCACACGCTCTAAACGCAACACCGCCCCTTCATCCACACGCCCCAACTGCGATACCAAAACCCCTTTCTCCACCACATACAAATCACTACCCTGCAAATAAAACCCATAATTCACTCGCTCAAACCCATAATCCCCAATCAAACCATCACTCAACCCAAACACCAACTCTTGCTCGCGTGCCGGCACCACATAAGTTAACCAACCATTCGCATCAGCCCCCAAAGTATTCAACGCCTCGGCACCCGCACTGCCCCAACTCGTGCTATTGCTTGTTTTAGTTAAACGCCGGTTGGCCTCTACCGTAACTTGAAACGTTTTCGCCCAATACACCGCATTATCCACCTGCACCGTTTGCCTATAAACTGCATTCGTAGCATCCACCACCTTTAACTCGTGCCAGCCCAAACCCACACTTACCAAACTAGGCACTCCCACCAACACATTATCTATATAATAAGTATAAGGCCCCGTGCCACCCTGCCCGCTAAACGTAACCCGCCCTTGCTTCTCAAAAACCGAAGCCATGCGCGCAGGCTCTACCGCATAACTCATGCTCAAAGGCGGCAAAATCTTAGTCTTAACCTTTACACCCTTGCCCAAAACTGGCCCAGCCACCAAACAAAGCACCGCACACAGTGTGTGCCACAAGCTATATCTTCTTAAAATTTGTAACATAACTACTTTCGCTTTAAAAAATAAATACCATTAATTAATCCAAACCGTTTTGGCACTGCTCACCAAGCCCCCTGCATACTCCAACTTCACCTCGGCGTAATACGCATTTAAACCCATAAAATTTTCGCCCAAGGTTAAATACACCACCTTACCTTTTCGCATATAACCTGTTTTATCGGCAAAACTCCCCGCCACATCAAACAAAAACGTTTTGCTCAACAAATTAGCCGCCCCTTGGCTGGTTCCAAACTTCACATGCAAGTGGCTCACCTGCATAGTATCCGCCAAACGCACCACCATTACCGCCTTCAAACTATCGCTTGGTAAAAACTGGCGGTTGGCCTGCACCTGCTTGTGCACATTGGTTAACTTCGTAACCACCACCATGGTTTGGGCAGGCAAAGGCGTTTGCGCCCAAGCACCTAGCCCCCAAAACCCCATCAACATGATTAAAAAAATACGTTTCATAACTGTTTTGTTTTATAAGTATTAATTAGTACCCCCAACGCCGCCATTGTTAGGCAAAGCCAACTGCAAACTCTTGCAGTTCGTGTATTCTACCTCACTCAATTTCTTTAAACCATACTGTGCCGACTCGCCAAAAACATTTAAAATACGTCCTGCCGCATCGTAATTATAATACGTGCCAAAATTCTCGCTATTTAAAGTGGCACTTACCCGCAAATTTTTCGGGTCATACACCGTTCCACTAATCGGCGCATCTATAGGGTTCACCATCAAATCATCAAAATACGCTTCGCCCCCTACACCCGTTACTAAACTCACCTTTAACTGCGGTTCATTCGACGAAACCATAGAACCATTCTTAGGGTTAACAGGCATAAATAGGTTGGCTGGCACATTTAACTTCGCCCGCATCAACACCCAGTTACCCACCGTTACATTGGCAGGGTCGGTTTTACTAACCATCACCATCAAATTAAGAGGCACATTAGTTGTCGTAATCCCCACCAAAGTCATATACAAACTCGCCGAGGCGGCACTGCCCACATGCACCCACACCTTGGCTTCATACGTTCGGTTCAAATCAAACTGCGTTAAAAGCACCTCGGGACCATTGGCAGCAGCCACCTTGGCCATGTAATTGCCACTGTGCGGTTTCACAATACCCGAAAACCCCGCCAGCGTAGTGGGGCCACTTTGCGTTTGCCCACGGCTTACCTCGCCCCCATAATGCACCACACCTGGCACAATCGTTATTAAATCTTCAAAACTACTAAACGCAAAGCTATTGTAACCCGCATTGCTAATACTACTCAAAGGCAAAGTCATATTATAGCCATAACGCGTTGCCGACTTTCGCCCATTAACGCCCTCTGCCTCTAACACATGCCCCCGTTTATCAAAAAAAACAACACCACTCGTTTTTACTGCTGGGGCAACCACATTTTGCCCATTTACAGGTGCATCGGTCAATAGCGGGGTAGCCCAAGCCTCTAACAAAACAGGCAAGGGCGTACTAGTAGTGTTGGCCGCCGCCAAATCATTAAAATACGTGTAGTACCTCGCATAAGGATTGTTAGCCGTACCCGGTGCTTCGCGCATCCGCGTTAACCGACTTTTTAAATTATCGGTTCGCCCCTCACTCACCAATTTCGTGTTTTTAAACAAACGCTCCTTACTCGTTACCATTAACTCGTGGGTATTGTTCTCGTCATAGTGCTTAAAACCCAGCTTACCAAACGCCGGCACGGTATAAGCATATTCGGTTTCTTTTACCGAAGTACCCATGGTTGGGCCAGTAGCCGTTACCTTAATGGGGAAACCCGTTACCGCATCGTAATCGTACGTTTGCGTGGTGGTTATATTATCTACTTTCTCCGAAACACTCTTCAAATAATAATAGTACCCCAGGCGCTTCGATTCATACACGTAGGTTTCGCCCTCTGGATAAATAAGTGGGTTAAACCCATGGCTGCCAAAACAATTAGGGCTAACAGGTGCAACAGGCACGTATAAATGCTTAGTTGAATACCCCTCAAAAAAATGAAACGATTCATAAGTATTCTCCTTCGCATAAACCTCCACATTATCTTCCGAATACCGCTTTTCTCTTACCAACAAACCCAATTGCTTCACATTGGCATCATTCAATATACTTTCAATATAATAGGTTTTACCATGGCTAATTTTGTAGCAATTACCGTGCGTTTCGCTGCCCCATTGCACGTGACTAGCACCCAGCAAGTTACACTGGGCGTAACTGGTACTCCCTGCTTGGTAATACCTCACTTTACTTTGAAGCGGGTTTTCGATTAAATAATTATTAAACTCATAAACCGTTTTGCCTATTCCCAAATTGGTGTTAGGCACTGTATTAGTGGTTTTGGTGGTAACTTTGGTATAACCTACCCCTGTGGTATTAAAATAAGGAATACTAGCCTCCACATTATCCCACAACTGGTAATCTTGCCGGCCACCCACATAAGGTGCCATCACAAAAGGCCGCGGCACCGCCTTGCAATACCCATCCTCGTAACTAAAATCCTTTTTATAATTCATCCCCGACTCGGGGTCGCTAATCTCTACACTTTTTACACGTGTACCGCCACCTACCATCTTGTTCAAACAAACATAAGTATAACCCATAGCCAAAAGTGGGTCATAACTATACACCGCCGAACCCGATTGACAAATAGAACTGGAATACCCTACTGTAAACGGATGCGACTGCCACGTATTATCCAGTGGTATTGGGTTGTTAGGCGAGTTTTGCTGGTTTGGTACAAAAAAATATTTACTAGTGTTAAACACACTGTGCGAAGGCAACACCGTGGCACTCGTAGCCGTATTATAAAGCGAGGGCGCATTGCTCACTTCTAAATAATTATAGGTTACATTAACATTCGACCAAGTATTATACTGACACAAACCCGTAAACGGCACCATAATAAACCGATTAATAGTGGTAGTACCCGTAGGCGAAACATTGGGCGGTTTTAAAGCCGTTATATTGGCATAACCATAGCCAACTCCATTGCCATAGGCCACGTCCACATCTCCAACATCTCTGTAATTATATACAATATCATAAGGAAAACTATTGATACTGGTTTGCTTCGCATCTACAATCGGAAATAAAAGATAAGGCTTGTTTTTATTAACCCCACTCACCAATGGTGACACACTCCTGCGCGCCATGGGTTTATCTGAGTAGCCCTCTCGCTCAAACACATCGGCCTCGTAATTAATACGAATAAGCCCACCCGAAGGAATTTTAATCGTTTTTAACGACCAAGCATCTACATGCAAAGCCGAAGCTGGCGTGGCATACCCACTGTTGCTTAACCCATAATTGGCATCAGCTTTATAAAACCCCCATAAATCGGTTTTTTCGGGGTTAAAGTTGGGGTTTTTAAGTAAATTACCTTCATCGTAATTAAACTGGTAGCCATCAAAAAGTTCGGTATTGCCCTCCTCCAATACACGAATAGCCTTCAACGTTAATTTCCCAGATTGAGCCATATTGGTGGAGGTAAACCCCGGGTTTAAGGGATCTAAAAAATTAAAAATACCTGGCTTACCATAATTAAAATTCTTAAAAAAAGTACCAGCATTGCCCACACATTTCGTATTGGCACTATACAATACCGAATTAAACGAATTATATACATTCCGATAATACCCCTTTGCTAAACTATATGAAGTTTCAAATATAACCCCGCCTATGGCCGCCGCATCAATACTTGTTTTATTAAAAAGATACTTGTTACGGTGTATTAACCCTGGGCTTTGAGGCGTAGAAAATAACTGCGGTTTAAACTTAGCATGAATACTACTCGGTGCCCACGAGGCATTGTTTTCAATTAATGCCTTATCCGAATTTCGCAACAAAACAATAGATGCCAATCGCAATTCGGGGCTAACCAAATCGCCAGGGTTTAAGCTCGGCTCCACACTAAAATTGTCCATCCGCGTATCTTTTATAAAATACGCACTATGCGTAGCCGTTCTTATATAATCTAAATAATACTTCTCCGTTTCAACATTCGAAGTATAAAAGGCCTTTTGATACGAGGACCAAACAATGGTTTTATACTCTGTATAATTAGGTCGAAACGTTTGCCCGTAATTAAAGTAATTGCTCCCCTCTAAAAAATCGGGTGTCCATAAACTATATGCATACTGAATCCAATACCCCTCATCGCCCTCATCAACCGTTTTATTTGCATTTTTATCCACATAATCCGTTCCCGTTACGGCTGTTAATTTCCAACTCACTGCATACGCATCGTGTATATAGTTAATGCCCATCTTTTGAAACGGATCGCTTGGTTTTAAATAAATATCGGTGGGCGCATTCTGATAAATCTGTTTATTCAATTGCTTTTTATTATAAACTGGTAAAGAATAATGATACGTTAAGCCATTGGCATTGGTTATTTGTATGCCCCCTATTCCATCGGGGTCATAATTAGCGGTTGGTCGGCGGCTTTGCCCCGCCGCAACAACCCTATAATCAATAAACCCCTTGCTGCCCGGCACCGTGCTATTTACCAAATTAGCCGCCGTATTAATTTCAGCATTGGTGTAATACCTCACAAAAACAGAAGCTGGTATATAATTGGTGGCATTGTTGGTATAAGTGCCAGGCGTGCCATAAGTGGTTTGTTTGGTAGAGTTCTCAAAATGAAATTGCGTGCGCTTCATGTTAGGGTAATTCGCCAATTGAGGTAAGAGGTTTACATTAGTAGCTTCATCTATTAACGTAACACTTCCATCCATAATATAAGGTTTTAGCGTTCCACTCATCCCCGAACCCGAAACATAATAATTATCATAAGCAGCAAACCGCATGGGTGCCGTTCGCCTATTAAAAAACCGGTTGGTAAATGATTCTTGGTCAAAATTAATACCACCTTGGTTAGCCGCTTTATTGGTTTCCGAATAACTATTCGGGAACAAGCCCGTATTATAAATATCCCAAATATTTTTGGTATAGCCTATATTATCAGTCATCTTCGACACCTCGCCCAAACTCCATCCATTAGCTGTAATAGGTGGAGGGATTGCATGTGTATTAGGAACCCCATTAATTTTACTATAATTAAAAGGCCCATAATATTCAACGCCGCCATAACCTGGTGCTTTAACATAACTTAAAAAACCAGTACCATAATAAATCTCTGCATTGGTTACCCTTTGTCCCGCAAAATCATCGGGCACACCCACCACTTGGCGGCTTATTTCACCTGGGTTCAAATCCCAACCCAAACCAATCCACGAGGCACTTTGGTTCATACGCACACCGCCCCCATAGTTGGCACTTAAAGGCACACTTTCGCCATTGGGCCCAGGCACCGTTAACAAGGGCACCGAATACCTAAAATCACCTGTGTATAAATCCACCATGCCGTCGGCCATATCCGCAACAGGGCCACCACCATTGTTACTTGCCGCTAAATAATAGGCCGTATTTACTAAACCCGCACACAACGTTTCCGTTACCACCGTCAATAATAAGGCAAAAGCAAAAATTCGGGTAAAAATTGGCGTGTAAATACGCTTAATAAAACGTTTACTAGGCTTTGTTAGGCTGGTTTGTTTAAAGAGGGTTAATCGCTTCATCTGTTTTTTCGGTTTATTGACTAAAAGTTAGAACGACATTAAACTTAACTTATAAATGGTCTCTAAAAAACTTGGTGTTTAGTATTAGTAGGTCATTACATAATTTGTTTATAGGCTTTCATCAACTAAAAGTACTGGTTTCTCATTTCTACATCAGTTATTAATGAAACAAATCTAATAGTCAATTCTTCACAAAACAATATTTTTTTGTTAAAAACTAAAATATGTTAATAATTTTTTAAGCCGTAAACAAACCGTCGAAATCGTAGTGAAAAACAAAAGGGGCAAGGGTATTAAGAAGCGCAAGGTTCGAGGATTGTAAAAGAGGACTGTAAGAATAGCTAATACTATTTGGAAAACCGCAGAACCGAGAATTTCTAATGGCGGCATCAGGTTTTATTTTGTAATAGATTTCAACGGTCTGTTATCGGTTAAACCTAATTGGTTAGCAATCATAACTCTAATGGCTTTGATTGCCGTTAAACCTTGTAACTCCTTTTACAAAAAAGTCCTTATCTCATCCTTGTTTAGCGAAGCGTAACGCGAACGTTTGAGAACTGCGTTTGTAACGCAGCTAAAGTGATGGTGTGTTACTTTCTCGTCCTTGTTTAGCGAAGCGTAACGAGGACGTTTGAGAACTGCGTTTGTAACGCAGCTAAAGTGATGGTGTGTTACTTTCTCGTCCTTGTTTAGCGGAGCGTAACGAGGACGTTTGAGAACTGCGTTTGTAACGCAGCTAAAGTGATGGTGTGTTACTTTCTCGTCCTTGTTTAGCGGAGCGTAACGCGGACGTTTGAGAACTGCGTTTGTAACGCAGCTAAAGTGATGGTGTGTTACTTTCTCGTCCTTGTTTAGCGAAGCGTAACGAGGACGTTTGAGAACTGCGTTTGTAACGCAGCTAAAGTGATACTGTGGGCGTTACAAACGCCCGTCTAGCTCGTCCTCGTTTCCGCTAACGCTCAAACAAGGACGAGGGGAAACAAGAGTGTTGTAAGAAAAAAGATAAATAATTATATTTGTTTTAATGAGTGGTGATAGATACGTTATTGCGAACCAAGAGCAAAACTATTTTTTAACTTTAACTGTTGTTGATTGGGTAGATGTATTTACGAGAAAGGATTATAAGTTAATTATAACCGAATCGTTGAACTACTGTATAGAAAACAAGGGATTAGAAGTTTTTGCTTGGGTAATTATGAGTAATCACATACATCTTATGATTAGAGCAAAAGAAGGATTTATTTTGTCGAATATATTAAGAGATTTTAAAAAATTTACATCTAAAGAAATTATAGATAGAATATCAGAAGCTGGAGAAAGTAGAAAAGATTGGTTATTAAACAAGTTTGCATTTGAAGCAAAACGGACTGGTAGAGCAAAAAATTACAAGTTATGGCGCGATGATAATCATGCTATTTGCTTAGAGAAAAATGGATGGATAACACAGCGTTTAAATTATATACATCAAAACCCTGTTCGGCAAATACTCGTCAATAATCCTGAAGATTATGTATTCAGTAGTGCTATTGATTATGCAGATGGGAAGGGATTAGTTAAAATCACAAAAATTTAAAGTAACCTACCTCGTCCTTGTTTAGCGAAGCGTAACGCGAACGTTTTAGAACTGCGTTTGTAACGCAGATAAAGTGATGATGTAGGCGTTACAAACGCCCGTTTAGCACGTCCTCGTTTCCGCTAACGCTCAAACAAGGACGAGGGGAATTAAGAAATGCTTAAAAAATGAGTTAGATGGAATTATGCAATAAAAATCTATTACGAGCCTAAATCCCTTCAACAATAGTTACTTTTCTTCTTCACCTTAGTACTGCTGTGCCTCAGTCGAAAAAGTGCCTGTTTTATTGGGCGTTCACCTATCACTACCATTCCTATTACACAACCTCGAATAATACCTTTTTTTAGCGATTGTATTTTTTTAAAAGGCGTTATAATTTTGAAACCTGAAATATTTATTACAATGAAAACTTCTTTATTTAAAATACCTGTATGGATTGGTTTAACAACTTTGTTTTTTACATCGTGTAAAAAAGACACCACCACTCCTCTACCCGAGCCTAGCCCTGCTCCTTCGCCAAGTTATACCATTCCAACAACGTATAACTTTTCAAATGCCGATTACACCGATGCCACCAACCGTTTAGCAATGATGGGCGAGTTAATCACTTACATTCGCACGGCTCACACCACAACGGCTGCGGTTCAGCCCACTTTATCGGCTCAAAAATTACAAGATATGTTTACCGCCGCAAGCAGTCCGTTTACAAATGCGGTATTAAATGGCTCTAGTGTTCAACTTAAAAATCAAACAAGCAATCAGTTTAATTACATCGCCGATTTGGAAGCTAGTTTTATAGAATGTCAGCAAGCGAGTATTACTGGTGCTGCCACTCCAACTGTTAGTTCGGCTTCCTCTGGTGTTGCCGGAAAACTCGTATCTTCAGCGCGAGCCATTTTAGTAAATGCCAATGGATTCGAATTTAAAGAAATTGCGGAAAAAGGATTAATGGGTTCTTTTTTATACGCCAAAGCCTTATCGAACTTGAATACCATTTCAACATTTGATAATGCAACACCTGCTAACGGTTTAACGGCGCAAGAAAAAGCGTGGGACGAAGCCTTTGCGTATTTTGGTGTTCCGATTACTTTTCCTACAACAACCGTAGGGCTTAGGTATTGGGGCACTTATTGTAACTCGGTAAGTTCGGCCATTAACTCGAATGCCGTTATGATGAATGCGTTTTTGAAAGGGCGCGCAGCGATTAGTAATAAAGATAACGCTGCCCGCGATGAAGCCAAGAATACTTTAGTTGCTATGTGGGAAAAAGTATCGGCGGCCAAGTGCATTAGTTATTTAAAAAGCGCTAAAGCTAACTTAACCGACCAAGCCTCATTACACCACAATTTATCAGAAGCACACGGGTTTATTAAAGCCTTTCGTTACAACACTACTAAAACAATAACCGATGCCGATGTGAGTATTTTACTTGGTTACTTTGGAACTAATTTACATAACATGACCACTACTCAAATTGATTTAAGCATTGCCAAATTAGAAACTGTTTTTAGTTTGAATGCCGCTTTAATTCCATAGTGTAAACCGTAATTTTAAGAAAGAGGGTCTTTAGAATAAAGTTTATAATTCGATTAAATAATAGACTACATTAAAAGTAGCACGCAAAGACGCAGAGGGCGCAAAGGCGGAAATTAAATTTTGAAAAAGGATTTCAGAACAGATCATTGCCTTTATTAAATACTATGATTTAAGTTATATGGAATTTTAAGAGAGAGGTTGTTTAAAGTTGAAATAAATAAATGATTTATAGTGAATTTTTGATTTTTAGGAGGCAAATTTTGCAGAGATAATGGGCTATTTATCTCGAAAAATTTAACGAAGTAAAAATCAAAAAGGCGCATAAAGGCTTTACTTAGTTCGACTTTAAACAACTTCGGAGAGAAACTTTGAAACAAAACATCTGATTTCTTAAAATTACGATTTAAAATAAGTCCGCTTTACATGGACAACGTATCTTCGATGCTTTTCCAAAGTAAAGCGGCACTTCTATCCCAACTAAAATTTTGTTTTTGTTGATGTCCATTGGCAATTAGCTGTTGACGAAGTGAGGCATCGGCATCTAGTTGAGCCATTGCTTGCGAAATTTCGGTTTCGCTTGTTGGCGATACTAAAATGGCCGCATTGCCCGCCACTTCGGGTAAACTACTTACGTTGCTGCAAATAATAGGAATGCCAACTTGCATGGCCTCAATAAGCGGAATGCCAAAACCTTCGTAACGTGGCACCATGGTTAAGGCTTTTGCCGATGCCAGCACAGCATTGAGTTCATCGTTACCTAAACGTCCTGTAAAAATAACATCGTTTTTATAGACCGACTCATTTAAAGCCGCCTCTATTTCTTCCTTGTTCCAAAAAAGTGGTCCTGCCAACACTAATTTTAAAGGAGAACCCTTTTGTTTAAATTGAGTAAACGCACGAATAAGTGTAACCGTATTTTTTCGAGGATGTAAAGATCCTACATAAACAAAATAATCTTGTCCTTGTGTCCATTTGGCTTTTACCGCTTGCTGGCCAACTTCATCTAAAGGTTTAAAAAATTCGTTGATGCCATTATACACCACATCTATTTTTGAAAGTGGAATGTTGTAGGCTTTTGAAATATCGTGTTTGCTATGTTCGGATACGGTGGCAATGCGAGTAGCCGCTTTTGCAAATTTCGGAAAGTAATAATTATAATACTTGGCCGTTAACCATTTTACATCTTGTGGATAGTGATGAAAATTAATATCGTGTATAACTGGCAATTGTTTGGTGTTAGCACCTAAACTTAAAAATCCATCGGGCGATAAAAACAAATCGGGCTTTACGCGATTAATCAATTGCTTAAGCGACCATTGAAACCAGAGGTAATAAAGAAATGGATGCCGCGCTGGCGGAGCTAAAATGATGGGCGTAATATTGGTGGAAGTAATAAATAACGGATCAAAATCGCGATCGAATACATAAATAAAATGAACCTCGGGGTGTTGTTGGGTAATGCGTTTTAAAGTTTGAAACGTGAACCACCCAATACCTTCTAAACGATTGGGAAGCAGAAGCCTTGTATTAACGATAATTTTCACAATGCAAAACTAAAATAATAAATCAAATTGGTGTTACCTCTAATTAGATGAAGCGTACAAATTTTATATTTAACAACTCATCAACTTGTGTTCACCCAAGGGTACAAAGGCTATTGAAATAAGTTGTTTTGCAGCTATTTGTTGCTTAAACCCTTAGTTTGATTAGTAATACCAAAAGCAGATATAGTGATGAAGTGGGCGTTACAAACGCCCGTTTAGCACGTCCTCGTTTCCGCTAACGCTCAAACAAGGACGAGGGGAGTATTATCAAACTAAAAATAATTATCCGAGATTTTAAGAAAGAAGTTATTTAGAATAGAATAGCTAACTCTGTAAAACGCTTAAAATCAACATTAAAAAAATGAGTTAGATGGAATTATGCAATAAGAATCGAACTCAGATTAAAACTAAAATTTTTGAATGAACTTTAGCTTTTTATGAAGATTATATCAAATTATAGTTAAACGTTGCATCCATTTTAACAGCGTATAAATCGCCAAAAAAAGGATTCAGTATGCTTGTGGCTTGCTAAAAATGTTATCTTTGACCTCCTTAATTTGCAGCAGAAGAAGTTCATATTTAACTTAGGTATTCTTATATTCCTAAATCTTTTAATTAAGCCCTTTTGGATTTTAGGCATTGAACCCTCTTTTCAATACACCGTTGGTAACATTTCGTATGGCGAGTACTCAACCCTGTTTAGTTTTTCATTAATGCTAACCATTTTTGCCGACATTGGTTTAACCAATTTCAACAATAAAAACATTACCGAAAACACCCATTTGCTATCGAAGCACTTTAGCAGCATGATGAGTTTAAAACTAGCATTAGGTGTATTTTATATGTTCATCACTATTGTATTAGGTATGTTTATTTTTGAAGGGGATTGGCGGTATATAAAACTATTAACCATTTTATCGTTAAATAGTTTTTTACTAAGCTTCATCCTTTATTTGCGCTCTAATTTATTGGCCTTACATTTATTTAAAACGGATAGCATTATTTCGGTATTGGATCGAATTTTAATGATTGGTATTTTTGTGGTGTTGTATTTTAAGTGGTTGGGCTTTGAAGTTAACGTGATGAACTACGTTTACACCCAAACCGTTGGTTATTTTATTACCACATTAATAGCCTTTGCCGCAGTTTGGCGCAAAACACACGGGTTTAAGTTTAAATGGAATTGGCGGTTTAATTTATTAATTCTTAAAAAAAGTTTACCTTTTGCGGTGTTAATTTTATTAATGGCTTGTTATAATCGAATAGACCAAGTTATGCTCGAACGTTTACTCCCTTCGCCCGAGGGTTCTATTCAAACAAGTCTATATAACAAATCGTTTCGGTTATTAGAAGCCGCTAACATGATTGCTTATTTGTTTTCGGTTCAATTATTACCAATGTTTAGCCGTATGTTAAAACACAAAGAAAACATAGAAAACTTAGTAAAATTAGCATTTACCTTACTCATTACTCCCGCTTTAATTATTGCTATTTCTTGCATTTTTTACAACGAATATATTTTTAAACTCATTTACCGATCTACCGCTCACGAAGGGGTTGAATTGTTTGGGTACTTAATGTCTTGTTTTGTAGCCATTAGCACCACTTATATTTTTGGTACTTTGTTAACCGCTAATGGCAGTTTAAAACACCTTAATAAAATGGCAGTAGGAGGTATATTGGTTAACTTTAGTTTAAATTTAATTTTAATTCCAATGTTTAAAGCACAAGGCAGTGCCATTGCCAGCATTATAACCCAGTTTGGAACCGCCTTGGCGCAAGTATTTATTGCCTATCGCCTATTTCAATTCAAAGTAAATAAACGCCTTTTGTTGGCTTTAGCCATGTTTGTTGTGGGGCTTATAGTGGTTAATTACCTTACTTTACACCTCACAAAAAATTGGATACTTAATTTTGTAATAATGCTTATATTGAGCGGACTTTTAGCTTTTGTTACCAAGGTTATTAATATTAAATCCGTTTTACGATTTATAAAATATAAATAAAGTGAATTTAGATACGACGAATAGTGCATCGCCCACAAGTGAAGATTTGCTCCTGCTCCTGTTAAGGCACAGAAAAAAACTGATTATTGTTTTTATGGTTACCGCCATATTAACAGGTGCATTAACCTTTTTATTTGCGCCACAGTACAAATCAACCACGGTTGTATTTGCCGTGCGTCATTTTTCGGTATCAAAATTATTAATAGAAGCCAATCAAGGCACGCAAGAAGATTACATGCAGTTAGGCGATGAAGATGATTTAGAAAAAGTACTTCAGCTTTTAAACTCCGATGATTTAAAATTACTGGTAGCCAACACCAATAACCTTTGGGAACGTTGGAAAATTGAAAATGATAAGTTTGCATTGCACAACTTGCGCCTAAAGTGGGATGACATGATTCGTTATAAGCGTACCGAGTTTAACTCGCTTAAAATTGAAAGTTTCGATTACACGGCCAATGGATCTGCCGAAATAGGCAACAGCATTGTGAGTGCTTGCGACTCCCTCAAATTTAGAATGAGCCGTGCTATGGCTAAACAGGCACTTGTTATTATAGAGAAAGAATATAACAACACCATTATTCGGATGAACGAATTGGAAGACAGCTTGCAATCGCTGCGCCAACTAGGAATTTTAGATTATAAAAGTGATGTAGAAGCCTACACAAAAAGTTATGCCAAAGCCATCGAAAAAGGCAACAGTGCTGGGATGAAAGCTCTAGAAAGTAAATTAGATAACTTAAAACGATACGGTGGGGCTTATCAACTAATCAGCGAAAACCTCCGCAAATACCGATTCAAATTTCCGGTTATTAAAGCTAAATACGACGAAGCGTTAGTTAACGTTAGCACCAATATACCCGCCACTTTTGTTGTTGAAAAAGCCAAGCCTAACGAGTATAGAGCCAAACCGCAACGCACGATTATTACCTTAGTAAGTGCATGCTCTGCCCTTTTGTTGGCTGTTTTATACCTTTTAATTTCTGAACGTTTAACTCAATTAAAAACTAAATTATACCGTGAAAACATTTAATACTTTAGACATTGTTAGTGTTTTATTAAAACATAAAAAGTCAATCCTTTTGGCCATTATTATTTCAGGCATTGCAGCTTATGCCGCTTCTTATTTAATTAAACCGCTTTATAAATCTATTGCAGTTGTTTATCCAGTTAACTTAACTCCAAACAGCGAAGAGTCTAATACCGAACAATTGATTCAGTATTTTAATTCGGAAGCTGTAAAATATGGGGTAGCCAGTAAACAAGATTTATACACGCATTACGAATTGAAAAAAAACGATAAATTGGCCAAGTATGATCTGGGTTTATTATATAAAAATTATGTGTCCATAAGCCCAACTTTATACGAATCGATTAATATTGAAGTATTAGATACTGACCCTATAAAAGCTCAACAAATTGCCTCATGTATCATCGCTCAAACAGACTCTTTAATTTTAGCACTTAAACATAAAAGTGTAAAAGAGTATATTGATAATTATGAAATGCGATTGTTAGTTTCTGAAAAAGCCATAGACTCTTTAAAAAAGAGAGAACAACAATTAAGGCAATTGTATAAACTCATGGATTACCGAGAGCAGACCAAATTAATTGGCAAAGCATTAGTGAAAGGCGAAAAAAGAATAGCCATTCAAGACACGATTTTGTTTGGAATGCTAACGATGTATCCTGAATTAAATGATGTAAATCGTAGAGTAGGAATTGAAGTAGAAATGCGCGATTATTTTAGAAGAGAATTAGATAAAAACAAGTTAGATTACAACAGTAAACTAAGTTTTTGTAATGTGGTCTCTTCGCCTAGTTTGCCCGATAAAAAAGCAAGCCCTTTACGTTTGATGATAGTTTTGGTAAGTATGCTATCGGCATTGGCCTTGGCAAGCGTATTCTTTATTTATATTTCAATCCGTAAGTCGGATGTTGAGTAAACAACGTTACATATTTTTATTTTACGCACTTTTAGTTATATATCTATTAGCCAACACTTATGTACTGGTTAATAAACGTAACTTCTTTTATTTATTTCAATTAATTCCTGTAGGTATTTTAGTAGCCTACACCACCATTTACCATATTGATAAGTTAGTTTATTTTATGGTATTTGCAACGCCTTTGGCCATCACACTTAAAAATTTGGGTGTTAGCGACGGTATAGATTTAAGTTTGCCTACCGAGCCATTAATGGCACTTATAATGTTAGTGTATTTATTAAATCAACTTAAATACAAAGTAACCGATAATCGTATTTTAAAACACCCACTTACGCTTATCATTATTTTACAATTGGTGTGGATGACCCTTACTATGTTAGCCAGTGAGTCTGTTTTAGTATCGTTTAAGTATTTAGTAGCTAGGCTATGGTTTGTGTTTAGTTGTTTTTTTATGAGTAGTTATCTGTTTAAGGATAAAAAACGCATTCCTACTTTTATTTTAGTTTATGCAGTAAGTTTGGGTTTGGTTTGTGTTTATACCATTCTTCAACATGCTCAATATAATTTCGACGACAAAACGGCCGATTGGGTGGTATCGCCCTTTTACAACGACCACACGGCTTACGGTGCTGTGTTAGCTATGTTTATACCGGTTATGTGCGCTATGTTGTTTCAAAAAAATAACTCATTCTTTGTAAAAATGCTATGTTCGGGGTTATTGATATTGTTTATTTTGGCCATTATTTTATCGTTTGCGAGGGCTGGTTGGTTAAGTTTAGTAATGGCATTAGGCGTGTTAATTACTTTACTGCTCCGAATAAAACTACGAACTATTTTACTGGTTTTAGTAATTGGGGGCGGCTTGTTTTTTAGTTTTCAAGAAGAAATTTTAATTGCACTTGGTCGAAACAATACAGATGCCGAAGGTGGATTTTCGAATAACATTGAGTCGGTTACTAATATTTCTACCGATGCTAGTAATTTAGAACGTTTAAACCGTTGGAGTTGCGCCATACGAATGTTTTACGATAAACCCTTTTTAGGTTGGGGACCTGGCACTTACCAATTTTACTATGCTCCCTATCAACTAAGTAAAGACCGAACCATTATTAGTACCAATTTTGGTACCAATGGGAATGCCCACAGCGAGTATTTGGGGGCATTGTGCGAGCAAGGACTGATAGGAAGTTTGTTAGTTTTTGCACTATTGTTTGCCACACTTTACTGGGGGTATCGTTTGGTTTACACCGTTACCGATAAAAATATGCGACTACTAACCATTGGTGTGTTCCTTGGCATATTAACCTATTTTGTACACGGATTTTTAAATAATTTTTTAGATACCGATAAACTATCAGTGCCGTTTTGGGGCTTTTTAGCTATTTTGGTATGTATAGATGTGTATCATAAAAACGAAACGACAACTCAAGACGTGGAGTTTGCTAAGGAGTAAATGTTAGGAATTAAGAATAGACAATTACCCAATTAGAACAGAAGTACTTTTTTACCTAGCTAACCTGAATTATGGATTACCCCTATCTCGTCCTTGTTTAGCGAAGCGTAACGAGGACGTTTGAGAACTGCGTTTGTAACGCAGATAAAATGTTGATATGGGCGTTACAAACGCCCGTTTAGTCCGTCCTCGTTTCCGCTAACGCTCCAACAAGGACGAGGGAGGGGCAGCATGAATTCAAATAGCATTAATTAACAGATTTTGTTATATTTGATTATAAATTTTAACAACTATGAAAGTATTTACTTGTTTTAAATCGTTAAATATCAGCCCCTTTTTAATCGGAATGAGTTTATTTAGCACAACAAATTGCACCATTCAAAAAACAATTAGTACTGATAATCCTCCTGTAGGAGTTGTTACGCAAACACCTCAAGTCAATACAGTTACCGATGTAGATGGCAATGTTTACAATACTATAAGAATTGGAAATCAAGTTTGGATGGTAGAAAATTTAAAAACAACAAAATACAATGATGGCACTCCCATAAGTATAATGGCTGCTAAAGATGCTACAACAGGTGTTTACTATTCATACGAGGGTACCGATGCTAATTCAGCATTTGGGAAATGGTATAATTGGTATGCCGTAAACTCTGGGAAACTAGCACCTAAAGGTTGGCACATTCCAACTACAGATGAATTTAATTTACTAATTAGTACTTTAGGTACTAATGCTGGTGGAAAAATGAAAACAACAACTGTTTGGTTAACACCTAATGCTGGGGCAGATAATACAAGTGGATTTAGTGTACTGCCAGCTGGATTTAAGGGCAGTGCTGCTTTTACTAACATCGGAAAAGCCGCTTTTTTTTGGGTAAATAACGAACGTAATATTGGGCAAGCTAATTATTTCAAACTCGATTATAACTTTGCCACAGTTACTTCTAATGGTGCTAATAAAGTATTTGGTTATTCGGTACGTTGTGTAAAAGATTAATTATCTGTATTTTTTGACAGAAGAAAAAGCATATAGTAAAACCCAAAAAATAAATCGTCAAAGCAAATTGGCATATATCTTCTTAATTGGAGGTTCAGTATTTGCCTCGCTTGCTTCCTTTTTGTTCCATCGAACTCTAACATTTTCTTCAACGGACACATCATTTAAGCCTTATCAAAATTAGGGCAAATACTTAGCAGGTATTTGAGCCATCTGGTGCTGAGGTAACACTTTAAAAAGTACAACTGGGCTGTAGCTTTCTCTACGATCAATACTTTTTCCTTTTTGATACTACTTTTGAAGTTCTGATTCAATGTTTATAGCTTCAGGAATAATAGTTACTTGGTCAAATACGTTTGTAGGTATTTTTCTGTGTTCAACAACGATGTCTACAAAAGATGGAAGATTACTTTTCTTAATCATAGTCAAAGATACAGAGTATATCAAATCAAAAAAATCAATTACACCAATAGTTTCAGACAATTTCTTGTTGAACCGTAATTTTAAGAAATCGTGTACTTTAGAATAAAATAGCAAACTCTGTAAAACGCTTAAAATCAATATTTAAAAATGAGTTAGATGGAATAAACAGTTGCAATCGTGGTGAAAGACAAAAGCTGCAAGGATATGAGGAAGCGCAGGTTCGAGGACTGTAAGAATAGCTGAAGCCATTTTGAAGACCGTTGAACCGAGCATTTCTAAGCTGCGGCAGATTTTGTTTTGTAATAGATTTCAACTGTCTATTTACGCTTGAAAGACCACTGTTTATTGCTTACGGCTACTCATTTTGTATTCATAGTATTGAGTACTAAAAATCCTACCAACACGATAATTTTTTTAGATGTTTAAGGTAAAATAATAGTAGAACTTCAAAATCAAAACAATCCAGAAATCCAAATAAATACAAAAGAATTTAAGCAAGGCGTATATTTTGTTAAGATTAAAAATAGTATTAGTTTTATAATTCATAAATTAATTGTAAGTTAAATGAACTTAAAAACAGCAATAAAATTAGCCCTTCCCAAGTATCAAAAATTAATTTTAGATTATAAAGTTGAATTTAAACCTCGTTATGGCTATGGATTAAAACCACATAAACTATTGTTTGACATTATTAATCAAAATAGAAGTGAGTATGAATCATTTATCTCTGATATTCTAAATAACAAAAACACATTTTATTCTATCAAGCCATCAAACATCGAAACAAATGAGAACGAACCAGCTTGGAATAATGATTTTTTCCAGGCTTAGATATTGTTTCGCTTTATACAATGATAAAAAAATATGGCCCTAAAAAATACATTGAGGTAGGCTCTGGCAATTCAACTAAAGTAGCAAAAAAGGCAATTGTAGATAATAAATTAAATACGACCATAACCTCAATAGACCCTTTTCCTCGTGCTAATATAGATCATTTAGCCGATACCGTAATTAGAAAACCATTAGAGACATTTACCGATTTTAGTTTTATTGTTGATGAACTAGAGGCTAACGACATCTTGTTTATTGATAATTCGCACCGTTGTTTGCCAAACTCTGATGCTACGGTTACTTTCTTAGAGCTATTACCAAACTTAAAAAAAGGTGTAATTGTTCACATACACGATATTTATATCCCTTACGATTACCCACAATTTATGTGCGACCGTTTTTATTCTGAGCAATATACCTTAGCTGCATTTATAATAGCTAACCCACAGAAATATAAGCCTATTTTCCCTTGTATTTTTGTTAGTGAAGATAAAGATTTATCGCAAAAATTAAATCCAGTTTGGGAATCGGAGAACACCAAAAACGTTGAAAAACACGGAGGTTCCTTTTGGTTGCAGATAAGCTGATTATAGTATTTTCTTCGCCCTTTTAATATCTTCTAATTGACCTTTTGGAATAGCATTAATTAATTTCTTTGTGTAATCGCTAACTGGATTTGAGTAGAGTTTGTCAGCATCTCCCATCTCTTCTATTTTTCCGTTTTTCATAACAATCATTCGGTCGCTCATAAATTTAACCACACTTAAATCGTGACTAATAAAAATATAAGTGAACTTAAACTCTTTCTTTAAATCGTTGAGTAAGTTTAATACTTGAGCCTGAACGCTCACATCTAAAGCACTTACACTCTCGTCGCAAATAATAAACGAGGGATTTAAAACTAAAGCCCGCGCAATGCAAACCCGTTGCCGCTGCCCCCCACTAAACTCGTGTGGATAACGTTTAAAATGCTTAGCCTCTAATCCTACTTTCTCTAATAACTCCATTACTTTATCGCGGCGAGCCGAATTATTTTTACCAATGCCATGAAAACTCATCGGCTCCATTAACGCATCACCAATAGTTATACGCGGATTTAAAGAAGAATAGGGATCTTGAAAAATTATTTGTAAACTTTTTCGGTGTTCTCTAAAATCGCGTTCACGCATGCTTAATAACTCTTCGCGCTTATAAAAAATTTGACCACTGTGTGCTTTTACTAATTTTAAAATAGTACGCCCAAGAGTTGTTTTGCCACAGCCGCTTTCGCCTACTAATCCTAGTGTTTCGCCTTCAAACACATCAAAACTAACATCGTCAACAGCTTTGGTGTATTCTGATACTTTTCCGAAAAATGTTTTTTTAGAAGGAAACCATGTTTTTACGTTTTTGAGCTCTAATATTTTTTGTCCGGCATATAAGTGTTGATGGCTTAGTAAACGTTCGCCGCTTGTAATGGTAACATTATTAATAGCTTCATACACATTTTGCGCAATGCTTACTATTTCGCCATTTGGTTTACGTTCCATAAAATCGCTCACCACAGGTAAACGCTTTAAACGCTTGTTGAGCGGCGGACGACAAGCCAATAAACTTTTAGTATAAGGATGTTGAGGATTAGAAAAAATTTCGTAAACACTACCTTGCTCAACAATTTCGCCTTTATACATCACTACCACTTTATCGGCTAACTCGGCTATAACGCCTAAATCGTGCGTGATAAATAAAATACCCATGTTGTGTAAACGCTGCAACTTTTGCATTAGCTCCAAAATTGTTTTTTGAACGGTTACATCTAGTGCCGTGGTTGGCTCATCGGCAATTAAAATATTGGGATGACAACAAATAGCCATAGCTATCATTACCCGTTGTTTTTGCCCGCCACTTAATTGATGCGGATACCTATCGAGCATCAAAATGGGAGCTGGTAATTGCACCTCGGTAAACAATTCTATAACACGTTGTTTCGCATCTATGTACGAAATAGATTTATTGTGTAAACGTATTGCTTCAATAACTTGGTCGCCACAAGTCATTACCGGATTTAAAGAAGTCATTGGCTCCTGAAAAATCATAGCAATTTCGTTGCCTCGGTAACGGCGCATTTGAGCTTCCTTGAGTTGAACTAAATCAACGGTGGTATTATCTTTTGTGTGATAAATGATTTCGCCCCCAGTTACCTTGCCCGGCGGATTAGGAATTAATTGCATGATGGATAAAGAGGTTACGGATTTACCCGAGCCGCTCTCGCCTACTATGCCAATGGTTTCGCCTTTGTGCAAGGTAAAACTGATTTGATTGACCGCTTTAATACGCTCTTCTTCCGTTTTAAATTCTGTAACTAAATTTTTAACCTCTAGTAAACGCGTTAACTCCATTAATACACCTCAAAAGGTCGAATTAACTAAAATATTTCAGAATAAAAAAGACTTTGGACGAATTTTACTAAACCTTGAAGTGTTCATAGCTTTCTTCAATTTAAAACTATTCTAAATAATGCTGCTAACGCCTGTAAAACAAGCGTTTGGAGGCCTACAACAAATAGTTTTTTAACATTTAACAGAAAGCCTAAAACCATTACTTGGTTATAAGTGTTCTCCTTAATACATTTGTACGATTTTATTAAAAGATTTTTCAAATTATGAGCAATTCAAAAGGGTTTTTAAAGTCCTCAATCGGTCGAAAAGCCATCATGGGCTTAACAGGTTTATTTTTGGTAACGTTTTTAATCGTTCACGTATCCATTAACTCTTTATTATTTGTTGGCGATAGCGGTGCAACGTTTAATGCCGCTGCTAATTTTATGGCGCACAATCCTGTTATACGCGTTGTAGAAATTGGCTTGTTTGCTGGGCTTATCCTTCACACCGTTCAAGCCTTATTACTTACTTTAGCCAACAGAAAAGCCCGTCCGCAAGGGTATGCCGTTGTTAATGGAGCGGCCAATAGTTCTTGGTATTCGCGTTCAATGGGGCTTTTAGGAACGCTATTACTTTTGTTTTTAGTAATGCACCTTTACCATTTTTGGTGGCCAACCAAAGTAGCTGTGTTTACCGACCACGAACACAATACGTTTGATGAAATTAAAGCTGTATTTACCGACGGAACAATGGGCATTATCTCTGTTTTGTTGTACGTGATTGGATGTATCTCCTTAGCCTATCACCTATTACACGGGTTTCAATCGGGTTTTCAAACATTAGGTTTAAATCATAAAAAATACACCCCACTTATTAAAAAAACTGGTATTGGATTTTCCATTATCGTTTCGCTCTTATTTGCACTTATGCCAATAGGTTTCTTAATAGGTTTCATTAAATAATTAATAAAAAACATCTGATATATGGCTACTTCACCCAAATTAGATTCAAAAATTCCTGATGGTCCTTTAGACCAAAAATGGACAAAATACCGAAGCACAGTGGCTTTGGTAAACCCTGCTAATAAACGTAACTTAGAAGTTATTGTAGTCGGTTCTGGTTTAGCTGGTGCCTCTGCTGCCGCTTCCTTAGCCGAAATGGGTTATAAAGTAAAAGTATTTTGTTTTCAAGACTCGCCACGTCGAGCGCACTCTATTGCCGCACAAGGTGGTATTAATGCTGCTAAAAACTATCAAAACGATGGCGACAGCATTTACCGTTTATTTTACGACACCATAAAAGGTGGCGATTATCGCTCCCGCGAAGCGAACGTACACCGTTTATCGGAAGTTTCGGGAAGCATTATTGACCAATGCGTGGCGCAAGGTGTACCCTTTGCTCGCGAGTACGGCGGCTTATTAAGCAACCGCTCGTTTGGAGGAACCCAAGTGCAACGTACATTTTATGCAGCGGGTCAAACGGGGCAACAATTATTATTAGGAGCCTACTCTGCCCTACAACGCCAAGTAGGAATGGGTGCTGTAAAATTATATGCACGCCACGAAATGTTGGATGTGGTGAACATTGATGGTAAATGCCAAGGGATTATTGCACGCCATTCTGTAACGGGTCAACTAGAGCGTCATTTTGGTCATGCTGTTCTTTTATGCACGGGTGGTTATGGCAATGTATTTTTCCTTTCGACCAATGCCATGGGTAGCAATGTTACTGCGGCTTGGAAGGCTCATAAAAAAGGTGCTTTTTTCAGCAATCCATGTTACACACAAATTCATCCTACTTGCATTCCTGTTAGTGGTGAACACCAATCGAAACTAACGCTCATGTCCGAATCGTTGCGTAACGACGGGCGCATTTGGGTGCCAAAAAACAAAGCCGATGCCGAAGCCATTCGTGCCGGAAAATTAGACCCTAACAACTTAAAAGAAGACGATCGCGATTATTACTTAGAGCGTCGTTACCCCGCATTTGGTAATTTAGTGCCTCGCGATGTGGCCAGCCGTGCGGCTAAAGAACGTTGCGATGCTGGTTTTGGCGTTAACGGAACTGGGCAAGCCGTTTATTTGGATTTTGCCTTTAACATGAAATACAAATACGGTAAAATAGAAGCCACTAAAAAAGGAATCGAAAACCCAACCGAAGCACAGTTAGATGAATTTGGACATGCCGTAATTAAAGAAAAGTATGGCAACTTGTTTGACATGTATGCGCAAATTACTGGCGTAGATCCTTATAAAAACCCAATGCAAATATACCCAGCGGTGCATTACACCATGGGCGGTTTGTGGGTTGATTACAACTTAATGACTACTGTGCCAGGTTTATACGCCTTGGGTGAAGCCAATTTTAGCGATCACGGTGCTAACCGCTTAGGAGCGAGTGCGCTTATGCAAGGCTTAGCCGATGGGTATTTTGTTATTCCTTACACCATTGGTTCTTATCTATCGAAAGAGATTAGTACCAAAGCCATTTCTTTAGACCACGAAGCTTTTGTTAAAGCGGAACAAGACGTGCAAGAACGTATCAATAAATTATTAAGCATCAAAGGCACTAAAACTGTGGATTATTTCCATAAACGTTTAGGCAAAGTGATATGGGATAAGTGCGGCATGGCACGCAACGCCGAAGGTTTAAAATGGGCCATTGAAGAAGTGCGTCGCATACGCGAAGAGTTTTGGAAAGATGTGCGTGTGCCAGGTGAAGCTAATGAATTTAATCCAGAGTTAGAAAAAGCAGGTCGTGTGGCCGATTTCATTGAGTTGGGCGAATTAATGTGCAAAGATGCCTTAGAGCGTAACGAAAGTTGTGGTGGGCATTTCCGCGAAGAATACCAAGCCGCCGACGGTGAAGCCGAACGCGATGATGAAAATTTTGCTTATGTAGCAGCATGGGAATTAAAAGAAGTTGGTAATTGGGAACTGCACAAAGAAGAATTAGTTTATGAGAATATTAAAATTGCTAAACGTAGCTATAAATAATTAAAACGCATTAAGATGGCTGGAACAAGCGGAAAAACAATAAACGTTACCATTAAAGTGTGGCGTCAAAAAAATAAAAATCAAAAAGGACAATTTGAAACCCACCCTATGAAAGGGGTATCGGTGGATATGTCTTTCCTTGAAATGTTTGATGTATTAAACGATCGTTTAATTACCGAAGGAAAAGACCCTGTTGCATTTGACCACGATTGCCGCGAAGGTATTTGTGGCATGTGTAGTATGTATATTAATGGTCGTCCGCATGGGCCTAAGCAAGGCGTTACTACTTGCCAATTACACATGCGTAGTTTTAAAGATGGCGATACTATTGTTGTTGAACCTTGGCGTAGTGCGGCGTTTCCTGTTGTAAAAGATTTAGCGGTAGATCGTAGTGCATTTGACCGCATCATTGCATCAGGTGGCTTTGTATCGGTAAACACAGGTAATGCCCGCGATGCGAATAGTATTTTAATTCCGAAAGATGATGCCGACCAAGCCTTTAATGCCGCCGCTTGCATTGGCTGCGGTGCTTGTGTGGCAGCTTGTAAAAACGGAAGTGCTATGTTATTTGTTAGTGCCAAAGTATCGCAATTGGCTTTGTTGCCACAAGGACAAATTGAACGCGACGAAAGGGTATTGAACATGGTGAACCAAATGGATGAAGAAGGGTTTGGGAATTGCACCAACACCGCAGCTTGCGAAGCCGAATGCCCGAAAGGCATAAGCCTCGAAAACATTGCCCGCTTGAACCGTGAATACATTAGTGCAAGCAACTTTGCTAACCGTAAGTAATTGTCTTTAGAATTTAAAGAGGTTTGCGTTTTCTAAACTTTGTGTTATCAAAGTGTATAATTTACACTTAGACTGATTCCTTTCTTTGGGATAAATTTTGTTAGGATAAATACTAAGTGGATTATTGAATTTTTAATGGTGAAGTTTTTGGTTGAAGATATATTTGCGTTATATATAATCTGTTATCAACTTCTCTTAGTCAAACGTTAGGTAATAATTATAATTTTCATTTTGTGGGAAACTGCCTTGAAATTTGGTACATTATCAATTTGATTAAAAATAGGTATTAATGTATTTTCTAACGCACTAACATCCAACTCCGATTAAACCTAAATTTATTTGTTACAATACGTTAGTTTTTACTAACTTTAAAAATTATTTAATCAACTCATTACTATGAAAAATGCTTTAAAGTTAACACTCCTCTTGTTTGTATTAACATTCACTACCATCAAGGCCCAGTCGGATAGCTCAGATAAATACCCACAAACCGTTACAATTAAAATAATTGAAGGGAATGGTTTTGGTATTTTAAATGTGAGATCTCGTATGTTTATTACAGACCCAGACAATAATGTCGAAGTTAAAAGACTAAAAAGGTTAAACTACCTTATAAATGGTAATAACGGATTAGAATTTAACGCTAAAGCTATTCGTCTCGAATTACAAGTTTGGCATAATAAAGGTTTTGAGGTCAAAAGTACAACCAGTTTAGTTCCTAGATTTTACGTGTCGGTTACAACTATTATTCTGCAAAAAAACTAATAGGTGTGTTGTGTTATTAAAAAAATGATTCTTTTCTTTCTCAACTCGATTTGTTAACTGGGCTTACAACTGGATTATCTTATTCATTCATAAGGCTTGTAAATCCTATCGTTTGAGGCTTTATTGATTTTTTTGATAGAAACATGCAGCTATACTTTTAAAAAAGTTTTACCATCTTCCTTAAAAAATTAAATTAATCATCTTAATAATAATCTATCATTGCTATCTAATAAAAATGACGCTATCGAATATAGATACTTTAATAACTACTCGCAAAAATTTAGCTAAGGCTAAAGACTTATTATCCGAGATTATGGACTATCTGTGAAATTTTGGCTTTTACTCTGTACTTATTTTGTTGTAAAAATTAAGGGTCAGGGTTAAAAGTTGGGGATTGGAAAAATGAAATCAAAAAATTAAAATAAATATGATTTATTTGATGTCGTTTTGAAATGGGTAATAAGTCAACGTAGGATAGTGCGTTGGCGACTTATTCTCATTTCAATACGAAAGCGAGTTTGGCTCGCTTATTTTGTCGTTAAAATTAATTCCAACTTTATCCCCAACTTTTAACCCTGACCCCAAATTTTGATTAACTACAAATGTGTCTCAGAGATACTTAACCGCTATTTTTGTCAAACTCGAGTTGTAGTTAATTCTTCTCATTCGTTAAGGTGTAATACCAACATCATTTCTAAAAGATACGTTGACCCAGTTTCTTTTTCTCTTATACTTCCTCAAAAATTATACCCTTAGGCCTTGCTACGCCTATAATTTTTTCGTCACCTAAAAGAAAAATAATTCTGGTTCAACTTGTATCTTTTAGAACCGATATTGGTGTAACGCTAATTGTTCAGGCTTAACTCGTATGCGTTTGGTTAGCCTACAAATCTACTTGCACTTTGGCAAGGGTGTCGCTAACGTACTCGCCACGTTTTAGTTTGTCCACAATTTTACTAAACGACTCAATGGTGTATTTTACATCTTCGTGAGTGTGAACGGCGGTAGGTATTAAACGTAAAATAATCATGCCCTTAGGAATAACGGGATAGGTTACCATAGAACAGAAAATGCCATAATTTTCACGCAAATCTTTTACCATGTTAGTTGCTTCAGGAATACTTCCATTCAAATAAACAGGGGTAACAGGACTGCTAGTATCGCCAATGTTAAAACCTGCTTCAACTAAACCACCTTGTAAGGCACGGGTTATTTCCCAAAGTTTTTCGCGGTACTCGGGGTGTTTGCGCATTAAATCTATACGTTTTAAAGCACCAATTACTAATGGCATTGGTAAACTTTTAGCAAAAATTTGTGAGCGCATGTTATAGCGCAAATAAGTAACAATTTGTTTGGTAGAACTGATGTACCCACCAATGAGTGCAAATGATTTGGCGAAGGTTCCAAAATAAACATCTATTCCATCTTGGCAGCCTTGGTGTTCGCCGCTTCCACCACCGTTGGGTCCCATGGTGCCGCAACCGTGGGCATCGTCAACAAACAAACGGAATTTATATTTTTCCTTTAAAGCAACAATTTCTTTTAGTTTGCCTTGGTCGCCACGCATCCCAAACACCCCTTCGGTAATTACTAAAATTCCTCCACCCGTTTGTTCGGCTAGTTTAGTGGCGCGTTGCAATTGTTTTTCGCAGTCTTCTACATCGTTGTGTTTAAATACGAAGCGTTTGCCTATATGTAAACGCACGCCGTCAATAATACAGGCATGACTTTCACCATCGTAAACAATAACATCGTGGCGATCAACCATCGCATCAATGGCACTAACCATGGCTTGATAACCAAAATTACAAAGTATGGTATCTTCTTTTTGAACAAAAGTCGAAAGTTCACGCTCAAGTTGCTCGTGATGATTAGAGTTACCGCTCATCATGCGCGCGCCCATGGGTAAAGCTAAACCAAAATCTTGAGCGGCTTTGGCATCGGCCTCGCGCACTTCGGGATGATTAGCTAAACCGAGGTAATTATTTAAACTCCAGTTTAATAATTTTTTGCCACGGAAATTCATGTGTGGCCCAATTTCGCCTTCGAGTTTAGGAAAGGTAAAATAACCATGTGCCTCGTGCGAGTGTTGACCCAAAGGGCCCATGTTTTGAGCTAATTTATCGAAGATATCTTTCATTCGTAAAAAATAAGTTAGGGTACAAAAGTACTCAAAAAAAGATAAAAAGACAATGCCTAAATTTAAAACCTTGCTAATAAAAAGTAGCGCAAGTGCTGGTAATTGTTCAATTCTTATTTTCGTGTTATCTTTAACCCATTGCAGTTAATAGCGCAGCATACTCGCCTTGTAAAAGAAGTGGCCCATGAACTGGGGTTTCAGTTTTGTGGTATTTCGGAAGCTGGATTTTTAGAAACCGAAGCCCCGCGACTCGAACAATGGTTGAAAGATGGCAAACAAGGTGAAATGAAGTTTATGGACAACTATTTCGATAAACGGCTCGATCCGCGTTTGTTGGTGGACGGTGCTAAATCGGTGGTGTCGCTGTTGTATAATTACTTTCCTTCAGAAACGCCCGTTCACAGCCAAGGCCCTAAAATTAGTAAATACGCTTATGGTAAAGATTATCATTTAGTAATTAAAGAAAAACTTCACACGTTTTTACAACTGTTGAACGAACGCATTGGCGAAATAAATGGCCGTGTGTTTGTAGATAGTGCGCCTGTTTTAGAAAAAGCGTGGGCGGCTAAAAGTGGCTTGGGTTGGATTGGAAAAAATGCGAATTTAATTACCAAACAACAAGGGTCTTACTTTTTTATTGCCGAGTTAATTATTGATTTAGAATTGCAACCTGATGGCCCTTTGAAAGATTATTGTGGCACTTGCACCCGTTGCATAGATGCCTGCCCTACGCAAGCCATTGTTGAACCCTATATGGTAGATGGCTCGAAGTGTATTAGTTATTTAACCATTGAATTAAAAAATCAACTGCCCGAAACGTTTAAAGGGCAACTAGATAATTGGTTTTTTGGCTGCGATGTTTGCCAAGAGGTCTGTCCGTGGAATCGTTTTAGCACCCCACATAACGAGCCTTTATTTGCCAATCACTCGGGTTTTTTAAATTTTTCGGAGCGGGAGTGGGAAGAAATGACTGAAGATACGTTTCGTAAAGTTTTTCAACACTCGGCGGTAAAACGCACGGGTTTTAAAGGGTTAAAACGCAATTTACAGTTTATTAAGCCTGTTTAGAGCCATATTTAGGGATTACATCATTTTTACACGCCCAATAGTTCCATTTTCGACAAAATTTTTTAACTATTTTACAGTTGCAAATAGTATTCGTTTAGCCCCCCATTTAAGGGTGCTAAAATCCACGTAATTTTTTTATATTTGTCGCCTATAAAAAAATTATGTCAGTTAATATTGCTCAACTTTTAGGTTCTCAGGCAGATGCTTTGTTAAACCATACTTGTAAAACTATAAGCAAAGAACATATTCACCTACCAGGTAGCGATTTTGTAGAACGTATTTTTATGCCTTCTAACCGCAATCCACAGGTTTTGCGGAGCCTTCAACAATTATACACTACTGGGCGTTTGGCTGGAACAGGTTACATGAGTATTTTACCAGTTGACCAAGGCATTGAACACAGCGCAGGTGCTTCGTTTGCTCCTAATCCTATTTATTTCGATAGCGAAAACATTGTTAAATTGGCTATTGAGGGCGGTTGCAATGCGGTGGCCTCTACTTATGGAGTGTTGGCATCGGTGGCGCGTAAATACGCTCATAAAATTCCATTTATTGTAAAAATAAACCATAACGAGTTTTTAACCTATCCCAATAAATTTGACCAAATTATGTTTGGCTCGGTGGAAGAGGCTTGGAACATGGGTGCCACAGCCGTTGGGGCTACCATTTACTTTGGTTCGCCCGAAAGTTCGCGCCAAATTGTTGAAGTAGCACAGGCGTTTGAACGCGCGCACGAATTAGGTTTAGCCACTATTTTATGGTGCTACACCCGCAACAGTGGCTTTAAAAAAGATGGCGTAGATTATCACACGGCTGCCGATTTATCGTCGCAAGCCAATCACTTAGGGGTAACCATTCAAGCCGATATTATTAAGCAAAAATTATCAGATAAAAACGGAGGCTATACTGCCATTAATTTCGGTAAAACGCATCCCAAAGTGTATAGTGAATTAAGTAGCGAAAACCCAATTGACTTGTGTCGTTACCAAGTAGCCAATTGCTACATGGGCCGAATGGGCTTAATTAATAGTGGTGGCGAAAGCAAAGGGGCTACCGATTTGCAAGAAGCAGTTACCACAGCCGTTATTAACAAACGGGCGGGCGGACAAGGTTTAATTTCGGGGCGTAAAGCCTTTCAAAAACCGATGGCAGAAGGCATTAGTCTTTTAAACGCCATACAAGATGTGTATTTAGATAAAACCGTAACAATTGCGTAAGTTTAGAATTAAGAATTAAAGAAGAGAACGCATCCCCGTTACAATCTCTAATTTTTAATAATTTTTCATTTAATTCAAAAAAACGATGGGTTGGTTTAAACGTTTAAAAGAAGGTATTACCACTTCTACTAAAGAAAAAAAAGAAACACCAGAAGGACTTTGGTATAAATGTCCATCGTGTAAAAAAATACACACCGCTACCGATCATTCCAACAATAAATTTGTGTGTATGGAATGTGGTTACCACGAGCGCATTGGCAGTAAAGAGTATTTTGAAATCATTTTTGATAACAACCAATTTACTGAATTACACGAAAATTTGGTTAGTGGCGATCCTTTAGATTTTTCGGATACTAAAAAATACACCGACCGTTTAACCGATACCATCAAAAAAACAGGTTTAAAAGATGCCTTGCGCAGTGCTTACGGAACGGTTAACGGACAAGATTTAGTTGTGTGCTGCATGGATTTTGGATTTATTGGCGGCAGCATGGGCAGCGTGGTGGGCGAAAAAATTGCACGCTCTATTGATTTTTGTTTAAAAACAAAAACACCGTTATTGGTAATTAGCAAAAGTGGCGGCGCACGCATGATGGAAGCGGCATTTAGTTTAATGCAAATGGCCAAAACCTCGGCTAAATTAAGCCAATTGGCACAAGCGGGCATTCCCTATTTTTCATTATTAACCGATCCAACTACGGGTGGGGTAACTGCTTCGTATGCCATGTTAGGCGATTTAAACATAGCTGAACCAGGCTCTTTGATTGGCTTTGCGGGTCCTCGCGTTGTAAAAGAAACCATTGGCAAAGATTTACCAAAAGGATTTCAAACGGCAGAATTTGTATTGGAACATGGTTTTTTAGATAAAATTATTCCACGTACCGAATTAAAAACGCAATTGGGGCATTTATTAAAAATGTTGAAAAATTAACAGCGTTTGCTCAGTAGTTTTAAAATGCTAATATCGCTTTAGCGAACCTCCATTTGGATTTGTTCCCTCGGTTTGCCCTGTACGACCTTCACTTGAAGTAATATATCTAAATTAAATAATCTATTTAGCTTATATTCCCATAAAGTTTTATCTTTATGGATATGAAACTTCAACTTCAAACACTATTTTTTATCATCCTAAATTTGAATTTAATTGCTCAAACAGGTGTTACTACGCTCGATAGTATTTTGTCGGGCGGTTTGCAGCGTAAATTTAGATTATATAAACCCAATAGCTACACGGGCAATGTAGCGGTGCCTTTGGTTATCAATATGCACGGTTATACTTCAAATGCCAGTCAACAACAGTTGTATGGTAACTTTATGCCCGTAGCCGATACGGCTAATTTTTTAGTTGTTCATCCCGAAGGAACAGGTGCGCCAGGGGCTCAATTTTGGAATGCAGGATTTGGGGGTTCGCCCAACGATGTTGCGTTTTTAAATGACTTAATCGATTCTTTAAAACTAGCTTATAACATAGATGCCAATAGTGTGTATTCGTGTGGGATGAGTAATGGCGGCATTATGAGTTATTACATGGCTATTTTATCTAATTCTAAAATAGCGGCCATTGCCTCTGTAACAGGAACGATGTTTAACTCGTGGTTAAATGGATTACCCGGACGTGTGGTGCCTGTGATGGAAATACACGGAACCGCCGACAACACCGTTCCGTATGCTGGAAACAACTTTAATAACATGGCAGCGATTGATACCGTTTTAAAAAGGTGGCGTACCCATAACGCCTGTAACAGTTCGAGTTTGGTTACCAATGTTACCAATACCAACACCACAGATGGTGCCACAGCTGTTAATTATAAATTTTTCAACACCAATGGGAAAGCTTATGTAGAGCATTATAAAATAAACAACGGCGCACACACTTGGCCCGGAGCCCCCATTGCTATTGGCGTAACGTGTATGGACTTTAACGCTTCGGCTCAAATTTGGCGATTTTTTAGACAGTTTAAATTAAACCAGTTTGTAACCACAAATGTTACCGAAGCTACACCTGTTACCAATACATTTAAGTTATTTCCCAATCCCGCTAGTGATATAATTTTTATGGATGCCTCTAAACCTATTTTATCGGCCAATGTTTATAGTTTAGATGGAAAATTAGTGATGCAAAGCAGCTTAACTAAAGTTATAGATATTAAAAATCTGCCCAACGGTGTTTATGTATTAAACATCCAAACGGAAACCGAACAAGTCAACCGCAAATTCATTAAATTATCTTATCAGTAAAAAAAATAGTGCCATGACCAATCAAGCATTTTTTGAACAACACGCCAAGCCTGGAACAATAGCGTTAATAGGAGGTTCCGATTTAGTAGATCGAACCATACAAAAAGCTCAAAAATTAATTACCCAAACGGGGCAAAATAGTTTTTTTTCGCATGCGTTTATTGTTGGCGAAAAACGCAGCGACGACCAACTGTGGATTATTGAAAGCGATATTGTTGTTAATCGAAAGCAGGTAAACATGGGCGTTCAAGAAAACCGTTTAAGTAAATATTATGAAGATGAAGCCTATCCTAACGTAGCCCTTTTAGATTTTAATTTAAGCAGTAAACAAGTAAAAACAGTTATTGCAGAGGCTTTATGTTTAGTTGCCGATCGTGCTAATTATTCTATCAACGAAGTATTGGGCGTTTTAATAGCATTTACAAGCAACCGTTTAAGGCAGCGAAAAAATTTAATGGCTAACGATAAATCATTTTTTTGCAGTGCCATGGTGCAGCATTGTTATTCAACCATTAATTTTTTATTTCAAGAAGAAGTGAGTTCAAAACATTTAACACCCGAAGAAATTTACCGAACGCCTTTAGCGCATCAGGTACACGAAATAATTCGCTTAAAATAAAATTCGCTTAAAATAAAGGTATTATAAGGTAAGGCGGTTAACGCATTATAACTAGCTTTTGGGTGGTCATTATTTGCCCATTTTCATCTAGTTTCAAAATGTACAATCCATCGGGTAAATGGCTTATATTCAGTAATTGCTTCGACTGAACCTTTTCTTTCAATAGTAATTGACCGCTCAAATCATAAATAGAACAAAAACTATTTGCGGAAGTCGTATTCGTTTCTATGTTTAAAAAACTGTTAGCGGGATTAGGATATAAGCGAATAGATGACTCCTTATTTTGAACGAGCTCTTCAATACCAATAACAGGATTTTGATTAGGTTGAATGACAATTCCAGATTTGAGAGGCAAAGGTTTTTCTTCATCTGCTTCTGAAATTTGCCAAACTTCGGCTAAAAGCGAAGAGGCAATGCCCTCTGCTAAATAATTACAAGCATTGCGAATGGCTTTGATTTGCTCTTTTTTAACTTCATCTTTTTCCAACACAGATTGATAACTGGGTGTGGCGCGCAATTGAATTAACTCCCGCTCTATAAACGCATACGCCGTGTATAAACCGCCCTGTTGTTCAACTTGATTAAGTAGGCGATTGGCTTCTCCAAACTGCTCAAGTTGGATAAGCATTTTTATTTTTAAAATTTTACTATTTGTCAATAAGTTACCATCGTAAAAAGCCATTAAACTATCTGCACTTGCAGGAAGGGTATCTGTACTTAAACGGCTGAGTTGCTCTAAACACGCCAATCCTAAATGGGTATTTAATAACTCCGTTTTAGCCACTAAGGTATTTTTAATACTTAACGCATTTTGATATTGCTGTTGGTTTAGCTGCTTTTGAGAACTTAAATCTAATTTTTTGTTGAGCATAACTTTCCAAACATCAGGACTAACGGGCTTATTGGCATTGTGCAGAGCCATTAAATGTTCTACGCTAGTATTCGAATCAGAAAAAAAAGTTTTTAAAACGGTATTACTTAAATAGGGACTTTGCGCCAAAAGTAAATTTTTTAAGTACTCTCGATTTACCTCTGTTTTTGCGAGGCTATCTAACAACGCTTGTGTCTGTCCACCATCTATTAGTTGCGTTTGTTGCGCAACTAAGGTATTTACTTGAGACGAAAGTTGTTGAATTTTACTCGTAAGTGCTGTTGAACTTAATTTAGAAAACAAACCTAAAGAGCAATAAACAGGTTTGCTGGAACTACCAATACTACCACTAATATCGGCTATTTCGGTAATGTTGCTGCAACTCGAATAAGTTGGTAATCCAAAATGAAATTGAGGCTCGTTAAACGACCCGTGGCTATTGATGGCAAAATCGTTTTTAGAACGAACATAAAACATATTTTCGTCGTAAGGTTTGCAAGTTACCACATCATAAATATTTCTAACATTATACACATCGCCCATAAACGTTACCCCTTGCACGCTGGCAATGCCTGTATAATTTGGATAATTCGGATTTAAACGTGTGCTTTCTACGACTCCAATATTGTAGATACATTGTTGAAATTCATTACAATTGATGAGTAAACCGCTGCCCAATGATTCAGGATTATAATTTTGTCCAATTGACCAAACGCCTAAACCAAGGTTGCTAAACTGATTGTCGTAAATGGCGTTTGTACCTAAACCACATTGCCGAATAAAAATACCCGCCGAAGGGAAAGATGTATTTGAATAAAACCTATTGTTTTCGATTTTAAAGCCATGGCAATTATTAAGGTAAATGCCACCACTTAGTTGCGTGGCTTTCGAATTTTGAAAATTAAAAGTGCAAGCCTTTACGCTGGATTGCAACACATTAGTCATAAAAATACCGTTGCTCCCATTTACATTAAACTGTGCGCTGTCTATTTCTATTCGATCGTTTAACACCGAGCCATTGGCGTAAATATTATTCTTAAAATAGAATAAACGGTTATGCGCTCCATTTCTACTTTTAATATAAAAGGAACTGTTTAAGCTGTAAATGCCATAATCTACCTGATGTCCAGGATTGACTCCCGGATTAAATTCGCAAGCTATAAATGGAATGCCAGCTACACGATTGAGGCGTACACATGCTTTTTTGTTTTGCGTATTACTTTGCCCAGTTAAAAATTTGCAATGTTTGAACCAACTTTTATTGGCTATACTACCAACGGCATCAGGTAAATTAGTGATTGTATTTTTGCGTAATGGTAAATAAGGCGCAAAGTCAACATCGTTTTGGTTGTATTCAAAAAGAGAATAACTGGCGTTGATAATGCCACCCCCACTGTTTGGTATCAACTCCCCTTGAGCCGAATGCCTGCCAATGCTTACCGCAGTAACCGCCTGTTGGATGGATGCAAATTCTAAAGTTAGTAAACCTTGGTTAAAAGGAATTTGCTCTAAAGCACTGTTGCCGCAAACGTCAATTCCATTCCACGTAAAAATATTTTCGTTTTGGGTAACAATGGTTACGCATTTGAGTTTTAAATGTCCGCCTGGTTCAATTCTAATTTTACCATCTTGTCGAGCAATGAGTAACATGTTTTCAAATGTAACGTTGGCACCTGCTTTTACGATAATGCTATCGAACGTTAAGTTAGATTGGTTGTTAAACGTGTGAGTACCCGAATAATTATAAACGATAGGAGAATTTAAAAAAGGCGAGTAGGGATACCGTTCGTTTTTAAACTGTGTAAATTTTTTGGTAATGTTAGAAGCAACTAAATAATGAAACGCTCCAATTTGCCTGGCACTAAGTACTTCGCGACAAGCAGAGCCCGCCATTAAATTATTGTTAATGCTAGGAGGTGTTGTAAAACTTGTAGGTGCTGTGCAATTACTGGTAACACCAAAGTCTAAAGCGGCATCATCAGGAATGTAACTGCCACCACTAGGGTCCACAATGTTGTGTTGCCCGCCATAATGGTCGCCAAGAAACCCTAAACCATGCCCTAACTCGTGCCATAATAAACGTGGGTTATTAAATATAGTGTTGGGTATATAAACGCCGCCCGCATTTAAAGGCGATGCGGCAAGGGCGCAATATTTACCTGGCAATGCCCAACCTGCACCGCCTGCCAATGAGTCGGTGTAAAAGAAAATATTAAAAGCCGTATTAACATCGTAAGGAAATAAGGTATTAAAATTATTTGCACCAAAAGAATTACTTATGGCAAGAGTAGAACTTGAGTCGAAAATAACACGGTTTAAAACCAATCGAATTTTAGGGTCGTTAAGTAATGGACTGGGATTGGGTACAGGCTTAGTTGAAGGAATATTGCCACAGGTTTGAAACCAACTATTCATACTATTAACTAAAGTATTAGCGTCGGCAATGATTTGACTTTGAGGAACGGTATTAAAAACGGTGGCGTTTTGTGGGTGCAATAAAAAAATAAAATTAACCTTAAAATAAAGCATTGGTGAGGCATTGGTTGGAATGTAATAATTAGAAATGGCATCAAAGTAATTCATCATAAACGGGGTAGAACAAAAGTTACTCCCGTCTGGATCGGGAGAAGCGTTTGAATTAGAAGGAATGGTTCGCGCAACATTCAGATGTTCAAAAACAGCATTTCCGCATGTTCCGGCTTGGGTTTGAGAAAAACCGCCAACTTTTAAAAGCAAAAGAAAGTACAAAAGTAAATCATTTTTCATAGGTATTAATTTAGAATTATGGCATGAACTCAATTAGTTAGGCCCGTAACGTTGGTGCGAGGAGAGCAACGTTTACGATGACTTAAATATCTTTTGTATAACCTACTCTTACTTTTAGAGGAATAACGTAATAGAAGGATATTTTCTTGAATTTAGAAAATGGAAAGTCCACTAAAAAACCCGTTTTGATAAGTGGTTGGTTTTTTTTGGTAAGTGGTCAATAAGTAGCTAAAAAAGTGGTTTGGCAATAGATTGGTTAGCCGTTTTTTAACCAATATTCGGCATCAGCGGCATTGGTGAAGAGTTTAGTAGGCACAACAGGCTTCATAAAGCGGTTATATAAATTACCTAATATTTTTTGGATAGTGCTACTAATAACAATAGCTTCGAGGTTCGAGTATTTGTTTTCGGGATTGCGCGCAAACTGCATTAAGGTATCGTCGGTAGAACAGTTTTCACCTAAATAAATTAAAAACGGAAATTTTTGCCCACCGCCAAGCTCAAGCGTGGCTTGCTTTAAGCGTTCACTCTTTTCGGCATTTATGAGGGTATAAGGTTTAAAAACAACCAACATAACCCCATCGTTGCGAAGGGTAATTGAGCCAAAATCAAACTCAATTTTTTTAAGCGGTTCGTTGTTAAGTGCGGCTAACATACTACTCTTTTACTTCTTCAAAAGATACATACTCGCCTTCGTTATCGGCTAATTTTTTGCTAAGGTCTTCTTTTTTTTGAGAATATGAGGCCGAAGAATTGGTGGATGTGGATGTAGAAGCGGAATTATTACCAGTAAATGCCGAGGATTTTTGAGTTTGGTTAAAAAAAGCATTGTATAATTTATATAAAAACCAAACTGCAATAATTGTAAAAATGAAATCTCTCATACTTTAACAAAATTACTCATTTTTTTAAAAATGAGCGGTTTAAAAAAGCGTTAATAAATTCTAATATTCCGTCATGGCGGCTCTCGTAATAGTGCTTTGAACAAGAGCCATGTAATTGTTACAAAGTAATTCGGCATCAAACAAACGGCTAATGCCGGCTACATCGCCATTTTTAGTTCTTATTCTAAAAAAATAATGCCCATCATGTGTGCGTTGTTTTTCAAATGCCGACTCATGAACCGCGGCTTTTCTAATTGTTAAAATAGCATTGTTACAATCTCGAAACGAGCGAAAACTTTCTTCGCAAGTAATAATGGTTTCGTTGGTTTCAGTTTTTAAACTAAACTGAAACTCGCCGTTAGATTTGGTAGAAATTTCGAATCGTTCCATGGTGCAATTGGTTAGAATACTATCAAATATACAAAACCAAAGTTTAACTTTTACATCAAAGCCAGCTATATTTTATTCAAAATTGGAACGCTAGAAGGGCTATCTTCCTTATAATAATAGTTTCCCTGGGTTCAAAATTTCTTTTTCATCAAACGCCCGTTTAATGGCTCGTAATAAATTTAATTGATGCGTTGGAAAAACAAGCGGTAAATACTGTTGTTGCACTAAGCCAATGCCATGCTCGCCGCTAATGGTGCCGCCTAACTGTTTGCAGAGTTCAAAAATTTCGGCAATGCCTTTGGGCAATTCAGTTTCCCACGCCTCCTCGCTTAACTCGCCTTTAATAATGTTAACGTGCAAATTACCATCGCCCGCATGCCCATAGCACACACTCGAAAAACCATATTTTTTGCCAATGGCTTTAACGCCTTTTAATAGTTTTGGTAATTCGGCGCGCTTCACAACCGTATCTTCTTCTTTATAAACGCTGTTACTTTTTACCGCCTCGCCCACCTTGCGGCGTATTTTCCAAAGTGCATTTTTTTGTTCAGCACTTTCAGCAAACAAAATATCGTCGCACTGGTGCTCTTGCATAATTTGCGTAATATGTTCACAATCCTGCATCAACACCTCTAAATGATTGCCATCTACTTCTACCAACAACAAGGCTTCCCAATGGGCTTGAATGGTAAAATTAACCTCTCCAGCGTATTTAATACTCCAATCAATCGCATCGCGTTCCATAAATTCCATAGCACTTGGGGTAATGCCAGCTCTAAAAACAGCCCCCACAGCCTCACAGGCGTTCTCGGCACTTTTAAAAGGTACTAACAACAATAAGTCGTGTTTAGGCAAAGGCAATAACTTAAACACTATTTTGGTTACGATACCTAAAGTGCCTTCGCTACCTATCATCAAATGCGTGAGGTTATACCCAGTCGAATATTTGAGGGTATTAGCACCCGTCCAAATAACATCGCCATTGGCCAATACCACTTGTAAATTTAAAACATAATCGCGCGTTGTGCCATATTTTACGGCTTTAGGCCCCCCACTGCTGTGTGCAATATTTCCACCCAAACTGCAACTGCCCCAACTAGCTGGGTCGGGCGGGTAAAACAAACCCAACTTTTTTACTTCTTCTTGAAACACATAATTAATAACTCCGGGTTCTACCGTGGCTTGCAAATTGCGGGTGTCTATTTCTAAAATTTGATTTAACTTTTCGGTGCTTAACAACACGCCGCCTCTTACTGGCAATGCGCCGCCACTTAGGCCAGTGCCAGCCCCACGTGTAGTTAACGCTATGCGGTGTTCGTAACACAAACGGGCAATGGCACTAATTTGTTCAACCGTTTTAGGCTTTACAACCACATCGGCTAAAAACACAAAATCTTCGGTTTCATCTTGTCCATATTTTTCCAAGTCAACCGCATCGCTGCTAATCGCCTCTAATCCAACTATGGTTTTTAAAGCCTCAAAGGTTATTGACGTTAGCTTGTTATAATTCTCTTGCATACCTCTCTAAAATGATAGTTTAAAGTTACTAATATTGCTTCGGCTCTTCCATTTCAAAAGGCTTTAAATATAAACAGTGTTTATTAACATTCATACACACGCACAAATTTACGATGCTAAACTCGAATTGGTTAACGCTAATTTGCAAGCCTCCGACCAAACCAATTACTATTCGTATGGGTTACACCCTTGGCACCTGAAAGAAGAAACCGCCGATTCCCTGTTGGCCAACTTGCAACTTCGTGCTACCGAAAAACGATGTTTAGCCATTGGCGAATGCGGTTTAGATAAAATTTGCGAAACCGACTTACGCTTGCAAGAGCGGGTGTTTATGGAACAAATACGCATTGCTAACACCATTAAGAAACCACTCATCATTCATTGCGTGAAAGCATTTAATGAAGTGTTGAATTGTTTAAATTTTTCGGATAACGCCATGCCTGTTATTTTTCATGGGTTTAATAACAACGCTAACATTGCCCGTTTGTTAACCGAACAAGGCTATTACTTTTCGTTCGGAAAAGCACTCATGGGTTTTGAGTCAAACGCCGCACGTGCTATTGTTTCAGTGGGTCGAAAACAATTTTTTTTAGAAACCGATACCGCCGATGTATCTATTAAATACGTGTATAAAAAAGCCAGCGAATTATTACGCATCGAAGAAGAGATACTAAAACAGCAAATAGTTAGTAATTTTGAAACCGTTTTTAATTTGAAATTATAATCAATATGGATACTTCGTGGATGGAACGCACCGAACTGTTGGTGGGGCATAAAGGCTTAGAACGTTTAATAAATGCGCATGTTTTAATTGTTGGGTTAGGGGGCGTTGGTTCGTATGCCGCCGAAGCCATTGCACGCAGCGGAGTAGGACAAATGACCATTATTGATGGCGATACGGTTGACCCCACTAACCGCAACCGACAATTGCAAGCATTGGTAAGCACACATGGCATGAACAAAGCCGATTTAATGGCCGAACGGATTCGCTTAATTAATCCGGATGTAAAATTAAATGTAGTGAATGCGTTTAAAAACCCCGATGACATGAAAGACTTTATGCAACAAAAATTTAGTTATGTTATTGATGCCATTGACAGCATTTCGCCAAAGTTATATTTAATTCAAACAGCCTATTACAACAATTTGCGCATCATATCGAGCATGGGCGCAGGTGGTAAAATGGATCCTACCAAAATTAAAGTAGTAGATTTATCCTTAACAAAAATTTGTCCCATGGCGCAATACGTCCGCAAACGCTTGCGTTACATGAATATTTACAAAGGCATCAAATGTGTGGTGAGCGATGAATTGCCGGCCAAACATTCCATCATGCGCACCGACGGAAGTAAATATAAAAAATCGGCTTATGGTACTATTTCTTATTTACCAGCGGCGTTTGGCTTGGTTTGTGCAAGTGTGGTCATACGCGATTTAACCGCTTGGAAAGAAGTAAAAACAGAAGGAAAGGCGAAGTAAATAAGTGGCAGTAAAGTTGTAGAGGTTGGCCAATAACAATTCTAACTGTGTTAATCCCGTGTCCCTCATAATGTTCAACCAAAATAAAATGGTTCTAGTGTTTAAACTGTCTTCTGAAAAATAATGTTCTATCTCTGGGATCGTGCTGTACGCTTTAGCCAATTTGCACTTGGCGGCTTTTGTTGCGGCTGTGGTGGCTTCTAAGGTCGCCTCCGCGCTCGCACAAAAGTATGCCAAGGGCTGCATTGGGCTGCCGCGGGATATGTATTGAGCGAAGCCGAAATAATCACTCACGGAAAAAAAGAGTGCTTTATACCAATATCGGCTCTAAAAGATACAAGTTGAACCAGAATTATTTTTCTTTTAGGCGACGAAAAAATTATAGGCGTAGCTAGGCCTACGGGTATAATTTTTGAGGAAGTATAAGAGAAAATAAACTGGGTCAACGTATCTTTTAGAAATGATGTTGGTATTAAACCTAAATTATTTTTCTTGCGTATATAGTACTATGAAAAAGCTAATTTTAGGTTTCCTCTTATCTACGCTTCTCTTTGGGTTTAATACACCAACTCAAAAACCTCTAAAATACTTGCCCCTAGGCGATTCTTACACCATTTGCACAGGTGCAACTGAAAAAGAAAGTTGGCCCGTTTTGTTAAGCAACACATTTACCAAAAAAGGAATCCCCTTTCAATTGCTGGCAAACCCTGCACGCAATGGCTTTAGCACACAACAATTAATAGAAGAAGAACTCCCTTTACTGAACACCCTAAAGCCCGAAGTGGTAACGGTATTAATTGGCGTAAACGATTGGGTGCGAGGGGTAGATGCTGCAACATTCAAAAAAAATCTTTTAACCATAGCTAACACATTACAACAACAATCCGTTCCATCTAACCGAGTTGTTTGGATTAGCATTCCCGATTTTGGTGTAACCCCTCAAGGAGCTTATTACAGCCGAGGAAGAAACATATCAGAAGGAATTACAACGTTTAACGTCATCATTCAAGAAGTGGCCAAGCAAAAAGGTTCTGCTTATGTAGATGTATTTAAACTTAGTCAAGAAATGGGGAAAGACAAGTCTTTAATTGCCAAAGATGGCTTGCACCCATCGGCAAAAGAATACGCCCTGTGGATGCCCCTAATTTACGAAGCTATAAAAACGAATTTAGAAAAATGATGGTCAACTTGAACCTGAAAAACTCTTTTTTCAAAATCCCCTCTTCCTTTGCGAACTTTGCGTCTTATACCAATATCGGTTCTAAAAGATACAAGTTGAACCAGAATTATTTTTCTTTTAGGCGACGAAAAAATTATAGGCGTAGCAAGGCCTACGGGTATAATTTTTGAGGAAGTATAAGAAAAAAAGAAACTGGGTCAACGTATCTTTTAGAAATGATGTTGGTATTAACGTGCCTATTCTATTTACACAAACAATAAGTAGTCAAGTCATCGTTTTTACTTTAAACCGAGATTATGCAATAGAAATCTATTACGAGCCGAAATCCCTTCAAAACAGTAAACTTCGTCACTTTTTC
>JAAFIL010000031.1 GCA_013297775.1 Bacteroidota bacterium
TGAGAGGTGAAAGCCCAATAAAACAGGCACTTTTTCGACTGAGGCATAGTGTTGCTATGGTGAAGAAGAAAAAGTGACGAAGTTTACTGTTTTGAAGGGATTTCGACTCGTAATAGATTCCTATTGTATAATCTAGGTTAAACGAGCTAATTGATAAAACAAATACGTGTTATAAATTAGATAAAACCTATCCATGACTCAATTACTGTAAAATTTCATTTACATCAATTGGACTTTTTTGATTATAAATTGGATATGATTATATTTGTTTAGATTGTTTTTCTAGTCTTTTAAAATCCAGTTAGCATGAATGGTAATGCCGAAAAAAAACCTAACCGAAAAGGAACCGTAATAGCCATTTGTGTATTCGTTTTAATGATTCCTGGCGTTGCTTTACTGATGCGTATTTTTGCTTCTGAAACAGTAATAACCCATATTCCTGTAGATTTGAATGGCACAAAACGATGTATTATTCTGAGCGAAAAAACGGGATCTAAGAATAATCAAAATAAAAATAATCTTCATAACGGAGAAATAGGAACAACGCATTTTGGTTATTTTTTAGAATTGTACGACAGCACTACTAATACCTCATTAGATAAGATAGCAATTGATGCGCCTGTTAAACACATTCAACACCAGCCCGAATTAAGAGTTTTTTCTGATGGAACTATTTGGATGATTTCAACTACCACCAGTGCAGATGAGGATAGGCGTGGTTTCATTTTAAAATTTGTAGTGGATAAGTCTAAAATTTTGATGAAAGATTTTGACTTAGATAAAAAGTATAAAATTTATAACTTAAATGGGAATGCTGTTGTTATGGGCGAGAACAACGATTTTGCAGGTGTTTATGGCGATACTGTATTTGGATGTGTTTACCTTGATTTGGAAACAGGAAAGATGATAGATACCCGAAAACATTAAATGCGGTTTAAATTTTTGTTGATGATTAACACCTAATAATTAGATTCGCCGTTTTAGCTGATACCAAAGGATAAACAAATCTACAACCTACACTTAACCCATTGAGAAGTAATTAAACAAAAAATTATTGGTAAAAGTATCCGAATTAAAAAATAGTTACCTTAGTTTTTTATAGGCTAATGTTAACAATCACTGTAAAAACGGCATCTTGCAAATGAATAAACTAAAATTAAAAAAATCGTTTGACCAATATTTTGATGCGCCTCCATACCAAAATGATTGGTATTGTTCAATACTTCTTTAATAACTACAAAAGCCTATTTTATTTTTATACCATCCATAATTCACTATTTTTTAAACAAAAATTACTTGTATCTTTAGCATCGAAAATTAAGAACAGATTACAAAAAATCCCTAATTATAGTCAATAAACAAAAAACAGATTTATTTATGCCAAGGCATAAGCAAGTGTATTAATTTATTCAAAAGTATGGTTGATATTTTTAAAAACGAATCCGTTAAAACAGTAAATAATTCACATCTGCGGGGTGTTTCATTGCAACATGTACTTATTTTTTGTTTGTGGATGTTGGCACTATTTATTATCCAACCTTTTGGCGAGTTTCCTATTAACGACGATTGGGCTTACACCAAAAATGTATATAACTTAACGGAGAACGGTAAGTTTGTGATAGACCTTTGGCCTGCCATGAATTTGGTTTCGCAGACCTTGTATGGTAGTTTATTCACTTTTATTTTTGGGTTTTCGTTTACCGTTTTACGCTTATCTATTTTTTTATTAGCAATTATTGCTTCCATTACCTTTTACGAAATTGTGTTAAAACTTGCTAAGGATAATAAATGGTTAGCGTTTTACATCACCATTAGTTTCTGTTTTAGTGCTTTATTTTGTTCGCTATCATTTACGTTTATGACCGACATTTTTTTTATAGCATTTCAAATTTTCGCTATTTATAACTGGATGCGTTATGCGCAAAAACCCTCTTGGCGAGCTTATAGTTTATTTATTTTATTTTCGATTATAGCCATATTAAACCGTCAAATGGCTTTGGTTTTCCCGCTGTTAATGGCTGGATTAATTCTTCAGCAAGAGGGTTTTTCGATTAAAGTTATTATAAAAGCTATTTTGCCAATTGTATTGGGTTGGTTGGCTCATCATCAATTTCATCGTTATATAGAAGAACACCATATTTCAAACCAAATTCAAAACTTAGATAACCTTTTCAACCATTTGAAAAAAACGCGTATAGAAACACATTTTCACAACGGTGGAAATAGTTTATTTGTTGCGGGCTGGCTATTATTTCCTATTTGTTTATTAAAATGGTTTCACTATAAAGGATTGAAATGGTTCGATGTCGCCTTATTGATTGGTATAGCTGGCTTAGCATGGCTTATGTTTCAACAATCGTTTTCGACTTTCCCAATGCCAAATGTTATGGGTATTTGGGAAGTTGGTCCTCACCTTGTAAAAGGTTATTTACATCAACGAGCACATTCTGGAAATTATTCCTTTCTCAAATATTCGGAGGCAATTATAGCTTACCTTGGATTATGTAGTACCTTGTTTTTCCTTATAAAAAAATCCAACCGAACTGATTTTTTCTCGAACAAATCCATAGCTTGGATTTCGTTTTTAGGAGTTATTACCATTTACTTCTTGTTTATTGCTGTTAATATTTCGTCTTTCGATAGATATGTATTGCCCCTTTCGCTTTTGTTAATACTTGCCATTATTCCAAAGGTATTAAATACCAGTCTTAAAAGTGTAAAAATTACACTAATAGTCATCCCTTTATTTACTTTTCTGTTTAGTGTAGTCGAAACCCGCGACTTTTTTATGTTTCAAAAAGTTCGCTGGCAAAGTGCTGAATTTCTCCATTCAAAAGGAGTTAAACCAAATAAAATGGATGGTGGGTTTGAATACAATGGTTGGTACAAACCAACAGAAAGTTACCCTACCGACTCACGAAGTTGGTGGTGGGTAGAAAACGATGATTATGTAATTACAAACCGACCATTATTAGGATACGAAATTTATAAAACCTATAAATACCAACGTTGGCTTCCTCTCCAAAAAGAAAAATTTTATATTTTGAGACGTAAATATTAATTAATTAAATATTAGAACTGTTTACCAATTAAAATAAGCGGTAATGGGGTAATGGTCTGTAACGGTTTCATCGTGCCGCCTAAATTGTAAACAGTTTAATTGCGGAGAATGTAAAATATAATCTATTCTAAATTGTGGCCAACTACCAGCATAAGTGCGTCCAAAACCTTTTCCTTTTTCGATAAAACTGTCGTTTAATTTTTTACTTAACTGTTCGTAAGCATAAGAGGCTGGTGTATCATTAAAATCGCCACATAAAATAATTGGATAGCGACACGTTTCCATGCTTTGCTGAATCATTTGCACTTGCTCGGCACGTTTTATAAAAGCCCGTTTAATGCGTCGTAAAATACTTTTCCCATTCTCCATCTCATCTTTTGCATCTTCGGCCGACACCACATCCTTCAAAAACTTGGCATCACTTTTACTAAAGCTAATGGATTGTAGGTGTATGTTATAAACTCGAATAGTATCTTTTCCAACTAAAATATCGCTATAAATGCAAAGGTTGTTAGAAGTAGTATTAAATAAAATTTTTCCTTTATTAATAATGGGGTACTTCGAAAAGAGGGCTATGCCCCAATGGTCTGTGGTACGCAAGGTAGTTGTGTATTCTACATGACTATATTTTAAACGGAGTAACCGCTTTAATGTATCGCTGTTATGAAAATCACCGACCTCTTCGCTATTGTAAAACTCTTGTAAACATAATATATCTGAATTTATTTCAGCTAAACTTGTTAAAATTAAATTACGACTATCCTTATTTTTTGTCCAATTATACAAATCGAACAGCATACTATTGTACGAGGTTACTTTAAGTTTGACTGCTTTTTTGGTGGGAACACTAAATTGTAAAAAACGGTAACAAGTTGGCAGCGCTATGGCCAGGGCGATGATGGTAAAAACAGCCGTTCGCTTCCCAATCAACATCCAATACACCACAAATAAAAAATTAAAGAGTACAATAAACGGAAAGGCTAATCCAAAAAAAGCAAGTAGCCAAAACAACTGTGGCGAAATGTATTTGGCAATAACCGATAGCAATAAAGCCACAATGGCGGCATAATTGACCCAAAGCATAAAGTAGTTAAACTTCGATAACTGGCGCGAGGCTCTTAGGTCAACTAATTGCCTTAGTTCGCGAAAGGAGATATGTGAAAATCGTCCCGTACTTTTGTGAGTCGTTTAAAGGTTAACAGTAGGCAAGATGCCTAACGCTTCTTCAATGTAGTGGTAGCTACTTAATATTTCGGGTTTGCCATCTACAATGGCTACATCGTGTTCAAAATGCGCACTGGGTTTGCCATCGGCCGTTACAATAGTCCAACCATCGGGTAAATATTTTATGTTTTTTGTACCCATATTAATCATGGGTTCAATAGCTAACACCATGCCTTCTCTTATTTTAGGCCCATCGCCACGTTTGCCGTAATTGGGTACTTGTGGGTCTTCGTGTAGTTTGCGCCCCAAACCATGCCCCACTAATTCGCGTACCACGCCGTATCCAAAACTTTCAGTGTAAGTTTGTATCGCATAACTAATATCGCCAATGCGATTGCCACTTATACATTGTTCGATGCCGCGGTATAAACTTTCTTTTGTAACTTCTAATAATTTTTTTACTTCGGCACTAATTTCTCCTACTCCAAAGCTATAGGCGTGGTCGCCAAAATAGCCATTTTTTTCTACGCCACAATCCACGCTAATAACATCGCCTTCCTTTAATGGCTGTTTGGTTGGAATACCATGCACCACCGCCGCATTAATCGAAATGCAAAGCGTTGCCGGAAAATTGGAAACTCCTCGCCCGCCCGGGTAGCCTTTAAATGCGGGTCTTCCACCATTATCACGTATGTATTCTTCTGCTAACTTATCTAAATACAAAGGAGTAACACCTGGTTTTATTTCTTTCGCTATTAAGCCCAATGTGCGCGATACCATTAAGGCCGATTCGCGCATAATTTCTATTTCCTCGCGGGTTTTAGTTATAATCATTTCTTTGAAAATAATTTTTTAAAGAAGCCACCTTCTTCGTGTTTGTAATTGTGATGCGCCTCTTCGTTTCGTAATTGATGTAAAAAAGCCCCCCCATCAGGATGCAGGGTTTGCCAAATTTCGCTCCATCCTAAAAAACCACCCACATTGCGGTCGTCAATAAACACATCGGCATTTACCTTGCGGGCTACCGACTCGTCCCATTTTTCTTCTGGGTAATTTCGATTTACAGCATAAAATTCAACGCCATTGGCTTTACAATAGGCCACAGCTTCTTCTAGCATAGCACCATGGCGATACGTCCATAAAATTAATTTATGACCTTTTTGCTGCAACGCCTTTATGGTAGCAAAAGCAAACAACATTTCCTTACCTATTTTGGGGTAGGCATGTTCTACAATGGTACCGTCAAAATCTACCGCAATTACTTTACTATCTTCCGAAAGGAGGGTATTCATCGTTATAAATTTTTTACAGTGGTAACGTTCAAATCCTTGTCTAATTCGTACAAGCAAGGTTGAGCCGTTCCTATTTCAAATTCTAAAATTTGTTCCGGACTCATTTTTTCTAAGTGCATGATGAGTGCGCGCAAACTATTGCCATGTGCCACCATCACTATATTTTTTCCAGCTTTTAATTGAGGCGCAATTTCCGATTCAAAATAAGGAATAACACGCGCTGCCGTATCTTTTAAACTCTCGCCATTAGGAGGAGCAATGTCGTAACTGCGTCGCCAAATTTTAACCTGCGCTTCGCCATACTTGTTAGCCGTATCGGTTTTGTCTAAGCCCTCTAAATCGCCATACATGCGCTCGTTAAGTGCTTTGTTAGTAATAGTCGTAATAGGTGCATGACCCGAATTGTTGAGTGCCAACGTTAAAGTATGTTGTGCCCGCTTTAAATTAGAGGTGTAAGCCACATCAAATGTAAACGCTTTTAACTTTAACCCGGCTTGTTTCGCCTCCTCTACACCCTTTGCGCTCAGTTCAACATCTACCCAACCCGTAAATTTATTTTCCAAATTCCATACACTTTGCCCATGACGGAAAATCACCAATTGTGCCATACATTAATCTTATAAATAAACTTTTAAAGATAACGATTAAATTGGATAACGAGATGTATAAAATAGTGTCTTTACTAAGGTAAATCCAGAAAATTTTTTGGGCTTTACGAAAGTGGCAACGGCTGTGGTTTACTGAGTAATCCCAAACTTCAAGAAAGAAAAACGTTCTATTAAAAATGAGTCGGGGTGTATTAAGGTTTGGTAACCAAATAGTAGATAACACGTAATTTGTTTTGGGCATGCCCCCTCGTTTATTCAAATAGGTTGGTTTTATGAATAGCCTGTTGCTTAATTGAAACGTTACTCTTAACGTTGTGTCGGGGTCGGGCTATCGGCTCTAGCCAATGCGGCTTTGGCGGCTTTTGTTGCGGTCTGCGCTGAGCCTGCCGAATTCGCTGCGGGTGTCTTCGTGCCTCAGCCCCCTCGCTCACTCAAAAGCACGCCAACGCCTGCATTGGGCTGCCGCCTCATTTGTATTGAGCGAAGTCGAAATAATCCCTCATGCAAAAAGAGTTCCATTTAAAATTTTGCGAAAATCTTGCTTCTATATAACTTAACTCCTAATAATAAATAACAGCAATCATTTATCCTAAAATTCCTTTTCAAAATTTAATTTCTGCCTCTGCGCCCTCCTTGCGTGCTATTTTAAATACAGTCTATTGAGTTACAGATTTAATTTATTCTAAAATCCTTTTTCAAAATTTAATTTCCATCTTTGCGCCCTATGCGCCTTTGCGAGCCTTATCTAATCGAGTTATAACCGTTATTCTAAAGCCCTCCTTCTTAAAACTTGGTATAAGAACACCTTATTCTAAAAAGTTTCCAAACATCTAACGAAAATAAATTAACAACTAAATACATAATTTAGACCAATCTTTTATTTTGTTAGCCGAATTATTTTTTTATTATATTTATACTATTGTTAAAATTAAAACCATGGTTAAACCATTACGCTTTATCACCTTAGTTATTAGCTTACTATTTAACTATTTAGCTTTAGCACAAGCTCCATCAGGCATTAATTACCAAGCCGTGGCACGCGATGCAAACGGACTACCCTTAAAAGGAGTACCCATCAATTTACTATTTGAAATCTACGACACAGGCGGCTCGGGTGGGCAATTGTTATATGCCGAGGCTACCTCTAAAACAAGCGATGCCCAAACTGGTTTATTTACCCATGTTTTAGGAAGCGTTAACACCGCAAGTTTTTCAACCTCTTTAAACTGGGCCATTGGTACTAAATTTTTACAAGTTACCATCAATGGTAATACTTTAAACAGACAACAATTAATGAGCGTGCCTTACGCCCTATACGCCAATTCATCGGGAAACACCGCTAACACGCCCTCTTTGGGCATCAACGGTTCTAATTTATTTATTGTAGGCAGCAACACCGTAACTTTACCAAGTGCCACGCCTTACAACGCTGGTTCAGGCATTTCTATAGTGGGCAATACTATTTCAGCCCTTTCTACATTTACAGGTTATACTTCTAGTTCAAACATTACCGTAGGCAGCAATACCCTCGACCTCAGTGCTACGGGTGTCAATGCGGGTATATACGGCGGTAATACAAGCACCTTATCTTCAATCCCGTTTTTTTCGGTAGATGCCAATGGCCGATTAATGTCGGCGAGTGCATATACCGCCAATACATTAGGAGACGTTAGTGGACCATTGGATAACCAAACGGTTACTAAACTAAGAGGTAATAACCTAGCATTAACAACACCAACAACGGGGCAGGTTTTACAATACAATGGAAGTGCTTGGGCGCCTGCAAACGTGGCTACGGGTGGTGTAACCAGCGTTGTAGGGGTAGCCCCTTTAAGTGGTACAATTACATCGAGTGGTGCCATTAGTATGCAAACCTTGGCCGTAGCGGGTAACTATGGCAATGCCGCTAACTTATCCGTCCCCACTTTAACACTCGATAATTTTGGCCGCGTTACCAATGCGAGTAGCTACACACTTAGTAGTTTAAACTTAAATGGAGATGTAGTTGGCAGCACAGGAGCCAACACCGTACAAGCCTTACGCAGTCGTCCTGTTTCAACGCTTACCCCTTTGGGTGGCGATGTTTTACAATACTTTACAACACCTGGCGAATGGCGTCCTGCTGCAACTGGGGTTAACACTTGGTCGAGTTCTGCTAATTTAGTTTACCCGAGCAACCTTCTATCTGCCGTAGCCATTGGTACTAACACCGCTAGCTTTAATAGTACTAATTATTCGTTGGCTGTAAATGGTGCGCAGTATAATGCTTCGTTTACCAATTTTGCTGGGCTTGCAAGTTCACCTTCGGTAGCAGGTAATAGTAATGGACGTATTTTTTTCGATGCGGCCAGTAACCGTTTTATGGCTTCGGAGGGAGTTGGTGCTTATGTACCATTAATACCTGTTATACCCACTGCACAATGGGTTAAATCACTAAACACCGTTACATTAAGTTCAAACGCCGATTTGGTTGGCATTGGCGTAGGTTCGCCTTTGGCTAAGTTAGATATAGCTGGCTCTAGCACTCTAACAAACGCTATTTTAAGGGCCATTAATTCTAATTCAAATAATACCAGTAACACGGTTTACTTCGAATCGAATGGTAATGGTCCTGTATTAAACATTAACCAATTAGGATTAAATTCGGCAACATCGGGTATAAAAGTTAGTTCAACGGTTAGCAAAGGGATAGATGTAATAACAACGGCTAACAATGCTTTGGATGTAAGCAGTAGTTCTATTACTCACAATGCGTTTGAAGCCACACACAGTGCAGCTACACCCTCTGTTTATGCTGGCTATTTTGATGGTGGTCTAAACGTTCGATCGAAAGCTGGTGGCGCAGGAACGAATGCCCTAGAAATTTTAAACAATACAAATGCTTCTATATTTAGAGTTTTAGAAAGTGGACGGGTAGGTATCAATGTTATATCGCCAGGTTACCGTTTGGCCGTTTCCGATAATGGAACAAATGCCACTATTTATGGCACCAATACGTCTGTTACCAGTTTTTCTACAGCACATGGATTATTTGGTGTAACATCTAATCCAAATACCTTTGCTTCGGGTGTGTATGGCACCAACACGAGTAGCTCGGGGGCAGGTGTGCAAGGTTATACAGGTGGCACCTCTATTGGGGTATTGGGGTATAGCAATGGCTCGGGGGCAGCTATACAAGCCTCTTGTAGCACTTTATCGTCGGCAGCAGTTGCTTTATTATTAAGTAACGGACACATTAAAACATCGGGTGCAACACCAGCCATAAATACAGGAACATCTTCTCTTTATGTTGGCGGTGGGTTTACGATACCAACCAGTTTAGGCATATCAGGAAATGATATTTCGGGAACTGTATCATTTAGCACAAGCGCAACAGGGCTAACAGTTGGTGCGTATTGCCGTGTAGAAATTACGTTTGACAAAGCCTATACTTCTACGCCTCAAGTCATTTTAACGCCAACATCCGATACATTTGGTTTACATTACACCGTATCATTAACCAATAATCAAAAATTTTATATCATGATTTATAGACCCAATAATACAACGGTGTCTGGACCTACGACGTTATCAGCAAATCTTTTTTCATTTAATTACATTGTTATCGAATAAATTGATTAAGACATTATATAAGATTTTAGTTGGTTGCATTTGCATAAGCCACTTATGCCCTGCACAAAGTACCACTCCTTGGGTTATTAATGCTGCCGGAAAAACAGCAACATTAGCCACAGGCGGCAGCTACGCCGATAATATTGGCGAAGTGTTCATTGGCATTAAAAGTTTTAGCAATCAATTATTCACCGAAGGTTTTTTGCAACCCGAAGTACAAACCAATGCTGGTGTTTTTAATGTGGCTTTTACGCCTTTCATAACGCCATTAAGCTGTAATAAAAGCGATGGAAAAATTACTTTAAATGTAACCACCTCGGGGGCATCCGTCATTTATTACGTTTGGTCGCCGGCAAGTATTTGCCCCGATAGCAGTTGCAACAGTGTTGCTAATTTAAAATCGGGCAGCTATCAAGTAAGTGTGAAAGCCAAATTTACGCGCCCTGCAAAACCCGATACACTTGTGGTGGTAAGCAGTTCACTAATCACTATTGCCGATAATACCAATCCATGCAAAATAACCGCTTACAACGCCATCACTTTTAACAACGATAATACCAACGATTTTTTCTTTATCGAAAACATTGAAGAGTTTCCTGAAAATACGGTAAGTATTTATAACAGGTATGGGGTTTTAATAAGAACTATTGAAGGCTATAACAATAAAGATAAAATTTGGCCTGAAAAAGAGCAAAATAACTTAACTTCGGGTACCTATTTTTATAGCATTCGTTTAAATGAAAAAGAAGAACCTATAAAAGGGTGGGTAGAATTATTAAAAGATTAACGATGAAACGAATAGTAGTTATATTTTTAAATGTTGCACTCTTTGCAACGTTTATTACTACAAAAGCACAAACCTCTATTAGAAGTGATGCCGGGTTTTGTTTAGGCTCTATTCAACCCATTTCGGGAACAACCTTCGATTTAACGCAAGGGTTAGCCGTGGCAGATTTTAATGGCGATGCGTATAAAGATATTGTTTATTTAAGAGCCAGTTCCACCAATTATGGTCTTCAATGCTTTAGAAACGATTACCCTAACAATGGTTCGCACGCTAGTGCATTTGTCGGTAATTTTGTACCACCATCATTTTTATGTGGGCAATTTGATCCTGAAGAAGAAAATGCGTTAACGGCTGGCGACTTTAACGGCGATGGAAAACCCGATTTAGCCATCGTGGATGACATTAGGATAAATATACTGTTAAATACAACCCTATCTAACACTGCTGCCATAAGTTTTAGCTGTGGTGCCAGTTATAGTTTAACAACAACTAATAATGTGTTTAGCAATGAAAACTACCTCGATGCCGTAGATTTTAATGGCGATGGCTTCAACGATTTAATAGTGATTGGAAGCAATGTAACTGCTGCCAACAACGAAGTGTTAGCTATAGAATTTTTTAAAGGCAATGGTTCTGCCAGCTTTACCTCCCTTGGGGTAACAACAGTAACAACCCCTTCAGGTATCCCTGTTGAAAATTTTGCAGAATTTCAATATCAAATTGTAGATTATGATAAAGACGGACGCTTAGATTATTTAATGAATATCCAAAATACAACGGGTCAAATGCTGTTATTAAAAAATACAAGTGTTGGTAATACCTTTAGCATTCAGCCAATTTTACTGCCTACTCCAATACCTGTTGGCTCATTCATTAGTGCATTTCAATTTACCGATTTGAATGCCGATACTTATAATGACTTAGTGGTTACGGCATTTGATGGCATTGATTATAACACCATTTCATTTTTAAATTCGGTTACAACACCCTCTGCCCTACCCGCCTATAATGTTTCTCAAAGTTCAACCGTAACGGCTAGTTTTGATAAACATTTTATTGTTGAAGATTTTAATAACGATGGAAAAAAAGATTTTTATGGCAACAGTGGTTCCAATTTTAAATTAGTAAAAGGCGATAACTCCCCTTTAAGTTATATACCCACCACTATTAATATGCTTTATGGCAATGCCTCAGTTTATCAACTAAAAACAGCCGATTTTGATAACGATGGTTTACTAGATATGGTTAGCTTACCCCAACGTGGTTCTTTAAACATACTGGATGTTATTTTTAATTTCTCTTACAATCCCATTCTTAATCCCTCTAACTTAAACATTGTTTTATGCAACGGTGGTAGTTTACCAGTTAGTGTACAATTTACACCAACCCCCATAGGTTTCGCATCCATCAACTACACTTGGATAGAAAACGGACTCAACGTGATTAGCACCACATCCACTGCTACAATAAGCACGAGTGGCTTTTTTTATAGTAAGGTAAATACCACATTAACGACTAACGCCAGCCAAGCCTGCCTATTTAGCCCTCCTATCTATACACTTGCATCGTTTTCCAGTCCAGTTATAGTGGCTAACATTACTCCGTCTGCACCTTGCGCCGGAAGCACGGCTACCGTTAATTTAAGTGGAGGTGTTAATTATACTGTTAATGGTACGGCTCTGCCACTAGCGAGTTCTGTTTACACCTTTGTAGCTACTAATACACTTACCAACATTGTAAGTATTGGGCAAGATGCCAATACCTGTTCGGGTACAACTATTAATAACTTATTAATTAGCCCACAACCTACTTTAGCTTTGGCAAGTTCTAATGCCTCGGCTTGCCCCAATAGTGTAGTAAGTTTCAGTGCCACTAGTTTTTACCCACCCCAAACTTTTTACAGTTGGAATGGTTCGCCTTTTTCTACGCTTCCTATTTTTACGATAAGTGCCACCGCATCAACGGTTATAAGTTTAGCGATTAAAACAAGTAGTGGTTGCCTATCGCCAACAATAACTCAAGCACTCAACGTGTTAAATGTATTGCCAATTGGCATAACAGGTAATAGCACGGTTTGTGCCAATGCAAATGCCACTTTTACGTTTAATGCGGGTTCAACGTATTCCTTTAACCCACCCACAGGCATTACCTCTGCTAATACCTACAGTATTTTTGTTCCACCAAGTGGTGCGCAATTTTCGGTAACAGCTATTGATAATAACAATTGTGCCAATGATTCTGTAGTTCTTATAAAAACATATCCCGATGTTACAGAGGTTATTACTGCATCCAACACCAAAGTTTGCCAAGGAAATCCCACAACCCTATCGTTTAGCGGCAACTACACTTTTGATTGGTTACAATTTGGAGGAAGTACAGACCCTTCCAGTATTACCGTTAGCCCAACTGTGGCAACTACTTATAGTTTAGTAGTAACAGATATTACTACTAGTTGCGCTTATCTTAAAACTGTTTCGGTAGATATTGATCCTACTTGCACAATCAGCATTAGCAATGCGCTTACCCCTAATAACGATAACGTGAACGATGTTTTTCTTATCTCCAACATTGAAAAATACCCCAACAATACCGTTAGTATTTATAACCGTTACGGGGTAGAACTTTCAAAAATTAAAGGTTATAATAACGCCTCTAACTCTTGGCCTCGCGAAGCAGATGTGAACAAACTTAATGCAGGTACTTACTTTTATGTGATTGAACTAGGCGATAACTCTACCCCTTTGAAAGGTTGGGTTGAAGTGCTAAAAAATTAAACTGTTTTTAACTATGAAAAAATATTTAGTATTCTTTTTGGGATTTATACAAACGGTTTTGCTGGCCCAGCAAGATCCGCAATATAATCTCTACCAATTTAATCAAATGATTATTAACCCAGCTTATGCAGGTGCTAGAAATGCGTTAGCTGTTATTGCAAGTGCCCGCAACCAATGGGTTGGTTTAGAGGGTGCTCCTAAAACCAATTGCTTTAGCATTCATGCGCCAGTGGCTAATAACAAATTAGGGATTGGGCTTACGCTTGTAAACGATGTACTTGGCCCACGCACTAACAATGCGGTTTATGGTAATATTGGCTATATTTTAAAATTAAATAATCAATGGAAATTAACAGCGGGATTAGGCGCAGGTTTATCTATGTTTCGGTTTAATTTTAATCAATTAAATTTTAAAGCTGCTGAAGTTAACACGCAACTTTACGAAAACCAACGCATGTCGGTACTCGATTTAAGCAGTGGTTTGTTTTTAAGAAGTAATTCGTTTTTTCTAGGCATTAGTGCTACTCACCTCAACTCGCCTTTTGTTTATAAATACAACTCTACCATTAACGCGGTTACCAGCACACTCAGCTATCAATTAAGGCGGCACACCTTTATTACCATGGGTAAATCGTTTATGCTCAACGAAAATGTGGTGTTTGCCCCTTCTGTTGCTTTACGCATTATTCAATCGGGAAATATGGATTTAAACTTAAATTTTTTTCTGTTTAAAAAAATATGGTTAGGTTGCTTTGTGCGTTCGCAATATGGGGCAGGTCTTTTAATGCAATATTATATAACCAATCGCTTTCGGGTAGGCTATTCGTACGATACGGGCGTAAACGATGCGCGCCAGCTTGGGCCTAGCCACGAAGTGATGCTTGGTTTTGATTTTAATACCAAAAAGGCAAAAATTATTTCACCACGTTTTCTCTAACACTAACGCTACTCATCTCATGAAATTTTATACCTATATCTTATCTATTTTTCTACTTTTAGTGAGCAGCTTAAACGTGGAGGCACAATTTAAAAAAGCCGATCGCCTTTATGCCAACAATCAATTTGTAAAAGCTCTCAAAAAATATAAATCGGCAACACACCGTTCGGATACTAAAGCCTTGGCACAAGCCAAACTTGGGCATTGTTACTTGGCATTAAACGATTATTTAAACGCCGAACTGGCTTACCGAAAAGCTTTTGAAACCGATCCCAATCAAAGCAGCGAAACCATTTATAACTATGGACAGGTATTAAAAGTAATGGGCAACTACCCTGAGGCACTTAAACAGTTTGAATCGTTTTTAAAAAACAATCCAAACGAGACTAAAGCCAAAAATGCCGTTAAATCGTGTCGCGAAATAAAATTGTATTTGAGTAAAGCCACCGAATACGAAGTTAAAAATGTAAGTCAAATTAACACCCAACGCTCTGAGTTTTCGCCATTTTATATGAACGAACAATTGGTGTTTGTAGGCGAAAAGCAACACGACCCTAGCGAATATGAAGTAACCGAAAGCAATGGTCAACCCTTTATGAACGTTTATGTTTCGAGTGTTAAAGGCAGCCAAGCCGAAAAGAGTAAACGTTTTAGCAAGACTATTAATTCAAACGCTCACGATGGTCCCATTACTGTAAGTAGCGATGGTAGTACTTTGTATTTCACCCGCACTAAAAACGAGGTGAAGCGGCCATATATTAACACGGCTAAAATATATTGGGCGCAGGGCAAGAACCGCAGTTGGCACCACATCAATTCCTTTGCCTACAACAGTGATACTTACTCGGTGGCTCATCCATCTATTAGCAACGATAATAAAACACTTTTCTTTTGCAGCGATATGCCCGGCGGCTATGGTGGTAAAGATATTTGGATGTGTTCGAGAAATGGCGAGGCTTGGTCGAAACCCGTTAACTTAGGGCCAGATATTAATACCTCGGGTAACGAAATGTTTCCTTACATACGCAAAGATGGCTTGCTCTATTTTTCTTCGGATGGTTTACCGGGTTTTGGAGGATTAGATATTTACTCTGCTAGATTAAATAACGGACAATGGGTTTTGTACCGCAACGAAGGTTTAAATCTTAACACCAGTTTCGACGATTTTGCACCTTGCTTTATTAACGATAGCATGGGCTACTTTTCTTCTAATCGCTTGGGTGGAAAAGGGAAAGACGATATTTATTATTTTAAATACACTAATAAAAACATTTCGGTTAATGGTACTATTTACCTTACCGATAACACCAATCAACCTGCGCAAAATTTAAAATTATATTTAGCCGATAATAGCGGCAAACGTCTCGATAGCACTAAAACAAACGATAAAGGTTTTTTTGAATTTAAAAACTTAGATGCCGATAAAACTTATTTAGCAATTGTTGACGAAAACGATCCTCGCTTTGAAGGAAAAGCACGCTATTATTTAGCTAACGATTACAACGTTATTGCTCGCTTAACTAACAAAAGAGAGAAAGATAAATTTGTTTTTAAAAACCTTCCCGTTGATAAAAACGCCCTCCCCGATTTAGAAGTAGATGATCAGTTAACTTTAGCCGGAAATTTATTGTATGGCGAAAATCCGAGTATGCCCTTGGCTAACACGCGCCTTAAATTGATGAGTACGAATGGCGATGTAGTTGAAGAAACCACTTCTAATGCGTTTGGTGCCTTTGCCTTCCGAAGTTTGCCCACCGATCAAAACTATATTGTTACCGTTGAAGATTCGGAAATTCAATTACCACCCAAAACCAAAATAACGCTTACCAATAAAAGCGGTAAAACTCTCAAAACATTTTACACGGGCAATGGTAAATTCAAATTCGAATTATTAAAAACCGAAAAAGAACTATTAAGTGAACTAAACGTAGAAGACGATAATTTGATTATGGAATTGTTTGGTTATGCTTACGATCAAAATAAAAAGCCAATTTCTAATGCGCAATTAATGGTTTACGAAACCGCCAACAAAACGGCTAATCAAGTTATTAAAACTGCCGATAATGGAAAATTTAATTTTAAAAACCTGAAAGCAGATAAAAGTTATATGTTTGCCGCCGAAGACGAAGACCCAGCTTTTAAAGGCGTTAACCGTATCTATTTAGCAGATAGCAAAGGGCGTATTTATAAAACCATTGTTCGCGATGGGAAAGGCCGATTCGAATTCAAATTATTAGAAACGGATAAAAATGCTATGGGCGAGTTTGTGGTAGATGACCCGTGGTTGGCGGTTTTAGAAATGAAAAACAAAAAAGAAAAAGAACAACTGACCATTATTGAAAACATTTATTATGCCTCGGGCGATTTCAAATTTGATGCTGACGGACAACGCATTTTAGATAAAGTTATTAATGTTTTAAATGGAAATCAAAAATTATTAATCGAGTTAAGTTCGCACACCGACTCGCGTTCGAGCGATGACTTTAATAAAAAACTTTCGCAAAAACGGGCACAATTTGCGGTTGATTACATTGTAAGCAAAGGCATTGACAAAAAGCGGTTAAAGGCTATTGGCTATGGCGAAACCAAACTTTTAAACCGATGCGCCAATGGGATAGATTGTGCCGACGAAGAACATAAAATAAACCGACGCTCTGAGTTTAAAATTACGGAAGCGACACCTTTATAAAACGGTGCGGGTATATTTTAAGAGATGTTTAAGTTTAGAGATTTTAATAATAAAAATGGAGTGGGTTAAAGCGGTAATTGTAGATTTAGTGCAAGGAGGTTAGACAACACACTAGTTAGGTGCAAGTTTAAAAAACGACTGTAATCGCTAACTTTGCAAGAGTATAAAATAGAATTAATAAAATGGCTAAAAAGAACCAATCAACAAGATTGACAAACCAACATAAAAAGTCGCAAGGAGTGGTAGGCATCTTTGGTGAAGGGGCAAAGTTGCACGACTTAACTGTTGGACAAATATCGAATCTTGTAATTAAACAACTTCAAGAAGAATATCCGCAATTGACGTTTCAATATAAAACGAGCCTACGAAAAGAAGAAATAAACGAAGCCTTAAAGAAAATTGACTCAGGATTAGGGCAAACTCTTTTTGTTCCAAATTCAAGTATAAAACCCGATGGTGGAATCATTGAAGTAAAAGATGATAACGATGAATGGAGAATAGTTTTAGTGTCAGAAGCTAAACATCAAGGAAAAGATATTGTGAACATAAAAAAAGGGAAACAAGTAGGCAAGAAAAATAATCAAGACTTAATGGCTGCGGGAAATGCAATTGAAAGGTCGCATAAAATATAACAGAAATTGCTAACTTTATGCTTTCTGAGTCTCACTTCCCTTACATCCTGTTCTTAGAAGGCTCAAACTTTTTGACAGAAACCATTTCGATTAAACGACCTGACGGAAGGATTGTAACACTTGAATATAACTCGGGGATGCTAAATAGATTAGATAGATTGACTTCGGCAAATTATGGAATGCCGATTAACACAAATCTGTGTGAAAATAAATTTATTAAGCATAAAGACAAAGCAATTATGCTTCAAGCTACTTCCATCTATACGCAGGGGAAAGGCGAAAAGTGGAACAACAAGGAAATGTTTGATATTATGATTGAAATTTCAAAAACCTCTCTTAAAATGTTGGGAAGTGATTTGTTCAATCAAATAACTAAAAAGTAATTATGGCAAGAAACGCATCAAATAAATTACTGCAAAAGGCCAAGAAATCGAAAAGTGATGAGTTCTACACACAGCTTTCCGATATAGAAAGTGAATTGCAACATTATAAAAATCACTTTAAAGATAAGGTGGTTTTTTGTAACTGTGATGATGCTCGCATTAGCAACTTTTTCAAATATTTTTCATCTAACTTCAAGGAATTAGGGTTAAAAAAATTGATTGCGGCTTGCTATCAAGAAAAAAAGAATGATTTGTTTAATACTGGAGAGTCTGAAAATGGCTTTTTCTTTGAATATACAGGTAAAGAGAGTGAAACGGACAAACCAATTTCTAATGATATTATTTACTTTAAAGATGATGGCGATTTTCTTAGTCTTGAAAGTATTGAACTATTAAAGCAATCAGATATTGTAGTTACAAATCCACCATTTTCGTTGTTCAGAGAATATGTTGCTCAATTAGTAAAGTATGACAAGAAATTTTTGATTATTGGTAATATAAACGCAATTACATACAAAGAAATTTTTAAACTTATCAAAGAGAATAAAGCTTGGTTAGGAATAAATCTTGGAAGAGGTGTTTCAGGCTTCATTGTACCTGATTACTACGAGCTTTATGGCACAGAAGCAAGAATAGATAGTTTTGGAAATAGAATAGTTTCACCAAACAATTGCTTATGGCTAACAAACTTAGATAACTTCAAGCGACATGAAGATATTGAGCTAACAAAAAAATACTTTGGAAACGAAAGTAACTACCCAAAATATGACAATTATGAGGGCATAAACGTTGACAAAACAGAAGACATACCATTGGACTTTGGTGGATGTATAGGAGTTCCAATAACATTTCTTCATAAATTTAATCCTGACCAATTTGAACTAATTAAATTCAGGAAAGGAAACGACGACAAAGACTTATCAATAGATGGAAAATGCCCATACTTTAGAATATTAATCAAAAATAAGCGAGCAATAAAGAACCCACAAGAAGACAGAGAGAAAGCCAGCACCCAACAGCAACTGCACGCAAGTGGGGATTCAGTACTTCTGTGAAAGTGAAGTGCTAAATTCAAGTTCTGTTCTTCTAAAGAAGTTCAGTGCTAAAAACCCCACCTGCGTGTAGCTGCAACCCGCCTATTTTCTCTAGCGAAAATTAGCAACGAAAACTGTACTCATTTTTATCAAAAGATGAATCTATATTTCAAATCCAATGCGTATAAACCCTAATTTTGAACCGACCAACAATTTATAAATATCGGTCAAATCCACAATTGGTTATTTTTCGTTAATTTTATATAGATTTTATGCTCTTGCATGAGGTTTGCTAATCTTACCGTATGAAATTAGTTTTCGCTATATATTTACTAGTTCTTATCCATCTTAGCTATGGCCAACGCTTTGCCGACCAAATCCCACAAATTAAACGCTACAAACAGGCTGAGGTTATAGACTCCTCTAAAGGTATTATTCTTTTCGACCGATTAATTGAAGTTTTAGGTGGCGACTCTGTAAAATACAACAAACAAGGCTATAACCTACAAGGTTGGAACGAAGAATATTATCAAAATGGAACTATCCTTCATAAAGGGTATTATGTAGATGGCAAGATAAAAATTTTTAAAAACTATTACGAAAACGGGCAACTCGAACGTTCGTTTATTAGTCCTGACCCCTTACACGCTATTTTAAATTTGTACTTTGAAAATGGACAACCCCGTCAAAGAATAACCTATTACGATGGCAAACCTCAAAAAGTTTACGAATATTACGAAAGCGGATTGCCCAAACTAGCCGAAGAAAAAGAAAAAAATTTAAAATACGCCATTAGCCGAAAAGAATGGTTTATGGGGGGGCAATTATTTAAAGAACTCGAAATGACCGATTTAAAAGAAAAGCAATTTAAAGCCTCAGAATATTACCCTAACGGTCAGCTTAAAGAGCAAGGGCAATACCGTTTATCTACCGACGGGCTTAAACTCGAAAAAACTGGAAACTGGCAATATTTTGACGAAAAAGGCAAAAAAATAAAATCTTAGCGTTTTGTAAAAGAACACACAATATTTTAAAATAAGGGGCGTTATAGTTTAAATACTAATAATTTAAAAATCATCCCTTGCCTATGACACATGTTTCTACACCTCTTCTTTTAACGCCAACACCTCAGGAAAAACAAGAGCAACAGGTTAGCAGCCTGCCCGATTTTGCCGAACCAAGTAACACTTGCATAAGCACTATTTTAAACTTCAGTAAAAACCTCGAAGTAAAACAATCAGCCTTGTTTAACGACACCATTGATCTTATCAAGTCGTAACCCAAAGGTTCACCTTCACTTTAGAGCAAGCGCAACTTGAAAACATTTGTTTTCTCGGTTAGCTGTATTCCTGTTTCTTAATTGAACTTGAATGGTTCATAAGTTGCCTTAGAGCTAACTTATTCTATTGATTACTTGTTTATGAATTATCGAAATTTGGAATAGTACCATTTGTAAACATTCAAATGATTCAAAATTATTTTGCCATGGCCCGCTTTAAACGGTCGTTAATAGCCAAACCCAAACCCTCATTAGGTAAAAATTGAGTAACAATGTGCTTCACATGGCTTTCATCTAACAAACGGAGGTAATTAAACAAATTAGTAGCTGCTTCTTTTAATTGCCCTTGCGGCGATAAGTTATAATGCGCACTGGCCTTTTCTAACACCGTTAAATGCGGTTCTCCAAAACTTAAATACCCAAAGTTGGCAGCCGCTAACACCTCATTGGGCGCATCTTCAATCAAATAAATTGGTTTTCGTGGGGCATAATGGCTTTTTAATTGCCCAGGCGTTTTCGGATTATCCGATTGATTCAATTGAATACTTACTGGCCCTACTACTGCCTCTAAATCAGCAACCGTTAAACCACCCAAACGGTACACGCAAACCTCTCCCGCTTCTACCCCAACAATGGTTGACTCTAGTCCCAAATGGCAATGCCCACCATTTAAAATATAACCTAACTTATTTCCCAATTGCTTTTCCACATGAATGGCACTTGTTGGACTAATGTAACCAAACGGATTTGCGCTCGGTGCCGCCAACGGAAATTCCAATTCTTTTAATAAACGTAAAGTAAGTGCTTGGTTAGGAACACGCAAAGCCACCAAATTTGAGCCAGCCGTTACCAAATCGGGAACCACCTTATGCCTGGGTAACAACACCGTTAAAGGCCCTGGCCAAAACCGTTCGGCTAATGTTTTCAAACGTGAGTCGTGCCAATGCGCATACGTTTCAACTGCTTCAATGTTCTTAATATGTAAAATGAGGGGGTCAAAAAAAGGCCGCTGTTTGGCTTCAAAAATAGAAACGATGGCTTGCTCGCTTAACCCGTTGCCAGCTAGGCCATAAACCGTTTCGGTGGGTATAGCCACCAATTGATGTTGACGCAATAACTCAGCAGCAAAAGAAATATTTTTACCAATTAACGACACTAGACAAATATACAAAAAGCAAAGGTGCTAAGAGGCTGTTTAGATTCTATTTAAAATGTTTGTTATGTGTATTTTTTCACGATACTTCGTTGTATTATAAACTGCTTAATGTTTTAGGGAGGTGCAATATGAAAATATGTATTTTCATGTTGAAGTTGTTTAAAGTTACTTTTTTAAAATCCTTGAGTTGGTAGCATTTTAATAAAGACTGAAGCAAGCCTGTAAGCAAATCTCATTAAGAGAATACGACTATTCGTTTAATAATGAAAACAAACCTATTTATATAAATTACCCTTCCGTGAGGGATGGAGGCAACAGCCCCCGCCGTTGGTGTGGCGCATTTTGCACGAGCGGCGGAGGCTGAGGCACGAAGACCCCGCACGCCGCAGCAAAATGGCAACACCAACTAGGGGCTAAAGCCGACAGCCCGACCCCTCATTGAAACATCAATCCTCAAAAACAAAATTAGTAAGGTATGCGCTTTTACCTTCATTCACTTAATAGGGGGTACGGCACCATAATATCCGTTCGACCTTATGAGTTAACCTCTTGTTTTAAAGTGTTTACTCTAAAAAAATTGAATCGAAAAAATCGGATAATTATTTAATTTGATGTTTCTTTACGTTATGGGCTTTACACGCAGTTTAACTTATTTTTTAGTGCATACGGCTAAACTCACCAACAAAGCTGCTAAAGAAGCCATTGCGCAAGGTCAAGTAAGCATTAATGATACTCTTGTTACCAACAACTGCCTATTAACTGGATACGAAAAAATTCAACTTAACGGCTTGGTGTTACAAACAAAAATTAATTTTCGTTATTGGAAATTTTATAAACCCAAAGGTTACCAAAGTTCGTTAAACCTTAACGTTCCCCATAACCTCCATTCTTTTTTTGATGCATTGCACCCATTAGCCATAGCAGGCCGGCTCGATAAGGCCAGCGAAGGCTTACTATTATTAAGTAACGATGGCAAATGGATTCAATCCTTATGCCACCCCCAATTCGAAAAAGAAAAAGAATACCTTGTGCAAGTTGATACCCCGCTTAGCGAAACGTTTTTTGAACACATCCGCAAAGGCATTCGCTTTTGGAATTACACCACCAAACCCTGCCAAGCCGAGCAATTAGACCCCTACCACTTTCGCATTTGGCTCACCGAAGGTAAAAACCGTCAAATTCGTAACATGTGTCATCACCTTGGTTACACGGTTACCCGCTTGTTACGCACGCGCATCCACCAGTGGGAATTGGGCGTTTTACAACCCGGAGAATTAGAAGAATTTACGGTTTAACACAGCTTATGGAATAGAAACCTATTGCATAAACGGGTCTTATACCAACATCATTTCTAAAAGATACGTTGACCCAGTTTCTTTTTCTCTTATACTTCCTCAAAAATTATACCCGTAGGCCTTGCTACGCCTATAATTTTTTCGTCGCCTAAAAGAAAAATAATTCTGGTTCAACTTGTATCTTTTAGAACCGATATTGGTATTAACTAAAACGTAAGGTTTTTATTGGGGTTAAACGGGTTACCAGTAAAGTTGGAAAAATAAGTAAAACCAAACACGCTAGCAGGGTTAATGTATTGACACCCAAAATATAGCCCCAATTGAACGCAATAGCCACATAGCCTACATAATAAGTAGCACTATCTAATTTCACTAGATGCAAAAAATATTGCAACGCACACAAGCCTAATCCAACGGCATTGCCCCACAACATGCCGCGCACTAATAATTTAAACGCAATGTTTAAAAAAATACGTCGCACCCCTACATTACTCATGCCCAAGGCTTTTACTAAGCCCACCATATTGGTACGTTCTAAAATTAAAATCAACAAAGCGGTAATCATGTTAATGCCCGCCACCACAATCATAAGGGTAATAATGATAACGCCATTTACATCTATCATATCTAACCAACTAAACAAGGCACTTTGCGCCTCCACAATGCTTTCTACTCGGTAACCATAGCCTACTGTTTCTTGGGTTTCGCTTAACGCCCCGTCCAAATCATCGAACTGTGCTGTACTAATTTCATAGGCCCCTACTTGGTTGGCTTGCCAATAATTTAAACGACGTATTTGGTTTAAATCAATAAAACCCAAATTACGATCCACATCGCTAAAGCCTGTGTTAAAAATACCGACAATTTTAAACTGCCGCGAGCGTTGCTCAAACTTTGTGTAAGGCGTATTGGTTAAGCTGTCTAAAGCCGCCCGTTGCACCACAAAATACACCAACATGTTTTTATTGACCTCTAAGTGCATGGCGTTGGCTAACACTTCCGAAATCATAATTTCGGGTTTGCCCAAGCTGTTTTCTAGGTTTAATAAACGTCCCTTTTTTAAATACTGTTTAATAAATTGAAAGGAATAGTTTTTTTCGACACCTTTTAAAACAATGCCTTCGTTTTCTGCTTCGGTTTTAACAATGCCATTTTTGTAGGCAATACCTTGCACTTGCACAATTTTATCTTGATTAACCAAGCCTTGCAAAGTATCTTCGCTAATGGCAATAGGCGTTTGCTCTTGACTATTATTAACCGTGGTACTGCTAATGGTAATAGAGGCACTTAACCCAGTTAACTTATTTTGTATTTCGCGCTTAAAGCCAAGCATAATGCAGATGGTGAGTAACATAATGGCCATTCCTAAAGCAACCGCCGTTACCCCAATTTTTACAATTGGCTTAGAGATTGTACTTTTGTTTTGTATGCCTTCTGTTATGCGATTAGCTATAAAACGTTCTGCCGACACTTTACTTTTTTCAGGAAGTAAAAATACACATTTCGTTGGCTTCACCTTAAGTTTGTTGCTAAGTTTAAACATGCTTGGTCAAACACCCCAAATGAAGCCCTACAATAGTGTAAATTGTGGCATTGAACAAACTAAATTGTATTTACCTCTCCTTAAAAATAAAAAAGTAGGAGTGGTTACCAATGTTTCGGGGCAACTGAAAGGGCAAAGCTGTGTAGATGTTTTAATTAAACTTGGCGTTAAGGTTAAAAAAATATTTGGTCCCGAGCATGGCTTTAGAGGCACCACCGAAGCGGGCGAAAAAGTAAACTCGCAACGCGATAAAAAAACAGGGCTTCCTATTGTTTCGCTTTATGGCAAAACTAAAAAACCTAGTAAAGATGATTTAAAAGATTTGGATGTTTTGGTTTATGACATTCAAGATATTGGGGTGCGTTTTTATACTTACATTTCGACGATGACTTATGTGATGGAAGCCTGCGCCGAAAACAAAAAGCAACTGCTTATTTTCGATCGTCCCAATCCCAATGGCTTTTATATAGATGGCCCTGTGTTGGAGAAAGAGTGGAAAAGTTTTTTAGGTCTTCATCCAGTACCTATTGTGTATGGCATGACCTGTGGCGAGTATGCTCGCATGGTTAATGGCGAAAATTGGTTAAACCAAGGGTTAACTTGCTCGCTCACGGTTATTCCGCTTAGCAACTACGACCGCTGCGCCACCTACGAATTACCCATTAAACCCTCGCCCAACATTCCTAATAGCAAAGCCGTGCTCCTCTACCCCACTTTGGGTTTGCTCGAAGGTAGCATTGCCAGTTTAGGACGTGGCACCGATTTCCCGTTTCAAATGATTGGTTACCCGAGCTACACTAGTAAAACATTTAGCTTTGAGCCCAAACCCAACGCATTAAGCCTAACGCCCAAATACGTGAACCAAACTTGCTATGGCTTAGATTTGAGAACCGACTCATTCTTGCTACAACACCCCAAAACCCTTCAATTAGATTGGATAAAAAACTTATTACAGGCTTGCGCTCACGATACATTTTTTGATAAAAATTTTAATTACCATGCGGGCAATGCCAGTTTAAAAGCCAATTTACTAGCTGCTCAAACGGCCGCTTCCATTCGGAATAGTTGGGAAAAAAACTTGACTACCTTTAAAAAAATCCGAAAAAAATATTTGCTCTACCCAGATGTGGATAACTGTAAATAAAAATCTTTGTTTTAAAAGGCTTGGCTTGTTTTAAAAGCCTTTAAAATCTGTAACTTTAAGGCTCATTTTTTAATTTTTATGGAAGCGCATAAAGTACGCCAAACATTTTTAGATTTTTTTAAAAGCAAACAACATCACATTGTGCCAAGCGCGCCCATGGTTGTAAAGGGCGACCCTACCCTCTTGTTCAACAACAGCGGCATGGCTCCCTTTAAAGATATTTTTTTAGGCAATGCCCCTATTAAATGGGCGCGTGTGGCCGATACCCAAAAATGTTTGCGTGTAAGCGGTAAACACAACGATTTGGAAGAAGTTGGCGTGGACACCTATCACCACACCATGTTTGAAATGCTTGGCAACTGGAGCTTTGGCGATTACTTTAAAAAAGAAGCCATTACTTGGGCTTGGGAATTACTGACCGAGGTTTATAAAATTGATAAAAATCGTTTATACGTTACTGTGTTCGAGGGCAGTAAAGAAGACGGTTTGGCATTTGACCAAGAGGCCTACGACACTTGGAAACAATTTATTGACCCCTCGCGCATTTTAAACGGCAATAAAAAAGATAACTTTTGGGAGATGGGCGATACGGGGCCATGTGGTCCTTGCACCGAAATTCATTACGATGGGCGTAGCGATGAAGAACGCCAAACCGTTAGTGGTGCTTTACGCGTTAATAACGACGACCCTTTGGTGATCGAAATTTGGAACAATGTATTTATGGAATTTGAACGCCGTGCCGACGGTTCACTCATCAAACTACCCAAACAACACGTTGATACAGGCATGGGATTTGAACGCTTAGTGCGTGTGTTACAAGGCAAATCGAGCAATTACGACAGCGATGTGTTTAGCCCACTCATTAATAAAATTGAAGAGTTAAGCGGGCATCGCTACAAACCCGAAGATGAGGCGCATCATAAAAAACAACAATTGGTTAACATTGCCATGCGGGTTATAGCCGACCACATCCGAACCATTTCGTTTAGCATTGCCGATGGTCAACTGCCAGCTAATACTGGTGCAGGCTATGTTATACGTCGTATCTTACGCCGTGCCATCCGTTACGGCTACCAATCGTTAAACTTAAAAGAACCTTTTATGTACCGCATTGTGCCTACTTTGGCGCATCAAATGGGCGAGGCTTTTCCTGAACTCCAGGCACAAAAATTACTTATCGAAAAAGTGATTAAAGAAGAAGAAAGTAGTTTTTATAAAACCCTCGAAATTGGTTTAAAACGCATAGATCAAATTTGTATAGACACCACTACGGCCAAAAAACAAGTTGTAGATGGGAAACAAGTTTTTGAACTTTATGACACCTTTGGTTTTCCGATTGATTTAACCAGTTTAATTGCCCGAGGCTATCAACTCAGCATTGATGAAGTGGCGTTTAATAAATACTTAGATGAACAAAAAAATCGTTCGCGGGCGGCTACCGCTGCCGATACCGACGATTGGGTGTATGTAGGCATTACCCGCCAAGAAGCCGAAAAAACACAAGATAAAGAAACCGATTTTGTGGGCTACGATGCCTTAGAAAGAGAAACAAAAATTGTGCGCTACCGAAAAGTAAAACAAAAAAACAAATAACAATTTCACTTGGTATTACGAACCACGCCATTTTATGCCGAAAGTGGCGGGCAGGTGGGCGATACAGGCACGCTCGAAAACATTAACGAACGCTTAATGATTACCGATACGAAAAAAGAAAATGGTGTTATCATTCATTACTGCGATCGCCTCCCCGATAATTTAGAAGCAACCTTTATAGCTAAAGTTAATGCACTTAAACGGCAATTAACCAGTAATAACCACAGTGCTACACACCTCATGCACGCTGCCCTGCGAGAGGTATTGGGTAAACACGTTGAACAAAAAGGAAGTTTAGTTAACGACGAACACTTACGTTTCGATTTTTCGCATTTTGCTAAAATGACTCCCGAAGAATTGCAACACATCGAAAAATTAGTGAACACCAAAATACGTCAAAACATTACTTGCGCTATTGAAGCAATGGCCATTGAAGATGCCAAAAAAACGGGTGCTATGGCTCTGTTTGGCGAAAAATATGGCGATATTGTGCGTGTTATTACCTTCGATAAAAACTATTCGGTTGAACTGTGCGGCGGCACACATGTAAAGGCAACAGGCGAAATTGGTTTCTTTAAACTACAAAGCGAAAGTGCGGTGGCGGCTGGCATTCGCCGTATAGAAGCCATTACCAGTTTAAAGGTAGAAGACTTTTTTGATCAACAATTGCAAACCATTGATACCTTAAAAACCATTTTAAAAGGCAGTAAAGATATTGTAAAAAGTGTGAACGATTTAGTGGAGCAAAACACTGCTTTGCAAAAAGAGTTACAGCACATCATGCACGAAAAAGCAAGAGAGCTTAAAAAAATACTACTCACCAAAGCCCAACACCAACAAGGTCTTACGAGTATTATTGAACGGGTAAATTTCAATAGCCCCGAAGAATTAAAAAATATGCTCTTCGAACTTAAAAACGAAGTGGCCAATTGTTTTGCTGTGTTGGCGGGCGAAGTAAATGGTAAACCTAGTATTTCTATTGTTATTAGCGATAATCTTGTCAAAGAAAAAAATTGGAATGCTGGTCATATTATTCGCGAACTGGCTAAAGAAATTAATGGCGGAGGCGGTGGTCAGGCATTTTATGCTCAAGCTGGAGGCACGCATTTAGAAGGGATAGAAAACGTACTTATAAAAGCAAAAGCACTCATCGTTTAATTAAACCGAAAATAGATGGTTGAACCGTATATCTAAGTAAAAATATTGTACATTTAATTTTCCAAAAAAACCAATTGTTATGAGAACACTTTTAACCTTTGTATTAATAAGTAGCACCTTAGTAAGTGGCGCACAAATTTTTGATGCCAATGGTCGCGAAGTAAAATTAACCCCCAATGCCGCGCCAGTAAGCCACACCGCAAACATTGTTTTTAATACGGGTAATTTCAAAACGCTTCTCGAAACGGCACGAAAAGAAAATAAACTTATTTTTATTGATGCCTTTACGACGTGGTGCGGCCCTTGCAAAGCCATGGCTAAAGAAGTATTTACGCAAGATGATGTCGCCAATTTTTATAACGCTACATTTATAAATGCTAAAATAGATATGGAAAAAGGCGAAGGCATTGAAATTGCCAAACAATACGAAGTCAATTGTTATCCGAATTTATTATACATAGATGGGAATGGTAAACTCATCCACCGCAGTGCAGGTTTCCAGGAAGCCGAACCGTTTATAAACTTAGGTAAAATAGCCTCTAATGGAAAAGAAACCTTTCCCATTAAACGCAGTCAGTTTGAAGCCCAAGGCATCCATTCGGGTAATATTGAGCCGTACCTCGATTTATTACGCTCGGGCTGTATGGACGCATCAAGCAGTTTAGATGGTTACTTTGCCAATCTTAACGAACAAGAATTAATAGAGCCTATTAACTGGACTATTTTGGTAAACGAACGCGAAGACTTTAAGTCGAGAGAACTGCAATACCTCTATAAAAATTACAAACGCTTTGAAGAAAAACATGGCCAAAAAAACGTTGAAGATAAAATTGTAACAAGCAGTTTAAGTTACTTTAGCGATTTGTTAAGTCAAAATCCGATACCAGCCGATGCACTTAAACAACGTAAAGAATCATTTAAAAAAGAAGGCATTCCTTACCAAGCCCGCACAATATGGGAAATAGACGTAATGGCGGCCAAAAAAACGAACAACACCCTAGCTTTAAATAAATTATTAGTCGCCGATTTATTAACCTATTCGGGTAACGATGCCCAACGTTTAAACCGTTATGCCTGGCGATTTTTTGAAAATGAAACCGACAAAACTCTTTTAGCCAAAGCCGAGGAGTGGGCCAAAGCATCGGTGAATGCCAAAAAAGAATCTGCAAATACTGATACTTACGCCCATTTATTATTTAAAAATGGAAAAGTAGCCGAAGCTAAAAAAATGGCCGAAGAGTCTATTGCCCTTGCTAAAGCCGCTAATTACAAAGAAGACGACTATGCAGGAACCGTCCAACTTCTCGAAAAAATTAAAGAAGGGAAATAGAAGTTTAGGCTCGTAACCTATAACACTAAACGTTGAAAAAATAAATCCTTACCCATTATTAGTTGGAATAGGAGCGCATTAGTTGTGAACTTAGATTTTAAAAGATAGACTTTAGAATACCTTATACTCGATAAAAGTTTAGCACGCAAAGTTCGCAAAGGACGCAAAGGCGGAAGTTAAATCTTGAAAGAGGATTTTAGAATAAATCAATACCGTTATTAACTACTATGAGTTAAGTTATATGGGATGTAATTTTCACTTGAAGTAACGTTTAATCTACCCAATCGGCAATAAACAAATTGGTATCGCGCGAGCCGTGATTGTTGCGGTTAGATGAAAAAATAAGGTGCTTGCCATTGGGGCTAAACATCGGGAAGGCATTAAAAACACTGGTGTCTGTTATCTTTTCTAAACCTGTTCCATCGGCATTAATCATAAATAGCTGAAAATCGTAACCGCGTTTGCTGTGGTGATTACTCGAAAAAATAATTTTTTTGCCAGAAGGATGAAAAAAGGGTGCCCAATTGGCTTTTCCTAAGCGGGTTACTTGTTTTAAATTACTTCCATCCACATTACACGTATATAACTCCATAGCGGTAGGCGCAACTAAGCCTTGTTTTAGCAAAGTTGTATAATCTTCTAACTCCTCGGGGTTTTGCGGGCGCGAAGCCCTAAACACTAAACGTTTGCCATCAGGCGAAAAAAAAGCACCACCATCGTAGCCTAACCCAAAAGTGATTTGCTTTTGATTACTGCCATCTATATCCATCGTCCACAGTTCTAAATCGCCACTTCTATCGCTTGTAAATACAATTTTATCGCCTTGTGGCGAAATAGTAGCTTCGGCATCGTAGCCGGGCGAGTTAGTGAGTTGCTTTACTATTTTACCTTTAGCATCGGCAACAAAAATATCAAAACTTTTATACACCGCCCATAGGTACTTGCCGTTGGTTTGAGGGGCAGGCGGACAGCTATCGCTCGCTAAATGAGTAGAGGCATACAAAAACGTTTTGCCATCGGGCATCACATAGCTGCACGTTGTGCGACCTTTGCCCGTGCTAATTAAACGAGGTTTATAAGTGGTATCTTTAGCCGCCTTGGCTATGTTTAAATGAAAAATTTGATCGCACTTTAAACCCCAAGCCGCATTGTTACTTTGAAACGAAACGCTTTTTCCATCGGGCGAAAAATAAGCCTCGGCATTATCGCCACCAAAAGTTAATTGCTTTAAATTTTTTAAATGCGTTTCAGTTTGCCCAAAACTGATGCTTGTTAAGCCAAGCCAACCCATTTGAAAGAGGAGCGTAAAATATTTCATAACTAAGAAAGCACAAAAATACAAATATTCTTTTTTAGCGCAGAAACAGAGTCGTGTTATAGTACAATTCAAATTGTTGGGTAACGGCATTCACCTTTACAAAACCAAAAGGTATTGGCGCGTTATTGGCTTTATCGTGTAAATAATAGCGATGGGTGGTATCACATTCTAAACTTATTTTTTGTTTTTGGTATAACGCACTTTGTAAGGCTATATCGTTCCATGTTAACGCATGGATAGACAAAGTATCGCCTTGGGGTAAAAAAGGTAAAAGGACATTCACATCGTTATAAAGCCCTTCATCGCGCCTATAAAAGCTGGGCGAGCAACACCAATACACCAAAGCAGCAATTACTAATACATAACTGCAATACCGTGCTATTTGAGTTGTATCCACCTTTTGTATAATTTTTAAACCGAGCACAAACTGAGGTTTAAATGCTAACACGCCTCCAATTATAAAAAACGAAAACGAAGGACTTAAATAAAAACCGCGTTGCTCCAAAGTAATAGCAAAAGGTAAACTGCCTACTAAAGCCGTTATTAAAAACAACATGGCATATTGAGTTTTACGGAGGCGTTTAAATTGTAACGAAAGTGGATATTGCCATTTTTTAGTTAAGAACAAACTTAATACCAAAACAAGTAAGATAGGCCCAATTAACTCTGTAAAAAGTCGGAAGATAATATCGAAATGCGATTGGGTGGTAGCCCCAACTTGGTTTAAAGAAGCCAACAAACGTTTGTGCATGTAGGTATTAAACCAATAGCTTCCGCCGCTGTGTATGAGTAATGTATAAACTAAAAGTGCGGCCAAACTCAAATAAGTAACCATGCAAAACAATAGGTTTTGTTTTCTGTTTGGAAATAAAATAAGAGCCACTAAAGGCAAACAAGCTATGAAAACCGATTGAAAGCCTTTGGTTAAAAACAATGTATAACTTACAAATGTAAAACTAAAAGCGGCTAATAAAGTAGAGTAAAGCCGCTTCGGTTTTTTTTGCCAAAGTATAAACACATAAACGCCTAATACACTAAGCGGCACTACTAAGGTTTCTATCACCTGATTCGCAAAAGTCCAGCACCACACTTGCACCGATAGTAATAAAAAAAGTACCACATAAAAAAAAGGAAGTGCAGGTTTAAATAAAAGCTGACTCAGTTTATAAAGCACCACTAAAAAAAGAACGAACAACGTTAAGGTAAATAATTTTTCGGATAAAAATGAAAGGCCAAACCCTTTTAACCAAACGCCATACATTGCAAAAAATAAAGGAGGTTGTTCAAAAAACTGCGGCATATTTATATTGGTAAATTTCATGTACCAAAAACTAGATTGGTTTTCCGAAAAATTAAAGGCAACGGTTCTATACAAACACCCATCGGTAAACAAACCCTGTTGAAAAAGCGGAGCAATAATAAGCACCACACATGCACTCCATACCAGCAGAGCACTTGGGCTTAATAGCCTACGCAAGAAAAGGCGTTTAAAAGACACGTTTAAATATACAATTCTTTTTAAAGGTCTAATAAATTTTGTTTTGGAGTTATATTCTTTGAACAAATAAAATAGATCAAAAATTTGATTTATAGAAATTACAGTTTAAGGCCGTGCCCCCTATAAAGTTAGTTGGTAGCTTAGTGTATTATTTACACTATTCATTTAAGTTAATAAAGTGTTCTACTAAGGGGTCGGGCTGTACGCTTTAGCTGCTCGGGCTTTTGCTACATCTGCTGCGGCGTGCGGGGTCTTCGTGCCTCAGCCTCCGCCGCTCGCGCATCTGTTAGCAAAAGCCCTTCGCAGGCTGCCGCTGCTTTTGTATTGAGCGAAGTCGAAATAATCCCTCACGCGGAGGGTATAATTTAATATTGAGTGTTAATTTCAATAAAGGGTTCTATCTATTAAATGTACTAATTATTGGTTCATCTATACTCTAGCTACTTTACTTTATACTCTAGCTACTTTACTTTATACCCTAGCAACTTCACTTTATACTCTAGCAACTTCACTTTATACTCTAGCAACTTCACTTTATACTCTGGCAACTTTACTTTATACTCTGGCAACTTTACTTTATACTCTAGCAACTTTACTTTATACTCTAGCAACTTTATTCTTCCCACTAGCAACTTCATTCTATACTCTAGCGACTTCATTTTACCCACTAGCAACTTTACTTTATACTCTAGCTACTTTATTCTTTGCACTAGCAACTTTACTTGCTGCACTAGCAACTTTTTGATATTTTTTGCCTCAAACTATCTCAAAAAACAGCAAAATGTGTCAAGTTTTTCTAGGAGAAGATAATTTAAGTTTTTTGATGCGTTTCGACACTTTATCAAATCTTTATTCGCATAGTTGAAAAGCAGCTTCTAACGCACAAAAAAATGCTTCTGATGTTACGTTTATTTCAACTTCTAATCTTTTATCATTTAAGTGAGTCCAGAGTTTTCTCGATACATTATTTTTACAAGGTATTATACAGTATGATGTATTGCCTAACTCAATGAGACAATACGCAAAGTTTTTATGTAATTTTTGCCAACTATATCCTATCCCCTTTTGGAAATTACTTGCAAAACCATCCCAATTTTTTGGATGTGGTACATTAAATTCAACTGCTCCAAAAACTTTATAAATTAGATTAACGATTTCCTCTGGTTCAGAAAGAATATTAATCCTAAGATAAGGTTCCCCAGCAATATTCAAACCAACATCGGTTACATTATTAGGGTGAAAAATATATGTACCTAGACCTCTATAAACAGCAATACTTTTTTTCATATTTAGCTTTTTCTTAAAATATCTACCGATTTTAATGGAATTTCAAAGTACTACTTTTGATAAAAGTAATTTGTACTACATTACCAAACTTCACAATCTTCAAAAGCTTTGTCTATAGCTTCAACTAAGTCTTTATCATCTGCGTTTCTTCCAATGAGTATCTTCTTATTTATTAGATGTATCCATCCATTTTTTGAACCTTTATTCATTGTAGGTATAACTGTAATATTCATGCCATCATCTTCCAATGCGCAGCACATAAAAGCATCATGCAATTTTTTAACCGTACACCCCATAGATTTTGCATACTGACTTGCAGACCCATTAAAATTTGTAGGATGCGGTATATTATCTTTTGATGCGCTAATCACTAATTTTATTGCTTCCGATAGTTCAGCTTTTTCAGAGGAAACTTCAAGTTTCAAAAACGGCTCTGTAGCTAATAAGACACCAACGGTGCTATAAGAATCAGAATGTAATATATACATATCCTTACTTTTATATATTGTAGCGTATTTACTTTTCATTTATTATATTCTAACGTTTATTAGTAGCAAAACCAAGATTATTTTATTTTTACAATATTAACTTTAACGTCTAATGATTTTGCATATTTAGTTACATTTCTAATCACTCTTGATTGAGCAAATGTCATTTTACCGGGTTGTACCGCAATGGTCAAAACTTTTGATTGAATCATATTAGTATTTACTTCAACACCCTGTAAAACACCTCTCTCAAAATTAGCGAGTTTATTAACATACGATTTCATTAAACTACCAAACGCTGATGCGTTTTGTGCGGTTTGACACGATTAATCGACCAATATTTTTGCCTTAATGGTAACTTTATAATTTACCAAATGGTGCATAAACTAAACATTGCCATTAGTTTCTCATAAATATCATCATTCGTTGCATTTAAATTTACAGTAGTTTTTAAGCTTTCTAATTGACGCCAACCTTCTCTATTTCCTCTATTTTCATTAGGTATAATGGTTAATTGACCATCTTTTAACTCAATAGTGCAACATTGAAATTTTTTATGTAATTGTAATATTGTATAGCCTAAAGCATTTGTGTAACGGCTAACTTGGCCGTCAATATTTTTTGGATGTGGTATATTTTCCTTTACAGCTAATAGTGCTGACTTTATGTTGTTAACAATTAAATCTTTATCGTTTAAATCTTTAACATTAAAAAAGGGTTCTGATGCCATTAATAAACCAACATCAGTATACGAGTAAGAATGAATAATTATTTCATTTTTACTCCTAAATATATCAACAGTTTTTAGTTTCATGCTTTTAGTTTATATTATTTTATTCTGACAATATTTACTTTGACTCCAACACTATTACTTTGCTCCAACCTAACCAACGAGAATCCTTCATTCCTTCCATTACAACTTTACCTAAGGTTGGATTTGACATTACATTCTTCATTGCCATTTGTTCTACAAGATTTCCTGCTACTGTCCTTCCCGTAGAACCCAAACCAAGTGGGGCTAATTGACTTCCCCCCTTAGCGGCTTATGTACAAACATCTAAAATATTCTTGGTCAGTCTCTTTCTCTTCTTTAAAAAAAACTTTATATCCAATTTCTCCACTTAAACTTTCAACATATACCAAATTCATTATAGTTTTTTCATAATTAACATTTCCCTTTGGAAAAAGATAAAATGAAGGAGGTGTCAAATCCATTTGATTTCTTATATAGTCTAATTTCAAATTATTAAGATTTGTCTGGGAGTCTGAATAAGTTAACTGAATTAATAAAAAACAATTATAAGGTGTTCCATAAATAATTTCTAATATTATTTTGTATATACCTAGACTTCCATTTACCCAATTTTCTTTCTTCTTAAATTCAATATCAATCTCATCTAGGTGTAAATCCTTGTGATTTTCCCATGAATTGTTCTTGATTGTTATATCAATCCAATCAGATAAAAATTTATTGTAATTATTTTTTTTATTTAGGTAGCGTCCATCCATTTTCTTGTAAAAATTTTATTTCACTATTCGTTAGTATTTTACTTCCGTGTTTCCATGTCCCATCTATGTTTAGGGCAGAACCGTTTTCAAAATGAACATGGTCTAATTCTCCAAAGATTTTTCCTTTATCAAATCTGACTATTGTTTTTGGAGCTTTCCCTATTTTTATAAGTTTATTCAGTTGATTTAAACTCTTGCCTACCGCCTTAGCCCCCCTTGCAATTATTGGACACAAACTAGCCCCTGTAAAAATTTTTGCCGCTGCTTTAAACGCAACTCCACCAACCAACCCAAGTCCCGATGACACATAATCACCCGAACTCATTTCACGTCCAAAGATATTATTTCCTGTCGTAATTCCATTCGTAATATTACTAGCGGCAACCAATGGGTTCATTTCTGCAACTACCTCCATATAAGGCTGTGCCGCCTTCTCAAAATTCCTATCCGCATCCTGTCCTTCGGTACTGCGCATTGTTTTCTTTTGGGCGTGCCCCCTGTAAGGTTAACGTTACTAAACAGGTTAACACAACCAGTAAAGTTAACTGCAAAACCAAGTTCCGCTTAGGGGTCGGGCTGTTCGCTTTAGTCGCTTGGGCGTTTGGCCATTTTGCTACAGCCCGCGCAGAGCCTGCCGAAGTCGCTGCGGGGGCTTCTAAGGTCGCCGCCTCGCTCGTGCAAAATTGGCCAACGCCCGTCGCTCGCTGCCGCTGCTTTTGTATTGAGCGAAGTCGAAATAATCCCTCACGCAATGAGGATAACTTAATATTTAGGTTTAACTTCAATAAAGGGTTCTATCTATTAAATGTACAAAAATGAGTTCATTCCATACTCTAGCAACTTCATTCTTCCCACTAGCAACTTTACTTTACCCACTAGTAACTTCATTCTTTGCACTAGCTACTTTACTTACTGCACTACCAACTTTACTTTATACACTAGCAACTTCATTCTTACCATTAGCAACTTCATTCTTCCCACTAGCAACTTCATTCTTACCATCAGCAACTTCATTCTTACCATCAGCAACTTCATTCTTACCATCAGCAACTTCATTCTATACTCTAGCAACTTTATTCTTTGCACTACCAATTTTACTTGCTGCACTACCAACTTTTTGATATTTTTTGCCTCAAACTATTTAAAAACAGCAAAATGTATCAAGTTTTTCTAGGAGAAGACATTATCTCCTCACCACCCAGGACCATATAATTTCTTCTGTGTTTGTTTAATTACAGAATATAGTTTTAACATAAAAAAAATAATTATGATCAAAATATACCAAACAAAGGCGGCTTTTAACAATATAAGAACAGGTAAGGAGAATATAAATATGTACAAAAGTACAAACCACGATAAATTTGCTTTAAAGCCAAGCGGCAAATAAAATTTGATAATAGGATAAATAGCCAACATGTAAAGTTCATTCGTAGCTTTATATGAATTTGGTACTTCCATTTTTTTTATAGAGAACAAATAGTTTATTAAATTATCATGCACTTGAGTTAAACAATCATCATCTAACTGATCAAAGTAATAAACTAAATTTTCAATTGTGTTTAAGTTATAACTTTTCCTTTTATTCTTATCAATTTCTTGTAACACCTCTTTTAAGACAAGTGATAATTCTGATTTAAGCTGATATTTATTCATAGTAAATTAATCTCCTACTTTTCCCATTTTATCCATTTTACGGTACATTTCAATTATCTTTTTACCATCCTTTACTAAATCTCTAGTCTTACTTTCATTTTTAACCAAATAATCAAACAAACCTTTTCAAAGTTATTGTTGCCCATTGCGCTTATTATTTATTATGAACCAATATTTTAGATTTACTGATAAAGTAATTGTGGTTACCTTCTACTTCAATATTATAAACCTTTTCTTCTTTGACTAAAACAGTTGTTTTTATTAATTCTGTTTTACTACCTTCAGTTTTTAATACATAGTTTGCTTGTAAATCTTTTACTTTAATCCAACCTTTATCTTGAACGTAAAAGCAAAATGTATCAGGTTTTTCTAGGAGAAGACAAGGAGAAGACAGACTCACAAAATAACCTTACCATACATTTGAAGTAAACAAACAATCAAAAAATGTAGCCTCGCCAAATGACTTTAACCCAACAGACACGTCAGGGATAACCTTATCCACAAGTACTTTTGGGAAAATCCTGTACTCTTTAAAAGATCCTTTTATTTCATCTATAACTATTTTTACAAGTTCTTTTGGTACTTTATTAAAATCTCTATCAATGATCGAAGGCATATACAAATCACCTACTCTTTCCTTTGTGGTCTGATATATACTGAAATAATTAGATATAACGCTTATATTAATTACTAGCTGAATATCTTCATTTTCAACTTTTGAACAATCTAATCTGCAAATATAAGCTGCATCGTAATAAAAGAATTGAGTCCAATCTACTATTTTATAATTATTAAATACTTTAGCTCTAAGAAATTCTATAAAATTAAGCCACCTTACAACTTGCTTTTCTTCATTCTTTAGCAAAATTTTTAAACGATTAAACTCTACTGTTTCATAATAGCTATCCGTATAAGTCAATTTATTTTTCGGATAATATTTATAAATTATTTTTAATATTTCGTTTTCTTCATCCATAATTTTATCGCCAATGTGCTGGGGTTGGTTTAATCTTTTTAGTCATTATAAAAGGAGTAACTCTAGCTCCTGATATCTCCATATTCAAAAATACTTGCATTACAGTTGCAAACTCACGTTTGAATAATCCTTGAGGCAACAAATAAGCTTCAAATTTTACTGTTTGAAAATATGAAGCGGCCAAATTTGCCGCATTAGCGGATTTTTCTGCTGCCATATCAGGACGAATGTACATATCTTTATTGATAACTGGTAAGCCAACTTCTATATCAAATTTATGTATTATATTTTCATGAGGTTGTCCTGGTATGTGAGAAACGTTAGCCGTAAACATTAAATCTTTAACAGCTGCAACCTGCCAATTTGAATTTATTTTTTCAAATTGAAAAGAAGTAGAAAGTAAACTTAAAGAACCACTTAAACTATTCTCTTTTGACTCAGCGTTTAATTCTTCTTTGAATGTATTAGTTTTTAGTTCTGAACTCACCATTTTAAAAAGATTGTCTATTACACTTTTACCAGATAAAGAACCAAGTAACTTTTCTCTCGTTGTCGCAAAATAAAAATCCGAAGTATTCATAATCACATCCCTTGTAGTTTGATATAAGCCACCCTCCTTAATATTATAAACACTTCCATCCTTTGATTTGTACCCCCCCATACTCGCATTCGTATAATTTCTATCTGCATAAAAATCATTATAAGAAGAACTACCTCCACTATTAAACATATTGGCACTTAATTGATTCATAAGGCTACTAGCTAACTTAAAAGCATCCGCAAGCTCCATACCTTTTATAATCATTCCTAAGTAATCTTCACTTCCATCCCACCCCCCATCCGGGTCCACATAATTCACCGGATTATTACTCATCGCCAAATACGGGCTATGGTGCTGCCCATAAGGGTCTGGGTTAAACCACCTCCCCAATCGCCCATCATACTGCCGCAACTCAAAATTCACTAAGCCCGTTTCCCTATCCTGCTCCTGCCCTTGATGCCCATACCTATACCCACTCCCACTCGCCACATAGCGGCTATGCGGCATCACCCCACCATGCGGGTAATAATCCGCCAACTCCACCACCTCAACCCCACTCCCCGTGCCAGTAGCCGCTGCCACCACCGCCCGCACATTACCCAACTCATCACTCAACTCAAAAAAACTACGGTTACTCGCCGCATCCAATAGCCCCACCCGCTCGCCACCTGCCCCATACAACACATACTCCTTAACCCCTAGCACCTGCCCCGCCAACTGCTCATACA
>JAAFIL010000032.1 GCA_013297775.1 Bacteroidota bacterium
GTGGTGGCGATTACGGATAAGGTAACGAACCAGAATGTGAGTTATAGTTCGGTGCCGTTTGTGGGTAGTGGGAGTTCGTTTATGGGGTATAGTTTGAGTGTGGTGGCGCCTGCGAGTGTGAATGCGTTGGAGGTGGGGGTGTATGTTTGGAACCCGAGTGTGAGCCAGGTGGTGTATGTGGATGATTTGGAGGTGAGTACGACGCTGGGTGGTGGGCAGAGTGTGGTGACGGGGTATAGGGGGGATTATGTGAGTGAGGTGGATTATTATGCGGGGGGGCAGAGTATGGTGGGGCGGACGTGGAATGCTGCTAGTTACCGTTACTCGCATAATGGGCAGGAACGGGAGGATGAGATTTTTGAGGGGGCGCAGAGTGCGGAGTATTGGATGTATGATAGTAGGTTGGGAAGACGGTGGGAGAGGGACCCGATTACATATCCATGGCAAAGTCCTTATGCAGCGTTTAATAATAATCCAATTCTCTATTCGGATCCACTTGGTTTAAAAGGAGAGAAGCCATCGAAAAATCAAAAAAGAGTTGATAAATGGAATAGTAAACATAACAACATAAAAGCTAAGTTAGATGCTGATAATAATGTAGTATTATCATGTAAAACCAGAGAAGCCAACTTCTGATATTAAAACTGAACCACAAGAAAGCAAAAAAACAATTGATGTTTTCATCAAACATGGAAACTCAAACGGTAATACATTTGGTGGTAAGTTAGGCGGTCATGTGGCATTAGGTATTGGAGACGATGTTTATGGGTTTACCAATGATAAACATGGATCCCATTTGTTTGCTACAGGAGGGTCCAAAAAGAATAGTTATTTTGAAAAAGACGGAAGGGATTCTTGGGAGCCTGATAAAATAGGACCTAACGTGACAAAGATAACTATCCCAGTTACAGATGAGCAATATGATGGGATTAAATCGATGTATGAAGATTTTTATAAAAATGGCGCAAGTAGGAATCTACATAATCAAAAAAAATATGGATATGATACGCCATATGATTACGCTATTATAGGAGGGAGGCGTTGTGCTTCATCTGCTTATCAAAGCTTAATAGATGCTGGTATTTTAGAGAAAAAGATGATGATAACGGATAGAATGTTTCATTCTGGCAGTCCAGCAGCATTATTGAGGTATTTAAGGGCTTTAGCAGAGGAGAATAATTGGGATTATAACTCAAATTTTAAGACGCGCAGACTCTCGGATGGTACTGATATGAAATCAAATGATTATTCTCCGAACTTACTCGATAAAATATTTGGAAAGAAATAAACGATTTTTATACTATGATGAACAAAACATCCATATTTATTTTTACTTTACTGATTTTAGTTTTGAAATCAAATTCTCAAAATGATACATTTGAAAAGTGCATTTTGGGAAAAACCTTGTACTTAGATTCTTTGATAAATGAACAAGGAGTTTCAAGTAATTTTACAGCATCAAATATCAGAATCAAATTCAAAGGGTATAAAAAGAAAAAAAGCGCAGAAAATAAAATTTATAGAACAGGTAAAGTGAGTCTGCTTGCTAATGATACCGCTAAGAATTTATACAGTAATATTAAGAGTGTAAAGTATTTTGTAGGAATAAATGAAAGGCGTATCTCATTTGATTGGGTTGACGATTATAAGGCATTTAGTTTTGATAATTATAAGGAAAATTTTATAGCGATGTTCAATAGTAAAGATGTTCAATATGTTTTAAAAAACAATAATTTTGTACTTATCTCACATACAGATATTGATAAATCAATTATTTTTTATTTTCACTTGTCTCCGTAAGAGGAAATTTTAAAAAGTGAAAATCAGTTAATTAACTTTATAAAAACGTTCTTTAAAATATTATAGTTTAATACCGATTATTATGGGTTCGGACAGACAATGCCGGGGAGAACGTGGAATGCTGCTAGTTACCGTTACTCGCACAATGGGCATGAGAAGGAAGATGAAATCTTTAATGGGGCGCAGAGTGCGGAGTTTTGGATGTATGATAGTAGGGTGATGAGAAGGTGGGAGAGGGATCCTGTTGTGAAGCCGTGGGAGAGTCCGTATGCGGTGTTTGGGAATAATCCTATTTATTATAGTGATCCTTTGGGGTTGGATGCTACAACTGATTATAAAGATAAAAACGGAAAATTAATTGCACATACAGATGATGGCTTAAATAGAACAATTGTTATCCCTGATGAGAATAGGAAAGCTTTTGATGTTGCTTTTGAGGCTGCTGAAAAATATGGCGTTACAGATTATGAACCGACCAATAGAAGATTAGGAGCTGATTATGGTAAAAAAGAAGACGTTAGTTTTGCAAGAGAAGCGGCACAAAAATGGTTTCTAGGTTCTGTCCAAGAAGCCGCTAATTCTGGTAATTCTCAAAGTGATGGCAAATGGGCTGAAGCTGTTAAAAATAATGAGGCTACAGCCTTTCATTTGTTTTATCAATGGGCCATTGGTACAGGACCTAATGAAAGGTCTTTTGATGAAAATAGCGTCATGGGTTATTACCTGCTTAAAACCCCAGAAGTTCAAGCTGCAATTAACAATTTAGCCAATAATCCATCTGAGAATGGTAGTTTAAGGAGTAAAGAATTTGTTCGCTCTTTAAGCAAGGAAGGTAAAGTTGACTATGTAAAAAGTTTTTTTAAAGATATAAAATCGAATCCGACAAGGGCTTTTCATGGTAGTTTTAAAGGTTCTGTTTCTGTTCAAAAAGTTACACAATTAGGCGGTATTACTGCAATTGATGTTATTGTAACTATGCACGACAACATGACGGCTATGTCTGGTTCACGTTTACCACCCCCAATTGGTTATGGCCCTGAAGGTTCAGTTTTTAATCAAGAATATCCCAACGGCTTTAAAGGAGCATTAAAGACGATTGTGATTAATTATAAAGTTAAAGTAACCGTATTAACAAAAAGTAAATAAAAAATGTCTAAGCCAATTATTAAGATTACTATAACTCTTTTATGTATTACTTTTTTTAGTTGTAAATATATTGAAGATGACTTGCCAGATATAATTACAAATGAAATAAATGGTAAATATTTATATAAATATCCGACTGGGCAAATTGAAGTGATGTATGTAAATAATGACTCTACTTTTCACCAAGAATTTTTTATGAGTGAGAAAGAATATTTAGACAAAGCAACTCCGATATTTAAAAATACTGGCAAATGGTCTATATCAGGCAAAGATATTGGTTTCAATGATTTATTAGTGTGTAGTGATTTTGGTGTAGATTTCGATACTTTAAAAAATAAACCCCACTTATCAAGTTTTTCAGATGCGTGTTGGCGTAAACCCAAATACAATCGTAAAGATTATAAATTATATTTTTATTTTGAAAACGGTTATGTATTTACTAAGCAAAAAGATAGTATTCCGATTTATCATGATAGGAATAGTCGTTGGTAATGTACCACTAAATAAAAACTATAATAATGGGAAAAGAATATTTTAAAAGGCTAGACGCTTTATAAGGCTAGACGTAAGCCTCCGATCACCTCTTATAAAAAGGGTACGGCTATTCGTTAGATATATATGTTAAAATATAAAATAATTAGAGACCACCACTATGCCTCAATCGAAAAAGTGCTTGTTTTGTTGGGCTTTCATCTCTCATTACGATTCCTATTGCATAATTCCATCTAATACCAAAAGCAGATATATTTTAGTCCAATCTTTTGATAAAAATTGGTGTTATTTTCGTTGCTAATTTTCGACGTAGCTGCCTGCTACGCCTGTAATTACCGCCTCAATCCCACCAATTTTTATTGGCAAAATCTTTGGACTAAAATATATTTGCATTCGGTATAACTCATTTTTTAAATATTGATTTTAAATAGTTTACAGAGTTAGCTACTTTATTCTAAAGTGTCCGATTTCTTTAAATCTCGGTTAAATAAAAGCCGCATTTTTTTGAGGCAATTGCTGCAATCTTATAATATTGAAAATTCAGAAACTACTGAAAATTTAAAATAATTTTTATGCCTAAGGTTCAATAGGTTTTGATTTAGCGTTAACTACTAGTTCTCTGCAATTGCTAGTTTACTTAACCAATATAATTTACTTTTGAATTTATCGAACTTAATGAAACTATTTATTAAGTTGATTTGTAAACGACTTTATGTTAAACCTAATTTGAAATTACTATGACTGAAACTTTAAAAATTGTTAGTTGGAATGTGAGGAACACGCATTACGATTTTGGAAGCGTACCTACGACAAAAGTAACGAATCTTCGAGAACATTTACCAAGACCACATTTAGCATTTGATTATATAATTAAGTGTATAATTAAATGGGAGGCAGATGTTGTATTTTTAATCGAAGCACCAAAACAAGCAATAGCTTTAACATTTTACTTAGAAAACGACTACTTAAATAGGAGAGAAAAAGAAATGAACCTAGGAAAGGAATCAAATTGGTATGTTTTTGATTCGAGTACATCCGAGAATAATAAAGTTACGAATTTGCATGAATCATATATTATACTTTGTAGAAAGGATTTGTGGAAAGATTATGAGGAGGCTATGAGTAAAATAAAAAGTTTTGGTCCTCAGTTTCACGAAATAAACATGGGAAGTGAAAGAAAACCAGATAAAAAACTACTTGAAATTAGGAAGAGCGTATTTTTTGAAATGAACTTCTCAAACTTCAAAATGGGACTATGCTGCCTTCATGCACCGCCTCCAAAAAGTTTGAATACGAAGTATAGAATAGAAATTTTGAATCAATATTTTCAATCCTTAGAACAAGTTTTCTTGAAAGAAAATTATGATTGTATTTTATTTTTTGGTGATCTAAATCTTCAAGAAGATGAAGGAGATAATCATAAATCAAATCCAAAAAATCCTTTAAAACTGGAAAAATTTACATTAGCAGCCGAACAACCAAAGGTAACCGTTTATGGAATCAATGAGGTTTGGAAAGGTGAAAATCCAAAAGATACAAGCACATATGACAGGTTCTACATATGCATTAACTCATCAAAAAGGGACAAAATCAAATATCCGTCCTTGGGCTATGAAGTTTTAGACTTAGTCAAAGAATTTTTACCGATACAGAACGCAATTAACATAGCTAAAGAGAAAATTAGTAATGCAGTTGAATCTTTAATCGAGAATCAAAAAAAAATAAATCCTGATGCAATTGACGAAGAATATGATACAAATAGATTAACTGCTGAATTTCGACAAAGTAGAAAAAATATTGAAAAGTATTATTCTGGTGATGAGTTTAGAAATAGATTCGATAAACTTAATACAATTTATGAAAGTCACGAAAAAAGAAATCAACTAATTCAAAAAAATAAAAATCTCAAAACCAGTAGTAATAATCGAGACTCGAAAAAAAATCTAGCCGCATTTAAACAGTCGTTAGTTGAGGCTGAAAATATTAATCAAAAACTTAATTCCTTAAGTATGTTTTTTAATCCTATCCTAATGCCAAAATGCACTTACAGTGATTCGATTTCCGATCATGCACCAATATCGCTTACACTAAATATAAGTTATGAAAGCCTTAAGATTCAACAACAGCAAATGAATCCATCCACTTTCAAATAGCCAACTACCAGTCAAACCAGCAACAACAACGCCAATGGAAACTAACTCATCTATACTCAACCAAATTCTTCAAAATACCATTTTCGCTGAATTAGATTTCACCGATGAAATGCTATTAGAAACTAGTCCCGAATCATTTGTCATTGAAAATTATCCAAGTCAAATTCAGGAAAGTTTTAAAAACATAAACCGCCTAGATAAAAATCTACAAAAATTTTATCAAGCTAAACTTAAGTTTAAAAATACAAACGTTACAAACGTAATGGATTGGTGTTTTGATAAAGCCGCTTTTGATGTTACTGGTAAAATAGGTTTGTTAGATGGGTATTCAGTTATTGCTATCCGTTCATTCAATAACAATTTTCAATTTCAACCCTTTCAAGGTTTAAAACAAAGTATAAAAGCATATTTAATTGAGCAACAACTTTATTTGAGTGAAGAAAATGAATTTGAAGAAGATGGAGAAGAAAAAACCTCGCAAAGCTCTAAGCCTGCTTTAAGCAAAGAAATAGAACAAGAAATAGATAAGCTAATTGCAAGGCTACCCCAATTCCCATCGTTTCAATTAAACTTCGACATCTATGCCTTTCCCATTCAAGAAAAATCGGAATCGAAACATGTAGTAGCGTTCTTAAAAATTTATACAGATTTTAAAATTAATAATAAAACAATAACCCTTTCATCAGAACTTAATTCAATCAACACCTCATTTATCCGCTTAAAAGCTGAAATAAATAAACGACATAAAGGATTAAGTTTACACGATATAACGAAAGCATTTTTCCCATCCATTGACAGCTACTTAATGAACGTTGAGGGTTTAAACACTGCCATTGAACACGTTTTATTAAAAGAATTGGTTATCAATTTAGATGTAAACGATAAAAGCGTACAATATGTTAATGTTATTGCTGGCATAGACTTTACCTGGAAACCCTTCGATTGGCTACAAATTAATGACCCTGAACTATTAGTATTCACTGGGTTTTATCCGAATACAACCTTTGTTACACTTCGTTCGCAAGTAAAATTACTTGAGAAAACATTTGTATGTAGCATAAGTTTACCAAATAGCGAGGTAGAAGTTTTTCTTGATTCACAATTAGAAAATAACAATATACCACTTGGCGAAATCATAAAAACGCACGCCCCAAACATTGGTTTAGGATTAGATAAAATGACGTGTAGCAACCTACGCTTTGTAGGAAACATTAAAAACAACTACTATTCACTTTTATTTACCCTAAATGATCTACTTGAGTTTAATATTGGAAATAATAAATTCAAATTCAAAGAAGTATCTACCGAGTTAATGTATAGCCATGGTAAATTTGGTTTCAACTTCAGCACCAACATTTCCATTAATGACCAAGCTACTAATAGCGAAAAAATACACATTACCATCCAGAGGTGGCCACATAGCAACGACATCGAAGTAAAAGGTGGTCTTGATTTTATGGGCGAAAGCAATGGGCTTTCAATTGCCGATATTTTAAATACATTTGGCTATAATCCTAATTTCTTAACAGGAGAAAATGGCTATTCCCTCATTGATATTAAAGAAATAATTAACGACCTAAAGTTAATAGGTTTTTATTTTTCATACAGTTCATTGCAAAAACAGTTCGAGTTGGTAGCCGATACAAACTATGGCGAACTATTTTTTAAAGGGGAAGCGGATCCTGAAAACAGTTACTCATTAGTTGCCGGGTTTTTACTCGAAAAAAGAGAAGCCGACTCACAAACAAAACGTCCCGCTGTAAAATCTATTACGTTCCCTGTCGGCAGCGCAAAAATTGAGTTCAACAAATTACTGGTAATCGTTGCTAATAATGATTGGAAAAATTTCACCATTCCGCAAACATTAGAATCAATTAGCGAAATTCCTGCACTTAATTTAGTGAAAGGAATTACCATTAAAACCCAACTCGATTTAATAAACAATAGCAAAGGAGGCGAGGTGCAAGCCTTGCAAAAAGTACTAGGACACAGCCAACTCGAATGTGATATTTTTCTAAATACAAAAGAGCAGAAATTAAAAACAACACTCAACAAACTCGAAATACAAGTAAATGATACAAATAAAATTCAATTAAGCAACGTTACATTTAGTCTTGCACACAACGAAGGTTTCAGTGCAAGACTTGAAGGAGATCTCCATATTTTCATTAACGAAAACAATTACTTGTTTCATGGAAAACTTGAAATTTCAACTATAGGTCTTTTTGTTAGTGTCGAATATAAAAATGCAATCCATTTTAAAATAGATACCGTTGATGTTACCCTCACCAACTTGGGCGTAATGGGCACTATTCTATTTACACCGCCCGCTTTAGGTTTAGGCGTAACTGGAAAAATAAAATTAAACCAAGCCACAGAAATAGATTTAGCCGCAGTAGTAACGTTTCAGCCACCATCGCCCGTGCCTAACGTAGCGCATTTAGCAATTAGAATAGATAATTTAACCGCCGAAAATTTATTTGCCCTTTGGGATAAAGAAAAGGCTCGCACGCTCCCCGCAAGTATAAAATCAATTCATCTCCATACATTAGCATTTGCACTAACTACCATAGACTCGATAACTTTACCAAACGGCAAATTATACAAACGTGGTTTTGAAGCAACAGCATCGCTTGAGTTAGGCAGTTTTCAAACTTATCTTTACTTTAAATTACAACAACGTGAAATGGAAGCGTGCCTTTACCTCTCGCCTATCCAAGCTGGCAATTGGTTCAAACTAATCGGAAAAAGTGAAGGTGTTTATAAAGTTAGTACCAAAACTTTATCTAAAAAAATACCTTCCGACAAACAATTAAATTCCGAAGAAAACATAAGCTATGTAACAGGCGCCGAAGGTAAACAGATGCTACCTTATAATAAAGAAACAGTATTAGAAATTTTAGAAGATGAAAATAAAAAGGTTGTCAAAAAAATAAGCCGCACCGTTAGTGAAGTTGTACGTGAAGGAGGTGCATTTCTGGAGTTTAAAAATAACGATGGAAAGATTCAATTACTTGGGTCGCTGCAATTACATTTACTTGGCCTAGAGGCATTGGTAGATGTCAGTTACGATGGAAATAGTCTTGATTTTTCTGCACTACTAAAAATTAGTTCGATTGGCGAAATTAACCTTAAATGTTTGGCGGCTAAAGAAATTTTTTATGCGAGCGCCTACTTCAACTTTGTTTTAAAAGCCGATATAGATATACCGCTAATAAATAAAACCGTTAGCCTCAATGAGTCGCTTAGTTTCGACTTAAAATTTCTTGCGCACGCATTATCTAAAGATGAGTTTACGAATATCACAAAACTAAAAAATATTCCATCGTATTTTAGAGGCAAACCTAAAGGCATTTATTTCTTAATAAAAAGCGAAATACATATTTGTGGCTACGATATTAGTTTTGATTTATACCTAAGTACAGAAAAACTCAATCAATTGCCAGTTGTTATGATTGAGTCAGTAAAAAATGATGCAGAAAGAATTTTTTATAAACTTATTGAACCTATTAAAGTTGCTGGCGAAATAATTGATAAAATTGCGGGAAAAACAACAGAAGTCATTAAAGATATATTTGATGATTTAGCAAGCGTATATAGGTGGTCGCCTACCGAATTAGCTTTCATTTTAGGGGCTGACCCAAAAACTAGAGATGTAGGTCGCGATGCGTTTAATCAAGTATTTCAATACGACTTTTCTGTACGAATGGAATATTTTGGTTTCTACGGGCAAACGAGAGACGCCGCCCCAATAAATATTGGAATAGCTATATTTCCTATGCTTGGTGTTTTAGACCTTTTATTTCCTACTAATAAATTTGTTCCTTACGGAAATTTAGCAAGTGGTGAAACCTTTAGGAAAAAAAATTCGCTCATTATTTTAAATCTATTTCAAAAAACACAACATAATTACACTAATATTGATGAACAAAGTTTAGAGGGTACAACGTTATCTTATACCGACATGGATATGGATAAAAATAACGTGTGCATTGCATTTAATAGTTTAGGTAATGAACTTGTGTTAAGAAAGTTGACCGCTGAATATTTAAACCCGCTTAGTGAAGATGTAAAAACTGTATTTAAGTATAATCTTGCACATAGTCCTTCTATTACTGCCGATAAAACAAAATTATATGTGCTATATGTTGAGAAGAATACTGAAAAATTAATGTTAGGCCAATTTAATGCCACCACACTAAAAGAATTAACTCCACCCAAACAGGTTGGAAATCACACAAGCTCGGGGTCTCCAGCTATTGCTTACTCGAATGGAGATTTGGTTATTGCTTGGCTAAGTAGCGGCATGGAAGAAAACGGTGGATATAAAATAAATGCTGCCATTATTACTGAAACCGATGAAGAGAAAATTACTTTGGGTCAGCACAAGGTATTAGATGATACAGGAATAAAAGGCGTGGCACTTTTTAAATACGTAGACAAAACCATAAAAAATGAAAATAATGGTGCCGTATTTTTAACGTGGATAGGTCCAAAGATGAGAAAAAACAACACTGTAGTAGGTCGAGATAATTTAATAAACGTAGCCACTTTAATTGATAGTCATCTGTTTGGAAAAAAAACATTTAAAGAATACTCTGATCATGTGCCTACGCTTGTTCAGACTAACAAGCAATTAATGATTGTATGGGTTAACGAATACAAAGATGAGCATATTGAAGTAGGAGGAGTAGGCCCATGGCAAACGGGCTCAAAGGGATATAATTACAATGCTGGAAATGCTATTACTTATGCCTCTATTGTGAACGAAAGCCTCGAAAATATAACCACCGTGCCAACTACGCTCATTCAACTAAAAGGTAGCCCTCTCATTATTTCGAGAGGAAAAACGACTACGTTTATTGGGCAAAAATGGGATTAGATAAATAGCAGTTATTCTATCAAAAGTTTTGGTTAGTATTAGTAATACGAAATGATTTATAGTTTAGTTCAAAAATTTGGTTAGTAAAATTAGACTAAAATAGACTTGCTTTTATTAATAGAAAGATTTAGTGCATAAAGGCGTAACGTTTGCCAAGTGTAAAATGGATTTGACCTAACTTTAACCATATTATACGATAGGAATCTATTACGATTCCTATTGCTTAATTCTGAAAATATTTTTTCTTGAAATATGAGATGGCTGCAAGCTAAAAACCATTCATAACAGGGGTTTCATAAAGTTCTATTTTTTATTAGAAGCGCTACAAGCCAGTAAAATCGTTTTCCATATCTTAAAAAAACATTTAAAATTCAGTAGAAATCCTTGCAGCGGTCTCATTAGATTTAACCGAGATTTTAAGAAATCGGTCACTTTAGAATAAAATAGCTAACTCTGCAAAATGTTTAAAATCAAAATTTGAAAATGAGTTAGGGGGAGATAGACCGTCGAAATCTATCACAAAACAAAACCTGCCACAGTGATTAGAAATGTTTTTATCTCGTCCTTGTTTAGCGAAGCGTAACGAGGACGTTTTAGAACTGCGTTTGTAACGCAGATAAAGTGATAGCGTTGGCGTTACAAACGCCCATTTAGCACGTCCTCGTTTCCGCTAACGCTCAAACAAGGACGAGGGGAAGAGGAATTAAGAAACGCTTAAACCGAGATTATGCAATAGAAATCTATTCCGAGCAACGAGGCACGATACGATACCTGTGTTTCTTTGAGCCAGAAGGCACGAGAGCGAAAGTATAGAAAAGCTACGGCAAGTATTTCTAACAAAGTAGAACTAAAAGATTCATTAGTATTAGATTATTTTCATAGTTTAATAATATAAGTTCGTTTAACCTAACACATAAAAAAGTCTGATTAAAAAACCAGACTTTTTAGAATAAATAGTGGGGAATGTAATGTTACTACTAGTTAATACGTCTTTCTACTTTTTAAACCCTTAATTATTTTTTTGATAGGTGGGTATTGTGCAAAACCAATAGCGAAGCTAAAATCTCCAATCTTATTGTTGTTTACTGAATCAAGAGGATAATCTGCTATGCTGGCGTATTGATGACAACTAAAGCAAGTATTTGTATTTTGTACATACGTTTCCATTGATGTATTAGCCACTATGCTGCCAATAGGATTCATTCCCGAAAGATTAAGTCTTCGTGGAATTGTATCGGGCTGTACACGCGCAGGCTGAGTGGTATTTGACCAAATAACGTTTACTAATTGGTAATACTGCCATACCGAACCAGAATAGAGTGAATTAATCTTACCTTGCATTAAAGCATTAATAGGTGCTGCATTAACGGTGTCAATAGCGTTTAACCGTGTACATTGAATTGGAACAGGCTTTGCTTGCCACAAATAATAAGGTGGTGAAACATTAGGCGAACTGGAAACAGTAACCGTCGAATTTGCCTTACCTCCTTCGTTTTTTACAGTTACGGTTTGTATGGTTGCCGAGGCATTATAAAAATTATAACCATAGGTAGGTGCATTACCTTTTAGGGCAGGTACGTTATCTACTTGTTCAAACGTAGCCCATAGCCATGTTGGTTGCGTTTGTGTTTTATGCAAAATATGTAATCCTACTAAAGCTACTGTTGTGGTTCTGAGTGCATGCGTCATTGGATCCATAACCGTAGCAACAGATAGTTTATACCTTTTCCATTTAGGCGAAGATAGATTGGTAACTTCCATCCACGCTGCTTTTAATTCAATAGCACCAACAGCTCCATTATACACACCTGCCGGGAAATTTATCATCGTGCCTGCTTTAACTGAATCGTGTTGGGTTTTAGCATTGTAATACCCTTTACTTACTATAAAATTATAATAGTCTTGATTAAGTAAAACCTCGTACCATAAATTAGTGCCATTTTGTGCCCCAAGCCAATTGGGCTCGCCACCCGGTGCTGCTTGGTTAGGACTCACACTAGAGGCCGAAACATCTTCGGTTACTTTACTGGTAAACGTTAATAATTTTGTGGTTTGTTTATTAAAAAGAAGTTTTTGCGACTTAAATTTTTTAGCGTATTCGTCCGAAACTAAAGTACCCCATGCGGGCGGACTTGCTCCATTTGCAGGAAAAAGTATATTTCGAGGCATGTACGTTTCCCATTGAACTTGACCCATATCGCCCGGTGTACCAAAACTGCTAGAGGGATTTACGGGCCAATTAAGTGCTACAAACTCTTGCCAAGCAAAACAATCGGCTTTCGATTGATTGATAGAACTTAAATCGCCTGGTACTTGGTTGGTGTAAGTAACAACGTATTTATTAGCTAAAGCCCCTGCGTAACAGTTACAGGTGTCGGGTGGTGTGCTGCTCACCCCTCCACTTTTAGTGATACTGTTTTTAGTAGTCGCCTTTCCGCCCACTAAAATACTTGTAATGGCAATTAAAATAATGACTAAGAATAAGGCTAGTTTTTTCGAATGTATATGTATTACTTTTCTCATCGTGTTTAGTTTTTAAATGAATTAAATAGTATTCTTAACTATAAATTTTTTTGGGTTAACAGGAGACGAAAACACTATTTCATCTCCTGCTAAAATTTATCCCTTTTGACTTCTTTAAAAAATGTATCAACAACTAATGGACTGTTATACGATACTTATGCTCACCGCAATACTCCCGATATTATCTTTTAAGCCAGCTCCATATATTCCATTAAGATCATCGTTAATACATAGCATGAGTTGGCCTGTAAGTCCTGTTGGCACTGTTGCTTTGTTTCCTACTAAAAAAACGGTGCTGCCAACCCTACCTATCAAAGCTCCTTCATCTTGCCCTGGCATTGTATAGCCGGGTTTTGCTTCAATAAATTGAGGATTCCCATTAGCATCGTATAATCTACCTCCATTGTCCTCAGGATTAGCGGTCCATAAACCATCTAAATAACTTATGGTAACACTAGGTGTTTGACTCGTGATGGTTAAACCTGTATTTTGCCAAGCTATATTAGAAGCAACGGTGCTTTGGATAGTAGTGGTAACATTCAACAAGGCTGGCATTGCCACACTTTTAGTTTGATTAATATTGGTAATATAAATGCCGTGCAAACCAACAGCCGCGTTTATGCCAACACTTACATTAATATACAAAGATGTATAAGGATTACTTGAAATAGAATTTGGCAAGCTGTTTCCAGGAACTGCATAACTAATATTATTAACCACACTGGTAACAGTTGCAGTAATATTAGGGTCGTCGAAGGTAACACTAGGATACGTGTCTGGTTGACCAGCAACAGCTGTGCAAGTGGCACAAGTGAGTACAAATGCTGCGTTAGATGAGAGTGGCAATATATCAGGAGCTATATAAGTACTGTTGCTTAACTCCGAAATAGGATTATTAACTGGGTTCGGAATCAATGTATTGTACATACTGGTATAATAATCTTGATAAAATAACTGCAAAGGTTGAGCCAATAAAACATCGGGTGTACCAACGGCATTATACCCTTGAGGTGTGCTTGCAGGATACGCATCGGCTAATACTTGCATTGAAAATGTAGCTGCTACTTGCGAACCATAATCAATGAAGCTTTTAGAAATGCCATTATTAATTTGTATATCACTAATGGTATAATTATAACTTGCTGGCACTTCAAATACAGCGTGCAATATAAAATTACCTGACAATGGATTTCCATTTTCATCATTTAATGTTTTTGAACCTCGTACAATTGTCCAAAATTCAGAAGCTGGCGTACCATCGGGTGTTGAATACAAGTTAAAGTCAGGCATTTGTATGTAAAGGCCTGGAGGGTTAGTAAGACTTAGAGTTAAGCCATCGTTAACATATCCATTAATGCCATTGCCAATAGTTGGGTCGCTGTTTCTAAACTTTTGACCGTATTGCGCATCACAAAGTAAAGCATTGTTTTGTGTTGGGTTAGCCCAAACGGTGTTTCCAGAAGTACCAGATGGATTATTTCGGAGTACAGTAGCCGCCGATGAAATCCCAATTTCCGTTTGTAGTGTATTAGGTGTACTTGTTAAATGCATGGCACCGCCCAAGTCGGCAGTACTAACCGTTCCTGTATTCCATTTATTAAGAGGGTTGTAATAGGGTTGACCTGTAGAGGGATCGGTTGTATTAGGCAAGGATAAATCAGCTAATGTAATTTGTGGTTTATTTAATACTGTTTGATACAACTCTAATACTTTAGCACTGTTTATTTTCCACAATGAATTCCAGTACTCAGGATTTTCGCATGTAAAATCAATACGTGTTATTTTATTATCGGAGCTACGTCGTGTAACTGCCCATTCGCAATACTCATCTTGCCATCCACGCGGCCCATAAGGGTAGTAGGGTGCGTTGGGCTGTTGGCTGGCATCGCAAGGACTATTAGATATTTGTGCAGGCATTGCTCCAGTATCGGCAAGTTGGTTTAATGTTGTTTGAGGTAAAGTGGGATAGTTATAAGCCAACCTTCCAGGGAATGCCGACCAAGTAATAGGCACCGGGCCGTTGTTTGCTCCAGCAGGCACTCCATCAAGTGGATTATAATAATTAGTTAACTCAGGTGTGTTCGTGGCATTCCATAAATTACCTACCATACCTTGCTGGTTAAACCCATCCAAATTTTGATTCCACAAGGCATTAAGCATTTGCTGTAAAACAGGCTGGTTTTCGAAATCTTGAACTGCCGCCGGGGTTCGGTATTGAAACGAAGCGGTTGTTGTGTTGTTCGCTGTTGAACCACTACTTTTTTTGGTGTTATCTTTTTTCATATTATAAAAAATTTACTTTCCTACTCTTTGGCGTTTCGGATTAAGCCCCCGCTATTACCATGCGGGCTTGGTCGTTTTTAAGAGGTTATTAAGCCTTTTGCTAATGGGTTCTGCTCCATAAAACAAAATTAAATTAATGGGTTTGCGTTTGTAAGAATAGAAATACCTGTTTTAGAAAAACAGATATAAACACTTGGTTTTGGGGTGGTAAGTTTAATAAATGTGAATAAAGTTTCCATTCTATAGAAGCATCATAAATTTCTTTTTCTAACTAATGAGGTATTTCAGATTAGAATTTAGAAATTAAAAAATTATCTCTTTCAAAGCTGTAATTAGGTTTTGGGCGTGCCCCCTTTAGAGTATATACATGGCTTAGTGTATTATTTACACTTTAAGTTTTACTTTAATTAATGTTATTCTTGGGGTCGGGCTTTACGCTTTAGCCGCTCGGTCTTTTGCTACACCTGCTGCTGCGTGCGGGGGTGTTCGTGCCTCCGCCTCCGCCGCTCGCGCAGTTGTTCGCAAAAGCCCTTTGCGGGCTGCCGCTTCATTTGTATTGAGCGAAGCCGAAATAATCCCTCACGCAGGGCTGTTACAGAATTTATGTTGAGTGAAGCCGAAATAATCCCTCACGCAGGAGGTTAAATTATAAAACACCTAGGTAATTTTTTAATTCTATCCGCTCAATCAACAACATTAGCAACATGAATAATACCTAAAGCAAATATATTTTATTCTAAAGATGCTCTTTCTTGAAATTTGATATAAATGAATTACTATAAAATTAGGCAATAGTTATCTGATAGAATTTTATGAAGTAAACAATGTGCTTTTACAAAAAGATCACTTTTCCTTTTTCACCAATTTCGTTTTCTACCACTCTACCAATAGCATGTACTGTTTTTTTATTTTGAATACACCACGCTTCAAAAGTAGGTACATACGTTTCAGAAACGCTGAATAATAAGCCACCACTGGTTTGAGGGTCGCAATACAACATAAAATCTAAATCTATCATGCCTTCGGTTTGGGCTTCGTAATGACTAAAATTACGTGTGGTGTTATCTGGATAAATAAATTGATTTTGGTAATGCGCTACATGAGGCAAAAATGGGACTTGTGTTTTTTTAATATGAATATTTAAAGGTTTTGTTCCAATCATTTCTAAAGCATGCCCTACTAATCCAAAACCTGTAACATCGGTCATTGCTGTTATGTAAGGTAATGCACCTAGTTCAAAACCTAAATCATTTAAAGTACACATCGTGGTTAATAGCGCTTCGTAATAGGAACTACTTAATGCCCCACGTTTTAACGCTGTACTTAAAATGCCAGTGCCTAAAGGTTTACTCAAGTAAAGAATATCTCCTACGTGTAGTGTATGATTTTGTTTTAAATGCGCTTTAGGCATGCCTCCTGTAACTGCTAATCCAAAAAAGGGTTCGGTACTTTCAATGCTGTGGCCGCCAGCCAAGCTAATGCCCGCTTGATGACAAACGGTGCGCGCGCCATCTAAAACCTGAGCTGCTAATTCGGGAGGTAACTGTTGTGTGGGCCATCCTAAAATGGCAATGGCCATATAGGGTTTGCCTCCCATTGCATATACGTCGCTAAGGGCGTTGCAAGCGGCTACTTTTCCAAAATCAAAAGCGCTGTCAACAATGGGCATGAAAAAGTCGGTGGTGCTAATCAATAATTCATTTTCATTAAGGGCATAAACAGCGGCATCGTCGGCGTTAGCATTACCAACTAATAAATGTGGGTCGTTAAAAACTAAGTCTGTTTTTAAAAGTGTTTTTAAAACTGAAGGAGCTATTTTACAGCCACAACCGCTGGCTTTACTGTAATGGGTTAACTTAATGTTTGACATAAGGTTTCAAATTCTTGTTTTATAAGCATGGCATTTATAGCCACATCATCTGTATGGCTTTCTATTAAAACAAATTTAGTTTCTGTTTTTTTTTGATGTTGAAAGGCATAAGCTTTGTCGTAGTAATTCAGAACACGTTGCGCCACATCTTCTATGTTACTTTGGTCAAGCATCAATAGACACTCTTTAGCGAGTTGCCCACCTAATTGCTCGCTTATGCGAATAATACTTTCTTTTAAAACTGGAATAGAGGCGTTCCCATAATCGGCTACTATTTTTTTTAAACGTAATTCGAAGGGAAGTATCAATTTTAAAACGGGTGCTTTTTTCATTTGAAGCCAAAATGAATAAGGTATTTTATTATAACCTATGCTCATGGCCTCATCTTCTATCAAAAACGGTAAGGTTTGTTGTTTTAAAGCATTGTAAAAATTATTTTCGAATAGTTGTTGAGGGGTTTGTGCTTTTTCGCCAATAGCACCAAACGCCGAGCCTTTGTGGCTTGCGAGTTGTTCTAAGTCAATGGTTGGCAATAGTTTTTGGTGGTGGATGTGCCTTAAAATATCTGTCTTATAGCTGCCCGTAGGCCCACCTAACAAAACCAATGCGTGTAGTTGTTCGAAGTGATTTAATACCATGCAGCGGTAGTTTTTATAACCTCCATTTAATAGTTTGGCGGCCATCCCATGTTGGTTAAGCAGCCACGTAAAACTATTACTGCGCATGCCGCCTCTAAAACAATACACATAAACAGGTTTTGCACGTGATAGTTCTTTTACTTTGTTTACCCAGTAATCTAGTTTCGGTGTAACCAATTCGTAACCTCGGTCAATTGCCGTTTGTTTACCTTTTAATTTATAGAGCGTTCCTATTTCCGCACGTTCTTTATCTTCAAAAAGCGGAATATTAATGGCATTCGGAATATGTCCTTTTTTGTATTCAATGGGCGCGCGAACATCTATTAACAGATGCTGAGAACTTTGTGTAATAAATGAATCTACATCTAGCCCTTCGCCCTTCATCGTTAAAGTTTCACAAAACGCTGCGTTGCAGAAACTTCTTTTCCAGTAACAGTAATAAAATATAAACCTTCTGCAAGCGAGGATATGTCTATGTTTTCTGAGTTGGTTATCACATCTTTCATTACTTCTTTTCCTTTGGCATCATAAATAGAATAAGCTGTAATGGCTTTATCAGAACTCATCAAACGAATGGTGTTGCTGGCTGGGTTTGGATAAACACTAAAGTTGAGTTTAGGAGCAGCCACATTATTGGTTATATCCGAGGTAAGCGCCAAATTACTAACATCAATAGATTGTAACGAACGGGCGTAAGTTCCAGCTATTAAACGGTTGTTAACCCCATCTAAATCAATATCCCAAATTGGAATGAGAGGCATATTACCTCCTAAACGTAGCCAATTAACACCTCCATTGGTTGTATAATAAACACCAATGTCAGTAGCTACAAATAATACATTTTCATTACCCGGCTTAATCAGCACATCATTTATTCCTGTTTGAGGTAAGTTACCGCTTATGTTTATCCAAGTGCTTCCATTGTTAACCGATTTATGGATGTGTGGAATGTAAGAGTTGTAACGGTAACCGCTGTGTGTAACGTAAACGTTATTGGTTACATTTGGCGAGGCGTGAATAGAAGTTACATAACGGTTAGGTAAGGTCATTTGTAAACTATCCCAAGTGGAACCGTCATTTAGAGAACGCCAAACGTTTCCATCAGATGTGCCTACATAAATGTGTTGCGAGTTTAAACGCGAGTTGTTAATAGCACTAATGGTGTGAAAACGGTTTCCAAAAATAACACCGTCTGTTAAATCAGGGCTAATGGGTGTCCAGTTATCGGTTGGATTGGTAACATTTTTAAATACGCGGTAAGTACCTGTGTACATAATATTGCTGTTTGAGCCGAACACATAAGGCATATCCCAGTTGCGGCGGTCGCTAGTTGGAAGCGTATTATCGAAGCTATTAAAGTTAAGCCCACCATCTGTTGTAACCCATAAATTACCGTTTTGGGTTTCGGTATAAATTATATTGGGATTGATAGGGTCGTGTCGCGGTTGAAAGCCATCGCCACCAAATACCCTCGGCCAAAGGTTAATTGTTGTTGTATTGCCATTGGTAGTACCGTTATCTTGAGCCCCCCCCCAGTAATCGCCAGGTTGATGCGGGTTTACCGCTACTCTATAAAATTGTGTATTAGGGATGTTATCAATTTTCAACCAGCTTGTACCATCATCATTAGTTTCATACAAGCCGCCGTCGGTTGCCATAATGTAATTACCAGGGCCTTTAAATTGCATCCCATGACAATCTGCATGTGGGTTATAAGTCCACCAAGGTGGCTGGTTTATAAACCAACTTAACCCACCATCAACAGAGCGAAAATGTTCTACCCCTAAGATGAAAATATCGTTATCGTTAGTTGGATTGACATAAATTTTACCAAAGTACCAACCAAAGCTATTGTGTAATCCGTTAGCAGGCGCACCTACTTGTAAACCTGTAAAACTAGTACCTCCATTGGTTGTTACATAAACATCATTCAAATTGTAAGTACTATCACAAACTGAAACGTATAGTTTATTAGGATTTTGCTTACTCATGCAAATACCATAGCGCGCTAATGACCCGCCAGGTAATCCGTTTTGTAAGATACTCCAACTAGCTCCGCCGTTACCTGTTTTGTAAACCCGAGAAGTTGTACTAAATCCTAAACTCTCTTGATTGGTTCTGATACGCGACCAACTGGTAGCGTAAACAATATTTCCATTAGTTGGATGAATAACTAAATCGCTTACACCTGTTTGGTTATCAATGTAAAGTACTTGTGTCCAACTGGCTCCCCCGTTCGACGATTTATAAACTCCTCGGTTTGTATTACGTTGCATGGGCACTCCCATAGAAGCGGCATAAAGTACATTACTATTAGTAGGGTTTACAATAATACGGGAAATAATACCCATTTGCGTTAAGCCAATGTTTGTCCAAGTTTGACCACCATCGGTACTTTTATAAATACCATTTCCTATAAAGGCTGTAAAGGGCGTATCTGGGTCTCCAGTTCCCACATACATGGTGTTACTATTAAATGGATCGAACGTAATACAAGCAATAGACAAAGCAGCTTGATTGTCAAATATAGGCACCCAAGTTTGTCCACCATCTATTGTTTTAAACAAGCCACCGCCCGGGTTACCAGCAAACATAATATTAGCGTTTGTAGGATGAATAGCAAAAGCTGTTATTCGCCCGCCAATATTGATAGGACCTTCTAATTGCCAATTGGCGGCACTTGCAGCACTCTTAGATAAAAAATTAGAACTAGATACCTCTGAAACGTTGTCATTCAACATTTTTGAGTAGGCTCTGTAATCCAAATTCAAATCGGGGTAAGAGCGCATAAAAGCAAAGTGTTCTGCCGGACGCATCAAATCTTCTCCCTCCTCCTCTTCAAGTTCTGAAAACTCTGCATTATTAACAGTTGGAGAAATAACCTTTAATTTAAAATAATAAGTAGTTACTAAACTAACCAAAGCCAAAGCAAATGTGGCTATTAATACTCTTTTTTTCATATTAAAACTATTAAGTTGTTCAATTAAGGGGGAGTATTTAATAAATGTAATCTAAATTACAGAATTAAACGTAAAAATAAGTCAATTGTTTCAATATTTAATTACTCAAAAGAGGAAAATAAAATGACGGCATCCGATTTAACAATCTGAAATAGAAACTTTATTTTTATTTGAGTTAAATCTCTTAGTCAAAATGAGGTAGTAAAAATTAACAGTATTAAAAAAGTTAAGGATTGTGTTTTGAAGCATTTTTTTGAAATCTAATCTATTTTATGATGTATTAAGCCTTGAAAACTATTTATGCACTTCGCAAAAAATACTTTTATAAATATAACAGTTTGGCATAAACTTTGTCTGATAAGATGTGTTACAAAGATACTTAGCCATAAAGTCGCTTTTATTTTAGATAAACGGCATTAAAGAGCTTAATATTTTGCGTATTATTGTAATCTCAAAAGTGAGAACATTTGTTTACATATTTTTAATTTTATTGGGTATTTCCCTTTCCACGCCACTTATTGCCCAAACTGGTGGTCGCAAAAAGGAGCATAGAAATCAAAAGCGCGGCGGTTTTAAGTTATTTAAAGGTCGAAAAAGTAAAGGTAATGCTGATGCTTTTGCCAGAAGCAGTCGTAAACGCGGTTTTTTTGCAAGAGTTTTAGGAAGAAAAACAAATAGTCAGGGTTGGGCGTATCGTTCGACTAAAATGAGTCGAAAACAACATACCGAAGATCGTCATGTATTTAAACGTTACCGTACCAAAGGCAAAAGAACTAATTTTAGTATTCTTAGTAGGCAAAATCGAGATCGTGAACGCTCTCGTGTACGTGGTGTAAAAGTCTTTCACAAAAAGAAGCATTCTTAATTAGGAATTATAAACATTTCTTATTTATACCCTCAAGCTAAACTAGTATTTTTTACTTTTGTGCATTCAGATAAACCCTATGAATGTTTTAATACTCGGATCAGGTGGTAGAGAACATGCCTTTGCATGGAAATTAGCACAAAGTAAGCATCTACAAAATCTTTATATTGCGCCAGGAAATGCGGGTACGGCTAATTGTGGTACCAACATTCCCATTTCTGTCAACGATTTCGAGGCAATTAAAAATTTAGTATGGGAAAAAGACATTAACATGGTGGTTGTAGGGCCTGAAGATCCGCTCGTTAAAGGCATTCACGACTATTTCTTACAAGATGATGTATTAAAAGATATTCCAGTTATTGGTCCAAAGAAAGATGGTGCAATATTAGAAGGCAGCAAAGACTTTAGTAAGCAATTTATGATTCGTCATGGTATTCCAACGGCTCGCTACCAAAGTTTTACAAGCGAAACACTTCAAGAAGGTTTAACCTTTTTAACAACGCTAAATGCGCCTTTTGTTCTAAAGGCCGATGGATTAGCTGCGGGGAAAGGCGTTCTAATACTAAATACCCTCGAAGAAGCTCAATACGAATTAAGTGCCATGCTAATTCAGCAAAAATTCGGTAAAGCTAGTTCAACAGTGGTCGTCGAAGAGTTTTTAAATGGAATAGAACTATCCGTTTTTGTGTTAACTGATGGAAAAACATACAAAATACTTCCGGCCGCTAAAGATTACAAACGTATCGGAGAAGGAGATACCGGATTAAATACAGGTGGGATGGGAGCAATTAGTCCTGTTCCATTTGCCGATGCTGCATTTTTAAAAAAGGTAGAAGAACAAATTATTAAACCCACCATTACAGGGTTTTTAAAAGAAAATATAGATTACCGCGGTTTTGTGTTTATTGGTTTAATGAATTGTAATGGCAATCCTTTCGTTATTGAATACAATTGTCGTATGGGTGATCCAGAAACCGAAGTTGTATTGCCGCTCATCGAAAGCGATTTGTTAGATATTTTACAAGGCGTTGCAACTCAGACGTTACATACTAAAATATTGAAGATAAGCCCTCAGGTAGCTGCAACTGTTGTTATGGTGAGCGGTGGTTACCCCAATGATTATGAAATCGAAAAAGAAGTAACCATTACAACAGAAACAAATGAAACGCTAATTTTTCATTCAGGCACAAAGTTAAAGGAACAAACTATTTTAACCAGTGGCGGTAGGGTATTTGCCTTAACTTCATTTGGAGAGTCTATCACAGAGGCCGTTAATAAAAGTTTTGTTCAAGCTGAAAAAATTCAATATCAAAACAAGTATTATCGAAAAGATATAGGAAAAGATTTATCGCAATATTAAATGTTAAATATCTCATAATAGTACTCCTTCATTTTCCATTGCCTATTTAACCACAATTTCAAGAAATTGGGTACTTTAGAATAAAATAGCTAATTCTGTAAAACACTTAAAAACAGTACTTAAAAATAAATTAGATGAAAATACTTGAAGTCTAAGCAACCCATTTATACATTTTACCTGGCATACTTTTTATGAGATGGTTAAACTCCATATTCAACAAACCAGATACAGCCTTACTAACTGGCATTTCGCTTAAAAAACTAATCTCATCCAAATGCAATTCTGGTTTTGCTTTAAAACATCTAGCAATAACTTCTTCTTCTACATTCAAAAAGATTGGGATAGAAACCTGAGAACGAACTGGTTTTTTAACTACTTGCTCTTGCCAATTCATAGCATAAAGTAAATCAGACGCATTCTCAATAAGTGAAGCCTTGTTTTGCTTGATTAACCCATTAGGACCTTCCGATAAAACCTCACCTGGGCGACCAGGAAAAGCAAAAACATCTTTATTGTAACTTTGTGCAATAGTAGCCGTAATTAAACTACCACCAGTTCGCTTGCTTTCTACTACTACCAAGGCATCTACCATCCCTGCTACAATGCGGTTGCGTCGAGGAAAATTAACTGCATCTGGACTGGTATTACTCATAAATTCAGTAAGTAATCCCCCGCAATTAATCATCTTTTTAGCAATTCTATCGTGGGTATCTGGATAAATGCGATCTAAACCATGGGCCAAAACGCCAATAGTAGGTATTTCCGATTGCAAACATTGCTTATGAGCGGCAACATCTACGCCATAAGCAAGCCCACTAACAACTAAAACACCGCTTTGTCGCAAGTCGCTAACAAATTGCATGGTTTGCGAAATCCCATACTCACTTGGGCATCGGGTTCCAACTACACCAACAATTTTATCAGCATTCAAATTGGCATTACCTTTATAATAAAGCAAAATTGGACCATCCACACAGTGTTTGAGGCGTTGCGGATAATTCGTATCTGTAAAGAACAGAGGTGTAATTTTATGCTTATCAATAAACGCTAACTCATATTCTGCCTGTTGAAGTGCCGATTGGCTCTTCGAAATAATATTTTGTGCTAAAATAGAACCAATACCAGGTATTTTTAATAATTGACTTTTTTTCGTTTCAAAAATAGCTTTGGCACTACCGCAATAGGCCAGCAAATGTTTGGCATTAACATTACCTATACCTTCTATACAGGTTAACCCAATTTGATAGTTTAATTCATCTATATCTGACATAATACGTTTATTTATGGTTCTCTTAATATGAGTTATTTAATTGTATTTACGGGTTTATAGTTAATGTTTTAATTTGTTCAAAATTTTATATTAAAGATAATCACTTAAACCGATTGCTTTAAGTGATAAGTTACAATAATAAATCCTCTCAATTCAAATGATTTTGTGTGAATATAGTATTGAAAATAATTGGTATTTTTTATTTGGTTTAGTTTTTATACCTTGCCACTTATTTTTTCTATGTCCAAAGGTACGTTCATTTTTAGTGTTTTCGTTGCTGTGTTTTATAGCAATTTTTCTTCTTTTGCACAGTCGGTACTCTTAAAGGGTAAAGTTATTGAAAAAGAAACTAGTGAAATTGTTTTCGGTGCATTAATCATTTTAGATAATAAAAATGTAGCAACCTCCGATATGAATGGGGAGTTTACAATTAAAACTTCTACTGGCAATCACCTTTTGGAAATTAACATGGTAGGTTTGGCCCCTTACAAAGAAAAAATTTCTTTAAAAGCAAATGACACCTTAATATTAAATGTGTTATTACTTCCAGGAAAAGCCATGCTAGACGAAGTTGTGATTAGCGCAGGAAAATACGAACAAAAACTTAGTGATGTAACAGTTAGTATGGAAGTCATAAAACCATCTCTAGCTGAAAATAAAAATACGACTTCACTTGATATTTTAATGAATCAAGTGCCTGGAGTAACCGTTTCCGATGGGCAAGCAAGTATTAGAGGGGGGAGCGGATTTAGTTATGGCGCAGGGAGTCGTGTGTTAATGCTCGTAGATGAAATGCCACTCATTAGTGCCGATGCTGGCGATATCAAATGGAATTATGTCCCGCTCGAAAATATGGAGCAAATTGAAGTAATCAAAGGTGCATCTTCTGCATTATTTGGTAGCAGCGCACTAAATGGAGTTATTAACCTCCGAACAGCTTACGCCAAGGATAAACCTTCAACATCGGTTAGTATGTTCGTAAGCGGATACGATGCCCCAAAATATGGGCAATACAAGTGGTGGTCAGGCACACGCTTTCAACGTGGATTAAACTTCTCGCATGCTAGTAAACATAAAAATTTCGACTTAGTATTAGGAGGTCACGATTACGACGACGAAGGCTACCGTTACCTCGAAACAGAAAAACGACAACGCTTTAACGCCAACTTACGTTACAATTTTCAAAAACGCTTACGCGGGCTTTCGGTAGGCGTAAATACCAACATGATGCAAACACAAGGAGGGCTATTTTTTCTTTGGCACAATTACGATAGTGCCTATATACCACAAAATTTCAATATACAGCGTTACCGAAATCAACGGTTTAACATAGATCCTTACATCAATTATTTATTCGGACATAACAACAAACTGAGTTTAAGAACCCGCTATTTCTTAACGAAAAATAATAACGATAAAAATCAAAGTAGCGATGCCGAACTTTACTACAACGAATTACAATATCAAAAGCGTTTTCATAATAACCTTAACCTTACTACAGGCATAGTGTACATGGAACAACAAGTATTTGGAGATAGTTTATACGGCAGACGCACCGGACGAAACAAAGCAGGATATATTCAATTGGATAAAAAAATACTTAATCGCATTACATTATCGGGGGGCTTACGCGGAGAAGATTATCAAATAGATACAGCTCGCAGCCGTTACGTTTTAAAAACACCTTTCGGGAAAAATAATTTACCGTTTGTGCCAGTTGCACGCGTAGGCATCAACATCCAAGTATTTACTTATACCAACATCCGCGCTTCTTTTGGGCAAGGCTATCGCTTCCCAACTGTTGCCGAAAAATTTGTAAGCACAAACGTAAGTGTATTACGAATATTTCCAAACCAAGCACTACAAGCCGAAACTGGACAAAGCACCGAAATTGGTATTAAGCAAGGTTTCAAAATCGGCGATTTTAAAGGCTTTGCCGACGTAGCCTATTTTTGGACCAACTACGACAATATGGTAGAATTTGCTTTCGACTATTATGGTAGCCGAAATCTCGGCTTCCTAAAACTAGACTCTTTCGGCTTTCGTTCTCAAAATTTAGGGAAAGCTGTTATTAACGGCATCGAAACAAGTTTAAATGCCATGGGAAAACTAGGCCCTGTAAACGTTACAGTATTTGGCGGCTACACTTACATCAATCCATACAAACCCGACTTTAATCCTTTAGTAGATACCTTAGGATTACCAGGTATTAAAACTTTAAAATATCGCAACCGACATTTAGCTAAAGTAGATATACAACTGGATTACCATCGGTTCTCGATTGGTTACAGTTGTCGCTATCAAAGTAAAGTCGAAAATATTGACCGACGTTTTGTAATGGGGCTTTTTACCGAATTAGATCCTAGTTTTGATGTTGACTTTGCCCCTTGGACTATTTTACCAGGGCTAAAAACTAATTTCAGTCGGTTTCAAAAAGATGTAATTGTTCACGATTTGAGAGTTGCTGTTAACTTCGGAAAACACGTTAAACTCAGTTACATCGTCAATAATTTTACTAACGAAGAGTATCAAACACGCCCTGGCGATGTGAGGCCACCAACTCAACACATTGGGCAATTAAGTTTTAAATTTTAATAATATGTTTAGAAAATTATGCGTAATACTATCCGTCTTAATCGTCGCACTCACTAAAATGGAAGCACAAAAAGAAGTAACGATTATGTTTTACAATGTTGAAAATTTTTTCGATACAAAAGATGATCCTAAAACAAGCGATAACGATTACTTACCTTTCAGCGAACTAAAATGGGACGAAGAAAAATACACAAATAAAATTAAACACATTGCGCAAGTAATTGATAGTTCAGTTATAGGTGCTGCACTCCCCGACATCATTGGCTTTTGCGAAATAGAAAATCAACAAGTTTTAAACGATTTGGTTCTTAAAAGTCAACTAAAAAATCGTGCTTATACAGCACTTTGCACTACTGGACTGGATGAGCGGGGCATTAACGTTGGACTACTTTACGACAAAACTAATTTCGAGTGGATAGACACAAAAGAATTAAATGCCACTAATCCCGCTCTAGGTAATTACAAAACGCGCAACATCCTATTTGTAACTTTAAAACATAAAGCCACTCAAGAAACCATTTACCTCTTTGTAAACCATTGGCCCAGCCGTCGCGACGGCGAAAAAGAAACAGAACCCCGACGCATACATGCCGCCAAAGTTGTAAAAGCAAAGGTAGATGAAGTATTAAAAACAAATCCGCTTGCAAAAATTATAGTGATGGGCGATTTGAATGATTACCCAACAAATACTTCCGTAAATACAACACTTCGAGCAAAAGAAAACACCAACAATGCCGTTTTATTTAATCCATTTTATCAGTTTCATAAAAAGGGGCAAGGCACTCATGCCGGAAGAGAGGGCTGGTATGTATTTGACCACATCATCGTAAGCAAAGGGTTATTCATGGCAAATAAAGGCTTGCAATTTAAAAGCAATAACGCATACATTCTTAAAAAAGATTTTTTGCTTTTTAAAAACAAACGGACAGGCGAAGAAAAACCCAATCGAACCTTTAGTTCAGATAACAAATATTACAATGGCTACAGCGATCATCTGGCGGTTTATATTCAATTAAAATTTTAACCTAGATCGCAATAACAAGTTTTATCAATAAACTTTAATCCCACCTACTTACTATTTTTTGGGCGTACCCCTTATCCATCTCTAGTGTTGGTGTGTAGGCATTCGCATATCATGTAATTAAAATATAAACTTAAAATGGAAGTCGAGGTCGGGCTATCGGCTTTCGCCAATGCGGCTTTGGCGGCTTTTGTTGCGGCTGCGGTGGCTTCTAAAGTCGCCTCCTCGCTCGCACAAAACCACGCCAACGCCTACATTGGGCTGCCACCGAATTTATATTGAGCGAAGTCGAAATATCCCTCACGCAAAAAGAGTTCGCTTAAAATTTAAGAAATACTTACTCGAAATTGGAGTTTAAATATTAATAGCACCTTACCAATGCCTATACACTCACATACCTTTGGTTAAAATTTAAGATAAGGATAAAGCCCATGCAAGCCACCCTCTCTACCAAAGCCACTTTCCTTATAACCGCCAAACGGCGACGTAGGATCAAATTTGTTATACGTGTTAGCCCACACCACACCCGCACGCATCTTAGTAGTGAGGTTAAATATCTTCGAGCCTTTATCCGTCCAAACACCAGCACTTAAACCATAAGGTATATTATTCGCTTTTTCAATCACCTCTTCAATGGTACGAAAAGTTTGAATGGTTAACACAGGACCAAAAATCTCCTCTTGCACCACACGGCTACTTTGCGCCGCACCAATAAAAAGTGTTGGCTTACAAAAAAATCCTTTTTTAGGCAATGTACAAGTGCTTTGAAATAATTCTAAACCTTCTTCAACCCCAATTTTTAGATAAGCTTTAATGCGATCTAATTGCTCTTTACTGTTAATAGCACCAATGTCAGTATTTTTATCTAAAGGGTCGCCAACAATCAAGGTATTCATGCGGTTCTTCAATTTTTGAATAACTTCCGCTGCCACGCCCTCTTGCACAAACAAGCGAGAACCCGCGCAACACACATGCCCTTGATTAAAAAAGATACCATTCACAATACCCTCTACCGCTTGGTTAATAGGCGCATCGTCAAATACAATATTCGCTGCTTTTCCACCCAGTTCAAGGGTTATTTTTTTAGTAGTGCCCGCCACTGCCTTTTGAATATGTTTGCCAACATCGGTGCTACCCGTAAACGCAATTTTTTGAACATCAGGATGATTAACCATGGCAGCACCCGTTTTACCAAAGCCTGTAATAATATTAACGACTCCTGGTGGCAAATCAGCTTCTTCAATAATTTCGGCTAGTTTAAGCGCAGTAAGTGGTGTACTCTCGGCAGGCTTTAAAACAACGGTATTGCCAGTAGCTAAAGCGGGCGCAATTTTCCACGCAGCCATTAGTAATGGAAAATTCCACGGAATAATTTGCGCGGCCACACCTAAGGGCTGGAGCCTGCGGTTCGGAAAGGCATAGTTTAACTTATCGGCCCAACCCGCATAATAAAAAAAATGGTTCGCCGCAGTAGGAACATCAAAGTCTCGACTTTCACGAATGGGCTTGCCACCATCTAAACTTTCGATAACCGCCAGTTCGCGCGCACGTTCTTGCATAACCCTTGCTATGCGAAAAATATATTTAGCTCTATCGGCACCAGTTAATTTTTTCCAATAAGTATTGTAAGCTTTTTTAGCGGCGGCAATCGCTGCATTCACATCTTTTTCGTTGGCCTCAGCTACTTCGCTTAATTTTTGTTCGGTAGAAGGCGAAATGGTATCGAAGTAGGTTTTCGATGCAGGCTTTTGCCATTTCCCATTAATAAATAAATCGTATTGCGGTTTTATTTTAGCATGGTCGCGAGCTTCGGGTGCTGGCGCATATTCCCATTGAAAGTCGGGGGCTGATGGTTTCATAAGTTATAATCTCGCTTTACTACTGGTTAAAATTTCTTTTTCGAATTGAACGGCTTAACTGCTTTTTCAACGGTGCTTAAAATGTTTTTAACTTTAGTGGCATCAGCTAAAAGGGCAATGGCTTCTTTCACTTCATCATCGTTATAAAGGTTGTATTCGAGCCGTCCATTTTGAAAATAATAGCGTGCAGCAATCTCTTCTTCTAATGCCTTTTTTATTTCTACTTTATGATTTTTTAAATCATCTTTTTTTCGAGCATTAATTTTTTGAGCAAGGGCATCGTATTCAGATTTAACATCATTAAAATATTTTTCATCGCTACTTGCTTTTTGAAGCTCAATCATTTTTTGCTCGCTTTCGGTTTTGTAAGTGTAGTCTTTATCTTTTAAGGAAGTTATAAATTCATCGTACTCGGCATCGCTTAAATGAAATGTTTTACTGCTAGCAATGGAGCTATGTTGACTAGCGTATTTAGTAGCGTAATTAAAAATGTGGTATTTGCTAATCAAGGTAACCAAAATATCGCTTGGGTTTTGTTCAGCGAGTTTAATATCGGGCATTACCCCAGCACCATCGTAAACAATGCGGCCATTTTTGGTTTTGAATGCGGTAATTAAACTATCAGGAACACGTTCAACGCGGCCTTCTTCATCTCTGGTGGCATAATCTAAGGCTTGTACACAGCGGCCACTTGGAATGTAGTATTTGGCTACCGTAATTTTAACTTTCGCATTGTAAACTAAATCTTTGGTTTGTTGCACCAAGCCCTTTCCAAACGTACGCTGTCCAATAATAATGGCGCGGTCTAAATCTTGTAAAGCACCACTCACAATTTCGGAAGCCGATGCTGAGTTTTCATCTACCAATAAAACTAAAGGCGTTTGCGTATCAATAGGGTTATTAACCGATAGATAAGTTTTGTCCCAATCTTGTAATTTACCTTTGGTATAAACAACAGGTTGTCCTTTTTCTACAAAGAAATTAACGATGTTAACGGCTTCGTTTAAAAGCCCACCTAAGTTGCCACGTAAATCTAAAATAAGTTGTTTAGCCCCTTTTCCTTTTAAGGTAAGAAACGCTTCTTTTACTTCGCCGCTGCAATTATCGGTAAACGAAACGAGTTTAATATACCCTGTATTGTTGGCCAACATACCGCTGTAAGGCACGGCTTTATTTTTAATTTCTTCGCGAATGAGGTTTAACTCAACTGGGGTTGTTTGATTGGGGTGTAAAATTTTAAGTTTAATGGGTGTGCCTGCTTGGCCTTTTAACATCCCAGTTATTTCATCGTATCGGCGGCCAATAGCACTAATGCCATTCACTTCTATTACTTGGTCGCCTGCACGTATGCCCGCCTTGTAGGCAGTAAACCCTTCGTAAGGATCTACAATAATCAGTTTGCCATCCATCTCGCCAATGATAGCACCAATGCCACCATATTCGCCAGTAGTCATGTAACGGTAATCTTCAATTTCGTTTTCAGTAAAATAGGTGTTATAAGGGTCAAGCGAATTAAGCATGGCATCTATGCCCGTTTTCATCAATTGCCCAGGCTTGGTATCATCTACATAGGCAATGTTTACCTCGCGATAGACCGAGTTAAAAATATCGAGGTTTTTACTAATCTCGAAATAATCGGGAATGAAAGCCAACCCGCTAAGACTTAGAACAAGAATGCTGATATAGATATACTTTTTTTTCTTCATAAACACAGGCTCAAAAGCTATTGGCGATGGGATTGAAATTTTATTAATTAAGCAAAATCAAAAATACTAAAAAAGCCTTTGCTATCATAATTTGGGTTAACCCAAGTTCATAAAATAAGTTATTAGAACGAAGCAACAGAAATAATAAATCAAGTTGGTATAAGGTATTTATTTAAAACAAAGTTTCTTCTTCTTGACTCGTTATTTTTGGTGGGTTTAAATGAATACCGCCTATTTTTTTTAGCTGTGCCATAAAGTAAGTTACTAAGTTGGGCATATTAATTTGTTGGGGCGTATGTACAAAAAAATACACCGTTTCTAACCCTTGGTTAAACCAGTCGTTTAAGCGTTGCGCCCATTCGTCTAAACGTTCAAAATCGCTAGGGTGTTTGTCGTTAGCGTTAAATCGAATAAGGGTGCTGCGGTGGGTTAGCCGAGCATGGCACACATCGCGCCTACCCGCAGTATCGGTTATTACTAAGGGCATTTTATTTTTGTACAAATAATTACTCAAGGTATTAAGAGCCGCATCGTTTTTAAACCAATCGGCATGACGAACTTCAATGGCTAATGAACGCAAATGTGTACGGTCTAAAAAATCTAGTAATTCATTTAAACGATTGGGTGCAAAGTGTGGTGGTAACTGTAAAAATGCGGTGCCACGTTTTGCTCCAAAATGAGATAAGAGGTCGTTAAACTCATTGGCAAAGGTTACCATGCTTAACAAATTTCCAGAGTGGCTAATTACTTGCGGTACTTTAGGAGCAAACTTAAATCCTTCGGGTGCATCGGTTTGCCATTTTACAATTCGTTCCTTTTCGGGTAAGCGGTAATGTGTGGTGTTGAGTTCTATGGTATTAAATTGTTTGGTATAATACTTGGCGTAATCTTTAGGTTTTGCTTTGCCTGGATAAATGGTGCCAACAAAATTTTCATCGCTCCAAAGTACACCGCCAACATATACCGAAATGCACGACGAACGCACGCCTCCTAAAACCTTTGATGCGCTGCCGTGGCTGTTAGGTAGTTTAAAGTTAACTGTATCTATGGCTACATCTCGTCCAAAATCCATAAGGGAAATGCTATTTTATTAAAGCATAACAGGTGTTTTATATTTTCACTTGAATCTGTTTACTAAAGTAAGTCCAAATGCTATCGTCATAAGCAGGCCATGCCTCTACTGTAACGGTTTCATTTTTTATAGGATGTGGAAATTGCATGCGGTAACTGTGTAAATGAATGCCGCCATTTTTATTGCTGCGGTCAAATCCATATTTTAAATCGCCTTTTATGGAACAGCCAATGGCACTTAATTGCGCCCGAATTTGATGGTGGCGACCCGTTAGTAATTCTATTTCTAATAAGTGATAGTTATCGCTAGAGGCAACGAGTTTATAATTTAATTCGCTGCGTAAACTATTTTTTACTTCTTTTAAAAAGGCTTTTGATGTATTTGTTTTTTCATTTTTAATTAAATAGTGCACCAAGTGATCTTCAAGTTTGGGGGGCTTTACTTTAACCACCGCTAAATACGTTTTTTCTATGGTTTTATTTCGGAATATTTCGTTAAAACGCGATAAGCCTTTACTAGTTTTGGCAAAAATAACCAAGCCGCTCACGGGGCGGTCAATGCGGTGCACAACGCCGCAAAATACATTGCCAGGTTTATGGTCGCGCACTTTTAAAAACGTTTTGATGTGTTCGGGCAAAGGTACATCGCCAGTTTTATCGCCCTGAACAATTTCAGAGGGTAATTTATTAGCAATTAAAATGTGATTGTCTTCGTAAACAATTCGCGATGCGTTAAAACCTTCCATGCTTCAAAGTTATAAAGGATTTTGACATGCGTTTAATACGGCTTCGTAAAATGCGAAATAGTTTTTAGGGTGGTGTATCGAAAACGAATCGTTATGAAATACCGTAATTAACTCGCCTCCAAATTTTTTAACCTCGTTTATAACAGGAAGCATGGTGCTTAATAAATCTTTTGCTTCGTTAACTTTTGAGAAAGCCAAGGCTACTTCGTTGCAACAAAAAGGGTGTAAGGTTAAGCCAGTTACTTGTTCTTCTTCTAAGTTGTACCATTTATAAGGATAGCAATACGATGCCCGAAAACCCAAGGCTTGATTGTAACCCAACGAGTAATCGTGTTCGATGCCCGCCGTAATTAACGATTGATAAGTTTGCGGAAAATGCAAGCGGCTAAAATGTTGACGACTTTTTGTTACGGGTTTATGATTGATTTGCGAAAGACGAACGGCTTCAATTTTTAATTGTTGCTCATTATAATTGGATTTAAAGGAAGGATGTAAACCTGTTTGATGGTAATCACTCAACTGTTTAATTAAGGTTTGAAAAGGGGCATTAGTAGCCGAATGATTTTTATCGTTTAAGCCATAATCGCCAAGTAGAAAAAAATAAATCAAATTTACCGATGAGGTTTGGTGCAACTCTTCTATTTGTGCATACACATCGAACGGATCGTTTTTACGATTGAGAACCACGGCTACACGTTCTTTTAATTGAGCTGTGTTGCGATGATACACATCGTTTAAAATGCCACTAACTGTTCTTACAAACCCTTTGTGTCGGTAGCGGTAAGCACTGTCAACATCTATACTGTTGAGGTAAGAATAGATAGGTACTTGTACTTTAAACAATGGGTAACGTTGTTGCAATTGGTTCACTAAAGTTTGCATCCAATAGTGGATGAGTGGAATTTGTAAAAAACCACTTTGCCAAGCCAAACTATTTTTATGCTGAAACCGTTGGTGTTTATCGCCACTAAATGGTAAGTACTCTTCGTAGCGAGTGAGCAGCCAAAATGAAGCTGCCAACAAATCAAACGGCAAAGCTGTTTTATGGGTTGATTTGAAAAAGATAAACCGAAACTCGTCGTGCTTATGAACCTCTAGTTTATAATCTTTAATGCGTGTATCAAATAAAATAGGATGTGGCTGCACTTGCAAAACAGTATCTAAATTTTCATTCGAGTAATTAATGCGTGCGTGATTGGTTTGCGAAAAAAATAACCAATCGTGCGTTAGCCTAACCTCTACGCCTAACGCTTGAAATAAAGTATGCGCAATGTAAGCTAAGCGGGGCGAGGATTGCTGACAATATAAATAAAGTGGTGTTAAGGCCATTGCTTAGTTTGCTATAGATCGCTTACTACGTTTCATTTGTTTTTTAGCCAAACGTTTTTGTTTTCGCAACTCGCGTTGGTTGGCTTTGTTCATTTTGGCACTCGGTTTATTTTTTGCTTTTCGGTTTAGGTAAGGGTTGTATGCCTCACGGTTTTTGCGCCAGCGTCGCCATATTTTTTTACGTTCTTTTTTTTGAGAAAAAAGTTCGTTTTGCGCTTGGTATTCACTAAGGGTAAAACTCCCTAGCATCACGGTTAAAAAAAGAATCCATTTAAAACGCATAAAACTAATAACGCTCGAAAAGTAAAAAAATTATATTTTAGTTTTTGCCAACGCTTTAAAACTTATTAAAGTTTAGGTTTGAATAAGTTTGTACCGTAAGAAGTGTAAGGTTATCTTTTCCATTTTGTAGAAACTCTTTTTACGTGAGGGATAATTTCGACTCCGCTCAATATAAATTCGGCGGCAACCCGATGCAGGGTTTGGTGTGCTTTTGTGCGAGCGAGGGGGCTGAGGCACGAAGACACCCGCAGCGACTTCGGCAGGCTCAGCGCAGACCGCAACAAAAGCCGCCAAAGCCGCATTGGCTAAAGCCGATAGCCCGACCCCGACTTTACGTTTTGGTGTAACTATTTAACTATATACCACGCTATTGATTAGGCATAACCATTAGAAGTTAATAAGGGGACACGCCCAAAAAAAGAAATAATAAATAAGTTGAATATTTATTTAACAGTTAGTAATTAAATATTTGTGGATATATTATTATTTTAATCTCAAATCATTTTATTGCAGATTGAAATAATCCAATGCTGGTGCGCTTTTCAAAGCAGGATAAATGGGTTACGGCTTTTGCCAAAACACTAAATAGTTGTTGGGGAGTTTTAATTCTTTTGTGGTTTCAAAAATACCATATATGGTGCTGCCGCTGCCGCTTAAACTCGCATAATAAGCCCCTTGCGTGTAGAGGTAGGTTTTTAACTGCTCAATTTCGGGATACTTTTTAAAAATAGTCATTTCAAAATCGTTTTGAACTGTTTTTTTCCAATCTTTAGGATGGGCTTGCTCTATAACCTCTTGTAAATTACAGGTTGGTGCTTGGGGTTGCAAACCATTAAACGCATCTTTTGTTTGGCTATGTATAGCAGGATAGATAAGAACAATGGCGTATTTACTCAGGTTCACTTGGCAGGGTTTTAATACCTCGCCGCGGCCTGTAGCGTATTGAGGCGTGTTATGTACAAAAAATGGGCAATCGCTGCCCAGTTGTGCCGCCCAAAGCAATTGCTGTTCAAGCGATGCCGAAATTTGACACAGTTTTAACAAGGCTTGCATAAAAAATACGGCATCGGCACTGCCACCGCCTAAACCTGCACCCATGGGCAATTGTTTGTGCAAATGGGTTCGGAGTGGTGGTAAATTAAACTGAGTTTGCAGTAAGCAATACGTTTTGTATAAAATATTATCTTGATAAGAGCCAGTAATATTTAAGCCGCTGCTCTGCCATAAAGAGTCGGTAGTTTGCTCTGGGAGTACTTGTATTTCTAATACATCGCACCACGAAATGGGATAAAATACCGATTCTAAATTATGATAGCCGTCGGCTCGTTTTTCGGTAACCTGTAACCCTAAATTTATCTTGCAATTTGGAAAAACAATCATTTTTTCGTTAAAATTTGTTGTAAAGAACATTTTTTTGCTATCTTGCATCACTAATTTGTAAAGTTATGAAATTAAAACAGTTTGCTTACGGCTTTTCAATTGTTGCCTCGGCACTTTTATTAACGACATCCTGTAAAAAAGAAGATCCTGTTAAACAACGCGAGCCAGATAAAGAATTTATTAGTGCAGTAGATGCTGTGTTTTTAGAAGAAATGGTAAACGATGTGGTATTGATTGCTGCCCAAGGTAATGAAAGCATTACTAGTGATATGGATTTTTATGGTAAAGCAACTAATTCGCCTGCGGGAAGTTCGGTAACGGTTGTTAATAATCCAATTTCTGAAGTAACAACTATTACGTTTTCGAATGCTATTTGTAAAGATGGTCGTAAACGTAATGGTGCAATAACCGTTGATTACAGTATGTCTAGCACCGTAACCAATGCTACAGAGTTTCGTCAATCGGGGTTTAAAGCTGAAATAAATTTTTTGAATTATACAGTTGACGATTGGATTTTATCGCGCAATGGCGGTGATAAATTTGTAATTACTAATTTGGCTCCGGCAGCTTATGTACCAAGCCTTACCGTTTTATCTTGGAATGTAGATGCACACATTGGTTTAACTAAAATTATTACTCAAACTGTATCTTTACAGTTAACTTGGAAAGATACACGAAAAATGTCTTTAAGTAATTCGACAAGTTCAGTAGTATTGGCCAATAATGCTTCGCCAATTGATTGGGATTTTGCAAATATTCAATGGTATGGTAGCCAAACCGATCCTAATGCTAAGATTAATGTTATCACAGGTAAGACAGGTCAAGCCGAAAACTATACAACGGTTATTCCTGATATAGATGGATGGCGTTTTACTAAGAGTGCGTTTTGTTCGCCAATGGGAACTGCTTTTCAAGGCACTACATCGGCAACTCCCGTTTTCTACGAAGAATACCATCCGTTTACGTCGGGTATGATGCGCTTACAAGTAGGAACAATTGGTATAAAGGATGAACGTCGAGTAGATTTAGGTCCAGGCTTATGCGATAATAAAGGCATTATTACCATTAGAGGAATTACCTACCCATTAGATTTAAGAGATTAATCAAATAATTTTATACTTCAAAAAAAGACTAATCCCAACGATTAGTCTTTTTTGTATTATGGCATTGTTGATACCTGTTCGATAAGCTTGACTGAATTTAAGCCAAATTCAAATTTATCTAATTTAACCGTAATTTCAAGAGAGAAGTTCTTTAGAATAAAATGGCTAACTCTGTAAAAATCTTAAAATCAATATTAAAAAAATGAGTTAGATGGAATTATGCAATAGGAATCTATTACAAAACAAGATCTGCGGCAGTTGTTAGAAATACTCGGTTCTGCGGTCTTCAAAATAGTTTCAGCTATTCTTACAGTTCTCGAACCTACACTGCCTAATAGCCTTGCAGCTTTTGTTTCATTATAATTTCGACTGTCTATTTACGCTTTAATTACATGTTAAACCTCCCCATTAAAAACCTTGCATACGCCCAATACATTATAAGCTCTATGTTAATGAAAGGAGGTTCTTAAAATCATTTTATTATCTAGCAAAACTTTTTTGCATCTTTGTATTGTTACGAGTTTTTTAATGTTTAAAGATGAATAGTTTTAACCAATAACAAATGACTACACTTGAAAATACTAATACACCTGAACAAAATTCTCTTGCAACTGAACAAAATAATTTAGAGCAAGAAAATTTGGCCGCAATGGATAAAATGCGCGTGTTTTTTAAAGGCTTGAAAGATTATTTGCAAAATAGCAATATTGAAAAAGAAAGTTTAGATGATTTTATAGAGGGCATAACTATTTTAGAAACAACTTACGAAAAACGTTTGAGTAAATGGAAAACGGCTCTCCATTATCAAAAACTACATTTCCAGAAAGAGTTAGAGCGGCAGCCAGCCAAGTTAGAACATAAAGAACTTAACTTACAAGAAAAAATAAAACAATTGGAAGAAAAGAGTGCAGGACAAAAGGAACACATTAAACAGCTTACCAAAAATTTAACAGAGTTAAAGCAAAAAGTAAATCAATTAAAAACCGAAGCGGCTATTAAAGACGAAGCTGCGAATACCGCCGAAGGTGTTGCTAAGGCTTATAAACGCTACGAGCAGCTATATTTTGATTTAAAAGCGAAGCTTGAAAATTCAGCTCCAAAAACACCGCTCACTTCGTTTTGGAAAAAGAAAAATTAAACGGAGATTTCAAAAAAGAATTTCTTTAGAATAAAATTTATAACTCGGTTAAATAATAGATTGCACTAAAGATAGCACGCAAAGATTCTGTGTTGATTTCCAAATAAAATATTAATTTTTTATCTTTACCTCAAGGCGGTTTTGAGCCAGCCTCTGTAGCGTGTTTAAACAGTTTGTGTTTGCACG
>JAAFIL010000033.1 GCA_013297775.1 Bacteroidota bacterium
TCGCGAATTAAAACAACTTTATCCCAATTTAAAATTGCACGCACTTGGGCCACCCGAAATAGCCCACATTACAAAACTCGAAAAAAGTACGCACACCGAAGTTTTAAAAGCACTCAAAGACGCAGGGCTAGATAGCTTACCCGGTGCAGGTGCCGAAATATTAAACGATCGCGTACGGCGATTAATTAGCAAAGGCAAGTGTACTGGTCGCGAATGGTTAGAGGTGATGCGGGCAGCTCATCAATTAGATATTACCACCAGTGCCACTATGATGTTTGGACACATCGAAACCATTTACGAACGCTTCGAGCATTTGGTTTGGTTACGCGAAGTTCAAGCCGAAAAGCCTGCACACGCCAAAGGATTTTTAGCATTTATTCCTTGGCCCTTTCAAGACGATGGCACGCTATTAAACCGTGTAAAAGGGGTAAAAAATACAACTACTGCCGACGAGTACATTCGCATGTTGGCTCTAAGTCGCATCATGCTCCCTAACATCATTAATATACAAGCCTCGTGGCTAACGGTAGGTAAAGCTACTGCGCAAGTTTGCTTGCACGCCGGCGCTAACGATTTTGGCAGTATTATGCTCGAAGAAAATGTAGTAAGTGTAGCGGGCGCACCACATCGGTTTACTTACAAACAGATTCAAGAAGCCATTACCGAAGCGGGCTTTACACCTCAATTGCGCAATCAACAATACGAATTCCGCACTTTACCCGAGCAAATTGAAGAACAAGTTATTGATTATTAATTTGCTATCCTAAGAAGACACTTATTTAAAAATTGTTTAACTCCGATTAATTTTTTCGGCAGATGTTTTGAGCTTTAAGCGTTGGCGGTAACGACGAAACCACAATAAAGCAATGAATAGTATTACAACCACTGGCCATATATAAACCAAAAACACCACGAAAGCAACAATACCTCTCCATCCCGTTGAAAGCGCATTTTTAATGCGTTCGCCAAAGGGATCGGGTTCGCTAGGTTTATAAGTATAAGCTTTGGTAAATACTAAACTTATATCTAGCGTACTCCAAGCCACTTGATTGTTTAAATAATTTAAGCGTCCTTCCGTGCTTTCTATCTCTTCTAAAATAACACGAATGTTCTCTTCAATAGCCAATATATCTTTAATCGTATTCGCATTACTTAATAATTCGCGGTAGCGTTTCAAATAGGCACGCTTATTTAGTAACCGCGATTCCAGATCTACAAACTCTTCGGTTACATCGTTAGCATGTATGCTTTTATCATTTATTTCATCGCTACCCATTTCTAGCAAATTTATAAATGCTTCAAAATTTTGAGAAGGGATGCGCAATTTAAGTTGGTAAGTAGTGCTATAAGCCTCATTTTGTAATGCCTCCTTTTCGTAATACCCTTGTTGCTGCTTTAGCAAAGCATCTATCCTTTTTTTTGAAACCAAAATATCTTTAGAAACAAGTGTCAAACTTCCATCTTTAATAATGCGCTTTTCTTTCACCAAGGTGCTTTGCAATACATTGGTCGAATTATCTTTTGCCTTTAATGACGCCAACCGTTTATCAACTGTTCCCGATGCCTCTCCATCTAAATTACTAATACTGGCAATTGCTTCACTAGCCGCCATCTCAGTACCTTTGTTTTTTGAATCTGCTAAAGTTTCATCCTTATTGCAGGCCAACAATCCCAACAAAAAACAAAGTAATAAACTATAATTTGCAAATTTCATGCGCACTTTTTATCAAATATAATAACTATTTAACACTAAATGCGGATAGATTCTCATTCCATCTACTTACTATTTTTTGGGCGTGTCCCCTCATCAATTTCTAGTGGCTGTGCTTCATCAATAGCCTGTTATCTGGCTAAAAGGTTACACTAAAACGTAAAGTCGGGGTCGGGCTATCGGCTTTAGCCAATGCAGCGTTGGCGGCTTTTGTTGCGGTCTGCGGGGTCTTCGTGCCTCAGCCTCCTCGCTCGCACAAAAGCACACCAACGCCCGCATTGGGCTACCGCCGAATTTATATTGAGCGAAGTCGAAATATCCCTCACGCAAAAAGAATCTAAGAAAAAAGGTTTACTTCAAATTAAATTTAGTGTCAACAATTTATTCATTTCTATCTTTGCCCCTTTGCGTGCCACTAATTAACAAAAACAAATCACTCTAAATTCCTTTGCGAACTTTGCACCTTTGCGTGCCACCAATTAACAAAAACAAATCACTCTAAATTCCTTTGCGACCTTTGCCCCTTTGCGTGCCACTAATCAACAAAAACAAACCCCTCTAAATTCCTCCTTTGCGATCTTTACCCCTCTGCGTGCCACTAATCAACAAAAATAAATCCCTCTAAATTCCTTCTTTGCGACCTTTGCGCCTTTGCGTGCCACATCCATTTCATAACTCTAAACCCACACATTCTATCACCCTCACTCAACTCCATCAAAAAAGCCCCGCCTCGGTGTGCTGAGGGGGGCTTTTTTTTGGGGATGATAATCTCTTTATTTATTAATGACAATGCGTTTTACCACTTTTTCTTGTCCATTGTTGAGCGTTATAAAATACACACCACTCGCATACGAACTTAAATCGAGGTTAAACACTTGCGAACTCACATTAGCGTATTGCCCTTTATTCATAATCTGTCCCATCGTATTTGTGATTACAATATCCACATTGTCTTCTTTCGGCAACGCAAAAACCAGTTGCACTTGACCATTAGATGGATTTGGCAAAATGCCTATACTGTTGGCAAGTACATTATTTTCATTATTCAAACCAACACTATTACAAACAATTTTTGGTAAAATAGCCAACGAAGCTTTTAGCTGCCAAGTACTATTAGTGCCATCATCAAACGGATACCAAACGTTATTACTCTGCATTTCCCACGCAGTAGAAACAGGATGCGTACTTTCGCCACTTGTAAACACAACGGCTGTATCGCCAGTAGTACTTGGTAAAGTTACACCCAATAAGAAATCGTTTGTAATAGCCGTTGAAGCTGCAAAATTAAAACTATACGGACGAATAATATTAGTGGAGAATGCTAAATTAGGATCGCCGCAATATTTAACGCTGCTAGTAGCCGTGCTCGATGCTAAAATATTATTAATAGTAGCCGAGAAGGTATTAACGGCTGCACCCGAAGGACCAGAGGTGTTATTACCATTGTATAACTTAAAGGTTAAATTACTAGTTCCTTTTGTTCCAATGTTGGCTGTAGCGTGGCGGTAAAATAAAACAATTCCTCCGCTAACACGATAGTTCCCTACTAAACCTGCCGATGAATAATACTCTGCCTTTTCCTTATCGGCATAGCCATTATTTCCACCTACATAACCTGGGGCAACACTACCCGAGCGAATAACGAATAAAGTATCGTTGTTATAGAAATTAGTTAAAGTATCGGGGCAACTTAGCGCTACTGTGCAGCTATTTACAACAATAGTACGCGTAAATGAGTTAGTTCCTACGGTATTTGTTGCCACTAAACTAACCACATAAGTACCCGTATTGGCAAAAGTAATACTTGGGTTAGCCGCCGTTGAATTAGGATTAAAAACTACACCCGCTGCTGGTGCTGCACTCCAAGCAAAGGTAGGAGGAGGATTACCCGCAGAATTATTACTTACACTTACTGCCGAAGAAGTACATGCCGTTGACGGGGCGTTAAAACTGGCCGTTGGAGCCGTAGTAATGGTTGAACTGCATACCGTATTTGTAAGCGAATTAGCCGTTAAGTTACTACGAAAAGTACCATTGGCCATAGCGGTTTGAATGCGTGTGCGTTGATCGTTAGTAAACATATACATAACAGGATCGTCCGTATAATCCATAAAATTCATAAACATATTACCATTAGGCGCACCAGCACAAGAGTTAGTACCAGTTGCATAAAGCGGATAGGTGGGGGCACCATAGTTTTGCCCATACTCTCCACCCGCAAAACCACCTTTTTGTGGAGGGGTATCGGCACAATAATCCGTAGCCGAACAATCGCCCGCAACAACAGGTGCTCCTGTTCCATTAGGCTGCCCATCGCCGCCAATATGACGTAAACCCACCCAATGTCCTACCTCGTGGGTGGCCGTGCGACCTCGGTTATAGGTTGGGTCTAACGTTCCAACAGTACCCGTTGCACTAGCCCATAACCAAACTCCATCCGTTGTTGCAGTTCCAAAACTACCACCAAGCCCCGTTAATCCTGTTCCAGCAGGAAATGAGGCAAAGCCCAATAAGTTAGGTCCTGTAAAATTGGGTGCACCGCTATTATATTGGTGCGTTACCCAGATATTCAAATATTTAGTCGGATTCCAAATGGTTTGTGGTTTAACCGTTGTATTAATAAACGATTGGAATGACGCTGGTGTATTGTAAACACTATTAGCTGGGTCTTTTTGAGTAACACCCGTAAAGGTATTAAAATCAATACGGTCAATGCCTGGCGTAGCCATTGTAGCACCACCAGGTGTTTTATTAGCCAAACAGAAAAAGATATTGCAATTAGCTTTAGCCGGAGCAAATGGTGCGGGTGCATTGGCATTGTTTAGTCCTACTCCCGCAAAATCGTTATTTAACACGGCAATTTGCGAAGTTACCTGCGCCACGCTGAGGTTAGGATAGGTACCAATGGCTTGGCCACCATGTATAATGTGAAAAATAACAGGAATAGTGTAATTGGCTACTGCCGCACCTTTAGCTTGCTGTTGTTGCTGTTTAAATTCTTCTACTTTCTGATTAAACCAAGCATCCCACTCGGGCGGCGGGGCGGGTGTTGCACATCCTCTGTTCACTAATTGTCTTTTTTGTTCTTGTAGCACAGCTACATTTCCATTTTTAGACGCTGTACGACCTTTTTGAGCCATTGCGCCTATACATAGTACTAAGCTTAGTGCCCCTAATTGTAAGTGTTTCCTCATGTTAAAATAAAATAATAAATACTTAACGTTAAATTTTAAAATAAAATTCGAGAAAAAGATGTTTTCAGTCTTTTTTCGATAGTATTTTTTCTACTTTTTCGACAAAGCCTATTTCTAAACGATAAAATAATTTAGATAACCTCATTTTAAACATTAGCCTGTCCACAATATTAAGTAGCCCACATCTATTGACTTTAAAAAGAATATTACTTTTAAAATTAATAGTGTATATACGGCGTAAAATAGTTATTCTCATGTGCTTTGCAGTTTTTATAGCTTGTAAAGGCAAACAGAAGTCAACTAAAACCGAAACTAAAAAACCCGATGAAGTAAAAACCAACACCAAAGTTCTTTCAACAAAAACGGGCATTCCAGAAAAAGAAATGACCAATAAAAAACTATATAAATTTATTGATGAATGGTATGGCGTACCCTATAAATTTGGAGGTTGCACCAAAAGTGGTGTAGATTGCAGTTGCTTTACCAATCAACTCTTTAAAGAAGTATTTAATCAAACGCTTGCTCGCTCTTCGCGCGATATTTATAAAGAGAGCGAAAAAATAAAAACACAGGCTTTAAAAGAAGGTGATTTTGTCTTTTTTAAAATCAATAGCCAAGAGGTTAGCCATGTGGGTGTTTTTTTAACCAACTCTAAATTTGTGCACGCCAGCACCAGCAAAGGCGTTATGGTAAGCGACCTTAACGATGCCTACTATAAAAAATATTACTTTGGTGCCGGCCGAACTAAATGAGACCAATGTTTACACTCCATTCATAAAAAAATTTGGTTAAGCTAACCTAGCCCTTATCTTTGCCACAAATTTAAAATCTATGAAACCTTTACTTATTGGGTTAAATCTTTTACTCACCGCTGCTGTTATTTACTTATTTGTGAAAGTAAATACCCTAGGTGAAAATTCTACCGAAAAAACAAAAGCAATAAAAACAGATGAAGTTGTAACAAATAAAGCGGTCAACTCTACTGGAGTTTTAACAGGCAAAATTGCTTTTATCAATATTGATTCGTTAAACGAAAAAAGTTTGTACATAAAAGATTTAATGAAAGAATTAAATGGCCGCAAATCTTCGTTAGAGGGAAGTTTTCAAAGTTTGCAAAACACTTACCAAAATAAAATGCAAGAGTTACAAGAGTCCTATAAAGCGGGTATAGCCTCCGAAGCGCAATTAAAAGCCGAAGCGCAAAAAATTCGTCAAATGGAAAATGACATGGCCAATAAGCAAGTGCAAATGGATAACTTAGTAACAGAAATAGGCGAAAAAAATGCCAAGTTTCAAAACGATGTTAGAAATTTTCTTAAAGAATTTACACAAGGCGAATACGATTATGTATTGAGTTATAGCAGTGCCAGCCCAGCTTTATTAATTGGTAATGCACAATTAGATTTAACACAAGACGTTATTAAACAATTAAACACACGCTACGAAGCCGATAAAGCCACTAAATCCTCAAAAAAATAAACATGAGCCAATTATATACTAAAATAAAATCAGTCGAAAATTTTCACGAGGTATTTCAAATTGGCAATGCAACGCAACCTACTTTGGTTTCGGAACGAGATTACACCTTGCGTTTTAACCTCATTAAAGAAGAAAACGAAGAGTATTTAGAAGCTTGTAAAAATGGCGATTTAGTTGAAATAGCCGATGCCTTAGGCGATCAACTCTACATTTTATTTGGTACTATTTTAAAACATGGCCTACAACATAAAATAGAAGAGGTATATGATGAAATACATCGGAGCAACATGAGTAAACTCGACGAAAATGGCGCCCCTATTTTTAGAGAAGATGGTAAAATTTTAAAAAGCAATTTATACTTTAAGCCCAACATAAAATCGGTGTTAGATAAATAAGTTAAAGCCCACTAAACAATAAACAGTAATTTTACACGTTAATACTCATATCTGAAAAATTTAAGTTTCATATTTGTTTACGCCGCTCTCTTGTGCTTCAATCCTGTAAAAGCACAAATAGGTGGCATTGGTTCTTACCGCTTTTTAAGCATCCCTCTAACAGCGCGCGCTGCGGCCTTGGGCGGCAACCCTATTGCCGTGTGGGATAACGATGTTAATTTAATGTACAGCAATCCGGCTTTGCTTAACAAAGGCATGAACCGCCAATTAAGCGCTAATTATTGCAACTACGTGTCGGATATGAATTTTGGTTATTTAGGTTATGCTCATCACCTTAGCGATAAACATGGCACCATTGGTGGCGGACTCGAATTTTTTAATTTTGGTAAAATTCAAGGGTACGACGAGTTCGATCAAAAAACAAGAATGATTCAAGCGAGCGATTACATGTTGTCGTTAAACTACGCCAAAGCCATGGATGATAGTAGCTTTCAAATTGGTGTGGCTCTAAAAACAATTTATTCGCAATACGACGAATTTTGGAGTATGGGCAATGCCCTCGATTTTGGCGTAACCTATCACAACAAAAAAAACTTAACCCTTAGTGTTGTTGCTAAAAATATTGGTATTATTTATAAAAATTACTCGGCGGTTAACGGCGTAACCGAAAAGTTACCACAAAACGTTCAGTTAGGTTTAAGTTATAAACTACCCAAAGCGCCCTTGCGCTTAATGGTAACCTACGACCAATTATTACGATGGAACTTGAATTACATTAGCCCTATTGATACGGCGGGTAAAAATAGTACGTTTGGTCAAGATAACACCGTAAAAAAAGACAGCAGTAATTGGCAAAAATTTCAAACTAATTTCGGAAACCGAAGCGATGTATTCATGCGCCATATTATTATTGGTGCCGAAATTTTAGTAACTAAAAACTTACACATTCGTGTGGGCTACAACTACCGCCGCCAGCGCGAGTTTCGCCTACCCGAGCGCAGAGGTGCGGGTGGCTTAAGTTTAGGCTTTGGCTTTAACATTAAACGTTTTGGCATTAGCTATTCATTTAATAAAATGGCATTGCCAGGTAATTCAAGTATTTTTAGTTTTACTTATCGCCTATCTTAACACCAATTAATTTTAAAAGGTTTATTTTTTAGGCTTAACTCAGGCTTAATGCTGATTTAACTTAAACTAGACCAGTAGGTTAATTTTTACGATAAACGAGTATATTCTACCCTTTAGATAAAAAATCCGATAAAAATCGTACATTTGACTAAATGGAAAAAAAAAATAAACTTTTTCTTTTTTTTGTTTTTGCAAAAATTTTTGTGTTTAGCCAAATAGGGCCAAACAATCCAGCCACCGCTGCCAACGACGCCGCAACAGGAACTTCTTTATGGCTAAATCCCAATAATTGTTTTACGTCTAACAATGCCCGTGCTACTCAATCGGTGCAAGGCTTGTCGCAGTATTTAAAAGCCACCAACTTTGGGTTTGCCATTGGTGCAGCTAATAACATTGATGGCATTCGTGTAGAAATTGAGCGCAGCACTATTGGAAGTAGCGATGTTGCCATTTTAAGTGGTTGGCAAACAGGTTTAGTGCGCAGTGCCGCTATTCCCGCTGGGCGAAATCGCTTATTAATATTTTCATCGGGTTTTGAAAACGGAGCTGGCGTAACCAAATCTTTAACTGCCGTTAGTTATGGTGGGCAAAGCATGACCCGTGCCATTTTGAGTGCTACAGGCACCGCAGGAGGTTTTTCGGGTTCGGTTGAATTGTGGTATTTATTAGAAGCCGGCATTGCCGCAGCCACCAGCACAAGTTTTGTTGTAACCGAATCCGTAGGTACCGAACTCGAAATTGTAAGGCACCGAGGTCATGTTGTATTTCAACATGTGGATCAATTTACGTCCATTTTTTCTTCAGGTAGTTCGTCGTTTAATGGCTCTGCTAATCCCTTAGCATTACCAGCCATGGCGGTACTTAAAGGCAGCATGGCGGTTACTATGATTATGTGTGGCTCTGTCCCCAACTCTAATCCAGCATGTGGCACCAGCAACGCATCGTTTATTCCTCAAACACCAGGTTACACCGAAGGCTACGACACTTATACCTGCAACGCTTCTTGCTGTTCAACATCGGGTGCTAATTTTGAAACAGCAACGGCACCCTTCACGGCCACAGGCACTACTGCCCCTAGTTTTAGTTATCAAGGAACGCCCAACCGATTAGCCGCCGCTGGCATTATCTTGCAACGCGCACAAGAACTAGATGTTAACGTACGCATTGTAAAAGCAGGGGTTGTGCAAACGACCAACCTTGCCTCTACCCTAACAGCTTGGCCCGAAGTAGATGCTTACCAAGCGTATGGAGGCCCTACTAATTTATGGGGCACTACTTGGACTCCCGCCGACATCAATAACGCTGGGTTTGGTGCAGCCATTAGTGGCCGCGTACAAAATGGAACGGCTGCCGTTGACCACATACGAATTACTGTATTTTTAACCAGTACTTTACCTATTGAATTGTTAGGGTTTGATGCTGCTCCTCAAAATCAAAATGTTATTTGCAATTGGAGCACAGCCACCGAAATACGCTCGTCGCATTTTGAAATTGAACGCAGCCGCGATGGCGTGAAATTTGAATACCTAGGGCGCGTGCAAGCTGCGGGCGAAAGTTACAGCTTTAAACATTACGAATTTTTAGACACAGAACCACTAGATGGAATCAGTTATTATCGTCTTAAAAAAATAGACTTGGATAGAAGTTTTGATTATACCCAACTAAAAGCCGTAAACTTTTCGCGATTAAGCGATTTATTGATTTACCCTAACCCTAGCCCTAATTTATTTACCATCGAAGAAAAAGATTTTAAACAAGGGAGCCTTAGCCTTTTTAACGAAGATGGAAAATTATTGAAAGTATTTGAACATCCAAAACACGATAAATTTAGTATTAGCTTAGGCGATTTGGCGGATGGCACGTATTTAATTGTGTTGGAAGAAAACGGCATCAAAAAAGTAAAAAAAATAATTAAACAAACCCGCCAACAGTAAGTTTTGATTTTTGGTTAACAATAACAATTTTTGAATGTTAACATCATAATCTTCTTTTAAAAAAAATCCTTTTTGCAATTCACTAAACAAAGATTGAGTGTTTCTCATTTTTTAACTGTAAATAAACTTTTAGAACTATCATCACTCTTTTTTCCGTGAGGGATGAAGGCGGCAGCGAGTGCAGGTTTTTTGTAGGCCATTGCGCAGGCGAGGCGGCTGAGGCACGAAGACCCCGCAGCCGCTGCAATGCCGCAAAAAACCAAGCGACTAAAGCCGACAGCCCGACCCCTAAGAAGAACATGCTACCAAAAGTAACTCTAGCTTAAATTTATTTTTTGTGTTTCATAAACACTATTGGGGGCACGGCATTATTCTATATCATTTATACAAACCAAACAGCCGCTTTCTATTTCCTAGAAGCGGCTGTTGATTGGTGAAGCAGACCTATTAATTGACAGCGTCTTTTAATTGGTTTTGTGAAGCGGCCTGCTTTCTTTCTTTTTGTTGTTTTTCATAATTTTCGTTAGCGCGTGCTGCACGAATGCGCTTATCGCGTATGCCCGAAAAATAACTTTTAGTTGTAACAATAACTACACCTCCACCAGTATCACCATACGCAGCTGGAATGCCTCCACTAAACACCGTTAAATTTTCGATACTTAAGCCAGGCAAGGTACCAATATCGTTAACCCTTACCCCATCTACAAAGTAAGCACTGCTACCGCTACGCCCACCTCTAAAATGTAAGCCGCCGTCCGACCCCTCAATAATTTCAGAAGTCATACTTGGTAACAAACTAATAATATCGCCTCTGTTACCGCTGGCTTGTTGCAATATTTCTTCCGAACTTAACGACTTCATTTGAAAGACATTTTGATCAACACCCGTATTGGTATAATCACGTTCGATGGCTTTGGCAGTTACAACAACATCCGTTAAAGTATTTGAGGCCATTGTTACATTTACATAAGCCGTTGCATTGGCACCAATTTTTATTTTATTTATTTTGGTGGTTTGATGACCGCTTTCTTGCACCACCAATTCATAACTACCCGCCTCTAGTGGTTTGTAAACATACTGCCCATTCATATCGGCTTGGGTACCGCCCACAAAGCGCGTACCTTGCAGCACTTGTATGGTTGCCAAAGGTACTTCTTCGTTAGCATCGTTTTTAATAGTACCACGTATTTCGCCGTAGCCCGATTGCGCCCATAAAACTTGAGAACTTACCAAGTAAAATGCCAAGGCACTAAAGATTTTTTTTGCTGTTTGTTTGTTTAAGGGTTTCATAACATCTGTTTTTAAAAAGTGAATAAATTTTTAAAACCGGCTTCTGATATTAAGACGGAGCGTATTTTACCTTTCCATAAAAAAATAAGTAATTATAATTTTATGGAATATCTTTACGTTAGCGTCTTAAAAAAAAGAAAGCTTTAATGTGGCTGTTTAAAAAACATAAAGAAGGAAATGATGAGGAATTGGCAGCCGCCTATTTTGCAAGCGGCAACCGTTCGCAAATGGGTGAGTTGTTTGATAGACATGTAAAAACAGTATATGGCGTATGTTTATTTTATTTTAAAGATAGAGATGCGGCGCAAGATGCAGTAATGGCTATTTTTGAAAAACTACTGGTAGAATTGCGTCGGCATAAAGTAGAGCATTTTAAAGCGTGGTTAGGATTTGTTACGCGTAATTATTGCATTAGCGAACTCCGAAAAAATAAACCAGGACGTTTTGTGAGCGAAGCCTATTTAGATTTTGAAGTAAAGCCCGCCGATTGGGACGAAGAAGCCATTATTGCTGGTGTTAACGACGAGGTTTTATTGAACTACTTACAAGCGTGTTTACCCTTATTAAAAGATAAACAACGCACGTGTGTGGAATTATTTTATTTGAAAGATTATACCTATCAACAAATAGAAACCGAAACGGGTTTTACACTTAACGAAGTAAAAAGTTATATCCAAAATGGAAAACGAAATTTGAAATTAATCATTGAAGAAAAAATAAAACAACATGTTGCTTAACAAACATAGTGCCGATGATTTGGAGTACCTAGCAGAGTTGGGTTACGCTGAAAACCCTACCGCCGAGGCTGATGTAAAAGGTTTACGTCATCAACTTAAATTACGCTATGGCAAAAGCCTATCGCCACTTTGGTTAATGGGTAGCAGCATTGTCATTGGAAGTTTAGCGGGCACCATCTTATTTTTTATTCTACAAAAATATGCCGCCGAACCTAAAGTAGCCCATTCGGTAACACCAACCGTTCAGCCTACAAAACCGAAAGTGAATACACTTTTCAATACTTTAGATACATTAGAAGTAAAAAGTTTAAGCCCTACTCGCACCCTTTATACGAACGAATCGTTTTCTAAACCCTTACATCAAAAACCGATTAGCATACAACCCGATAGTGTGTATGTGTTAAACAGTAGGTTACCTAATGTGAAGCTAACTACCGACGAAACTGAAGCCTCGTCCATTTCACTAAAATACATGGCCAATGCATCGTTTCTTTTTATACACAATTTAAAAGTAACCAACTATCATCAATTGTATTTTAAAAAGAATTTGAGCATTGATTTAGAAAATAATTTTGGACACAACTTAGAAGCAGCCAACGAAAACAGAGAAACAAAACCATTGGATGCGTTTTTAAACAGCGGACGGCAACGGCATTACTATTTACACCAAGCCCTCAGCGATGCCTTGTACTATTTTAGCACCGAGCAGTATAAAAATGCCCAAACACTATTTTACCGCATTAAAGGTTACACCCAACAAGATGTAAATTGCGATTTTTATTTAGCAATGAGTTATTACTATGAAAATGAACCTTTAACCGCTTTAAAGTATTTTAATTTGGTTTTAGAAAATAGTAATAATGTTTTTTTACCCGAAGCCCATTTTTATAAAGCCTTATGCTTAATGGAAACGGGCGAGCCAGAAAAAGGTAAAACACTATTAAAACAAATTGCAACAGAAGGTGGGTTTTATAGCCCAAAGGCTTTGCTATATTTGAATGGAAATTAAACCTTTATTATTTTGCCAACAAAAAGTAGCTTTTGGTTTAATACCAACCTATCTAGAAAATGAATACCTTAGAGCAATGGATCAAAAAGTTGTGTTTTGGCATTTAAAAAACAGTCCGCTTTTTAATGAATTAGTGGACGAAGATTATAAAACACTTAATGTTATTAATGGCTTTAAGCAAGCAAAAAAAAACGAAATCATTTATTTTTCGGAATCTGTAAAACGCATTTATTATTTAAAGGTAGGTACACTTAAAATTGTAAGTGAAGATGCGAATGGTAACGAAATTACAAAAGAGGTATTAAATGCGGGTGATTTTTTTGGTGAGATTACTTTAGATGAAACGGCTACCAACCAAAGTAACGAATATGCGAAAGTAGTAAGCGACCAAATGTCGTGCTGCTCGTTTACATTGCCCGATTTTAAAGCCCTACTGGCGCAACGCCCCGATTTATCGTTGAAATACACCGTAAAAATAGGCGATAAAATGAAAGCGTTAGAAAGTAAATATGCAGATTTGATTTTTAAAGATGCGAAAACACGCCTGCTCGATTTTTTACAAAGTTATGGCAAACGTCATGGACAAACTAACAAAAATAATGAATTGATTTTTGCAAACGATTTTACACAACACGATATTGCTTGCTTAATAGGCACCACCAGGCAAACCGTTACAACGCTTTTAAATGAACTAGAAAAAGAAGGAAAATTGGTTTACTCGCGCTCGAGCATTGTGTTGCGCTGAAAGGTTATACCACAAATTTCGTGCATTATCATTTCCATCCATCCATGGTAACAAATAGATTTTAGCGTTCGTTTTAAGTTTATTACTTTAGTTGCATTAAATGGAAACAATGAAAAAATACGCATTAGCCATTCATGGTGGCGCAGGAACAATTTTACGCAGCAGCATGACCCTTGAAAAAGAACTAAGTTACAAAAATGCCCTGCAATTGGCTATTGAAACAGGTGAACTTATTTTGAAAAATGGAGGTACGGCCTTAGATGCCGTAGAAGCAGCCGTTATGAGTTTGGAAAATAATCCCTTGTTTAATGCGGGTAAAGGGGCTGTTTTTACGCACGACGGCACGCACGAGTTAGATGCATCTATTATGAGTGGAATAGATTTAAGCGCGGGCGCAGTAGCGGGTGTGCGGGGTATTAAAAATCCGGTTGGCTTGGCGCGTGCAGTAATGGAAAAATCGGAACATGTATTATTAAGCGGTGCAGGCGCCGAAGCATTTGCGAAAAAAGTAAATGCTGAATTTATGCCCGATGATTATTTCTTTGTTCAGATGCGCTACGAGCAATGGCAACAAGCCAAAGCCAGCGATTCGATTGTGTTAGACCACACGGTTAATCCCGAAAAAAAATTTGGTACCGTTGGAGCAGTAGCATTAGATATGAATGGAAATTTGGCAGCCGCTACCAGTACAGGGGGTATGACCAATAAAAAACATGGGCGTGTGGGCGATACGCCTATCATTGGTTCGGGTACTTATGCCAATAATGCCACTTGCGCCATTAGTTGCACGGGACATGGCGAGTTTTTTATACGTTCGGTAGTGGCTCACGATATTTCGTGTTTAATGGCCTATAAAGGTTTATCGTTACAAGAAGCTTGCGAAGTAGTGGTAATGGATAAACTGGTGAAAATTGGTGGCGAAGGTGGGCTTATTGCTTTAAATACAATGGGTACTATTGTGTTACCATTTAATTCGGAGGGTATGTACAGAGCCTCGGTTAAACAAGGAGAAGCCAGTTATATTGGTATTTATAAAGATTGATTTTTTTGGCTAAATGAGATTACAACGATTCGTGCAAGGCAATGCGGTTGCCTTCACAGTCTTCAAACTCGGCTACAAACCCTAAAGCACCATTTGATGTTTTTGGATAAAGGATATGCGCCCCGTGTTTTACAGCTAAAGCTAAAGTTTCATCTATACTTTCGGTTCTAAAATAAATCACAACCCCATCTTTTGTTGGCTTATAAATAGACCCTTTTGCCAAAGCACCCGAAATGCCCAACTTTGTTTTTGAAAAAGGGAACAAAGCCATTTCGTTGCGGTCAATAACTTCGTCTTCAAACACAACATCAAAAACAGTCGAATAAAAAGTTTTAGCCCGAGTTAAATCGTTTACAGGAATCTCGAAATAAATCACTGGATTGTAAGAAACTGCTGATGCAACTGTATCTTTTTGAGTGGACGATTTAGCCTCGTCTAAATTAGTTTTTAAACGGCACGAAAAAAATAAACAAGCTATACTAAGCGTGTAAAAAATTATTTGTCGAAAGCCTTGTCTATTTAAGAAGTTATCATTGAACATATTTCATTCCACTTTTTTGTGTTATACTGTTGGAGAGTACTCGGTTCAATCTTTATTTAAAGCTATTAACAGCACTTCACATTATTTTTTATAATTATCGTTTGAAAGACTAAGTTAAGATACAAAGACTGTGATCAAAATTCAATCCCTTATCAATCAAAACCCATTCAGTATTATTTTTTAAACCCGTCTAAATTAATAAATAGGTAAGCCTAACATTTATAAACAGTAAATGGAAAAGATTTACTCTACACTTGCTTTTGGATGATGTAAGGTTAATTTTTTCGTCCGTAAATCGAATTTATCGGTAATGCTCATCACATGTACAATTAAATTTTCGATAGAAACAGGTTCGCCCATGTCCACATCGGTAATATTGGTATCGCGCATTTGCGTACCATCTACTAAAATAACCAAGCCCGAACCAATGGCTTCCATTTTATAACCCTCGGTAATTAAAAGCCCTGTATCTTCGCCCAAGCCTATGCCTAAGTTAACTGGATTACTAGCGCAGGCATACAGCAAACGCCCAATCCGCCCACGTTGCACAAAATGCGTATCTATAATTACATTGTTTATAAAACCCAATCCACCTGTAATTTTTACTTCGCCCTTTAATAAAGCCTCTTGGCTGCTGCCTTGGTAAATCATGTTATTAGAACTGGCGGCGGCACCTGCCGAAGTACCCGAAATAACAAAGGCTTCGTTTTGATACCTATCTAACAATACTTGGTGAAATTGTGTCCCTCCAAAAATAGAAGACAACCGCAATTGATCGCCACCCGTAAACATCACCACATCGGCTTTTCTCAGCCGCTCTAGGTACTCTGGCTTATTGGCCTCCTCGCGCGTTCTAATATCTAAGATAGCCGTATCTAATACATTTAATTGTTTAAACGCATTAACATACCCCTCGCCTACCTCTTGCGGAATACTGCTGGCGGTGGTAATCACTTCAATGCGCGAATCGGTTTTATGTTTCGACTCGGTAATAATTCGGTTAAGAATACCTTGCTCAAAAAATTTAAGCCGAGCTTGTAAATTTTCTTCTTTCTCTGTAAAACTGCCTTTATCAACGCTTCCGCCAATGATTATTAATTTTCCTTTAGGTAAATTCATTGTTATAAATAAAGTTTAAAGTTACGGCTTTCTCTTTAGTGTAAAACGGCAGTTATAAGCGTATTTCAAACAATAGTTTGTTTATTTAGAAAACAAAAACTACATTGTAAACTGTTTAAAATAACGTTGTAAAAGAAAGCTAAACCTAACATTTGCATCTTTGGTACGTTACTTTGAATAAATTTATTAAAACACGTTTAACCATAAACCCCTTAAATGCCCGTAAATAAAGGCATTTAAAGGTTAAAACTAAAAATAAACTCATGAAAATCATTGAAACAAAAGTGATGCGCGGCCCCAACTACTGGAGCAATTTTCGTAAAAAGCTAATTGTTATGAAACTGGATTTGGAAGAATTGGAAGAGCGTCCAACTAACCTTATTACAGGGTTTAGCGAACGTTTAGAGGCGTTGTTTCCAACTATGCGTAGCCACCGATGCTCTAAAGATTACGAAGGTGGTTTTTTTGAACGGGTAAAAGAAGGAACCTGGATGGGGCATGTTATTGAACACATTGCTTTAGAAATACAAACCTTAGCGGGCATGGATGTGGGCTTTGGCCGAACCCGCGGAACGGGGAAACATGGGGTTTATAATGTAGTATTCTCTTACGCCGAAGAAAATGTGGGCTTATATGCCGCCAAAGCCTCTGTTAAAATTGCACAGGCTTTAGTAGATGCCGCTGCGTACGACCTAAGTGAAGATATTCGCTTGATGCGTGAAATGCGCGAAGAAGACCGCTTTGGCCCAAGCACCGGAAGCATTGTAGATGAAGCCATTGCGCGCGATATTCCTTACATTCGATTAAATCAAGAGTCCTTAGTGCAATTAGGTTACGGAAAAAACCAAGTACGTTTTAGAGCTACCATGACCGATCGCACCAGTAGCATTGCAGTTGATTTAGCCAGCAATAAAGATGAAACCAAACGTTTGTTGCAAGATGCCGCCATTCCAGTAGCGAAAGGCGTTTGTATTGTTCGCGAGAGCGAGTTGGATGATGCCATTGAAAAAGTGGGCTTTCCTTTAGTGTTTAAACCGCTAGATGGCAACCATGGCAAAGGGGCTTCGATAAACGTAAAAACCAAAGAGGAAGCGGTCTTAGCATTTGAACACGCTAAAAAATATTCACGAAAAATTATCATCGAAAAATTTATAACGGGCTATGATTTTAGGGTGTTGGTTATTAACAACCGCTTTATTGCAGCAGCCTTGCGAGAGCCAGCGCATGTGGTGGGCGATGGCCTACAAACCATTCAACAATTAATAGACCAAGAAAATAAAGACCCGCGCAGGGGGTATGGCCACGAAAATGTTTTAACCGAAATTAGCATAGATAAAGAAACACACGATCAATTAGCTAAGCACAATTACACCCTCGATACAATTTTAAAAAAAGAAGTTAAGTGTTATTTGAAAGGCACCGCTAACCTCAGTACAGGCGGTACTTCTACCGATGTTACCGATATTGTACATCCACATAATATTTTTATTGCCGAACGCATTTCGCGGGTTATTGGCTTAGATATTTGTGGGATAGATATTATGGCCGAAAATTTAAGCGAGCCTTTAGAGGTAACGGGTGGCGTGGTACTAGAAGTAAATGCTGCACCGGGTTTCAGAATGCACTTGGCTCCTGCTAATGGTTTAGCGCGCAATGTGGCCGCACCTGTTATTGATATGTTGTATCCTCCCGGAAAAACTTGCCGCATCCCAATTATTGCGGTAACCGGAACAAATGGTAAAACTACAACTACTCGTTTAATTGCACACATTGTTAAAAATAATAATTACCGTGTGGGCTATACCACTAGCGATGGTATCTATGTTCAAAATAGTATGCTTACCAAAGGCGATACAACGGGGCCGGTAAGTGCCGAATTTATTTTAAAAGATCCAACAGTAGAATTTGCGGTATTAGAAACGGCTCGCGGTGGCATTTTACGAAGTGGCTTGGGCTTTGGCCGTTGCGATGTGGCCGTTATTACAAATATTCAAGAAGATCACATGGGGCTGTCGGATATTAATACATTGAAAGATATGGCCAATGTAAAAGCAGTGGTTACTAAGAGTGTGAAACGAGATGGTTATGCGGTATTGAATGCCGACAATGAATATTGTGTAGGCGTTGCTAAAGACATGGATTGTAAGGTGGCTTATTTTAGTTTACACGAAACCAACAAAGTTGTTGCCGAGCATTGTAAAAAAGGAGGCATTGCTTGTATTTACGAAAACGGATACGTTACCATAAAGAAAGGCGATTGGAAATTTAGAGTAGCCAAAGCCTCCACCATTCCGTTAACTTTTGGCGGTAAAGTAACCTTTATGATTCAAAATGTATTGGCGGCTACTTTGGCAACGTATGCGTATGGCTTCACCATCGAAGATATTAAAACGAATTTAGAAACGTTTATTCCAAGTGCCGCACAAACACCGGGCCGTATGAATATTTTTGATTTTAAAGAACATAAGGTGTTGATTGATTTTGCACACAATCCCGATGGATTTAAAGGCATTAAAGAATTTTTAAGCACAGTGGACTCGCCTTACAAAATAGGCATTATAACGGGTACAGGCGATAGGCGCGATAGCGATATAAAAGAGATGGGGAAGATAAGTGCCGAAATGTTTGATCATATTATCATTCGTCAAGATAAATTTTTACGTGGTCGAAATGCGCAAGAAATTGTTGACTTATTGGTAGAAGGTATTAAATCGGTGGATAGCAACCAATCGTTTGAGTACATTCCAAAAGAAATTGAAGCCTTAAAACATGCACTAAGTTTGGCTAAACCGCGTTCGTATGTGGTGGCATTAAGCGATGTGATAGATAATGCCATTGAGTTGGTGCAATCGTATTTAGATAAAGAACGCGAAGGAAAGTAGGAGTACTATTTTTTACGTTTTAAATGGGGAGAAAGTAGTGCGGTTGAATAGCACGCTAAGTTCGTAAAGAAGGAAATGATACGGCGGTGATGAGTTGTTGAGTGGCTCGCAAAGGCGCAAAGTTCGCAAAGAAGGAAATGATGCGGTGGTGATGAGTTTGTGGATGGCACGTTAAGACGCAAAGTTCGCAAAGAAGGAAACGAAGCATTGGTGATGAGTTTGTGGATGGCTCGCTAAGATAATCTTAATCTTGTTAAAAGATTGACACTTAAACCGTTTATTGCGCGAGCAATTTATGAGCAAATATACTTTAGCCATTAGCGTGCAAACAAAATCTATTTTGGCGGCTCAATTTAATTGTCGCCAGAGCAATAACTTCACTCACATACTAGTGCGGTTGTTTCAACAAAAATTAATACCCATTTCCAATTCAATAGATGAACTTTTTTATTTTATAAAAGAGTTTAAATGGAATCATTATTTAGTAGATAAGTTAAGCTATATGGAATACGGCATTAACCATTCTATTAAAAATTCATTTTTTCAAAGTTAAGAAGTATAGGACTTGTAGTTTTGATAGGTATTTTTTTGATGAAGATATTTAATAATTCATGTGACGAAACAGTGGCAAATAGCAATTTTACTTTTTAGTTTAAGATGTTAAATATTTAGGATTACAAGAATCCAAAATACTATTTCAATTATTTCCTAAACAAAACAAGGTTTGGTGTTGTTAAATAATCATAAACCATAAAAAATAAAAACTATGAAAAAAACAATTCAATTGTTAATGGCAGGTGCTTGCGTAATTCTTGCCGAGCAAACACTTCAAGCCCAATGGATTTTGGGGACTAATATTGTAACAGCAACGCAGTCAAATCAAATCGGAACGAATGTATCGTCGGCAGCTACACGGAAGCAATTTAATATTGCTACTAATAGTATAAATCGTATTGCTGTTGATGGTACTCTATTTCAAACACGGTTTTTAGGAACTACGGGATTATTAATTAATAATGTTAATACGAAAAATGCCAACATTACCTCATCGGGCGATTTAGGTTTATTTGCAGCCAACCCGTTTTGTTTGATTCAAGCCACCTTTGCAGTTGGTAGCGAGCCAGAGTCAGCCAGTTCATCAACAGCAATACCAGTTCCAACAAATGGTCCTGGAGATAATATCATTATGGCAGGACGAAACATTTATATGCAATCAAAAAATATTATTCCTGATGGTTTTGGGCCTGTTGCACCACATCGTGTTTTTATTGGTGAAGTAACAACCGCCGCTGTTTCGCCCGCTACACCTAAGTTTTTGGTGCGTGGTGGTGGAACAGTTGAAGCCAATGCTGCTTGTGGCGCACCATTTAATGATGCCGATAATATTGGTTTAGTAAGCCAAGGTAATTTTGGGGAGTCGCCTGCTTCTCCAAATGCAAACCGTTGGATTTCTTTAGGATCGCGTCCAACTAGCACCATTAGCGATTTAAACTCTTATGGGTATCGTACACAATGGAATAATTATGCTGGTGATTTAACGGTTCAAAATCAAAATACTTCGGCTACAGTTAAAGATATTTCTTTAACGTGGCAAGACGGCTTGGCTGCTGTATCGCCAACCAACATTACTTACACAAGTCCTAATGGTTTACTGGTTCAGTTCCGCAACGGTCTTGGTTCGTCGGGTGGACCCATTGGTAATTTACGTTTTACCGTAGCACGTTACAGCATGTTAGGCGGTACAGGTTTGTTTCAGGTAAACGGTGGAGTTATATCACCTACCTTTTTAAATCCTTCGGATGCTCGTTTAAAAAAGGATATAAACCGTATGGGTAATTCGTTAGAAATTATTAAAAAATTAAATCCTGTTACTTACGATTATAAAGCCGATGAATTTGGCGACATGGGTTTGCCGCGCACACTTCAATATGGCTTTATTGCACAAGAGTTAGAAAAAGTTTTACCAACGCATGTAGCCGATTTAGACAATGGTTACAAAGCCGTAAACTATACCATGTTAATTCCATTACTAACAAAAGGGATGCAAGAAACAACAACACAACTTGAGCAAGCAACTGCTAAAATTGTAACACTCGAACAACAAATGAATGAGATGCTAAAGAAAAATGAAGAGTTGATTAATCAATTAGATCGTAAAGGCATCACATTGCAAACGAATGGTTCAAGCATCAGCGATCAATTCTTTCAAAATCGTCCTAATCCATTCAGCGAGTCAACAACTATTGCGTATAACTTTATTGCCGATGGCAATTATAAGTTAGTATTAACCGATTTAACTGGTAAATTAATTAAACAATATGCTAACTTACAAGGTAAAGGCGAAGTAAAAATCAATAAAACCGATTTACCTTCGGCTGGCATTTATTTGTACAGCATCATTACCGAGAATGGCGAGATTGCAGCAAGCAAACAATTAATTCTTGAGAATTAAGAATTAGAATACTATAAAAAATCCCGCCTTAATTATTAAGGTGGGATTTTTTTATTTTGATATGTGAATTTGTTTTCTAACCTTTTATTTTAAATGGTTCGATTTTTTAATTACACTTCAACTCGATATATTTTAATCCAATTAGATTTAACTCGCTCGGCATAATCACTACTAATACCAACATCATTTCTAAAAGATACGTTGACCCAGTTTCTTTTTCTCTTATACTTCCTCAAAAATTATACCCGTAACCCTTGCTACGCCTATAATTTTTTCGTTGCCTAAAAGAAAAATAATTCTGGTTCAACTTGTATCTTTTAGAACCGATATTGGTATAAGTCCAAAAAAGTCCTAGGTAGTATTACAGTTTAATCGAACTCAATTACAAATCCATTACTTTATTACTTTTCGCGTGATGTCAATTTGATTTTCGGGTGATTGAATTTTTAAGAAGTAAACACCACTAGCAAATGTTTCTGTTTTAATTTTTAGTTCGCTGTCGGCTTCATTAAATGTGGTATTTTCATACATCAGTTTTCCAACCGTATTATAAACACTTACTTGATACGTTCCTTTTAAGGGTGTTGAAATGTTTAGGTCGTTTGTGAACGGAACAGGATAAACAGAAGGTTCGAGTATTGAGTTTGATGAACTTTGCCCTAAGTTAGCCATGCGGAAGGTAGCACTGGCAAACGGTTTATGTTTATACACCATTGCATAATTACTTGGAAAAAAGGTATTGAATTGTGCAAATGCAGCATTAATGCCATCGAACGAACTTTGAACGTTTTGACCCGAGAAAGCAAGAACTGGAAAAGGATCGCCTTGCACATTTGAAATCATCATTAACGATGCAGGAATTGTAACGGGTAATCCAGGTCCCGGATCGGAAACATATTGTGCTAAATATTTTATAGTGCTAGTGCCTGGCAATACAGCGGTACTTTCTTTTGTCATCCATCCTACAGTAATTTGTGAGCCAGAAGCATCGTAAGCTAATACTGGATTTTGACGAATAAACGAGTTGGTAGCGTAGGACACATTGCGAACCAAAATGTTTGAAGGCGTTCCTGGAACCGATGAGTTGTAAACAATTGCCCAGATGCGTTCGCCAACAGTTATAGGCCCAACTCCCGACGTAACGTACTCGGCATATACATACGCAAATTTAGCCGTTGATAATTGATCGGGACAATCTACGCGAGGTGAAGTAAATCTATTTATGGTTGATACCGTATGTTGAAGGGTTAAGCCAGCGGGACTGCAAGCGGCAACATTAAATAAACTTATTTTATATTCGTTAATTGTATTTTCGGCATTATTTAAGTGCACCAATTCTAAATCAAGTGCACCGCTCGAACGGCGTATGGCTAAATCTGGGTCTTTGAAGCCCGAAGTACCCGCCAACAATAAATTACAGCCAAATGCCACTGTTGGCAGTTGTGAGGCTTTTAAATAAATTCCAGTTCCGGGTACGCACCAAGTAATGGCTAAACCATTAGGAGTATTGGCATCTACATTTATTCGTCCAAAGCTGGCCGATAGGGTTAGTAAAACAGGTGCGCCCAAGATAACTCCTCCAGGGTTAAACGTACATATCCGATAGTAGTGTCCGCGTGTGGCGGGGTTAGCAGGATCGTTAAAGTAGTAGGCCGCTAATATATAATACAAGCCCGATGATTCGTAGATAGCAATATCAATATCTTGTGCAAAGGGAATAATAACCTGCCCTTGATTTTGTATAACACCCGCTGAGTTTGTTCTTTGCCACGCAATGCCGCTGTTACTTGCTAATGAGGCTACATCCCAACTGTGGGCATACAAATTAGTACCAGGTGCTGTTGAGCCTCCACTTAAAATAAAATTAATGTTTTGCAAAGTGCTACTGCCTGCATTTTGTGGCCTTAATACCGGACCTGCAACAGTTGGCAAGGGCGCATCGGGAATAACCGAGGCAAGTTGCGCATTGGAATTGTTTGTTAAACCGAATGCCGCTAAAATGGCCATTTTAATAATTCGTGTTTTCATAAAAATTGGTTTTAATTGGTTTCGAGATTGAAGATAAGTTGTTTTTCAAAAAAAACATGTTCAAACTATTTCTAAAATAGAAATCCTAATGGTAATTATTTGGGTTCAGTTGTAAAGATTAGTATTATACCACAAGTAAATATATTGAGATGGCTTCAAGCTAAAACCCTTTTTGGACAAGGCTTGCGGCAATCTTATTTCAAGTTTAAGATTTACAGTTATTTTTGAAGGCATTTGCAATAATACCTTCAAAAAAAAATCTCAGCGTGTGGTGCTGAGATTTTTGAAAAAATTTTAATACCATTCTTTATCCATTCAATGCTTCGGCTCCACCAACAATTTCTAAAATTTCTTTGGTAATAGCAGCTTGACGGGCTTTGTTATAGCTAATTTTTAAATCGCGCTGCATGGCTTTGGCGTTGTCGGTTGCTTTGTGCATGGCCGTCATACGCGCACCGTGTTCGCTTGCAAACGAATCTAAAATGGCTTTATAGAATTGTGTTTTAAGGCTACGTGGAATTAAATCGTTAACGATAAATTCTTTGTTAGGTTCAAAAATATAATCGCCTGTTGTTTTAGAACTAGATGCTTGTGCCGTTTGTTCAACCGGTAAAAATTGCTCGGTGGTGGCAATTTGTACAGCGGCATTTTTAAATTGGTTATACACTAACACTACTTTGTCGAACTCTTTAGAGGCAAAGGCTGTCATAATTTTTTCGGCAACAACGCTAACGTTAGCAAAAGTTAGTTTATCATACAGTTCGTTGTTGTGATGAGGAATGTCTTGTCCGCTAATAATATAATCGGTGCGCTTAAACGCATCGTGTGCTTTTTTTCCAACGGGCACAATGGTAACGTTACAATTGGCGTAATCGTTTTTAATAAGCTGCCACGTTTGTTTGATGATATTATTATTGAATGCACCCGCTAAACCACGGTTACTTGTAAACGCTACAATGATAACATTTTTAACAGTTCCAGTTCGGGCATACACATTTTCAGAGGTGTCTAATGTTCCACTTACGTTTTCTAAAATTTCTTTTAGTTTGTTGGCGTAAGGGCGCATTTGGGTGATTGAGTCTTGGGCACGTTTCAATTTAGCAGCACTTACCATTTTCATGGCACTGGTAATTTGCATGGTACTGCCTACCGATACAATTCTATTTCTGACTTCCTTTAAACTTGGCATCGTTGTCTATTCGATTTGATGTTATGCCGATAAGAATAAGTTGCGGTATTTAAAGCGAGCCTATTCTTATCTTAGCGTTTAATTATATTTACTTACTAGTTCTTTGGCACAGGCTTCTAATACGCTGGTTATTTCGTCGGTGTATTGACCGGCTTTTAATCCATCTAAAGTAGCTTTGTGTTTACGTTCTAATAGATCTAAAAATTCTTTTTCGAACTCGCGTACTTTGTTAACGGGCACGCTTCTTAATAAGTTTTTCGTTCCTAAATAAATGATGGCGATTTGTTGTTCTACACGTAAGGGTGAGAATTGTCCTTGTTTCAAAATTTCAACGTTGCGGCTTCCTTTATCTAGGATAGATTTTGTGGCTGCATCTAAGTCCGATCCAAATTTTGCAAACGCTTCTAGTTCGCGGTATTGGGCTTGGTCTAACTTTAATGTACCAGCTACTTTTTTCATGGATTTGATTTGAGCGTTACCACCTACACGCGATACCGAGATACCTACGTTAATAGCTGGACGCACACCCGAGTTAAATAAATTCGACTCTAAGAAAATTTGTCCATCGGTAATGGAAATAACATTTGTTGGAATATAGGCCGAAACGTCTCCTGCTTGTGTTTCAATGATAGGAAGGGCGGTTAACGAACCTCCACCTTTAACAATTGGTTTTAAAGACTCGGGTAAGTCGTTCATGTTTTTGGCAATGTCGTCGCTGGCATTAATTTTTGCAGCACGTTCTAACAAGCGCGAGTGGAGGTAAAATACATCACCTGGGTAGGCTTCGCGGCCTGGCGGGCGACGTAGTAATAAAGATACCTCGCGGTAAGCTACGGCTTGTTTCGATAAATCGTCGTAAACAATTAAGGCTGGGCGACCGGTATCGCGGAAAAACTCGCCAATGGCGGCACCTGCAAATGGCGCATAAAATTGCATAGGTGCAGGGTCCGATGCGTTGGCTGCAACAATGATGGTATAAGGTAAAGCACCGTTTTCTTCTAAAGTACGCAACACGTTAGCCACGGTTGAACCTTTTTGGCCAATGGCTACATAAATACAATACACGGGTTTACCTGCTTCGTAAAATTCTTTTTGGTTAATGATGGTGTCAATACAAACCGCAGTTTTACCAGTTTGACGATCGCCAATTACTAACTCGCGTTGACCACGTCCGATGGGAATCATGGCATCAATGGCTTTAACGCCTGTTTGAAGTGGTTCGTTAACTGGTTGACGGTAAATAACCCCAGGTGCTTTGCGCTCTAAAGGCATTTCGTAAGTAGTACCAGTAATAGGACCTTTTCCATCAATAGGAGTTCCTAAAGTATCTACCACACGGCCTAACATGCCTTCTCCAACTTTAATGGAGGCAATGCGTTTGGTGCGTTTACAGGTAGATCCTTCTTTAATATCGGTGCTGGCACCCAATAATACGGCACCTACGTTGTCTTCTTCTAAGTTTAAAACGATGGCTTGAAGTCCGTTTTCAAACTCAATCAATTCGCCCGATTGAACTTTAGTTAAACCATAAATGCGGGCAATACCATCGCCCACTTGTAATACGGTTCCTACTTCTTCTAATTCTGATTCGTTTTTAAAACCAGATAATTGTTCTCTAAGGATTGCAGATACTTCTGCGGGTTTTATTTGTGCCATTGTTTTAATTTATTAATTCAAATCGGGTAAGTACGCATTACCTGAAAAATTTTTTCTTAAATCGTTAAGTTTGCGTTTTACGCTGGTGTCAATGCGTTGACCATTCACATTTAAAACAAAGCCGCCTATTAAAGACTTATCTGTTTTTTCAATAATTTCGATGCTACCAGTTGCTGATTTAGCAACAATAGCCATAATTTGCGCCTTATTATCTGCATCTAGTGGCGTTGCACTAATCACTTCAACGGTAGTGATGTTTTTATAGGTTTTGTATTGTTCATCAAAGGCGTAGGCGATGTCATCTATATAACCTTCGCGGCGTTTAACGGCAACCATATTTAAGAAAGCCATGGTTGTATTCGATATTTTATCTTTGAAAATTTCGTTAAAGATTTTCATTTTTTTATCGGTTTTTACCACAGGGCTTTCGAGTAACAACACAAAATCGGGGTTGCTTTGGCAAACCATTTTAATGTTTTTCATGTCTTCGCGCACTTCCTCTAACTGTTTGGTTTCAACGGCTAGGTCAATGAGTGATTTGGCATATCTTGAAGCAATAATCATTTTAATTTAGGTTAACGTCTTTCATTAATGAACTCACTAAGGCTTTTTGTTTTTCGTCGCTGGCTAAATCAGACTTTAAAATTTTCTCAGCAATATCAATGCTTAAAGTTGCTACTTGATTTTTTAATTCGGTGATGGCGGCATTTTTTTCGTTAGTGATTTGTTCGCGTGCCGAAGTTAGAATGCGGTCGCTTTCTTTTTGCGCTTTTACTTTAGCTTCGTTAATAATACCGTCTTTAATCTCGCGGGCTTCTTTTAAGAGGGTGTCGCGTTCGACACGAGCTTCGGCTAATATTTTTTCGTTACCAGCTTTCAAAGATTCCATTTCTTTTTTGGCGTTTTCGGCACTTTTGAGTGCGTTTTCGATACCTTCTTCGCGTTCTTTAACGGCGGCTAAGATGGGTTTCCATGCAAATTTAGCGAGGATGAAAAACAACAAAAGAAACACGATGCTGCTCCAAAAAATAAGACCAACACTTGGTGTGATTAAGGCGTTTAAAATAAACAGATTCATATTTTTATTTTTTAATGTTTAATGAAATAAAGCCTGCTGCCAACCGCAACAGGCTTTAATTTTGTACTTCTTAAAGTAAAGCTACTACAATACCGAATAAAGCCGCACCTTCTACAAGGGCTGCCGCGATAATCATAGCGGTTTGAATTTTTGAAGTCGCTTCTGGTTGGCGTGCAATGGCATCCATTGCATGACCACCGATTTGTCCGATACCGATGCCAGCGCCTATTACGGCTAAACCTGCTCCGATTGCTGCGATACTACCTGTCATTTGTTTTTGTTTTTATTTAGGGTTAATTAATTTTTTGTTTAGTGAGCGTGTGCCATTTTCTCATCGTCTTCGTTGTGTACACCGTCTTCGTTATGGTCGGCTACGGCCGAACCAATGTATAAGGCGGTTAACATGGTGAAGATGTAGGCTTGTAAGAAGGCTACTAAAAGTTCTAACACATCAATAAACAAAGCAAAACCAACGGCTACTGGCGAAATGTACAAGGTTTTGAATATAAAGATTAAACCTACTAAACTAATAACAATGATATGACCTGCGGTGATGTTGGCAAACAAACGAATCATTAATGCCACTGGTTTAATAAATAAGCCTGCAATTTCGATAGGGATTAAGATTGGCCATATTGCGATCGGAGCGTGGGGTTTAAATACATGACCCCAGTAAGATTTGTTGCCATTAACGTTGGTGATAATAAATGTGATAACGGCTAATACTAGAGTTACAGCAATGTTACCAGTTAGGTTAGCTCCAAATGGTAACAAGCCTAATAAGTTATTTATCCATATAAAGAAGAAGAGTGATAAAAGGTAGGGTACAAATTTATCGGATTTGCTACCGATGTTGGTTTTGGCTACATCGTCGCGAATGAATAGGATAAGTGGCTCTAAAAACGATTGTTTGCCTTTTGGGGCTGAGGTAATGCCTGTGTTTTTATAAGCTTTGGCGGTAGATAGAAATAACCACAAGATAATGATTACAGAGATTAACATCGAGATTACATTTTTAGTCATCGAAAAGTCTAAGGGTGATGCGTTTAAAACAATTTCTTTTCCTTTATCGTCTTTGCCAAATTGAAGCCATTGCCCGTGTTCGTTTTGCGTTTCGGCGGCGTAGTAAATGTGTTCTTCAAAATTAACAAAGCGTTCGCCATTCATTTCAACAAGGTGCATGCCTTTCACGTCGTGTTCAAATTGCGAAGACATGAATGAAACAATACCGTTGTTTGATTTTAAAATAACGGGTAATGGCAATGATACTGCATGATGCCCTTCGCCCCAAAAGTGCCAGGAGTGTGCATCTAAGATGTGCTCAAAGGCTACTTCGGCAATGTTAACTTTGCCGGTATCTGATTTGGCAGGATGGGCTGCGGCTGTGGAATCCGCTCCAACAATAGGATCTTCGTTAGGTTCTGAAGCATTGAGATGAGGGAGCGTGAGCGCAAAAACAGCAAAAAATAGGGCAATTAATTTCGTTTTTTGCAGAAATATATTGATTTTACTAGTCATTCGGACAATTAATACGTGAACGGTTTAATTCGGGTGCAAATGTAGGTATATTTTAACGAATTGCACAACATTTATACGGGTTTTTTTAATGAGAAGAGCGTTTATTGCTTATTGTTTAAAACGAATTCTGTGCTACAAATTAATTTTTATATCTTGATAATCAGTTAGTTATAATTTTATTAGCTGGGTTACTGAACGCTATTTAAGCGATTTCATTTACTAACAATTGTTTGATAAGGTGTTGATAATATTGAGTTGAACGAGGGCTTGCTTTGGAAACGTACTAAATGGTAATTAGGGTTTAACTTAGTCGTTTGATAAAAATTGATGTTATTTTTTGATGCTAATTTTGAATAAGGAAAACATCTCGTGAGGATTTGTGTCAACTTATTCAACGCTTTGCTGCGCCTTTGTGAACACCTCGATTCCTTTTATTGCTATTGGCCAAATTTTTTAGTTAAACATGTATTTGTTTGTTGTGTTGTGAGTGGTTGAAATCACATTGTTGTTAATTGTTTTAAACTCAACGTTTGAATATTCATTATCCTGATTCATTTGACGTAGCGTTTCTTTTCAATTTAGATTGAACTTTTTTTTCGTGAGGGATATTTCGGCTTCGCTTAATATAAAGCCGCCAAAGCCCTTATACCAAGTGAACTTATATTTTAGTCCAATCTACTCGTTCTTTTTCATCATTACTTCTTTAAAAATTTGTTCCAGGGCAAACATATAGTATATGTTTGAGCCAGTTTGTGTGCTAGGGCTATGCAACAAATTTTTTCATCGTATTGATAAAATTTATACTGAGCATAGCCGAAGCAAATAACTTCGCATCTTTGGACTAAAATATAAGTTCATTTGGTATTATACCAAATTTTAAGAAAGTAGAGCTTTATACCAACATCATTTCTAAAAGATACGTTGACCCAGTTTCTTTTTCTCTTATACTTCCTCAAAAATTATCCCCGTAGGCCTTGCTAAACCTATAATTTTTTCGTCGCCTAAAAGAAAAATAATTCTGGTTCAACTTGTATCTTTTAGAACCGATATTGGTATTAGAATAAAATAGCTAACTCTGTAAAAAATACTTGAACTCAAATAGGCAACAAAAATTTTTTGAGAATCTCACTGCGTGAGGGATATTTCGACTTCGCTCAATATAAATTTGGCGGTAGCCCAATGCGAAGTTTGGCGTGCTTTTGTGCGAGCGAGGAGGCGACCTTAGAAGCCACCGCAGCGACTTCGGCAGGCTCAGCGCAGACCGCAACAAAAGCCGCCAAAAGTGCATTGGCTAAAGCCGATAGCCCGACCCCGACTTCAGTTTTAGAGTTCTCTTTATAGTTACTTAACCAGCTACTGGCTTAGATGAACCTTTTAAACAGACAAGGGGGCACGCCTAAAAAATAATAGATAAATCAACGGTACATAACTTGTTGCAAATTCACAGAAATCAAACGTTTAAAAACAAGTTGTAAACTTTCTTTCTTGAAATTTGGTGAAGATTAAAATTTCAAGAAACTTATGATACGTTAAAGGCGAGTCGTTTTATTTATAATTCGCATTAAAGCTAAGGTCAACTATTAATTTGCTGGCATATTCTATTGGTGTTGCTGTAAAATTGGCATCGGCATACATGTCTCCTTTTAGTGTACCGATAATGTGGGTTGATGTTATAGAAGTAATGGTGATTGTACCTGTTTTGACGATGGGATTACCTCCATAATTCCACGGTGTTGTTGTTGTATTTGCTTGCCGCACTTCGCTAAATAATTTTTGAGTTCCCTGATATAGATAAGCACTTGTAAAAGTTAAACCATAGTTTGGAGTTGTTTGGTTAACGCCCGCAAATGAGTAGGTGCCTAATGTAATGGTATCTGCTGCGCTTGAAACGAAACAATCTATATCATATACTTCGGTTTGACTAACTTGGTAACGAAATTTTAAAGTAAGTTCTTTTTTATTAGCCGAAATTACAGCCCCCCAGCCAAAAAAATTAGCGGCACCTTTACCAGCAAATTGAACGGTTCTATTGTTTTCGTTTACATATTTGAAAGTACCTGTGCATTGGATAGGCACGGTAGAAGTAGGTGTGGTGGTTGGTGTAGGCGCAGGTGACGGCGACGGATTAGTGGGTGTTGAATTGTTGGATGCTGTTTCCTCTTTTTTGCAAGCGCTCAGGCTAACTAAACTAGCAAGGGCTAACACATAGAACCATTTGTTGGAATTAATTGTTTTCATTGTTTAGATTTTAATGGGTGAATATTAAAAACGACATAACTCGTCATAGGAGTTATGTCGTTTTAGTGAGCCTGTGCCTGTTAATAGGTGCAGGGCAAGGTTAAAATTAAACTTGAGTTGTTAGTAATTGTACTACTTGCACTTCTTGCTAAAACACAACCGCTCGAATTGGTAGAAGACGTATTAGCTCCTACCTTTAAAAATCCCGGGCCGAAATTCCAACCAACTGCAATGTTACCTTTTGAAGCATTTGGTAATTGGAAATACGCAATTGAATTTCCACCACCACTAATGTTACAATAATCTATTTCGTTGAGTGGATTTGTTGTTGATATATATAAACCATTCCAAAAGCCAGCCGCGTTTGACTCACCTGTTAATGTAATTGGTTCAGTTGCTGTGCCAATCATTTTGATAAATCCTGAGCCTAGGATGCCAAATGTTTTAGAGGCTTTACTGTGTATGGTTACACCAGCATTTACTGTTAAATTATTTTGAAAGTAGATGTCGTTTAACAACAAGTACGGCGCATTTGCTTTATTTATGGTTACTGATTCTGCAACTTCTTTATTAGTACTTATAGAATACAAGCCAATGTAATTTTGTGTGTTACCTACAAAAGTACTGGTGGCTACTCCCAAATTTGCAAGGTCGCCAGCATACATAACAACTGCATTTTTTGCGCTGTTGCTTACAACATTATTTGAAAAGGTTAGTAGGGCTGCTTCCTCATACATATAAATTCCATCGCCGCCCGAGCCTGTTACAATGGAATTAGATAATTTAAAATTACCCGAAACCCAAATATTTGCTTTGGTATCGTAGGAAGAAGTACCAATGTAGCCCGTGTACTCGGTGTTACCGCCATTGCGAACCACACAATAATCCATGCTGTTACGTGGGTCGTTCGATTCGATGAAGAGTCCTCTCCACGATGCAGGGGCATTTACGGTGCCTTCAAATACAATGGTTTTAGATGGCGTTCCTTTAGCATCTATGTACGCGTTATCTTTAATTTTTAAAGAGCCACCTGTTGTAAATTGAATGATGACGTTGGTATCAATGGCTAATTTACCACCTGTAATTTCACAATCGCAATTAATGATGTAGTCAACACCAGATCCGTTTTGATTTTGATTGGTTAGTGTTAAGCCGTTGTTATAGTTACAACCTAAAGTAATAGGGCCTGCAACTGGCGGCGGTGGTGGAGGCGGTGGTGTTGGTTCAACAGTTTCTTTTTCACATGCAACAGTTACCATCGAAAGTAACATGAGGCCTAGTATAGATTTTTTCATAATTTAGTTTTGTGCAAAGGTGCGGCATCTATAACTTTTGCCACATAGGGAAAACCCTTTATTTTTGTGAGATTAGCGTGTAATACTATTTAACCGAGATTATGGATTGTAATTTTTTAATAGTTAACATCATAACTAGGACTTATTGATTTTACAGGGTAATCAAATAACATAAAACAATTTTCATTTTGAACGCTATACAGAAAGAGATTGAAAATCAATTATTTTAATCCTTAATTCAAGTTATTTAATTCGTTAAGCATTTCTTAATTCCTCTTTCCCCCTCGTGTTTGTTTGAGCGTTAGCGGAAACGAGGATGTGATAAACGGGCGTTTGTAAAGCCCACACCATTACTTTATCTGCGTTACAAACGCAGTTCTCAAACGTCCTCGTTACGCTTCGCTGAACAAGGACGAGATAAGGGGTCATCCATAATTCACGTTATTTACTCTGGCGACTCGCTTTCTCGAACTACAAATTAAACCCCTCGTGCATAACCTGCGTGAGAAGCACTTTGTTGATAAGCCCAGTTACATTTTGGACATCAAATTTTATAAATAAATTACTTCTGTGCATCTCAACGGTTTTTGTAGAAATGAAAAGTGTTTCAGCAATTTGTTTAATGGTTTTAGAATGAAGTATTTCGGTTAGGATTTCTTTTTCTCGTTTACTTAATATAATTTCGGTGGATTGGTCGAACGATTTTTTTAAAAGTTTTATTTGCGCACTTTCATACACTTGTTTTTCTAAACAGTTTTTTATAGCCTGTATCAGTTCTTCGGTGTTATCTGATTTTAAAACGATGCCATTTATTTTTAAATGACTTAATTTATTGATGATGACTAAACTGCTGATGCTTGTTAACGCAATGATGATAAGTTGTGGGTATTGTGTTTTAATGTCGGGTAAAAAAGACAGGGCATCGTCAGCTCCAAATCTAATATCTTGAATTAAGAGGTCTATTGACGTGGCACGTAGGCAATTGTACAGTTCTGTTTTGTTAAGGGCTTTATAAACTTTAAAGGGATGAAAGGTTTTTGCTATCAAGTCGGCAATGCCATTAATAATTAATTCGTGATCATCTGCAATTAAAATATTCATTCGTTAAAAATCAATTTTAAGTTTAATTTCAATAAAAGTTCCTTTGTTAAGTTGCGATTGTAAAACAAAACTTCCATTTAAGTTTTTAATTCTTTTTTGAATACTTTTTAAGCCTTGATGCGTGGTGGTTTCATCGCTATTAAAACCAATTCCTTCATCTTCGAGGGTTAATGTGATGTGCTGGTCTGTTAAACTTAAATTGATGAATACGACTGGCGATTGCGAATGTTTTATGACATTCTGAATGAGTTCTTGTGTCATTAAAAACAAGGTTTTGGTAACCAATTTATTAACTACATTATAGTCTTCTTTTTGTTGAAAGAAATGTACTTTGAAATCGGGACTATTTAAAAGCTGAATGTAGTCGTTAATTAAATTTGGTAAATTATAATTCGCACTATCTAAAGGCATTAAGTCGTGTGCAATTTTTCTGACTTTGTTTTGTAAACTCTCTATGGCAGCCACCAATTGTTGTTCGTTTTTTGTGGCTAAAAACGTTGGGATGTTAAGTTTTAAACCTGTGATATTACTGGCTAAATCGTCGTGCAATTCGTTCGATATTCGTTCGCGTTCTTTCTCTTCGCTAATAATGGCCACTTCAAATAAGTTTTGTTGATTGGCTTTATTTATTTTTTGAATATTAAGTTTGTTATACGAGATGATTATAATTAATACCAAAGCAATTGACGCAACTATAATTATTAAAATAAGAATCAAGTTATTTTTTTTAATCAGATTGTTTTCTTGTTTTTGAATCTTAATTTCGTTCTGCGCTAATTCTTTATTCTTTTTTTCGTATTCATATTTTAAAAGTAACGCTGCGGTGATGCTTGAAACTTCTTCGTTGGCATAGCTTTTATAAGTTTCTAAAGCTAAGTTAGTGTAGTAATATGCACTGTCTAATTTATTGAGGCCTTTGTAACACGTTGCTAAGTTTTTGAAAATGGCAAACGTTGTATTTTTATTGGTAAGCTGTTTGGCTTTTAAACCATGATAGAGCCCTTTTGAATAGTTACCCAATTCTGAATAGGCACTGGACAATGCAATTTGATTGATTAAAACATAAGGCATTTGTTTTAAGTTTTCGCTAATTTGCAAAGAGGTTGAGTACTGTTGTATGGCCAAAGGGTAGTTTTTAGTGGCCGAATTGTAATCGCCTGAGGCGTATAAATATAAAATAGTACCTAAGCTACTTTGGCGTTTATCTAATAAATTTTTGGTTTTATTTAAGTAAAATTGGGCTTGGGGTAAAGAGTCGAGTTTGATGCAAGATATAGCCACAATGGCGCATACACCCGATGTGTAAAGGGTATCGTTAGTAGCCAATAAGCCAGCTAAGGCTTCTTTGCTGTATTGATACGAAAGTTTAAAATTGCCAGTAGTAAAAAACATATTGGCTAAATTATTTTTTATTTGCGATGCCACTTTTACATTTCCATCTTTCTCTAAAATGATGATTGATTTTTTAAAGTATTCAATGCTGCGGATAAAATCGTTTTGCGTGGCATAAATTGAAGCTTTAATGTTGTAAAATTTAGCAAGCAAAGGATTGAGGGTGTCGTTTTTATATTGACCAATGGCATAACTGGCGTAATAGCCAGCACTATCTAAGTTTCCAATCAAAAAATAAAATTTTGAAATTTGGATGAGATAAGTGTCTTCTAAGGGTTTTGTTTTAGCCAGTTTAAATGCGGCTGTAATAGCGTTGGTATAGCTACGCTGACTTTTAATGTTTTGAAGAGCTTCGCTGAAATAATTGGTAATCCGCAACGAGTCGTTGCTTCGACTTTGGAGCGTATTTAATAAAATAAGCGAAACCCATAAAAGTTTAAAGTTTATTAAACTTGAACGTTTCATTTATTAATAAATTTAGTTAGCCAATTTAGTGAGCGGTTTGCTTTTAGAATCTTTTAAAATAGTTAGAGCCGCTTCAACAATTTGTTGCGGCGAAAACCCGCACTCTTCGTACAATTCGGCTTGTTCGCCGTGTTCAATCCATTTATCAGGAATGCCTAAACGAACCACTTTAGCAGCGTATTCGTGGTCGGCCATAAATTCTAATACGGCACTTCCCATTCCGCCTTGAATACAACCGTCTTCGACAGTAATGACAGCACTATAGGTTGAAAAAACTTCTTGTAACAAGGTTTCGTCAATTGGTTTTACAAAACGCATGTCGTAATGTGCAGGTTCAACACCTTGTTCTTGCAAGGTTTCGATTGCTTTTGTAACCATATTGCCTGGATGCCCCAACGATAAAATAGCCAAGGTTTTACCAGATTTGATACGACGGCCTTTTCCAATTTCGAGTAATTTGAAAGGGGTTTTCCAATCTACCATCACGCCATTGCCCCGTGGGTAACGGATGCTAAAAGGATGTGTATTGCTCTCGTGTTGTGCAGTGTACATTAAGTTGCGCAATTCTTCTTCGTTCATGGGTGCACTTACTACCATGTTAGGAATGCAACGGAAATATGCAATGTCGAATGCGCCATGATGTGTTGGCCCGTCGGCACCTGCAAGGCCACCGCGGTCTAAACAAAATACAACTTTCAATTTTTGTAGAGCCACATCGTGCACCACTTGGTCGTAGGCGCGTTGCATAAACGAAGAGTAAATGTTACAAAACGGCACTAAACCTTGTGTGGCTAAACCAGCACTAAAAGTTACAGCATGTTGTTCGGCAATACCCACATCAAATGCGCGGGTAGGCATGGCTTTCATCATAATGTTGAGCGAACACCCTGTTGGCATAGCTGGGGTAATGCCCATAATTTTAGGATTACTTTCTGCTAATTCTACTATGGTGTGTCCAAACACATCTTGGTATTTAGGCGGCTGCGGGCTTTTAGGACTTACTTTAATAATTTCGCCAGTATCTTTATTAAATAAGCCGGGCGCGTGCCAAATGGTTTCGTTACCTTCTTCACTAAATTTAAAACCTTTCCCTTTTTTGGTTAAGATGTGTAATAATTTAGGACCTGGTATATCTTTTAAATCGCTGAGTATTTTGGTTAACCGCACCACATCGTGCCCATCAACAGGCCCAAAATACCTAAACTTTAAAGATTCAAATAAATTACTTTGTTTTAATAAACTGGTTTTTACTGCATTTTCAACTTTACTTGCAATTTCTTGTGCATTAGGGCCAAATTTGCTTATTTTACCTAGCAATTCCCACACCTTATCTTTCGCTTTATTGTAAGTATGCGAGGTAGTAATGTCGGTTAAATATTCTTTTAAAGCGCCCACATTAGGGTCAATGCTCATACAGTTATCGTTTAGTACTACCAAAAGATTGGCGTTTTCTACCCCAGCGTGGTTAAGTCCTTCAAAGGCTAAACCCGCAGTCATAGCCCCGTCGCCAATAACGGCAATGTGTTGCTTGGTGTGCAAACCTTGGTACTTACTGGCAACAGCCATACCTAAAGCCCCACTAATAGACGTTGAAGAGTGCCCAACGCCAAATGTATCGTATTCGCTTTCGCTGCGTTTCGGAAAACCACTAATACCTTTGTAAATGCGGTTGGTATGAAACACCTCGCGGCGACCCGTTAAAATTTTGTGACCGTAAGCTTGATGACCTACATCCCAAACCAATTGATCGTAAGGCGTATTAAAAATGTAATGCAAAGCCACGGTTAACTCCACCACACCTAAGGAAGCCCCAAAATGCCCGCCCTTAACCGATACAAGGTCAATGATGTATTGACGCAATTCGTTAGATAATTGTTCTAACTGATCTTCTTTTAATAATTTTAAATCAGCAGGGGAGTTGATTTTAGCTAATAATTCACCGGGAATAAAACCGGCTCCTTTTACAATTTCCATGATTTACAAATATACAAATTAATATAAATTCTGCTTTCCGTATTTAAGACCTACACTTTGTTAATTAGTGTAAACAGGCAAAATGGAGTTTTGTTTAACCCCTATTTCAAGAAGGAGGCCGTGCAATAAAAGCAATAAAGTATTTCCGAATGTTTGATTTCGATACCTTAATAACATACTAACTTAGTGATTTAGGTTTAATCTTATCCTCTTATTTTTGGGCGTGTCCCCTTTTGTTTATTTAAAGGGATAGGTTGAGCCAATAGTTTATGACCTCGTTAAATGATCACACTTAACATTGATGTCGGGGTCGGGCTATCGGCTTTAGCCAATGCGGCTTTAGCGGCTTTTGTTGCGGTCTGCGCTGAGCCTGCAAAAGTCGCTGCGGTGGCTTCTCGGCTTACACACAGGCTGGCTCAAAAGTCCACTGGACTTTTGCCCCCCCTCGCTCGCACAAAAGCACGCCAAACCCTGCATTGGGCTGCCGCCAAATTTATATTGAGCGAAGTCGAAATATCCCTCACGTAAAAAGTGTTCATTCAGAAGATTGGATTAAACCGAGATCATGCAATAGGAATCTTAGTGAGAAGCGAAAGCCCAATAAAACAGGTACTTTTTCGACTGAGGCATAGTGCCTCTATGGTGAAGAAGAAAAAGTGGCGAAGTGCCCTGTTTTGAAGGGATTTCGGCTCGTAATAGATTTCTATTGCATAATTCCATCTAACTCATTTTTTAAGCGGTTCTTAATTTCTCTTTTCCCCTCGTCCTTGTTTGAGCGTTAGCGGAAACGAGGATGTGCTAAACGGGCGTTTGTAACGCCCACACCATCACTGTATCTGCGTTACAAACGCAGCTCTCAAACGTCCTCGTTACGCTTCGCTAAACAAGGACGAGATAAGGGTTCAAGTATTTTTACAGAGTT
>JAAFIL010000034.1 GCA_013297775.1 Bacteroidota bacterium
TAATTTTATTTCTGTATTTTTACTCATAATGTTTTTTTATGTCTTAGTAAACACAAATTTACATTATTAAAAAAGGGTAACATCAGTTACCCTTTTAATTAAAAAATTAGTCGGTTAGTAGTGATAATTTATATATTTCTTTCCACCCTTAGATTCCCCTAATTGTAAACATCCTTCTCACCCTCAAAGCAAGTAAGAAAGAATCAAGCAATGAAATACTAAAAATCAAATCTTCCATTATTTCAAACCTTTCAACCCCTTTGCATTCACTAGGCTTTTCATTTGCGCAATGGCAATTTCGTTAAATTGTAGTAGCCTTTCTTTTTGAGCCAACCCTTGATGAATTAAAACAGCATTAATGCTTTCGATATTGGAAAGAACTACTAATTGTTCAATGGTGGCATGGTCGCGAATATTTCCGTCAAGCGCAGGATTCGCATCTCTCCATGCTGCGGCAGTGATGCCAAAAAGGGCTATATTTAGTAAGTCGGCTTCATTGGCATAAGTAATTCCTGCTTGTTTTTTTGTAATAGCAGCGGGTATCAATTTTTCTTTAATAGCATCGGTATGAATATGATAATTTACTTTGGCTAAGGTGCGTTGCAGATTCCATTCTAATTTTAAGCGATTGTTCTCATCTTCTTTGAGTCTTTGAAATTCTTTAATAAGGTAAAGTTTAAAACTAGAGCTTACCCACGATGCAAATTCAAAAGCAATATCTTTTTGTGCATAAGTACCTCCTTTGTTTCCCGCTTTTGAAATAATTCCTTTGGCGTTGGTGCTTTCCACCCATTTGGCAGGCGACATGGTGAATGAGTTACTGCCTGCTTCAAAAAGAAAGGAGTCGAATTCGACCCCTTTGAATTCTGGGTTGTTTAGCTGTTCCCATAAGCCTAAAAACTCAATTGTAGTTCGGGAACGCATCCAATTTTTCACTACGTCTTTGGGTTCTTCTGCATTCTTTTGCCGAGCTATGTCAGTAAGCGATATATAGTCTTCCTTATTAATTTTTAAAGTGGTTATCGTAAGACCTTTTACGATAATAATTTCTTTTTTTGTCATGTTAAATCAATTTTGGTGAATTTACGATACTTAACTAATCATTGAACGAAGACTACTCACAACATTTTTTACAGCATCAATAACAATATCAATTTCCTTTTTGGTATTGAATTTTCCGATAGAAAAACGGATTGAACTAAATGCAGCAACTTCATCTAATCCCATTGCAGTTAAAACATGAGAAGGCTCAATAGATGCCGAAGTGCAAGCACTTCCATTGCTAACAGCAATCAAAGGCAAATCATTATCAGGGTTGCTCAACCCCATAATAATCGCATCTGCGTCAGCACCACAAAATAAAACATTAGAAGTATTATAAAGTCTATTTTTAATAGTGCCATTGACATAAGTTTCATCAATTTTAAGCAATTCAGTTTCTAAATAATCTCTCAAAGTACCAGTTTTTTCAGCATTCTTTGACATTTCCTTTTGTGCAATCGAACAAGCTAAACCTAAAGCTACAATGCCAGGGACATTAAGTGTTCCGCTTCGCATACCTTTTTCGTGACCACCCCCATGTAACAAAGCAGGTATTTTTATACGGTTCATTCTTTGACGAACATACAAAGCACCAACTCCCTTTGGGGCATGTAACTTATGACCACTAAGACACAATAAATCAATCCCCAGTTCATCTACATGGATAGAAATTTTACCAACTGCTTGTGTAGCATCAGACATGAACAAAGCCCCTACATTATGCGACAGTTCAGCAATTTCTTTTATCGGTTGTATGACACCCGTTTCATTGTTGGCAAGCATGACAGATACTAAAATGGTATCATCACGCAAGCAAGTTTTGAGTTCTTCTAAATCAATTAAACCATCTGGCTTTACAGACAAGTAAGTAACTTCAAAACCTTTGCTTTCCAAATACCGACAAGTATCCAAAACAGCACTATGTTCGGTTGATACTGTAATTATATGTTTGCCTTTTAACTGGTAATTTTCAGCGACACCTTTTATAGCAAGGTTTATCGCTTCGGTTGCCCCACTTGTAAAGACAATTTCGTGTGCTTCTGCACCTATTAATTCTGACACTTGAACCCTAGCCGTCTTGACAGCTTCGTAGGCATGGATGCCAAACTGATGAGTGCTATTTGCATTTGCAAACTCATTGGTAAGAAATGGCATCATCGCATCCAAGACCCTTTTATCAATTTGGGTGGTTGCGTTATTGTCTAAATAAATGATTTGATTTTTTGCTTCCATTTACAACAAATAAATTTATGAATTTGAAGGGGTCTTTCGATAGGCAATTATAAAATTAATTCAACAAGAAGACACCAACAACACTCCCCAAACAAATGGATAGGTATTATATAATTCACTAAATTGTACAAGTTTTTATAGTTCAAAATGGAATTTATACACATTCATAAAACGTTGAAAAGATGAAAGATAAAATAGGATTCAATATGATTTTTGCCTTGATGGCATTTCCATTAGGTTTAGCATTGCTTAGAGAATTTGATTTTCAAAATTTCGTATTCAGAAAGCAAGCATTAGGTTTTCTTTACCTAATAGTATTTATTATCTGCGTATTTCTAACCTTTAAGAAAAAAAAGAAAGAAACCGAAAAGTAAAAGTTACCACTCACAAAGGTTTGCTAAAGTAGGGTAGAAGAGTTGAGTAAACGTACTTGGACATCTAGTAATTATTAATCACAATAGGATTACCTGCAAGTGGCAACCATTTTGTAATTTGGCAATTTCAAAATTTACACGTAGATTTATAATTAAACAAACACGTGTGTTATGACAACAAAACTAACATTAACAATGGACGATTCCGTAATTTCAGTTGCTAAGAAATATGCAAGGCAAAAAGGTAAAAGTTTGTCCGACATAGTAGAAAACTATCTTATGTCTTTGACTTCGAAAGAAGATAAAGACGAAAAAATTTCACCAAAAATTTTAAAACTAATGGGTGTTATTTCGTTACCAAACAATTATGACTACAAAAAAGAACTAACCAAAGGACTGACTAAAAAGTATAAGTAATGAAAAATATTTTTCTAGATACCAATATACTGATTGACTTTTTTGCTGATAGAAAACCTTTTTCGATAGAGGCTGCTAAACTTTTTAATTACTCATTTAAAAAGAAAATATCTATTTACATTTCTGCCGTTTCATACAATAACATCTACTACATCCTTAGGCAGTCTTTCAGTCATTTAAAGGCCATTAAAATGCTTTCTGAACTAAATGAATGGACTGATATTATTGATGTTTCAAAAGAAGTAATCAGAAAATCACTTAAATCAGGCTTTAAAGATTTTGAAGATGCCATCCAATATAATTGTGCTAAATCTTACACTAAAATTGATTTTATCGTTACACGAGATACTAAAGACTTCAAAACAAGTTCTTTACCCATTTTAACGCCAAAAGAGGCGTTAACCTTAATCGAAAAGCTACCAAACTAGAGGCAAAGGAGTTCATATACTATTTTACTAAACAAAAAATTTAATACCAATATCGGTTCTAAAAGATACAAGTTGAACCAGAATTATTTTTCTTTTAGGCGACGAAAAAATTATAGGCGTAGCAAGGCCTACGGGTATAATTTTTGAGGAAGTATAAGAGAAAAAGAAACTGGGTCAACGTATCTTTTAGAAATGATGTTGGTATAAGCAGTCACTCCACCATCTCGGTAATTTTCAAATATAATTTTCAAATTGGGTTAAGACAGCGAATAAAATCAATAAAAAAGGGCTGGTGAATAACAACAGCCCTTTTTTTTAAAATTCATCTTCATTAAAAAAGAAATCATCTTTGGTTGGATAATCTGGCCAAATTTCTTCAATGGTTTCATAACTCTCCCCTTCATCTTCTATCTCTTGCAAGTTTTCAATCACTTCCATAGGCGCACCGCTGCGAATGGCAAAATCAATTAATTCATCTTTTGTAGCCGGCCAGGGTGCATCTTCTAACCAACTTGCTAACTCTAATGTCCAGTACATATATTTATTTTATTTTTTTAAGCGTTAATACTTTTTAGTTTAACTAATTCTGAAACGTACTTCAACAACTAGATCAACTTATTCAAATTTGGGTTTTAACTATTCCACCTAAATCGAATTTTAATTTTGTGCAAAAGAATACATTTTTTTTTACTTAAAAAATGGTTTTTATAAAAAATAGCTATTTTTTTTAAAAACTAATCTATTAATTACCAACAGATTAGAAAAAGGCTATAAAAAACCTATTCTCAGCACCTAAGTTTGCAGCACGCCCACGTTATACGCCTTCCGAATAGGCGCATGGTTAGCCATTTCTATGCCCATGCTAATTACTTTTCTGGTGTCGGTTGGGTGTATAATGGCATCTAACCATAACCGCGACGCCGCATAATAGGGCGTGGTTTGCGTATCGTAACGGTCTTTAATTTTATTATACAAAGCTGTTTCTTTTTCTTCAGTAATTTCTTCGCCCTTTGCTTTTAAACTGGCCACTTCTATTTGAACTAATACTTTAGCGGCTTGTGCACCGCCCATAACGGCTACTTGGGCAGTAGGCCACCCCACAATTAAGCGAGGGTCGTACGCCTTTCCGCACATGGCATAATTAGCAGCCCCATAACTATTGCCAACAATGATGGTAAACTTAGGTACCACGCTGTTGCTCATGGCATTTACCAATTTGGCACCGTCTTTAATAATTCCACCTTGCTCGCTGCGAGAGCCAACCATAAAGCCCGTCGCATCTTGTAAAAACACCAATGGAATTTTCTTTTGGTTACAGTTCATAATAAACCGCGCAGCTTTATCGGCACTATCGCTATAAATTACGCCACCAAATTGCATTTCGCCTTTTTTACTTTTAACTACTTTGCGTTGATTGGCAACAATACCAACCGCCCAGCCATCTATGCGGGCATAGCCACAAATGATAGATTTGCCATACAGGGCTTTGTATTCTTCGAGTTCGCCGCGGTCAACCAAGCGTTCAATAACTTCGTACATGTCGTATTGTTTATCGCGTGTATCGGGCACAATGCCTAATAATTCCTCTTGATTTTTTTGAGGTAGGGCAGGGGTTTTGCGATCGAATCCCGCTTTTTCATAATCGCCTACTTTATCCATGATGTTGCGAATGCTATCTAGGCAGGCTTGGTCGTTAGGATGTTTATAATCGGTTACGCCACTTATTTCGCAATGAGTAGTGGCGCCGCCTAACGTTTCGTTATCAATGGTTTCGCCAACGGCTGCTTTCACTAAGTAACTGCCTGCTAAAAATATACTTCCTGTTTTATCTACAATCATGGCTTCGTCGCTCATAATAGGTAAATAGGCTCCTCCAGCCACACAACTGCCCATTACCGCAGCAATTTGTAAAATACCTTGCGAACTCATCACGGCATTGTTTCTAAAAATGCGACCGAAATGTTCTTTGTCAGGAAAAATCTCATCTTGCATGGGTAAATAAACACCTGCACTATCTACTAAATAAATAATGGGCAAACGATTTTCCATTGCTATTTCTTGAGCTCTTAAATTTTTCTTTCCTGTTATCGGAAACCAAGCGCCTGCTTTGACGGTAGCATCGTTAGCCACCACAATACATTGCTTGCCGCTTACATAGCCAATCACAATAACAACACCTCCAGCCGGACAACCGCCATGCTCGGCATACATCTCGTAGCCCGCAAAGGCACCAATTTCGGTGCGAGGCGTATTTTTATCTAATAAATAATCAATGCGTTCGCGCGCCGTTAATTTACCTTGTTCGTGCTGCTTATCTATTCGCGATTTTCCACCACCCAAATATATTTTTTGTAAGCGTTGTTCCATCTGCGAAATAAGCAAACGCATCTTATCCTCGTTTTTATTAAATTCTAAATCCATACGTGTTTATGAGTGTGTAAATATACTAATCGCATAGTCACTATCAAAACAAAGCCTAAGCCAGTTAATTGATTTTATAACTAATTTTAAAAAAGTCTTGATGTAATCTAAATTAAAATAAAAGCTACAAATGTTTAGTCTATCAAATGGATGCGTTTTCCTAAAGCAAAAGTTGGCAAAGCCATAAATGGATGAGTTATGGGTACTAAATTTTAACCGAGAATAACATCAAGAGCAAAATTTTTTCATCCTATTTTATAAAACAACTCAATACAATTTTTTAATTAAATCGGGTAATTGTTTGGCGGCAAATAATTCGCGCATTTTTTCTTTGGCTGGCCCTGCAGGACTTCCAAAATACGTTTGTCCATTTTTTACATTTTCGCCTAAACCACTTTGCGCCAAGAGGGTGGCATTGTCTTCAATGGTAATGCCGCTGCTAATGCCTACTTGCCCCCAAATGGTTACATTATTCCCAATTTTACAAGCGCCTGCAATGCCTACTTGTGCTGCAAATAAACACCGCTCGCCAATTTCTACATCGTGCCCAACGTGCACGTGGTTATCGAGTATGCTCCATTTACCAATACTAGTTTGGCTACTCACCCCTTTGTCTATACTGCAATTGCTGCCAATAACCACATCGTCGTGTATCACCACATTTCCACAAGTATAAAGCGGTTCAAAGCTCGACGCACGTTTTTTAAAGTAAAACGCATCGCTACCAATGCTGGTGTTGGCGTGAATGGTAACGTTGTTTCCTATTTGGCAATGGTCGTAAACAACTACATTCGGGTGCAGCACGCAATTGTCGCCAATGGTAACTTCATTGCCAATAAAACAACCCGGCATAATGATGGTATTTTTTCCAATTTTAGCGGTGTTGCTGATGGCTTGGCTGCTATATTGCCGTGGCGAAAAATGACGGGTGAGTGTATTGAATGCGGTAAACGGTTCGGGGTGTATAATGAGTGCTTTGCCACTCGGGCATTCTACTTCTTTGTTAATGATGATGGTAGTGGCGGCACTTTGCAAGGCTTTGTCGTAATACTTTGGATGATCTACAAATACGACATCGCCTAAGCTTACCCGATGTATTTCGTTAAACCCTGTAATGATGTGGTTGGCATTGCCAATAAATGGGGCATCAATAAGCGCAGCAATGTGTTGAAGAGAAGTGGGTGTAATTTGCATACAGAATTAAAGATTTATTTCGTCATCGTAAGTGGCAGTGGTGCTATAGCCAAGGCGTTTGCCGGTGCGTAATACTGAACTGTTACTTTTTTCTTGAATTTCCATAACGCTTACTTCTCTAACAGCATCGAAAGGAGGTGTAAACAAATCGAAGGAAACCGCAAAAATGATGAGTTCGTTAATGATGTCTTTTAGGGTTTCTTTGTTAAGGGGTTCGGTACTAAACGAGGCGTATTTGTATGCCAAGGCGTTGATGCGCGTTTCAACAAAAAAGTGCATCTCGCGGTTTACAAAAATACGACAGGTTAAATAGCCTAAATCGCTAAGGCGATGGTATTTAAACGAGTCGGCTAAAAAGTTATAAATGTTAATGATGCCACAATAGGAGTTTAATTGGTTTTGTTTAATGTAACCTGTTTTAAACATCGGGTGCGCATGGTCAAACTCAAAAACATTGGTGTGCATGTAAAAGTCTAAAATATCGCCAGCTACTTTTAATTGAACGGCTTGCGCTCCCACATCCGAATACTTTATCGAAATACGTGCATCTATTTTTTCCGTGTCTCGTTTTAAATCTTCCGAAATATCAGTTAAAACGTCTTTTACCAAGGTGAAGGCTTTAATGATGTTGGCAAATACATCTTGTTTCATTACTGATTTTTGCGCAAGCATTTTCAGAATGGTTTCTTTTTGTGGATTAACTGATTCGCTCATATTAAAAGATTAAATATAAAAAAATAATGCAACGTTAGCACAGCATACTTTGTTTTACTTTTAACAGGAATAAAATAAACTTGTTTCGGATTTTACGTTTTTTGTAATTCGATGAGGGTAATCTCGGGCCAAATGCCTAAACGCCCCGGATAGCCTAAAAAGCCCAAGCCACGGTTCACGTATAAAAATTGATTAGCTTCTTTGTAAAGCCCAGCCCATTGTGGGTAAAAATATTTAGAAGGACTCCAACGAAACCCAGGAATTTCTATACCAAATTGCATGCCGTGGGTGTGGCCGCTCAAGGTTAAATCCACATCTTTATACTCTTTCGTTACTTGAACCGTCCAATGACTGGGATCGTGGCTCATCAAAATTTTAAAAGGAAACACATCTGTACCTTTGTGTGCTTCATCCATTTTACCATAACGTGGAAAACGCAGGTTACCGCCCCAATTTTCGATGCCTAGCAAGCCTATTTTTTCGCCATCTTTTTCGATGGCAACGTGTTCGTTCATTAATAAACGCCAGCCCACTTGCGCTTGGGTTTGCTTTAATTGCTCAAGGTTGGCTTGTTTGGCCTCGTCCGAATCCCAAACAACATAATCGCCGTAATCGTGATTACCTAACACCGAAAAAACGCCATAAGGAGCGTTTAATTTTTTATAAACGGCCTCGTACCCGTTGGTTTCGGAGGAGGTGTTGTTGACCAAATCGCCCGTAAATAAAATTAAATCGGGTTTTAAATCCATCACCATATCAAACGCCTTGTTTAAGGCATTGGTGTTTACAAAAGAACCCGTGTGAATGTCGGATAGTTGTACAATGCGAAACCCATTAAACGATGACGGCAAATTTTTAGAGGGAAACTTCACGTTATGCACTCTAAATTTATAAGCCCCACGAATAATGCCATACACAAAGCCAGCGGCGGGTATAACGGTAAACGCAATGGCAGTTTGCGACAAAAATTTTAAACGACTTATTTTTAAATGACTCCCAGCGGTCTCTTGTTCGGTTTGCCCAACAGCCAATGCGCAAATCCAACGGAATAAGCGAAACACATCATCTATCAATAAAAAGCTACAACCTAAAATTTTACAAATCAAAATAATAAGACCAATGGAGGAAACATACCGAAAGAAATTATTCCACTCGGGTGGTGGGTAAAATAACGATACTAAACCAATCACTATATTAAACGCAGCCAGCAAACCAGCTATCCAATAAACGATTTGGCGTTTCGATTGCGAGAAATCTTGCGCAAAGGTTTTTACCGCTTGAAAGAAATAAAATTCAATTAAGAGGATTATAAAAAAGAAAATAAGGAAACGAAAAAACATAAGTAACAAAATTACCGAATAAAGCCGACGTGAGGGTATTTTAGCTTTTTTTAGGGTTCATTTTTTTTGAAGTAATTTATTCCAGTATTTTAATTTACTTTAAAGCCATGAATGCACTTATTTTATTGAGAGGTTTGCCTGGTGCTGGAAAAACAAGTCTGGCTCAATTGCTTTCGGAGGGCGGTAAATACCCGCTGTTTAGTGTAGATGATTTTTTCACCGATCCAACAACGGGGGCTTACCAATTTGAATATACTAAAAACCATTTGGCGTATCGGCAATGCCAAACGCAAACCTTTGCAGCCATGGAAGCGGGTATTGCAAAAATTTTTGTTCATCATACATTTACGTTGTTGTGGGAAATGGAACCGTATTTAAAAATGGCAAAAGAGAATGCATATAAAGTGCACATCGTAACGGTAGAAAATTACCATGGCGGCAAAAACAAACATGCGGTAAGCCAGGAGCAATTAGAGAAAATGGCGGCGAAATATTCGCTGCGTTTATTTTAGGTCAAGAACTGCAGCGCTTGCTAGTAAACGAATTTAACAAAGTGTATCGCCGTATCTAAAATTAAAAAATAAAAGGTGTTGTTCAAAGTGTAAGTTGTTTAAACAATTGCTACCAATCAAAATGAAGAAAATAAGCGGAATGAAAATAACGGTAAAAAAATTAACTCCATTTTAAAAATTTGATTTATTCAAAATGTAGATTATTGATTACATTTGAATCCTAAACAGACGGTTCAAAAGAGGAAACTGTCTGCGATTAAGTATCTGTAAGGATTTCAAGGTAAATCATTTGTAAGAAATCCTAACAGTTACTAAATCGGGATTATCCGCACTAAGACAGATAGTTCGCTAAAAAATTTGGCTTCTACTATCTAATTGCGGTTAAACTTAAAGCAAATAGTCCCAATTAAAAAACTGAAATGGTTCAACACTACAAAATAGTTTTTGTGTATTGAAAAAGATGAAGAACGGTGGCTCAATTCTACCTAAAATATTTTTGAAGCCACGACGTTAAAGGGTAAATGGATAGGGTTACAATAAAATTTAGATTAGCATTAAACTGAATATTTATACCAGTAAATGGCGAGTAGCACTGCAATACGAACGATTTATTTTAGTATAGCTGTTAATTTTTTGATGGCTTGCATTAAGTGGCTAAGTGGGTATTTCGGTAATTCGTATGCTCTAATTGCCGATGCTATTGAGTCCACCACCGATATTTTTGCTTCGCTTTTAGTTTGGCTTGGGTTAATTTATGCCAACAAACCTGCCGATAAAAATCACCCTTACGGACACGGGCGCGCCGAGCCTTTGGTTACCTTTTTAGTTGTAGCGTTTTTAGTTAGTTCTGCGGTTATTATTGCATTTCAAAGCATTAAAAATATTAATACGGCACACGATTTACCGCAGCCTTTTACATTAATCATTTTAGGTGTCATCATTGTTTGGAAAGAACTGTCTTATCAACTAGTTAACCGTAAAAGTCGAGAAACCCATAGCTCGTCGTTAAAAGCCGATGCTTGGCACCACCGCAGCGATGCCATTACCTCTTTGGCCGCTTTTATAGGTATATCAATCGCTTTGTGGCTAGGTAAAGGTTACGAAGCCGCCGACGATTGGGCAGCCTTACTTGCCTCGGTATTTATTTTGTACAACAGTTACCTCATCTTTCGCCCAGCCTTAGGCGAAATTATGGATGAACACACTTACGATACTTTGGTAACTCAAATTCGTCAGTTAGCACTTGATGTTGAAGGTATCAAAGCGACCGAGAAATGTTTTATCCGAAAGTCGGGAATGGTTTACCATGTTGATTTACACGCCGCCGTAGATGCACGTATTTCGGTTGAAGAAGGACACCATTTAGCACACCACTTAAAAAATTATTTACGAGATAAATTGCCGCAACTGGGCCATGTATTAATTCATATTGAACCGTTTGAAACCAATTAAATTAAAAAAATATGGAAGCAAAAAATTATGATAATTTGATAGAGGCTATTAGCGGTCTGCGTCAAGAAGGTTATACAGAAGATTTTAACTTAAAACAAAACTGCCTAGAATGCCGAAACGGTGCCTTTCAGATTTTTCACAATGAGTTTCATATTGATACTTATTACCGTTTCGACGGCATGACTAATCCATCGGATGAAAGCATCATTTATGCCATCTCATCGTCCAAATATGGTTTAAAAGGCATTTTGATAAATGGCTATGGCACAAGTTCGGAGGCGTTGACCAATGAAATGCTAGAAAAATTAAGGTAGATCGTAGAAGCTATAGTTTTATTTTATTTTTTTTAAAACTAAGAGCTAACTATTCTTAAATTTTTTTCTTTTGCGAATTTGGCGTGCCAGAGCATATTTATAAAATTTTTATTCGGTTACTGCTTTTGTTTTAAAGTAATGCGTTCTTAAAATTTGGCTTAAATTCTTAAAAATAAGGGCAGTAAATGTTAAAAATGTATTCAACAACGAAATGTTATTAAAAAACAACGGGTTTTACTAAAAAAAGTTTAAAAAACTTTTGTAAGAATGAAATTACTTGTTACCTTTGCAATCCCAAAAATAGGGACGTTCTTTAAAAGTAAACTTATTGCCGAAGTAGCTCAGCTGGTAGAGCAGCTGATTTGTAATCAGCTGGTCGGGGGTTCGAGTCCCTTCTTCGGCTCTTAAAGTGAAAAACTTAGGTTAAAAATTTAGCCTAAGTTTTTTTTGCTCCTTAACTGGAGCTAGGGGGTAATACCAGAGTGGCCAAATGGGGCAGACTGTAAATCTGCTGTCTTTCGACTTCGGTGGTTCGAATCCATCTTACCCCACTACTTTAGCGGAAGTAGCTCAATTGGTAGAGCTCTAGCCTTCCAAGCTAGAGGTTGCGGGTTCGAGACCCGTCTTCCGCTCTTGATGTTGCAAAACAAAAAGATGAACGATATACCTCATTTTTGATGAAAAACTTAAAAGTGAGACAGTGTAGTTGAAATTTATGTATCATAAAAATCAACGTCTGGTAGTCCCTCAAAATTTAGGGACTTTTTGTGTATCTGAAAGCACGTTCTTTTGAAATATTGAAAAGCCTTGAAATGTAAGTATTTCAAAAGCTGTTGTAGCTCAGTGGTAGAGCACTTCCTTGGTAAGGAAGAGGTCGGCAGTTCAATCCTGCTCAACAGCTCGCAAGCACTATTTGCAGGAATGGTGGCTAAAAATTTAATTTAAAAAATAAATTATAAACGCACTTAGGTTAAACTAAGAACTAAAAACAAGTAAATAAAATAAAACTATGGCAAAAGAAAAATTCGATCGTTCCAAACCACATGTAAACATTGGAACTATTGGTCACGTTGACCACGGAAAAACCACTTTAACAGCTGCTATTACTGTAGTATTAGCAGAAAAAGGGTTATCAGAAGTTCGCGACTTCTCTTCAATTGATAATGCACCTGAAGAAAAAGAACGCGGTATTACCATCAACACATCGCACGTTGAATATTCAACGGCTTTACGTCATTACGCTCACGTTGATTGTCCGGGCCACGCCGATTATGTGAAAAACATGGTTACAGGTGCTGCTCAAATGGACGGTGCTATTTTAGTAGTAGCTGCAACGGATGGGCCTATGCCTCAAACTCGCGAGCATATCCTTTTGGCTCGTCAAGTAGGTGTACCTCGCATCGTTGTATTTATGAACAAAGTGGATATGGTTGAAGATCCAGAATTGTTAGAGTTAGTAGAAATGGAAATCCGTGAATTATTAACTTTCTACAAATTTGATGGCGATAATACACCAGTTATTCAAGGTTCGGCTTTAGGCGGTTTAAATAAAGACGCGAAATGGATGGATAAAATTATGGAATTAATGGACGCTGTTGACACGTTTATTCCATTACCTCCGCGCGAAAAAGAAAAACCATTTTTGATGCCAGTTGAAGACGTGTTTACTATTACAGGTCGTGGTACTGTTGCCACTGGTCGTATCGAAACAGGTGTTATCAACTCTAACGATGCCGTAGATATTATCGGTATGGGATCTGAAAAATTAACATCAACCGTTACAGGTGTTGAAATGTTTCGTAAAATTTTAGATTACGGTGAGGCTGGAGATAACGTAGGTTTATTATTACGTGGTATTGATAAAAAAGATATCAAACGTGGTATGGTTATTATTAAACCAGGTACCGTAAAACCACACGCTAAATTTAAAGCTGAGGTGTATATCTTGAAAAAAGAAGAAGGTGGTCGTCATACCCCATTCCAAAACAAGTACCGCCCGCAATTCTATTTCCGTACCACTGACGTAACTGGAGAAATCAGTTTAGAAACTGGACGCGAAATGGTTATGCCTGGCGATAACGTAACGATTGAAGTAAACTTAATCAATCCGATTGCGATGGATAAAGGTTTACGTTTCGCTATCCGCGAAGGTGGTCGTACCGTTGGTGCTGGTCAAGTAACCGAAATTTTAGACTAAGCCATAGTCATAAATATAGGCAAAATGGCATCTTAAAAAGGATCGCCATTTTGCTGTTTTATAAAAGTGGTAAAAAATAAGGCTGCGCGTAATGGCAAAGCCTCATAAACGGGCATAGTTCAATGGTAGAATAGCGGTCTCCAAAACCGTTGATGGGAGTTCGAATCTCTCTGCCCGTGCAAAAAATTAACAGTTAAACAATTTAACAGGAACTAAAAATAGGAAACGATGAGCAAGTTTACGACATATTTAGAGGAAACAAAAACAGAATTGTTAACTAAAGTAAGCTGGCCAACTTGGGCAGAACTACAAGGCAGTGCTATTGTTGTAATGATATCTTCGGTTATTATTGCTTTATTAGTATTTGCCATGGACTTTGGTTTTGATAAATTAATGGAACTACTTTACGGAGCCTTAAAATAAATTTTTAGTAGCATGACAGACCTTGTAAAAAACGAAACGCTAAGTGCAAAAAAGTGGTATGTAGTTCGCGCCATTAGCGGACAGGAAAAGAAAATAAAGCATTACATAGAAATGGAAATTATTCGTCTTAAATTGAGCGAATACGTTTCTCAAGTGTTAATTCCTACCGAAAAGATTATTCAAATTCGCAATGGTAAAAAAATTGCCAAAGAAAAATCGTTTTACCCAGGTTATGTATTAATCGAGGCTAACTTAACAGGCGAGGTGCCTCATGCTATTAAGAACATTACAGGGGTGATTGGCTTTTTGGGTGAAACCAAAGGTGGCGATCCAGTTCCGATGCGCATTAGCGAAGTAAACCGTATTTTAGGTAAAGTAGATGAATTAACAGAAAGCGAAGGCACTGTTGCTTCTAATTACACCATTGGCGAAAACGTTAAGGTTATTAACGGTCCTTTCAATGGCTTTAATGGCGTTATTGAAGAAATTATGGACGATAAGAAGAAAATAAAAGTTACTGTAAAAATATTTGGTCGTAAAACGCCAGTTGAACTCAACTATGGCGAAGTAGAAAAAGAATAAACCCATTGCAGGCCATTAGTTGTTTGGTAAATATAGAGATGCTTTGCTGCTTCCACACTCAGTATCACCAATTCTCAAAACAACGAACACCAGCGATACAATAAATAAAATAAATATAAACTAATAAAATGGCTAAAGAGTTATCAGCAATAGTAAAATTGCAAATTAAAGGTGGAGCTGCTAACCCATCGCCTCCTATTGGTCCGGCATTAGGTGCCAAAGGTGTTAACATTATGGAGTTCTGTAAGCAGTTTAATGCAAGAACCCAAGATTCGCCAGGGAAAATTTTACCTGTGTTAATTAATGTTTACACCGATAAGTCGTTTGATTTTGTTATCAAACGTCCACCGGTAGCCGTACAAATATTAGAGGTAACCAAAATTAAGGCCGGTTCTGCAACGAGTAATCGTAAAAAAGTTGGTTCTATTTCATGGGATCAAATTCGTACCATTGCCGAAGATAAAATTGTTGACATGAACTGTTTTACAATTGAATCAGCAATGCGTATGGTAGCAGGTACAGCTCGCAGTATGGGGGTTACAGTAGCAGGTGACAAACCTTTCTAGTTCAATAAATTATTAACAAAAACAAAGCTTAAAAAAGGCAACGTTTTACTAAAAAAGAAGCAATGGCTAAAGTAGCTAAAAAAAGAAAAGAGGCTTTGAAAAGATACGATACGAAAAAAATGTACGCTCTTAACGAAGCAACAGGTGTAGTAAAAACTATTACTACCACAAAGTTCGATGCGTCTGTGGATCTTGCGATCCGTTTAGGAGTTGATCCTCGTAAAGCCAACCAAATGGTGCGTGGTACCGTAACTTTGCCTCATGGCACTGGTAAAACCATGCGCGTTTTGGCCTTAGTAACCCCCGATAAAGAAGCCGAAGCTAAAGCAGCAGGTGCAGATTTTGTGGGTTTAGACGAGTACATCGAAAAAATTAAAGGAGGATGGACAGATGTAGATGTAATCATCACAATGCCATCTGTAATGGGTAAAGTAGGTGCACTAGGTCGTGTATTAGGTCCCCGCGGTTTAATGCCTAATCCAAAAACGGGAACTGTTACTATGGATATTGGAAAAGCAGTAACCGACTCTAAAGGTGGTAAAATTGATTTTAAAGTTGATAAAGCAGGTATCATACATGCTGGAATTGGGAGAGTAAGTTTTGACGCAGCTAAGTTAGCCGAAAATGCAAGCGAACTCATCAATACCGTTATCAAATTAAAGCCAAGTTCAGCTAAAGGTTCTTACGTTAGGTCGGTAACCCTAAGCAGTACCATGAGTCCGGGTGTTGCTGTTGACATCAAATCATTCAATTAATTAAAAACACTGCTTAAATGAATAAAGCTGAAAAAACACAGGTAATAGAGCAGTTAGTGGAAAAATTAAACGCTAACACAAAAGTCTATTTAGCAGATTGTTCTTCGTTAACCGTTGAAAAAGTAAATGCTTTCCGTAAAACTTGCTTCCAAAGTAAAGTATCTATTACAGTTGTAAAAAATACCTTATTAGCCAAAGCATTAGAAAGAGCTAATGACAGTAAAATGGCCGAGTTAATTCCGGCACTAAAAGGCGAAACAGCCTTAATGTTTACTGAAACCTCTAACTTGCCGGCCAAATTAATTCGTGACTTCCGTAAAAAAGAAACCAAGCCTGCTTTAAAAGCGGCTTACGTGGAAGAAATGATTTACATGGGTGATGAGCAATTGAGCAATTTAGCATCATTGAAATCGAAAAACGAATTAATTGGCGACATCATTGGTTTATTACAATCACCTATTCAACGCGTAATGGGCGGTTTAGAAAACAGAACCAAAGATGGTGGCGACGAAGCCGCTGCCGCCTAATTCGGGTTAACAGACTACTGAAAAACCCAGCCGGGGTTTAAACGGCACAATTAAATAATTAGTAATTAAATAAAACCATAATAAAATGGCTGACGTAAAATCAATAGCTGAAACATTAGTAAGCTTAACAGTAAAAGAAGTACAAGATTTAGCTAAAATCTTAAAAGATGAATACGGTATTGAACCAGCTGCTGCTGCAGTAGTTGTATCTAACAATGGCGGTGGCGCAGAAGCTGCGGCGGTTAAAACAACTTTCGATGTTGTGTTACTTGAAGCAGGTGCTGCTAAATTAGGCGTTGTGAAAGTGGTAAAAGACTTAACAGGTTTAGGTTTAAAAGAAGCTAAAGATTTAGTGGACGGTGCTCCAAAACCAGTTAAAGAAGGTGTTAGTAAAGAAGAAGCTGAAGGTATCAAAAAATCTTTAGAAGAAGCTGGTGCTAAAGTTGAAGTGAAGTAATTCATCGCCACTATAAACTGGGAAACGGTCTTTGCTTTGGTAAAGACCTTTTCCCATTTACTAGCTTAACGCCTAACCGCTTAACTGGTAAAAAAGGAACAAAGTGTTTTTTAGAGTATTAATTAAACCATAATATACCTTGGCCACAGCAATAAAAAATCAAAAACGAGTTAATTTCTCGTCAAACAAATTCCCAATCGAATATCCCGATTTTTTGGATATCCAAATCAAATCGTTTCAAGATTTTTTCCAATTGGAAACTACTCCTGAAAATCGAAAGAAAGAAGGTTTATTTAAAGTATTCGCCGAAAATTTTCCTATTTCCGATGCACGCAATAATTTCGTGCTCGAGTTTAAGGATTACTACATTGACCCACCGCGCTATGCACTGGATGAATGTATCGAGCGTGGCCTTACTTATGCCGTGCCTCTAAAGGCCAAGCTATATCTGTATTGTACAGATCCTGAACATGAAGATTTTGAACCCATCATGCAAGATGTGTATTTAGGAACTATTCCTTACATGACTCCTAAAGGTTCATTTATTATAAATGGTGCCGAGCGCGTTATTGTATCGCAGTTACACCGTTCACCGGGTGTATTCTTCGGTCAAAGCCGCCATGCTAACGGTACCAAGCTATACTCTGCCCGCGTTATTCCTTTCAAAGGATCGTGGATTGAGTTTGCAACCGACATCAATAGCGTTATGTACGCTTACATTGACCGTAAGAAAAAGTTACCTGTAACCACTTTATTGCGTGCCATAGGTTTCGAAAGCGATAAACAAATTCTCGAAATTTTTGGTTTAGCCGACGAAGTAAAAGTTTCTAAAACAGGCTTAAAACGCGAAGTAGGTCGTCGTTTAGCGGCTCGTGTCTTAAAAACATGGTTAGAAGATTTCGTTGATGAAGATACCGGAGAGGTAGTTTCTATCGAACGTAACGAAGTTATCTTAGACCGCGAAACCATTTTAGAAGATGAACACATTGATTATATCGTAGATGCGGGTGTTAAATCTATTATCCTACACAAACAAGATATTAATACCAACGAATACGCTATTATCTATAACACCCTTCAAAAAGATTCAACCAATTCTGAAAAAGAAGCGATTGAATTTATTTACCGCTTGTTGCGTAATGCCGAGCCACCCGATGAAGAAACAGCACGTGGCGTCATTGATAAATTATTTTTCTCTGATAAACGCTACGACTTAGGAGAGGTAGGGCGATTCCGCATCAATAAAAAATTCAATATTGATACCCCAATGGATATTCGTGTCTTAACAAAAGAAGACATGATATTGATTATTAAATACCTTATCGAACTCATCAACTCTAAAACCGATGTGGATGATATTGATCACTTGAGTAACCGCCGTGTGCGTACTGTGGGTGAGCAATTATACGCTCAGTTTGGAGTAGGTTTAGCACGTATGGCACGCACTATCCGCGAGCGCATGAATGTTCGCGATAACGAAGTGTTTACGCCAACCGATTTAATTAATGCCAAAACATTAAGTTCAGTTATTAACTCCTTTTTTGGGACTAATCAATTATCTCAATTTATGGATCAAACCAATCCATTATCAGAGATCACCCACAAGCGTCGTTTGTCGGCACTCGGGCCAGGCGGTTTAAGTCGCGAGCGTGCAGGTTTTGAGGTACGTGATGTGCATTATACCCACTACGGTCGTTTGTGTACCATCGAAACACCCGAAGGTCCAAACATCGGTTTGATTTCTTCTTTGTGTGTTTATGCAAAGGTTAACAAATTAGGTTTTATCGAAACCCCATTCCGTCAAGTAGAAGAAGGAAAGTTGTTGTTAGATAAAGGCATTACCTACTTAACAGCCGAAGAAGAAGACCAAAAAAATATTGCACAAACGAGTGCAGAATTAGATGAAAAAGGCGCGTTCATTACTAAAAAAGTAACGGCACGCTACGAAGGTGATTTCCCAGTATTAGAGCCCGAGAAAATTCATTTAATGGATGTAGCCCCCAATCAAATTGCTTCTATTGCGGCATCATTGATTCCGTTTTTAGAGCACGATGATGCCAACCGCGCTTTAATGGGTTCAAACATGCAGCGTCAAGCGGTGCCATTAATGCGTCCGCAAGCGCCTATCGTTGGTACAGGTATCGAAGCACGCGTTGCCGAAGATAGCCGCGTATTAATTAATGCAGAAGGCGAAGGAACGGTTGAATACGTGGATGCACGAGAAATTACCATTCGTTATAGCCGCAGTGAAGAAGAACGCTTAATTTCGTTTGAAGGCGACGTTAAAACGTATAAATTAACCAAATTCCAAAAAACCAATCAAAGCACTTGTATGAACCTAAAACCTATCGTTAAGAAAGGCGATAAGGTTACAAAAGGCCAAGTACTGTGCGAAGGATATGCTACCGAAGGCGGCGAATTAGCCTTAGGACGTAACTTAAAAGTAGCGTTCATGCCTTGGAAAGGGTATAACTTTGAGGATGCCATTGTAATTTCGGAACGCATTGTACGCGATGATATTTTCACCTCTATCCACATTGATGAATACACTTTAGAAGTGCGCGATACCAAACGTGGTTTAGAAGAGTTAACCCCCGATATTCCTAACGTTAGCGAAGAAGCTACTAAAGATTTGGATGAAAAAGGAATTATCCGCATTGGTGCCGAAGTAAAAGAAGGCGACATTTTAATTGGTAAAATCACTCCTAAAGGTGAAACCGATCCATCGCCCGAAGAAAAATTACTACGTGCTATTTTTGGCGATAAGGCAGGGGATGTAAAAGACGCATCGCTCCGCGTATCTCCTTCTATTAGAGGCGTTATTGTTGATAAAAAATTATTCTCTCGCGCTATTAAAGATAAAAAAGCGAAAGCCGAAGAGAAACCAATGATTGAAAAATTAGATGCTGAACACGAGAAAAACATCTACAACTTAAAATTACAATTGGTTGATAAATTGTTTGTGTTGGTAAACGGCCGCACATCGCAAGGTGTAACCAATATTTTAGGAGAAGAAGTTATTCCGCGTGGTACTAAGTTCACTCAAAAATTATTAGAGCGTGTAGATTATTCTGAAGTCAATCCAAGCAATTGGACTTCTGATAAAGACAAAAACGAACAAATTGAACGTTTGTTACATAACTTCATGATCCAATACAACGATTATTTAGGAAAATACAAACGCGAGAAATTCCAAATTACGGTGGGCGATGAACTACCAAACGGAATTGTTCAATTAGCTAAAGTTTACATTGCCCAAAAACGTAAGTTGAAAGTAGGCGATAAAATGGCGGGTCGTCATGGTAACAAGGGCATTGTAGCCCGTATTGTGAAAGATGAAGACATGCCATTCTTAGAAGATGGAACGCCAGTTGATATTGTTTTAAATCCATTAGGCGTGCCTTCGCGTATGAACTTGGGTCAGATTTATGAAACCGTATTGGCTTGGGCTGGTCAAAAACTAGGCATGAAATTTTCAACGCCAATTTTTGATGGGGCAAGCATGGATCAAATTGATGATTATACCGAAAAAGCGGGTGTTCCAAAATACGGACGCACCTATCTATACGACGGTGGAACAGGCGAGCGATTTGATCAACCTGCAACGGTAGGTATCATTTACATGCTTAAATTAGGGCACATGGTAGATGATAAAATGCACGCCCGTTCAATTGGTCCATACTCATTAATTACGCAACAACCTTTGGGCGGTAAAGCTCAATTTGGGGGTCAACGTTTTGGTGAAATGGAGGTTTGGGCACTCGAAGCGTACGGCGCAGCTAACGTGTTACAAGAATTGTTAACCGTTAAATCGGATGACGTTATAGGTCGTGCAAAAGCTTATGAAGCCATCGTTAAAGGTGAAAACATTCCAACGCCAGGCATCCCCGAATCGTTCAATGTATTGTTGCACGAGTTAAGAGGTTTAGCGTTAGATGTAACCTTAGATTAAACCGTTATTGAGCTTTTAAATTTGAATTTTAACTTTTGAATTAAATTAAAATGGCATTAAGAAGAGATAATAAACAAAAATCGAATTTCTCGAAGATCACCATTAGTTTGGCTTCTCCCGAAACGATTTTAAAACGTTCGAGTGGTGAGGTGTTAAAACCCGAAACCATTAATTACCGTACCTACAAACCCGAAAGAGATGGTTTGTTTTGCGAACGTATTTTTGGGCCGGTAAAAGATTACGAATGTCATTGCGGAAAGTACAAACGTATTCGCTACAAAGGCATTACCTGCGACCGTTGTGGGGTAGAGGTAACCGAAAAGAAAGTACGCCGCGAGCGCATGGGACACATCAATTTGGTGGTACCCGTAGCGCACATCTGGTATTTCCGCTCGTTGCCCAACAAAATTGGGTATTTGTTAGGCTTACCTACCAAAAAACTAGACATGATTATTTACTACGAACGTTATGTAGTAATTAATGCTGGTGTAGCTGCCGAAAACGGTATTTCGTATTTAGATTTCTTAACCGAAGAAGAATACTTAAATGCCATTGATGCGCTTCCTAAGGAGAATGCACTTTTAGATGATGAAGACCCTAATAAATTCATCGCTAAAATGGGTGCCGAAGCCTTGCAAGATTTATTATCGCGTCTAAACTTAGACGAACTTTCTTACGAATTGCGTCATAAAGCCAACACCGAAACTTCGCAACAACGTAAAAACGAAGCTTTAAAACGTTTACAAGTTATTGAAGCATTCCGCCAAGCTAACCAAAACGTTGTTAACAAACCCGAGTGGATGGTGGTAAAAGTAGTACCAGTTATTCCGCCAGAATTACGTCCTTTAGTACCTTTAGATGGCGGTCGTTTTGCAACTTCTGATTTGAACGATTTATACCGTCGAGTTATTATCCGTAACAACCGTTTAAAACGCCTTATCGAAATTAAAGCCCCCGATGTAATTTTGCGTAACGAAAAACGCATGTTGCAAGAGTCGGTTGATTCGTTATTTGACAACTCACGAAAATCAAATGCCGTTAAAACCGAAAGTAACCGTGCTTTAAAATCGTTATCCGATTCATTAAAAGGTAAACAAGGGCGTTTCCGTCAAAACTTATTAGGTAAACGTGTAGATTACTCAGCGCGTTCGGTAATTGTTGTAGGTCCAGAATTAAAATTGCACGAATGCGGTTTGCCAAAAGAAATGGCTGCCGAATTATTTAAGCCATTTATCATTCGTAAAATGATTGAACGTGGTATTGTAAAAACTGTCAAATCAGCTAAAAAAATTGTTGACAAAAAAGAACCCATCGTTTGGGATATTTTGGAAAACGTTTTAAAAGGACATCCTGTTTTATTAAACCGTGCGCCAACCCTTCACCGTTTGGGTATTCAAGCCTTTCAACCTAAGTTAATTGAAGGAAAAGCCATTCAATTACATCCATTAGTGTGTTCGGCGTTTAATGCCGATTTTGATGGCGATCAAATGGCGGTACACGTTCCATTAGGAAATGCCGCTATCTTAGAAGCACAAATTTTAATGTTAGCCTCGCACAACATCTTAAACCCATCTAACGGTGCGCCAGTAGCGGTTCCATCGCAAGATATGGTTTTAGGTTTATATTATTTAACCAAAGGCAAACGCAATTTAGTTGATGATGCTGTTAAAGGAGAAGGTAAAATATTTTATAGTGCTGAAGAAGTTATCATTGCCACTAACGAAAAGCAAATAGACATCCACGCGCAAATTAAAATTAAAATTACGAATGCCTTAGAAGGCGATCATTTAGTAACCAAACTCATTGATACCACTGCTGGACGTGTTATTTTTAATACCGTTGTGCCACACGAAGTAGGCTTTATCAACGAATTGTTGACTAAAAAATCGCTTCGCGACATTATTGGCATGGTGTTAAAGAAAACCGGAATGGCTAAAACAGCCAAGTTCTTAGATGACATTAAAGAATTAGGATTCCGTACAGCGTTTAAAGGCGGTTTATCGTTTAACTTAGGCGATATTCAAACACCACCTGAAAAATTCAAAATTATTGCCGACGCTCAATTAGAAGTAGATGAAGTAATGAACAGTTACAACATGGGCTTCATTACCAATAACGAGCGTTATAACCAAATTATTGATATTTGGACGCATACCAACTCTAAAGTAACCAAGAAAGTATTAGACAAGTTAAGCACCGATAAACAAGGCTTTAACTCGGTTTATATGATGTTGGATTCGGGAGCGCGTGGTAGTAAAGAACAAATTAAACAGTTAAGCGGTATGCGCGGTTTGATGGCAAAACCACAAAAAGCGGGTGATACAACGGCTTCAATTATTGAGAACCCCGTATTATCGAACTTCCGCGAAGGCTTATCCATCTTAGAATATTTTATTTCTACTCACGGTGCGCGTAAAGGTTTGGCCGATACCGCTTTAAAAACAGCCGATGCGGGTTATTTAACCCGTCGTTTAGTTGACGTGGCTCAAGACGTTATTATTAACGAATTTGATTGCGGAACCCTTCGTGGATTAAGCATGACGGCGTTAAAAAATAACGAAGATGTGGTAGAAAGTTTATACGACCGTATTTTAGGTCGTACCGCAGTAAACGATGTATTTCATCCAACAACTGGCGAATTAATTGTGGCTGGTGGAGAAATTATTACTGAAGATGTAGCCGTTATTGTTGAAAAATCGCCTATCGAAACCATAGACATTCGTTCGGTATTAACCTGCGAAAGCCGCTTAGGCGTGTGTGCAAAATGTTATGGCCGCAACTTAGCCAACAACCGTTTGGTACAATTAGGCGAGGCTGTTGGTGTTATTGCTGCTCAATCTATTGGTGAACCTGGTACACAGTTAACCCTTCGTACCTTCCACGTGGGTGGTACTGCTAGTAACGTTACCGCTTCATCAAGTGTTATTGCCAAATACGATGGTGTTGTAGAAATTGATGAATTACGCACCGTAGAACGTGTAAACGCTGAGGGAGCCAAAGCTAATATTGTTATTGGCCGCTCAACCGAAATGCGTATTGTTGATGCCAACACAGGCATTACCTTAACTACTGGTAATATCCCTTACGGTTCTAACCTTTATACAAAGCCAGGTGCTAAAGTGAAAAAAGGAGAACTTATTTGTGATTGGGATCCTTACAATGCCGTTATCGTATCCGAATTTGGTGGAATCGTTGAATACGAACACATCAAAGAAAATATTACCTTCCGCGAAGAAGCCGATGAACAAACGGGCTTTAAAGAAAAAGTAATTATAGAAAGTAAAGACAAAACTTTGAGTCCGTTAATTAAAATTGTGGACAAAAAAGGCGAAGTGTTGAAAATGTATAACATTCCGGTAAGTGCCCACATTGTGGTAAACGAAGCCGCTAAAATTGAGCCAGGTCAAATTCTTGTTAAGATACCTCGTGTAACGGGTAAAACGGGCGATATTACGGGTGGTTTACCACGTGTAACCGAACTCTTCGAAGCACGTAATCCATCTAACCCAGCTGTGGTTAGTGAAATTGATGGCATTGTTACGTTTGGCAAAATTAAACGTGGTAACCGCGAGGTGATTGTGGAAGCTAAAACAGGCGAACAACGTCGTTACCTCGTTAATTTAAGTAAACACATTTTGGTACAAGAAAACGATTTCGTGAAAGCTGGTAACCCATTGTCAGATGGAGCTATTAGCCCCGGCGATATCTTAGCCATCAAAGGTCCAACTGCTGTACAAGAATACTTAGTAAACGAAATTCAGGAGGTTTATCGCTTACAAGGACAAAAATTAAACGATAAACACTTCGAAACCATTGTGCGTCAAATGATGCGTAAAGTCGAAATTGTTGACCCAGGCGATACTATTTTCTTAGAGCAACAACTCGTTAATAAGGCTGATTTTATGACTGAGAACGATACTATTTTTGGTAAAAAAGTAGTAATTAATCCAGGCGATAGCACCGAATTAAAACGCGGTCAAATTATTACTAGTCGTAAATTACGTGATGAAAACTCTATTTTAAAACGTAAAGATTTAAAAGTAGTAGAGGCGCGCGAAGCGGTTCCTGCAACGGCTAATCCTATTTTACAAGGTATTACGCGTGCATCGTTACAAACTAATAGCTGGATTTCGGCGGCATCGTTCCAAGAAACCACCAAAGTATTAAACGAAGCTGCTGTAAACGGAAAAGTAGATACTTTAAACGGATTAAAAGAAAACGTAATTGTTGGGCATTTAATTCCTGCTGGTACTGGTTTACGTCAATACGAAAAATTAGTAGTAGGCAGCAAAGAAGAATACGAGCGTTTAATGGCTAGTAAAGAAGAAGTAGAAGTTCAGTAAAATAGTTTAAATAATCATTTAAAAACCTCGGTAGAAATACCGAGGTTTTTTGTTGAAGGAGAAAGGCTTAGTTAAACGTATTGTGAGTGAGCCTTTTGGAACTATTTAACCTTAATTTCAAGAAAGAGGGTCTTCAGAATAAAGTTTATAACTCGATTAAATAATAGACTACATTAAAAGTAGCACGCAAAGATGCAGAGGGCGCAAAGTCGGAAATTAAATTTTGAAAAAGGATTTTAGAATAGATCATTACCTTTATTAAATACTATGATTTAAGTTATATGGAATTAGACCGTAGAAGCCAAATTTTTTGGCGAATTATCTGTCTTGGTGTGGATAATTCCCGAAGTAAATTTGGGACAGACTTCGGTTTAGTAACTGTTAAGATTTCTTACAAATGATTTACCTTAAAATCCTCACAAATACTTAATAGCAGACAGTTTCCTCCTTTGAACTGTTTGTTTCCATCTAACTCATTTTTAAGTATTGATTTTAAGTGTTTTATAGAGTTAGCTATTTTATTCTAAAGTATTAGATTTCTTGAAATTTAGGGCTTAAAATGAATGTCTTGAGTAGGGTTATACTTGTTTACTAATTATTGCTCTACGTCAAACTCATATTTTACTTCAATCCGTTTATTTTGATCGCGTTTTTCCCATAGTCCATAAGTTAGAGACATTTTTTTTACTTTCTCTGAACTTACATCACGCAACACAAAAGTAAGTATCCAAAAATCTTCCTTGGCGTTTACATCAATTTGATTTTTTATTAAGTTGTAATTACGTTTATTTTTTTGCTTAATATTTTTACCGTAAACAATGATTTGAACATTTCCACCATTTCTAATTTCTTCTCGGTTTTTTTACCGCTCATCATTAACGCTGTATGTCATACGCATACTTATAACTGGAGGAAAATCTTCGGGATCTTTGGCAGAAACATGAAATAGAACCAAAACGTCTTTTTTGTTGATGGAGTCCATAACTTTTGCTTTTAAAAACTTTATGTCATGCACCGTTTTTTCCTGAGCGAAAATAAACGAATGAAGAGTAATCCAGAAAAGAAATATTAAAATGATGGGGCGAACTATTTTTATTTTCATGTAAGTGCGTTTGTTTCCCGAAATTTTAGTTCTGAAGGAGTTTTAGCTACTTTGAATGCTACCTCCCAAGTTTAATTACTTTGATCTAGTTTTTAGATTTTCGTTAACCAGTTTCAAAAGGGTTTCGCGCGTGGGGGCAATGTGCGAGGGTTTAATGCCTATTAAATTCGGACGCTCGCTTTCATCGTCGTTAAACACCACCGCAAAACGGCCGTTTTTTACTTCGTTAACCGTCTTTAAATCTAAAAAATGCCATTGCTTGGTATGAAAAATAGATTGTTGAATTTCCATACGATCTTTATAAAATACCACAAAAGGATTAAGCATAAACCAAAACGCCTGGTAAAGCAAAACCGAGGCAGGCACCACCGAAAAGAAACTTAAAGGATTAATGGTGCGTAAATCGTTTTGGTTAAAAATACTATCGTAAACCCAATAGCAAGCCGCCGCCGCTAAAAGCCAAGTTACAATAACCACAAAGGGGTTTCGTTCAAAATAATGAATCGGGTTTTCAATAATCGTCTTTTTCACAACGCAAAGTTAAAAATTAAAAATAGTTAATGTGCATCCTTCAACGATAATGTTTATTATTGGAAAATGTTAATTTGTAGAAAAGTTATGGTTTTGAAGTAACAAATTACTAAATTGAGCGTTTAATCATTAGAATACCTAATTTAATCAGTAAAGCAATGGTTTCACTTAAAAAATATTTCGTTTTGGCCTTAGCCACGTTAACGTCTTCATTTACTTTTTCTCAAAGTTTAAGTGCCGACGATCCCATTGCGGCCATGCTCGATAGCCTAGCCACCAAAAAGATTTTTGAAAAAGCGTTTGCCAAACCTGTTTTCCCAAAAAATAACAAACATAAATTTACGATAGATAGCGTGCCGCGTTACGACGATTACACCTATCAGGCTCGTTTAGCTAAACTAGATGCCAACTCGCCCTTCGATTTGATATATAACCCACATGTGAAAGGCTTTATTGAATTGTACGCCGTTCGTAAACGCGAAAGTGTGAGCCGAATGATGGGCGTTGCGCAATTGTATTACCCCATGTTTGAAGAGATTTTAGACCGCTATAACATTCCTTTAGAGTTAAAACATTTGGCCGTTATAGAAAGTGCTCTAATTCCGTATGCCAAGTCGCGCGCGGGTGCCACGGGCTTGTGGCAATTTATGTACCCTACCGGAAAAATGTACGGATTAAACGTGAGCAGTTATGTAGATGAACGTTGCGACCCTTACAAAGCAACGGTTGCCGCCGCCGAATATTTAAAAAGCCTTTACAGTATGTTTAACGATTGGCAAATGGTTTTAGCGGCTTACAATGCGGGCCCTGGCACTATTAGTAAAGCCATTCGCCGCAGTGGGGGTAAAAAAACGTATTGGGAAATTCGTCCGTTTTTGCCTACCGAAACGCAAGGCTATGTACCTGCGTTTATTGCTGCTAATTATGTTATGAATTATTCGCAAGAACACAATTTATACCCATCAACCCCTCGTAAAACTTATTTTGAAGTTGATACCGTGGTTGTAAAAGAACAAATGACGTTCTCTCAAATTTCTCAAGCATTAGACATTAGCGAAGAGGAAGTGCAGTATTTTAATCCACAATACCGAAAAAATTTAATTCCTGCTGGTGGCAATTCCATGTGTTTGCCTAAGGCACAAATTGGTTTGTTTTTAACGAACGAGCAAGATATTTATGTAGCCGTGAAGTCGCAACAAAACAGTTCAGAGTCTGTTGCCAATGTGAAAGAAGTTTTAAAAATGCACACCTATCGCAAAGGCGAAAAATTGAGTACCGTAGCTCGCAAATATGGCGTAACCATTAGCGATTTAAAAAATTGGAATTATATCGGAAAACGTGGTGTAAAACCTGGAAAACAATTGCGGGTTTATGTGCGCGAACAAGCTAACGAAGCTCCCAAAAAGATAGAAATAGAGCCGAATACCAACGCTGTTGCTAATAAAACCGAAACAGAAGAGGCTTCTAAAACACTAGCCGAAACCAAAACAGATAAAGTGCAATACGTGTATCATAAAGTGAAAAAAGGAGAAACACTTTACCGCGTGGCAAGCCGCTACGGCGTGGATGTTAGCACGGTTAAAACTTTAAATAGTTTAAAATCGAATGGCTTACGCCAAGGGCAATTGCTAAAAATAAAAACGGTGGATTAACCGTTCTCAAAATTTAATTTGACAACCGGGCAATAAAATTTTTAGCTTTTCAATCTCATCTGCCGAAATGGGATTGCCCGATAGGTCTAAAAAAGCCAATTCACTAAGTTGCGAAATACTATCTGGTAAACTGGATAATAAATTATTTCGTAAGGAGATAAACCGAAGTTTTTGCGCTTTATACACATCGAACGGAAGATTTTGTAATCGGTTGTTTTCTACAATCAATACTTCTAATTGCGGTAAACGCTCAAAATGTTTACTAATAAAATGCGTGTTGGTATTGGATAAGTATAAAAATTTTAAACTCGGAATTTGAAAAAGTGGACGCGGAAAACTATCTAATACACAATTTTCAAAAACTACATCTTGTAATTTTTTTAGGAAATAGAACGTATTGGCGAGTTTCAACGTATCGTCAGTATTACCAAATTTAAACGTTTTTAATCGGCTTAAATAAGCAATACTTGTTGGAATGCTATCTATGACGGTGTGTTGTAATTCTAAATATTGTAGGTTTTGAAAAGGTTTTAAATCGTTAGGAAACGTTTTTAGCTTATTATTAAAAGAGGCTAAAAAAGTAAGGTTGATGAGCTCGTTTAATTTTGGAGGATAATCGCTAATGGAATTGGTGCTTAATTTTAAAACCTGTAAATCTTTTAATTGGTGCAGTTTATCATACTCTTTTGGTAAAATAGGTTTATACGATAAGTCTAATTTATAAACGCCTTTTCCTTTTTCGAGTGCTTCTTGCAAAATGGTATAAACCTTGCTGCCATAAGGGCCATATTGATCCATTTCTTTTTGCGAAAAAAGAGTAGGGGCAACTCCACCAAGCAGAACCAACAATAGGTACACTTTATTCATACTTACAATAATAGGCAAAAAAGTAAAAGGGGTGTAAAGAGTTATAAACACAACAAGGGGTCATGGATTCAATGCCTTATTTTTTCCATTTCCTTTTCGAGATTAGGCAGTTGTTTTTTATAGTTTTCTAAATTCCAAACGATGTTCCATTTTTTAGCGTAATCGGCAATGTTTCCTAAACCCATGGTGGCTCGGCGTTGGTCTATATCATCGGGGTCTATTATCGGAAAAACATAATATTCGCCTTTATCGGTTTGCCCAATTTGACTGCCATATATTTGTTTTTGTCCTTGCCCCATTAACACACGGTCTTCTAAAAGTGCTAGGCTACTTGGTGCTGCTTTCCCGTTTTTTGTGGCTTCGCGCATAATCGGTAAATAATTTAATTGGGTTTTTAAGTCGGCGTGTTGTATCACTAAAAAAAGAGTAGAAGCACCTTTGTTCCCAACAACATCAGCTCCTAACCAACCCTCTTTATCGAGTATGGCTTTAACTTTAATTAAATTGATAGAATCTTTGTAGCGGATAGTCGTCCATAAATCCGACATCTCTTTCGAGTTACGACCATATTTAGCTTCTAACGTTCTACTTTGTAATCTAAGCAATTGATCGCCATCATAAACGCTATCCAACATTGCAACCAAAGGTTTATTGAAGTGAGCCTCTTCCTCTTTTTTATTTTCTTTTATTTTCTCGATCAAAGGTTGCCAGCGTTTATCTAAGCGCAAACCTTGCAAATCGTTATCGTAGATGATGTGGTCGTAATTGCTGTAATGCGAACGGTAAGCAATGCGTTCTAAATTAAAAAAAGCACTATCTAAATTATTAGCCATAGCCCACGAGCAAGCGGCATTGTAACGGTCGTTAGGAAAGCCTTTCCACGCGTTAGACTTAAATGCTGAGGAATACAACCCTGCCGATTTTTTATAATCTTTCAACGTATATAAAGAGTCAGCTTTCTTTACTAATACCGAGTATTCGGGAGGAACGGATTGACCAAAGGCATTTATCAACAGAGCCAAGCAACACCCAAGCGTAACCAAAAAATGAGTCATACACAAATATAAAAATACTACCGTGGTGTTTTCGGAAAAACTTTTCTACACTATAAATTTTTAACAACGGCTTATTTTTAAACATTTTTGCTTTCCTTTTAATACATTTGTAATTCTTAAAAAAATAGCATGTTTAATAGTTTACAAGATAAGCTCGACCGAGCCTTTAAAGTTTTAAAAGGACAAGGAAAAATTACTGAAATTAACGTGGCCGAAACCATGAAAGAAGTGCGTAAAGCCCTTTTAGATGCCGACGTTAATTACAAAGTGGCCAAAAATTTTACAGACACCGTTAAAGAAAAAGCTTTGGGCTTAGATGTGTTAAACACCATTTCGCCGGGGCAATTATTAATTAAGGTAACACACGATGAATTAGCCATTTTAATGGGCGGCACCAAAGAAGATATTTATTTGGGAGGTAATCCAACTATTATTTTAATGAGCGGTTTGCAAGGAAGCGGTAAAACAACGTTTACAGGAAAATTAGCCTATTACCTTAAAACTAAAAAAGGAAAAAAACCGTTGATGGTAGCTTGCGACGTTTACCGCCCAGCGGCCATTGACCAGTTGCATGTATTGGGGCAACAAATAGGGATAGAGGTTTTTAGCAATAAGGAAGAAAAAAATCCGATTAAGATTGCCGAAGCCGCCATTAAGCAAGCCAAAGAAAACGGAAACAGCGTGGTGTTAATAGATACGGCGGGTCGTTTGGCGGTGGATGAGCAAATGATGAACGAAATTGCCAATTTAAAAACAGCGGTGAAGCCCAACGAAATTTTATTTGTTGTGGATAGCATGACTGGGCAAGATGCAGTAAACACAGCCAAAGCCTTTAACGACCGTTTAGATTTTGATGGTGTTATTTTAACCAAGTTAGATGGCGATACCCGTGGTGGAGCCGCTTTATCTATTAAAAGTGTGGTTAATAAACCCATCAAGTTTATAGGTACTGGCGAAAAAATGGAAGCCTTAGATGTGTTTTATCCTGAACGGATGGCCGACCGTATTTTAGGGATGGGCGATGTGGTTACTTTAGTAGAGCGTGCTCAAGAACAATTTAATGAAGAAGAAGCCCGCAAACTCTCGAAAAAAATTGCAAATAACAAATTTGACTTCAACGACTTTTTAGGTCAATTGCAACAAATCAAAAAAATGGGTAACATTAAAGATTTGGTCGGCATGATTCCAGGTGTTGGCAAAGCCGTTAAAGATGCAGATATTAACGAAGATGCGTTTAAAGGCATCGAAGCCATTATTTATAGCATGACACCCGATGAACGCAACAAGCCAGAATTATTGAATGGTGCGCGTCGTCAGCGCATTGCCAAAGGAAGCGGGCAAGGCATTCAAGAAGTTAATAAACTTTTAAAACAATTTGAAGACACCCGAAAAATGATGCGCATGATGAACGATAAAAACGCCATTGCAAAAATGATGCGTAACATGCCAAAAGGTGCCATGGGTGGCGGTATGCCCAAAATGTAAATATTTATAGTTAGTTTTGGCTATTAAGTGGGTATGAACGATTTCAAATTATCTCCTAACAACATTAAAGCTGGTGTTACCGTATTTTTGGTAGCCTTGCCTTTGTGTTTAGGTATAGCCTTAGCCTGCAATACGCCTTTGTTTTCGGGATTAATTGCAGGAGTTGTAGCGGGTGTGTTTGTTACCCTATTTAGTGGATCGCGCCTAAGTGTAAGCGGCCCCGCAGCAGGTTTAACAGCCGTTGTGTTAACCGCCGTTACTAGCTTGGGTAGCTTTAATGCGTTTTGTGCCGCTGTGGTGGTAGCCGGTATTTTACAATTCATTTTGGGGCTACTAAAAACAGGAGGCATTGCTAATTATATACCCAACGCGGTTATTAAAGGCATGTTAGCAGGTATTGGATTAATACTCATTATTAAACAAATTCCGCATTTGCTTGGGTACGACAAAGACCCTGAAGGCGATTTTGAATTTATTCAACCCGATGGACACAATACGTTTTCGGAGTTAATTTACATGTTTAACAGTTTAACACCTGGTGCCATTTGTATAGGCATCTTGTCGTTGGTGTTGTTATTTTTTGCCGACTCCAAATGGTATAAATCCAATAAATGGTTTTCAAAACTACCAGCTCCTCTGTTAGTGGTTGTTTTAGGCATCTTACTTAACGAACTGTTTAAGGCATTCAACAATTCCATCTTGATTATTGAACCCGAGCATTTGGTATCGGTGCCACTTATTAATACGGCCGCCGAGTTAAAAGCCAATTTAGTTGTTCCAGATTTTACGCTAATCGTTCAATCTAAATTTTGGTTAGTGGCATTTACTTTAGCCATAGTAGCCAGTTTAGAAACCCTTTTAAGCATCGAAGCGGTTGATAAGTTAGATCCCGAAAAGCAAGTATCGAACAACAACAAAGAGTTAATGGCGCAAGGTATCGGAAACATTATTTGCGGGTTGATTGGCGGCTTACCCGTAACCTCGGTTATTGTGCGCAGTTCGGCCAACGTTAATGCGGGAGCCAACAACAAAAGTGCAGCCTTAATTCATGCCTTGTTATTGGCTTTAGCCGTGTTTTTAATTCCCAGTGTTTTAATGAAAATACCCAATGCGAGTTTAGCCGCCATTTTAATTGTAACAGGCTACAAATTAGTAAAACCTTCTATTTTTAAAGAAACGTTTCGGTTGGGATATAGTCAAATTATTCCTTTTGTAATAACTATTGTGATGATGCAGTTAACCGATTTGTTATTGGGTGTTGGCTGCGGCATTGCCGTTTCGGTTTGTTTTATTATTTTTAATAACATCAGTTTATCGTTCGACTCGGCCTCGAATAAAATTAATGGCGAGCAATACCACTTATTAAAATTACCGCAACATGTTACCTTTTTCAACAAAGGGTTTTTACAAAATTATTTTTTAAAGATAGAAAACAATGCCCACGTGATTATAGATGCCTCCATTGTTAAAAGCATAGATGCCGATTCGCGCGAGGTATTAAGAGAATTTATTGAGCGAGCCGAAAAACGCCAAATAAAAATAGATTTAAAAAAACTAGAACACTTATTATAATTTGGAATGACGGATACAAAAAATCATGCACAAAGCTATTTACGCCTTATTGAAGGCAACCGCCATTTTTCGTTAAGTCGGCAAATTGGCGATCCCGAGTATTTTAAACGCTTATCGTTAGGGCAAACGCCCGAGTATTTATGGATAGGTTGCAGCGATAGCCGAGTGCCAGCCAACGAAGTAACAGGCACACACAGCGGCGAGATTTTTGTTCACCGAAACATAGCCAATGTAGTGGTTCACACCGACTTAAATTTAATGAGCGTACTCGAATATGCCGTTAATGTATTAGGCGTTAAACACATTATTGTTTGTGGGCACTTTGGTTGCGGCGGCATAAGAGCAGCCATGAGCAAAAAATCGTTTGGGTTAGTTGACAAATGGTTGCGAAATATTAAAGATGTGTATCATTTACACCAAGCCGAACTCGATGCCATCGAAGATTTAGACAAACGCGCCGACAGACTCACCGAGTTAAATGTTATGGAACAAGTTCGTAACTTAGCCAAAACAAAAATTATTCAACGCGCTTGGCATACTAAAAAAGATTTGCACATTCATGGATGGGTATATGGTTTAAACAATGGCTTAATAACAGAGTTAAACACCATACACGATGAAAAGGAAGATATTGACAACATTTACCAATACGATTTTGATTTAGATTGAACTCATAGATAAGTACTTTGCCTCCGAAACTCACATACACGCACGATGAACTGGTAGCCGCTTTACGCAACCGTAATCAAACGGCATTTACTTATTTATACGATAATTATAGCCGAGCCTTACTGCATGTAATTGATGCCATTGTGAAAAGCGAAGCCGAAGCCGAGGATGTGCTTCAAAATGTATTCGTTAAAGTTTGGAATAGCTTTGATTTGTATGATGCCAGCAAAGGACGTTTATACACCTGGATGCTAAACATTGCGCGTAACATGGCTATTGACAGTACCCGCTCGAAACATGAAAAAATAAAATCTAAAATCCAAAATACAGACGATGTCGTATATGAAAGCGGTGCTTTATCGGTTACAGATACCACACACGAAGCTATTGGTTTAAATAGCTTATTAAAGTATTTAAAAACCGATCAGCAAGAATTGATACATTTAGCCTACTATTACGGTTATACTCAGGAAGAACTCTCCTTAAAACTGAATATACCTTTGGGTACAGTTAAAACAAAAATAAGACAAGCCCTTTTACAATTGCGTGAAATGGCAAAAAACGAATTAAAAAGTGCAGGAGAACACTAAATGAAAACGGTAGGAGAATATATAGCGTCCGGAATTTTGGAATTATATGTGTTAGGCTTAACAGATTCGTCAACCAATAAGCATATCTATGAATTGACACAAACCCATTCTGCTTTATTACAAGAAATTGAACGCATCGAACTTAGTATTATAGAGGGTACTCATACCGCAAAAAGCCCAAGTGCCAATGCCAAAGCATTTGTGTTAGCCACTATAGATTATACCGAACGCTTAAAAAATGGCGAGTTGCCGCAAGAGCCACCTTTACTTAATTCAAATTCAAAAGCAAGTGATTATGAGCAATGGTTATCTCGTGCGGATATGACTTTGCCCGAAAACGCTGGCGATACTTATGGTAAAATTATTGGTTACAATTCTAACGCAATTACCCTTATTTCGTGGTTAAAAATTGGTTCGCCACACGAGGTACATACCAATGAACTCGAACGTTTTTTAATTATTGAAGGTACTTGCGACATTGCATTCGATACGGGCGTTGTTCATCATTTAAAAGCTGGAGATTTTTTAGAAATACCTTTACACATTGGGCATACACTTACTGTAACCTCTAACACGCCATGTAAAGTGGTGCTTCAACGTGTAGCGGCTTAAATTCAAACGGGTTTTATTAAAAGGGAAGGCACGCAAAGATTCGCAGAGGGTGGGGTGGTGTATTCTACGAGATTTGAAGTAAATATTTCCAACTAAGCATTAGCATCGTATTTCTAAAAGAAGCTAGGCACGCCAAGGCGCAAAGATTCGCAAAGGGTGGGGTGGTGTATTCTACGAGATTTGAAGTAAATATTTCCAACTAAGCATTAGCATCATATTCCTAAAATAAGCCAGGCACGCCAAGGCGCAACGTTCGCAAAGAGAGGGGATTACTCGTTTTTGCTAATGGAAGTATTTTATTTATTGAAATCGTACAAAATATTTTTTAGTTTTTAAATCCGCTTATTTCTTTTTAACGTAAGTAGTTTAAAGCAGTTAAATTTTTACGTTATAAATCTACCGATTATGAAAAGAATACGCGTTATTAAATGGGTTCGTTACGCAACAGTAACGGCTTTATTGATGTTTTTATGTTTACTTATTTGGGCCAATTGGGAACCTAAAACTTATACCGAAAAACACATTCCTAACGATGTGCAATACATCCAATTAAACACAGGGCAAGTTTCGCAACCCCAATTAATGAACGAACTCGAACAAAAAATTTCGAGTGTGCAAGGGGTAAGTTCTTGCAGTTACAGCAAAGTAGCTCAAACCGTTGGCGTGATGTTTAGAACCAGTGTATTAAACACGCCTGCCTTAATTAAAAAAGTAAATGCAATCACAGGATTAAATGTAAGCGTAAAAGAAATTCCGACTAGTGGCGGCTGCCCAGTAGGAGGGGTGAAGTACTTCTTTATTTCAATTAAAAATGCTTTAAAATTTAGAGCCTAATCTTAAACTGTATCATCCAATAAACTAAAAATAAATACCTATGAAAAAATCAAATCTACTCTTAGCTTTAGCAGCAACAGGTTTACTAGCCGGATTAATTGCTTGTAAAAAAGAAACAAAGACCGAAACCATTTATGTGGATAATACACCACCGCCACCGCCGCCAACACTTTATACCCGCCTAGGTGGTGTTTCGGCTATCACATTGGTAGTTGATAAGTTTATCAATAACTGTGCAACCAATGCGTTTATTGGGGCTCGTTTTGCACCTGCGGCTGCCAATCCAGATCGTTTGCAAGTGTTACGTTTTAATTTAATTGATCAAATTTGCGCGGGTTCAGGTGGGCCTTGTCAATACAAAGGTCGCACCATGGTGCAATCGCATACGGGTATGAACATTACTAATCCGGAGTTTGATACTTTAGTAGTGCAATTGGTAAAAGCAATGACCACTTACTCGGTGCCTACAAAAGAGCAAAACGATTTGGCAGCCATTTTACTACCCATGCGAACTGATATTGTTGGGAAGTAAATACTACTACTAAGTCCAAAAAGTCTATTAGACTAATTTGTACTAAATAGTGGTTATGCCAGCCAAGTTAAATTTAATTGGATTAAAACATAACGAGGCGAGGTATAAATATAAGTTTGAATTAAGAAAGGTTGCCTATGTTACAAGCAAAATAATTTGTTTTGTTTGTAGCATTTAAAGCAACCTTTTTTCATAAAGTTTACCTTATTAGCATTAGGTTTATCAATCAGAAAAATATTTAGGATGAAAAAAAATTGGCGAAATTAATACCAATGATTTATCGCTTTCTTCCTTTGCGAGCTTTGCGCCTTGGCGTGCCACAACTGCTTTCAATTACAACTTGTCGCTTAGTTTATCTATACATTAGCTAATAAAAAAGTATGATTTATCGCTTTCTTCCTTTGCGAGCTCCTATGTTTGTAAAAGTTATGGTGATTAAAAACAAGCCGTACTTTTGTTAACTTAAAGTGAAAATGAATGAGAGCACATTTGCGACTAAATAGTTTTAAAAATATATTCACGCAAAGAAATCGCC
>JAAFIL010000035.1 GCA_013297775.1 Bacteroidota bacterium
CACTTTTTCTCCTTCACCATAGAAGCACTATGCCTCAGTCGAAAAAGTACCTGTTTTATTGGGCTTTCGCCTCTCACTGCGATTCCTATTGCATAATCTCGGATTATAAAAAGTTTTACCAAGTTGATTTATAAAACTTGTGGATTGATTTTTTTAAAGAACATACACGTCATCGCTTACGCTCACAGATTGAATAAAAATAATTACACACAATTAATTGAAAATAGCAGCACCTAATTTTTCCCAAATGGTTTTACCGAATAATACGTTAAACCCTACTTGTGCGTAAGGCCCAGGTGCCAAATTAAAAGTAGTACGCACCGCATCCATGGGTGTATAACGCCAATTTTGATAAAGCACATAGCCACCTTCTAAACGCATAACCAGTGTTTTTGAAAGTTTATACCTTAGATTAGCGTAAGCCAACACCGCCGTATAATTTACATTTACACGCTTACGATTGTATTGGATGCCTGTTCGGTAACCATCGGCACTTATGCCAACAGTAATTAGAGTACGCTTATCATCTTTATACTGCACGTTTATTTGAACGGGTAATGTATAATTAAAAATAATTTTTTTACCAATGGGTTCGCTGCCACCAAAAAATGGAGCAGGCAATAACAAACCATCGCTGTAAGTAACACCAAGGCCATAAAAAAAATTACGTTTCAATCCGCGTAAATGCAACTGACCTAATAATCCCGTAAAGCGTGGCACCGTTTTAGCAATTGTTTTATTTTGTTCGGCAATGGCAACATTTATCGTGTAAAAAGCAACACGGTATTTGCGGGTGAGCCAAGCACCTAAAACCCCTCCGGCTATGGTAACCAGTGTTTTAGAGGGCAACGAATCAAAGCCCACGGTGGCTTGCCTCAGATTGGCTCTAAACAAGCCTAATGTTTGCGATGCTTTTAAACGAACCGAATTTTTAATGATGTCTTTTAATTTGAAACTGCGCAAGTCGAGTTTTAATTCGGCATCTAATTTCGATTTAATGGGAAATGTAAACACAGTATTGAGGTCTTGTGCTTGAAAAGATTTACTGGTATCTTGAAAACGGCTATTGAACAAATAACGGGCATCCATTTTTAAACGGGGACGAAACAATTGTTCGATTTGATCTATCTCAAAGGTTTGAGAAAATAGAACACTACTATTTATCCATAAAAGTAAAATGTAAAAATTATGTTTTATTTTTTTCAAGTTACGATTTAGCTAAGGCTTTAAATTACAACTAAAGAAATTACGAACAAATAAAATGGAATATTAAATACAGGATTTTATTGCACTCCAAACGATTTTTAAAAAATTGGTTTTAATAATTTGTTTAAAGCCAAATTTTAAGAAAGAGAAACTTTAAAGTCAAGTTTATAATTTGTTTCCAAATATTTATTTTTTTAGAACTCTACAAAAAGTTATATAGAATTATGCATTTTTTTTGCTTACCTAATCAAATCCAACTACACACATTCTATTGAGTGTTTAACAACTGCAAACGTTAAGGCTTTCAATAAGGGGTTTTACCTATAAACCCTTGCTATACGATCTAACATCAAATTAAATCAACCTTAAAAAAGAGCAGCCTTTAAAATGAATTAATGAATCTCAGCACTTGCTAAATACCGTTCGGCATCTAAAGCTCCCATACAACCACTCCCTGCAGCAGTAACGGCTTGCCTATAAGTTTTATCGGCACAATCGCCTACTGCAAAAACACCGTCAATATTTGTTTTAGAACTTCCGGGTATAACTTGAAGGTAGCCTAGTTCATCCATGGTTAGTTGGTCTTTAAAAATATCGGTATTGGGTTTATGCCCAATGGCCACAAAAAAACCAGTTACGTTTAAGGTTCGTTTTTCGCCCGAAGTATTATTTTTTACAACCACTCCTTCTACGGCTTCAGCACCTAAAATATCTTCGGTTTCAGAGTTCCATAAAATTTCGATGTTGGGTGTATTTTCAACACGGTGCTGCATGGCTTTACTGGCGCGCATTTCGCTGCGACGCACAATCATATATACTTTTTTACAGAGTTTAGAAAGATAAGTCGCTTCTTCGGCAGCCGTATCGCCCGCACCAACAATGGCTACATCTTGTCCTTTAAAAAAGAAACCATCGCATACAGCACAAGCACTTACGCCACCTGCATTCATCCGCAAACGGGTTTCGTTTTCGAGGCCCAACCATTTGGCACTTGCACCTGTTGAAATGATAACGGTATCGGCGGTTATTTCGGTCGTTTCATCTACCATAAATCGTTTTGGGTTAGCGTTTAAATCGGCTTTTGTAATCATCCCAAATCGCACGTGCGTACCAAAGCGTTCGGCTTGTGCTTTTAAATCTTCCATTAACTCAGGGCCTGTTATGCCTTTGGGGTAACCCGGAAAATTATCTACTTCGGTGGTTTCGGTTAATTGGCCGCCGGGCGTTAAACCTGTGTATAGAACGGGTTTTAAATCGGCGCGTGCCGCATAAATAGCAGCGGTGTAACCCGCAGGTCCCGAACCAATAATTAAGCAAGTGATATGTTCTTTAGGCATAACTAAGTTTTAAAAATAACGCTGCAAAAGTACGAATAAACCTTGCTGACTAAAGGCTTGTGTATTAAATTTAATAATTTATTTAGGGTAGCTTTGACCATCTATTGATTACAACCAATAAGAAAATAAATATGCGTCAGATTTAGAGCTAACAACACATTGGAAGAAAGAGAATTCTTCTAATAAGTTTACAACTGAATTAAATACTTTGTAAATAGCGTGTGGCACGCGAAGACGCTAGGTTCGCAAAGGAGGAAATAAACTAATAAAATAATTGTTGATGTTAAATCCAAATTTCAAGAAAGAGAAACGTTGGTAGTAAACTAATTTATAAGGCGTAAGTTTACAAGATGAACTAATTTATATGTGCCAAAAACTATTTATCATTCACTCTTTTCGAGTGAGGGATAGAGGCGGCAGCCCAAGGCGGGCGTTGGCGTACTTTTGTGCGAGCGAGGAGGCGACCTTAGAAGCCACCGCAGCCGCCACAAAAGCCGCCAAAGCTCGCCTTGGCTAAAGCCGATAGCCCGACCCCGACCTACGCTTTAAGTAGAATCGTTTATTGAAGCCACCCACCTGTGGGAGATTTAGGCAACAGAAAAAGACAAGGGGGCACACCTAAAAAATAATGCCACTTTTGACGAAAGTATAATACGATTTCGGTGAAGAAGAAAAAGTAACGACGTATTTTATTTTGAAGAGATTTCGACTTGTAATAAGTTGTTACTGCGTTATTGGGGTTCAATTAATCTACATCGGTAACTCCACCGCTAATAACAAATTTCATTACCTCTGAGGCTTCTTTATTTATTTTTTCGACTTGGTTAGATGGAACAATAACGAGCTTGCCCGACAAGGAGTAAGAAAGTGGCAAATACACGGCTACTTTATCGCTAATGCCTAAATCACTTAAATCGGTTTGCGTTATAAACCCCAATTGTTGAATGTTGTTCGTTTTATCAATCGTAACTAAAACGGGTTTGTTAAAGCGTTTTTTGTTTCCCATAAACGCCCCAGTAAAATCTTTAATGGGCGAGTAAATGTGGCGAATGAGGGGCGCATGTACGAGCCGTTCTTCTAGCCAATTAAAAACATATTTGAATAATAAGGAAGAGGCCAAAACCCCCATTAACGCAATTACTGATAAACTTAAAATAAGCCCCAACGATGTGTTGATAAACGCGTTATTGCTGAACCCGAAAAACGAAAACAAGCTCGAAAAAAAATCGAAAACCTTTACTAAAATAGCAAAAGTGATAATTATCGGAATAAACACTAATAAACCCTGAACAAAGTAATGAAAGAAACGTTTCATGTATAATTAAAGTGTCGTAAATTTACGAAGTATTTACGGATGTATGTTTTCTTTTTAAACTATACTAAATGCGGATACAATTAATTGTCTATTCCACTTTAAGCCCTTAACTTTGTAAGTTATATTTATGTTTTTGATCTCTTCTAATCCGCACAAAGCAATTATTTACTGGTTACTAACAGGCTGTTTGCTCATCTACGCTATGGTGGTAGTGGGGGGTTTAACTCGCCTCACCCACTCGGGTTTATCTATTACCGATTGGAGTTTTATGGGAAGTATGCCCCCTTTATCGGAACAGGCTTGGCAAGAGCGTTTCGAGAAGTACCAACAAAGCCCCGAGTTTCAAAAAGTTAATTATACCATGACTTTAGACGCATTTAAACCTATTTTTTTATGGGAGTACATCCACCGAATGATTGGCCGTGTTATGATGTATGTGTTTTTAATTGGGTTTGTTTATTTTGCTGTTCGTGGCCGAATCAAGCGCAATATGTGGTCGCGTTTTGCGTTGTTGTTTTTTTTAGGCATTATGCAAGCAGTTATTGGTTGGTGGATGGTGTATAGCGGTTTGCAACAAAAACCTGCCGTTAGCCATTACCGTTTAGCCACCCATTTAATGAGTGCGTTTACTTTGTTTGCCTTCACGTTTTGGTTTGCGTTGCAACTCATTCACGAGCAACAAGACCCGCCCGCGAAAGACGTTAAAAAATTAAAAAATTGGGGACTATCTTTTTTTGTATTGCTCATCTTCCAAATTATTTATGGTGCCTTTACGGCCGGTTATGTCGAAGGCGACTCGGCTAAAGTGCGCCCCGGACATATTTTTAATACTTGGCCTAAAATGGGCGATAGTTGGGTAGCTGAACAAGTAAGTTTAAAGCCTAGTTTTTTAGAAAATATTTTGGAGAACCCTAGTGGCATTCAATTTATGCACCGCACTTTAGCCATAGCGGTGGTCGCTTTGTTAGTGGGACTTTGGTTAAAATCTAATCAACTTAAATTAAGTAAAATGCAATACCGTGCCGTAAGTTTTTTAATTTATGGTGTAACCCTTCAATTTATATTAGGCGTGTTAACGCTTATTTACCAAGTGCCCGTGGTAATGGGTGCTTTGCACCAAACGGGGGCTTTCTTTTTGTTTGCAGGTACGCTTTATTTTCTATTTTTAATTTTTCAATCTAAACCCGAAACCCAACTTGGAACCAGATAATATACAAGACGAAACCAATAAAGACAACGGTTACGCCCAGTATCCGCCCAAACCTGTTATGGCAGAGAGTAAGCAAAACAGTTTAACCCGTTCACTTGTGAGTTTATTTATTTACGGCTTTCTATTTTATTTATTATTCGATCGTAACATTGGCTACATCGCGGCTGTTTTACTTACCATTGTTATTCACGAGTTAGGTCATTTTTTTGCCATGAAGGCATTTAGTTACACCAATGTTAAACTCTTTATTATTCCGTTGTTAGGTGGCTTTGTCAGTGGTAAAAAACAGCAGGTTAGTCAATTGCAATTAAGCCTCATTATTTTAGCGGGACCCCTTCCGGGCATTGTTATTGGCTTACTATTATTGGCTTTTGGAGGTGCTCAAGGTAACGAAACCCTTAAAATGTTAAGTAATACTTTTTTGTTTATTAACTTGTTTAATTTACTACCCATTTTTCCGTTAGATGGCGGGCGTTTGCTAGAGGCTTTATTTATGAAGCAAAATCACATCATACGATTGGTATTTGGTATTATTTCGGTAATGGTATTAATGGTTTTATTTATACTTAGTTTTAATGTCATTTTATTATTAGTACCTGCTTTAATGATTTGGGAATTGTATAACGAAACGAAAAATCAAAAAATAAGAGAGTATTTACAGCAAGAACAGTTGGATTATAAAATAGACTATCAGCACCTCAGCGACCGTTCTTATTGGCTTATTCGCGATTGTATTTTGTTTTCTTATCCTAAAAAATACCAAGGTGTGCCGCCTGGGCAATACAGTTATAGCCTAGCCGAGCCTATACTAATGCAGCAAGTGAATGCCGTTTTACAAACCAATTTGCGCTTAGATTTGGGGGCATTGGGGCAGGTACTCACTTTAATTCTCTACTTAGTGGTGCTAATTGGAACGCCAGTTCTTTATTACTTTTTGTTGCATAAGTAAACTTAATTGCTTTATTTTGGTATCTAACTAAATTTAACTATGTCAGTTTGGAGAGTAAAACCCGTTTCTGCTTTTGAGGCAGATATGAAGAAGAATGACCTTAAACGTATTTTAACCAGATGGGGGCTAACCTCTTTAGGAATTGGAGCCATCATTGGCGGAGGTATTTTCACGCTTACAGGTATTGCCGCACACGATTATGCTGGCCCTGCTTTGGCTTTATCGTTTGTTATTGCGGGCATTGGGTGTTTATTTGCCTCTTTATGTTATGCCGAGTTTGCTTCTGTGCTACCCGTTGAAGGCAGTGCTTACGCCTATGCGTATGGAACAGTTGGTGAATTATTTGCTTGGTTTATTGGTTGGAATTTAATTTTAGAATACATGATGGGCGCAACCACAGTAGCAGTGGCTTGGAGTGGGTATTTTGTAAAACTTTTACATCTGTTTCATATAGATTTTCCGATTTGGTTGTGTAACGATTTGGCGACTGCTATCGAAAAATCGGCTGCTGCGGGTATAGACCCACCCTCGTTTGCGTTTAATTTACCAGCGTTTGTTATTACTTGGATTGTAACGGGTATTTTAATTAAAGGTATTAAAGAAGCGGCAAGTACTAATAATGTTATCGTGATTGTGAAAATTGCCGTGGTATTGTTTGTTATTTTGGTAGGTGCATTTTATGTGAATACCGACAATTGGACACCATTTATTCCCGATGAAATTATTAGCTCGGGGGCAGATGGAAAAGAAACCGTGAAATTTGGTTTTGGAGGCGTATTAACCGCCGCTACCATTGTGTTTTTTGCTTACATCGGTTTCGATGCAGTATCTACACAGGCTGGAGAGGCCATTAATCCTAAAAAAGATGTACCCTTTGCGATTGTGGCATCTTTAATTATTTGTACAGTACTGTATATTTTAGTGTCCTTAGTACTAACGGGTATGGTTAAATACGATCAGTTAGATAAAGCGGCACCTGTAGCTTCGGCCTTTTCGGGCATTGGGATTAATTGGGCGGTATTTATTATTACCATTGCTGCTACTGCAGGTTTAACTTCGGTAATGTTGGTGATGATGCTTGGGCAAACCCGCATCTTTTTAGGAATGGCGAAAGATGGGTTATTGCCACGCGTTATGTTTGCCACCTTGCATCCTAAATTTAAAACGCCTTACAAAAGCACTATATTGGTGGGCGCTATTATTTCGCTAGTAGCCTCGTTTACACCTATTGATAAAATTTCGGAAATGTGTAGCATGGGTACTTTATTGGCCTTTGCCATGGTGTGTGTAGCGGTTATGATTTTACGCTTCAAAAAACCAGAATTAGAACGCCCTTACCGCACACCAGCCGTTTATTTAGTGGGTATTTTGGGGGTAGCGTTCAATATCTTTTTAATGTACTTTGTGCGTAAAGAAACTTGGATTGCATTTATCATTTGGGGGATTATAGGCATTGCTGTTTATTTTTTATACAGCCGTCGAAACAGTAATTTGAATACCTACATTGAACCCGAAGCCGATTTAAACGAAGAATAATAAAACGCTTGTGATACTCCTTAAATGTTTATTAATTGAATAAATTTTAAAGAGTGCCTAATTATTAAACCCTTACCTTTAAGGGATGAATGAACATTTGGATCCGAATAGCGAACATCTTTCAGGTACTGAAAAGGAAGTAGAGAAAGCCCTGCGTCCCATTCAATTCGATGATTTTAGTGGGCAAGAAAGCGTAGTTGACAATCTACGCGTTTTTGTGGCTGCTGCCAAGCAAAGGCAAGAAGCTTTAGACCATGTGTTATTACACGGCCCTCCTGGTTTAGGTAAAACTACTTTAGCACATATTATTACCAACGATTTGGGTGTAAACCTCAGGGTAACCAGTGGTCCGGTATTAGATAAGCCTGGCGATTTAGCAGGACTCCTCACCAATTTAGAACCTTTCGATGTGTTGTTTATTGATGAAATTCATCGCCTTAGCCCCGTAGTTGAAGAATATTTATACTCGGCCATGGAAGATTATAAGATAGACATTATGATTGACAGTGGCCCTAATGCCCGAACGGTTCAAATTAAATTAAATCCGTTTACGTTAGTGGGAGCCACTACCCGCAGTGGGCTTTTAACCTCGCCCTTACGCGCGCGCTTTGGCATTACAAGCCGTTTAAATTATTACGACAGTAAAGTGCTAACACGCATTGTGCAGCGCAGTTGTCATATTTTAGATGTTGAAATTAAAGAAGAAGCCGCCTACGAAATTGCGCGCCGCAGCCGTGGCACACCGCGTATAGCCAATGCGCTCTTGCGTAGGGTACGCGATTTTGCACAAATAAAAGGCAATGGTAGCATAGATATAGAAATGGCCACCTACTCGCTTAAAGCCTTAAACGTTGATAAGAATGGCTTAGATGAAATGGATCACCGCATACTGCGTTGCATTATAGATAAGTTTAAAGGCGGACCAGTTGGTATTAACACCATTAGCACGGCTGTGGGCGAAGAAGCAGGTACCATTGAAGAAGTGTATGAACCCTTTTTAGTGCAAGAAGGGTATTTAACGCGAACCCCAAGAGGAAGAGAAGTAACCGAATTAGCTTACAAACATTTGGGCAAAAGCATTTGGAATAAAAACGCTGGATTATTTGGCAATGAACTATAAGGAAAAGAAACGCATCTATTTTTAATACTTACATTTGAAATTACGGTTAAAAGTAAACTTAGTTTTATTCGTTTTATGATGAATGTTACCAATCCAAATGTTGATTTCTTTTTTAATAAAGCTACTAAATGGAAAGCCGAATACGAGGCACTGCGATGGATTATACTAGACTGTGGCTTAGCCGAAGTGTTAAAGTGGGGCGTACCTTGTTACACCTATCAAAAAAATAATGTTGTTTTAATACATGGCTTTAAAGATTACTGCGCCTTACTTTTTCATAAAGGCGTTTTATTAAGCGACTCAAAAGGCTTGCTTATTCAACAAACCGAAAATGTACAAGCGGCACGTCAAATTCGGTTTACTTCGGTTGAGGAAATTATAAAACTAAAAACAACGCTCAAAGCTTATATACACGAAGCCATAGAAGTAGAAAAAGCAGGCTTAAAAGTGGCGTTAAAAAAAACGGAAGCGTTTACAATAGTTGAAGCGTTTGAAGTGCAATTAACAAAACACGCACCTTTAAAAAAAGCATTTTATCAATTAACACCTGGGCGACAACGGGCGTATTTACTTTACTTTACAGCACCTAAAAACCTTACCACACAAGCATCACGTGTTGAAAAATGTATTCCACAAATACTTAATGGCAAAGGTTTAAACGATTAAATAGTTGTATGCTACCGCTTTGCTGTTGCAGGTGCATTTCTTTTTAAATTGTAGAATACGTGTATTAACACCCTTGAAATAAATAGTTTTACATAGAAACGATGGAGTCATTAAAAAATAAAATAGCGATGCAGGTATTCGTTATTTATACGCGTTACCTTATTGGTGGCACTTTTGTATTTGCCAGTTTAATAAAAATTAAAGGCGAGCGTTTCACTACGGCTAGTGGTGCTATGGAACCCATTTATTCGTCGTGGCATTTTTTTGAAACCTTATATCAATCAGGTTTTTATTGGAAGTTTATTGGCATGAGTCAATTAGTAGCAGGCTTTTTGCTGATGACGCAGCGTTACTCAAAACTAGGGGCTTTAGTTAATTTACCCATTCTTATCAATATATTGGCTATCACTTCGTCGTACTATTTTGCGTTTACACCTGTTGTTGTAAGTTTTATGTTGTTGGCCAATTTGTTATTAGTTATTTGGGAGTGGGATGAATTAAAAATAATTATTAATTTACCATATAAGGCAACTCCTCGTAGTCGTTTTGAACGTTTTAAAATTTGGGAAATTATTGGGCTGATTTTATTTCTATTCACTTTTATTTACAGGTGCTTTGTAGATCAATACAATTTATTTTTTTGGCTAGGTACTTGCCTCCTCGTTGGTATTTTAGGTTTAGTATTGGGGTTACGTCAACTTAAAAAATAATACGGCGTATTGCAACTTACTAAAATTACTCTGACCACTTTTTTGAGTAATTATACCAATATCGGTTCTAAAAGATACAAGTTGAACCAGAATTATTTTTCTTTTAGGCGACTAAAAATTATGGGCGTAGCAAGACCTAAGGGTATAATTTTTGAGGAAGTATAAGAGAAAAATAAACGGGTCAACGTATCTTTTAGAGATGATGTTGGTATTACTTATAGTGTTTACTTTTTAACCGAGTTTATGAGGAGACCCTAATCAATAAAAAAAATCCGACTCATTTTATTGAGTCGGATTTTTGAATTAGGAAGCGGAGTGAATTAAATCAGCTCCTATTAAAAAAATTAGTTTTTAACCACTTTAAGCGTTTGTTGTGCTTCGCCTTGTTTTACTTTCACAAAGTAAATACCATCTTTTAAGTTACTCATGTCAAAATTAGTTTCAGTAGCATTCATTGTTTTTTCAACAATTACTTGCCCTAAGGTATTACTAATAGAAACGAGAACTGGTGCGGTGTTAGCACTGTTAACGCGCACTAATAAATTACTATGCGTTGGATTTGGATATAACTCAACCGAAGCGGCTTCGTTACCAATAGAAGCTAAACCTACGCAAGCACTAACGCTTTGTGTAACCACTATGCTACGAGTGCAACCATTGTTAGCCGTGCCAACAACTGTATAGGTAGTTGTAACTGAAGGTGTAACCACAAAATTTCCGGTATTGATGCTGTAAGAAACTGCACTACCGCTAGGCGTTAAGGTAGCTGCTTGGCCAGTACAAATTAAACTAGATGAAGAAGTTACCGATACCGATGGAAGTGCATTTACTGCAACACTTACAAAGGCCGAGCTTGAACAGCTATTTGCGGCAGTTCCAACAACTGAATACGAAGCAGCAACACTTGGGCTAACAGCAACAGCTGCTAATGTTGATGTTGTACTCCAAATATATGAACTAGCACCCGAAGCCGTTAATGTAACTGTTTGACCCGCACAAATAGAAGGCGATGAAGCCGATATAGTAATACTCGGCGAAGCGTTTACATTTACCGTACTCGAAACTGGTAAGCTCACACATCCGTTAGTATTAGTACCAACCACCGAATAAACGGTATTGCTAGTTGGCGATACTAAAGTTGAACCACCACTAACGGTATAAGTAGATGCACCTGAAGGTACGATGCTAAACGAAGCACCCGAACAAATAGAACCACTGTTTACCGAAACTACAGGGCGAGGATTAACTGTTACCGTTACAGTAACTGGTGCGCTTACACAACCTAAGGCTCCATTACCACCAATAACTGTGTAGGTAGAAGTAGCTGAAGGAGATACAACAGCCGAACCACCTTGATAGGTGTAAGAGGTTGCACCGCTTGGTGTAATCGTATAAGCCGAACCACCTACGCAAATAGCACCGCTGTTAGCTGTTACAGTTGGTGTTGGTAATGCAATATAAGAAATAACCACAAAACCATTACCTGTATTAGTGCCATTAATGGCTGCAGTTGCTGTTAATGCTGGGTCGAAATAGTTAGATCCGCCAGCACCGCCACCGCCAGCACCTTTATCGTTACCTTGGCAAGCAGAAGTTCCCGCAGAACCGCCGCCGCCGCCGCCGCCACCAAAGTAACCGCCGCCGCCGCCGCCGCCGCCTACAGTTGCCGTACAACAACAAGTTTGTCCATTACCGCCATTACCACCAATACCTAATGTGGTACCGTTAGTACCTGAAAGACCCGAAAAACCAGCACAACCAACACCTAAAGTTCCAGTTGCTGTAACCGAACCACCTGTTCCGCCACCCGCAAATAAACCAGCGCCTGCGGTTGAGGCATTTACACCATTGCCACCAACACCGCCTCCGCCAAAACCACCAACACCACCGGTTACGGTTGTTGTGTTACAACCCGCATTACCGCCGCCGCCGCCGCCGCCAGCTACTAAAATTCGGTTAGCAGGACTAATACCTCCAATACGAATATCGGTAGCACCGCCGCCGCCGCCTGCAGCGTTGTTTGTACCGCCGTTACCACCACCATTAAAACCACCTAGTACACCTGTGGCTGCACCACCCGTAAAAATGTTTAAAATAGTATTAGGAGTTGTTACTGGGTAAACCGCCGAAACGCGCGCACCTAAACCCGCAGCTCCACCAATTGAGCCACCACCACCATTGGCACCCGGTGAACCGCTGCCTCCAACGCAAGTAATGGTTACCTGCGACACACAAGAGGGAATTGTGAAAGATTGAGTTACCGCTTGATAACTGATAGTTTGCGTGGTAACTTGTGCTTGCAGTATACTTGTTACTGACAAAAAACAAGCCGCCGCACCAATAAATTTGTACATTGACTTCATAGTTTCTAGTTTAATTTTCTACTAAAATATAGAATTTAACAATATTAAAATATAATATTTTACGTAAGTTACATTTAATTTTACCTAGCTTATAAACATACTGTACAGGTTATAGTGAATGGCAAAAGTTAGAAAAATAGTGGATGCAGCAGTTCAACCCAAATTGAGGTCGCTAAAAGGGATTTCTGTTGGAATTTAAAGGTTTTTTAAGCTACAAAAGCGATTTTACTGGCTTGCCGCAATTTTGATAAAAGATAGAACTTTCTGAAGCGCTTGTTTAGAGAGGGTTTTTAGCTTACAGCAATTTCGTTTTATGGGGATTTAGCCTTGCACTGATGTTCCTTACATTTCATTTAATCCATTTTTAAGTTTGATTTTAAGCGTTTCATGGAGTTAGCTATTTTATTCCACATTATACCAATTGTACATGTCAAATGGTATAACTTAACTCATAGTAGTTAATAAGAGCCATGATTTGTTCTAAAATCCTTTTTCAAAATTTAATTTCTTCCTCTGCAAACTCTGCGGCTTGCCAGGCTATTTTTAGTGTAATTTATTATTTAATTGAGTTATACCCTTTATTCTAAAGCCCTACTTTCCTGAAATTTAGTGTAATACCAAGAAATGCTGCGGTTTATCATAAAATTTGCTCAATAAATTTTTGTTCGAGATTTTACTAAATACTAAATGAAGTTGGTATTACTTTGCTATTAGCTGTATCTTTGACTTTTATGAAATCAGAAGCCTTTGTATGGGAAATTCTTTCTGGAATTGCAGACCCAGAAATACCAGTTATTAGTATTGTGGAGTTAGGCGTAGTGCGCGCAATTACCATTTCAGAATCTAATACAATTCATGTGAAGATGACACCTACCTATAGCGGTTGCCCTGCTATGACACAAATGGAAAACGATGTGCGTAAAGTGCTTAGCGAAAGCGGATTTGAAACCGTAAAGATTGATTTAGTTTATAATCCTCCATGGACAACGGATTGGTTAAACGAAGCCGCTCGAAAAAAATTACAAAATTATGGCATTGCACCACCCGAAGAAAGTACCAACGATAAATCGTTTTTAACGGGTAAACCTAAAACCATTACTTGCCCGCGTTGCACAAGTAAAGCTACACAAATGGTTTCGCAGTTTGGTAGCACGGCGTGTAAGGCACTTTATAAATGCAATACCTGCTTAGAAGTGTTTGATTATTTTAAATGTATTTAATCCAATAGTTTAAGAACCCTTAGTTTAAAGAAAGTTGAATGTTATTAAGGCATTTGGTGCATAATGGATTTCTATTGCATAATCTGAGTTAAACCCTAAATTTCAAGAAATCGGATACTTTAGAATAAAATAGCTAACTCTGTAAAACACTTAAAATCAATACTTAAAAAATGAGTTAGACGGAAACAGATAATTCAAAGAAGGAAACTGTATGCGATTAAGTATCTGTAAGGATTTCAAGGTAAATCATTTGTAAGAAATCCTAACAGTTACTAAATCGGAACCTGTCCGCACTAAGACAGATAGTTCGCCAAAAAATTTGGCTTCTACTGTCTAATTGCGGTTAAATAAACTTGGTTAATAAAAACTGTTAATACAAGAATGCTTGCAAACGAAATAGTCCTAATTTTACAGGGTTATAAAAAATAAAATATGTCGTTAAAACCCGAAGATTTTTTTAAGAATGTGATTTCGCACTGCAAAGAATATGGCTACATTTTTCAAAGTAGCGAAATTTATGATGGGCTAAGTGCCGTTTACGACTATGGGCAAAATGGCGTTGAATTGAAAAAGAATATTCGCGACTATTGGTGGAAAGCCATGGTGCAATTGCACGAAAATATTGTAGGCATTGATGCCGCCATTTTTATGCACCCCACCACTTGGAAAGCAAGCGGACATGTGGATGCTTTTAACGACCCTTTGATAGACAATAAAGACAGCAAAAAACGTTACCGCGCCGATGTGTTAATTGAAGAGCATGTAGCTAAAATTGAAGATAAAATTAATAAAGAAGTAGAGAAAGCGAAAAAACGTTTCGAGAGTTTTGATGAAGCCATGTTTCGTTCAACTAACGGGCGTGTGGTAGAATACCAAACTAAAATAAACGACATTAACAATCGCTTTAAAGCTGCCTTAAACGCTGGTAACTTGGAAGAGGTTAAACAACTTATTATAGATTGCGAAATTGTTTGCCCCATTAGTGGCACTCGCAACTGGACAGATGTGCGTCAATTTAACCTCATGTTTTCGACGCAAGTAGGTTCGGTAAGCGAAGATAGCAACACCATTTATTTGCGACCCGAAACCGCACAAGGTATTTTTGTTAATTACAGCAATGTGCAAAAAACAGGGCGCATGAAAATTCCTTTTGGAATTGCCCAAACTGGTAAAGCGTTTAGAAATGAAATTGTAGCTCGGCAGTTTATTTTTCGCATGCGTGAGTTTGAACAAATGGAAATGCAATTTTTTGTAAAACCAGGTACCGAAAACGAATGGTACGACTATTGGAAAAACAACCGTTTAAAATGGCACCTGAGCTTAGGGCTTGGCGATAAAAATTACCGTTACCACGATCATTTAAAATTAGCCCATTATGCCAAAGCCGCCTGCGATATTGAATTTCAATTTCCGTTTGGCTTTAAAGAATTAGAAGGCATACACTCCCGCTCCGACTTTGATTTAATGCAGCACGAGCAATTTAGTGGTAAAAAATTACAATATTTTGATACCGACGACAATAAAAGTTACGTGCCTTATGTTGTAGAAACCAGCGTTGGTTTAGACCGTTTGTTTTTATCCATCATAAGCAGTGCCTTGCGCGAAGAAACCTTAGAGGGCGGCGAAACACGCACCGTTCTTGGGTTACCACCCGCACTAGCACCTATCAAAGCGGGGGTATTTCCACTTATTAAACGCGACGGGTTGCCAGAGTTAGCCGAAAAAATTGTAGCCGATTTAAAACTCGACTACCTCGTTATTTACGATGAGAAAGATGCCGTGGGCAAACGCTACCGCCGCCAAGATGCCATTGGTACACCTTACTGCATTACCGTTGATCACCAAAGTTTAGAAGACCATACTGTTACCTTGCGCGAGCGCGATAGTATGCAACAAGTGCGTGTAAACCTTACTGATTTAAACCGTATCTTAGATGAGAAAGTAAGTTTAAAAAGTTTATTACGCACACTTATTTAGCGTTTAATCCTTTGCAGTTTAGGCAAGTATATTTTAACCCGGCATCTCGGGCAGTTAACTGCGTTTTAATTTTACTAAGCGTTTTAACTGGCGTTTCGATGAGCCATGCACAAACCTATTACACCACCGACAGCACTTACCTTAAACAAAAAAACGAAGGCGATAATGTGTTACGTGGCTTTCAAAATTTTTATCCCGATAGTGCTGTTTTTGACCTGCATAATTTTACCGAACGCAACACTTTAGGTGCGCTTGGTTTAGCCACTCACCAATGGCGTTTTAAATTTAGAAATGATGCGCTTGGCTTCCGTTTATACCCGCTTCCAGTTGACGAGTATCAAATTGCCGAACGCGATATTAACTATTACCGCACCAAAGGTCCTTATGCCTCAGCCTCGGGCATAGCCGGAAGCAAAGAGCAGCAACTCTTTCGGTTTCTATTTAGCCAAACCTTTAAAAATAATTTAAACCTAAGTTTAAAATTTAACCGTTACACCAATAAGGGGTTTTACTTGTCGCAACAAGCATTCGTTAATAATTTTTACATCAATAGCAATTACGAAACTAAAAATAAACGCTTTGGTTTTTATAGTTTTATTCTTATCAACAACATTCGTAATCAAGAAAACGGCGGGCTAAAAACCGATACCAGTTTTTTAAATAATGTTACCGAAAACAAAGAATTATTACCCGTTCAATTAAGTACAGCTTTGCGCGATACGCGGCAATTAAGTGCGCAATTCAATCCTTATTTTCGCCTCAGCAAAGCCGATAGTAGCCAGCAACACACTCAACTATTTATACAAGGTAAAAGTAAATTTTCTTATAATACGTTTAAATACAAAGACCTCCAAAGTGGAAGCAATCCGTTTTACAAGGTATTTTATTTAGATACCATTTCTACTAAAGATAGCACGCGCTTTAAACAGTACTATAACGAAGTTTTGTTGAGTATAAAAAATAATCGCCTTGGTTTAAATGCTAGTGCAGGTTATGCCAACGAAGTAAACGTTGTGTGGCAAAAAAACGATAGCTTATTTTTAAATCATATTTTAAAAGCGAATGCCGTTTATTCACATTCGTTTTTAAACCCCGATACGGTTACCAATAAACAAATCCGTTTCAATAGCGAGTTAGAGTTGGCCAGCATTGTAAGTGGTGCCAATGCTGGTAATATTAAACTACAAAGTCAAAACCAAATCGTATTTTCTGAAAACAATCACCAAAGCCGTTTCTACTTAAATGCACTTTATGAATCGCGGAGTGCAGATTATATGTTTAACCGATGGTATGGTAACCACAACCGTTGGAAGAATTCATTTACCGCAGTGCAACAATTCCAAGCGCAATTGGGCTACGAAAAAAAGAACGTTGTACTGCGTGTGTTTTATCAAAACATTAGCAATGCCTTGTATTTCGATACAGTATCACTTCCTCAACAATTTAGAGGCAGCATTAGCAATGTAGGCGTAGAAGGTATGTATCGGCTTATTTTATTTAAGCACTTGGGGTTAAGTGTTGCGCCAACGTTTCAAAGCAGTTCAAATCCTTCTATTTACCGAATGCCGCTTCTATCGGGGAAAGCCAATTTATTTTATACTGGTAATTTATTTAAAAATAGTTTACAGTTAACTCTCGGTACACAATTCGAAACGTATTCGCCTTTCGAGTTAATGCGTTATAATCCGATTATTCATCAATTTTATTTAGGCAATAGAACCGAAGTGGGGTATTACCCTTATGTGGATGTGTACTTAAATGCACGCATTCGTCCTGTTTCATTTTTTTTAAAACTGGAAAATGCCATGTTTGGTTTTGGGGGCAACACGTATTACTTTATTCCAGGTTACATTCAACCCGACCGCGCTTTTCGGTTTGGGTTAACGTGGTTATTTTTCGATTAACTTGATTTATTGAAATGGATTGGCGCAAGGAACGAGGCGAATATAATGATCGCCCGTAAATAATAAAATACCACGCGTTGCTGAGTTACCATAGATTACATTGAAACTAATAAGACCAGTAGTGGCGGGCAATTGAGCGGCCACTATTTTTTTAGGTGGAGGTGCCACACTTAATTTGGCAGAGGGCGCAGGCGCACTTACTGCAACTTTGGCCGAGCTTGATAATGGTGGCGAGGCACTAGCCACTAGTTTCGGAATAGCAACAGACGACGCTTTAGCCGCTTCCTTTTTCATGGCCTTTTGAATTTCGTGATTAAACCCGAGTAACCTTGCCATGTTGCTGCCTAAGCCAGGAATGTATTCGCCTTGCAATCGGGCACGCACCATGTCTTCGATTTGAATGCGCAGGTTGTCGTGATTTAATACATTACCCAAATATAAACGGCAAATTTTAATTTGTGCTGCCGTCATGTTTCGATTTTGACGAATTAAATTAAGCCCATGTAATAAGCAATTTCCATCGGCATAAGTTTGTGGGATTGTGCCTTGGTAAAATTGATTCGTGTGCGCATCAAAATAATACCCATTGGTACTTGCCCTGAGTTGATTAAACACATTAGCCTGCACTTGTAAAGCAGTGGCGGCGGTTTGTCCCTCGGCTACCGATAAAAACGCGTTGTCGTTTTCTAAATCATCTAAATACAATTGTATCACATGATCCGATATGGTAATTTGAGGAGTATCGTCGTCGTCGTAGCCTTCAATTACTTGGTGTGTATCTAATTCATAATCTTCTTCATCCTCCGAGTCTGAGCCTTCCTCCTCCGAGGAATCGTCTGATACTTTAGAAGCAGAAGCACTTACCCCAAAATCTCTGTCCTCATCAAACTCATCGCCACTCGATAAGTAGCCTGTTTCTTTCGAACTCGGATTGTCTAATTTTTCCTTGGGTTTTACTTTCTTCTTCATTCCCTCTATTACCCTACTCGCCTCTTCGGGAAACTTAACATAAATGGCATAAGCGGCATCTCCTAAAAATTGCTGCATGGCCGCTGGATTGGTTTTAAGGAACTCTGGAATTGGCCAACCCGTATCGGTGTCGTAAACTTGCCAATGCGCTTCTTGAACTTTGAACGAAATACCATACACGCTACTTAACGATTGCAAGGCTATCTCGCATTTGGCACAACAAATTTTAGAAATACCTGCATCAAAACTAATGGGTGTTTTTACACCTTCACGAGCAGCCACTACTGAATCTGCCGCACGCATCTCCCCATGTTTTTTGCGCCCTTTATGTCTAGGATTAACTTGATGAACCGCAATATTTTTAATCCCGATTTTTAATTGATTAATCACCTGCATGGCTTTTTGTAGCCGTCGTTTTACCATGGCTGTTTTTCTATCTATAGTTTCTTGCTTTTTAGGACGACTCCCTCTGTTAACCAATACATTTTCGGTGAGTAGAAATAAAAGAGCTTTATACTCTTTAGAAGCAAACGTTAAATCTTGAGCAGCTACAACCAAAGTTTTTAATTGCCCTTCCAAATTTTGGTCGTGATGATTGGCAAAAACGTTTAGATGTGTAGAAGAAGCAATAACCGCCACGCAGGTTCGGGCTTGGTTGAGGGTTTCTATAATCCAAGCAATGCGCGATAAATTGTTATCGGCACCTTTTATACTAGCTGGGTGTCCAGATTTCATGGCACCGTGAATGCGTTTACTAAACGCTGCAACAAAAGCATCGCGGTTATCTTCCCAAGTATCGCTTTTGGCTTTTACCGAACTGGGAAATGGTGCGTAAACTGGCGACTGTGGCGAAATATAAGCTGAGTCGAGGCGCGCAATAGCAGGTACCTTTTTAGCGGGTTCCTCTTTAGACGAGGGTTTAACAGAAGGCGAGGGTTTATCCATCTTAGGGGCAGAGGCAGGGCTCTTCTGCATTTTTGCAGCCGAGGCTAAAGGTGGCGGTGCCGCATCGGCTGGCAGGTGGTCTATTCGGCTGCGCAAAGCCAAAGCCATTACCGCCGAAAAAGAATAAGCGGTTCCACTATTTTGATAGCCCATTACCACCGCTTTAAAAGCATCATCGTAACCTACTAATTCATCCTCTAAAGTTTCGTCACTTATTATATCGTCATCACCAAAAGGTTCGCCTATTTCTTTACGCACCAAACGCCGTTGTATAGGAGGACTAAAGGCATTTGAATGTTTGAGTGGAGCGTATTTGAGTCCATTTGAATTTAACTTGGGTTGCAACACAGACGCAGCTTGTGCTTTAGCTCCCATTACGTCGGCTTCGGTTTCTAAACTGGCATCGTCGTTAATGGCTTGCGTTTTCAATTGTACGCTCGGCTTTACGCCATTTATGTTTAAAGATTCTTGTAAGCCAGAATAAGTATGTTGAAATGGTTTGTTTTTTTGCGCAACCTTGGCATTAGCAATGGTTTGCAGGCTTTGTAATTGTTTAACCTGTGGGCTATTAGTTGCCATGGCTTGTATGCCTTCCTGTACTTTGCTTTCGGCACGGTTGTCTATAAAAGAAGATGCACCGCTCGACTTTGCGCTAACCTTTACATTTGTATCTTGCGCCAACTCTTGCTTTGGCAATTCGGCTTTCATGGCATTGCTTTAATATGCTTAAAAATAAACAATTATAGTTTTTGATTAGTTAAAACTGTTCAAAAAAATCTATATGAATCTTTTTAACTGTAAATAGATACACCCGAAAACGCAAGCCTAACCATAGCTACACTCCATAGTTTTAACGAAGTAGAATTGAATATAAAAACAATAACTGTTTCAAAACGTATTTTGAGTTTAGCCTTTACCTGCCACCCAATCTATCCCTTTTTTTAGACCATTTAACGTATGTTGTTCAGCAGAGCCTTCTTCTGCCTGGTAATTGTATTCCCACGAGGCTAGAGCCGGTAAACTCATTAAAATAGATTCTACCCGGCCATTGGTTTCTAATCCAAATTTAGTACCCTTATCATATACCAAATTAAACTCTACATAACGCCCGCGCCTCAACAATTGCCACTGTTTATGTTGCGCCGTAAAAGGCTTGTGCTTGCTTTTATTAACCAGATGTGTATATGTAGGCGCAAATGTTTCGCCAACGTGTTTCCAAAAATTAAGATTTTGATTAAAACTTAAATCGCCATCGTTTAAGCGATCAAAAAAGATACCACCTATGCCACGGGTTTCTTTCCGATGTAAACTATAAAAATAATCATCGGCCCATTTTTTAAAGCGATTGTAATAGGAAGGATGCGCTGCGTCGCAAACGGTTTTGAGTGCTTGATGAAAAAATTGCGCATCGGTAGCATCAATATAATGTGGGGTTAAATCTATGCCGCCTCCTAACCATTTCACACCTCCACTCATTTCAAAGTAACGGATGTTCATGTGTATAATAGGCACCCACGGGTTTTGCGGATGAATAACAATAGAAACACCCGTAGCAAAAAATTGGGGTTTCTCGTGTTGCTTCTCAATGATACTGTGTGCTTTTTCTTGAAATAAAAACTGCGGAGCATCGCCATGAACGGCACTAAACATAACGCCTCCTTTTTCAAATACCGAACCGTTTTTAATAATGCGCGAGCGGCCGCCTCCACCCTCTTCACGTGTCCAATTTTCTTCTAAAAAAGTGGCAGTCCCATCTAAATACTCCAACTGTTCACAAATCGAATTTTGTAAATGCTTTAACCACGAACTAATGTCGTCGCGTGTTACTTCCATCCAGTACGTTCTATTTTATAATTGTTATACTTAAAAATGTACATGCCTTTGTTATCGAAGCCTGTGCTGTTATCTGGGCGATAAAATTTAAAGCGTGTGTAAGGCAACTCTAGGTTTTGCTTGTCTAAACTTAATAATCCATCTATGCCATTTTCTTTCAACGATTTTAGATAATAGTAGCCTAAATCAAATCCCTCAAAAAAGTATTCGCTCGGAGCCGTGTTCATTTGTTGCTTGTAATCTTTACTTAATGTTTGATAGGCTGTTGTATTTGTAATATTATTTTGCGCAGGAAAGGTAAATTGCAATTGGTTCAAATATTCTTGATCTAAATTTTCGAGAGCCGATATATTTTGCCAACCACACAACACCATATCTTTCTTTCCCGAAAAAATAGATAATTGTGTAATAAAATCCATTATAAATACTTGATTGGCACTAAAGGTTACCACTATATTTTTGACACCCGATTTATATGCCGCCTTTACACCAGCTATACCTTTTACTTCGGTTACCGTATCTACAACGCCGCGCTTACGATCGGATAGGCGGTCATTGTAATAGTTTTTAAAGGCTTTTACAAAGGCTTGTTCTTTAACATCTTTTCCTGCACTCACAATCATGAGATGACCGTTGCTTTGTTTTAAAGAATCGATGCAATAATCGGCCAAGCCTTCTAACAACGTGTATTGCGAAGGTGTCATTTTAGAAGTCCAAACATTATTAAATAAAATTTTATTTTGCTGTGTAAATGGCGAAATGATCGGAATAGATAATTGTTTAGCTTTTTGTGATGCCGTTTTAAACCCCCCCGCATATAAAGGTCCTACCACCATATCGAGTTGTTTAAACGATTCTGCATTTACTAAACTTTCAATTTTGCCCGAGTCTTTATCATCTACATCAAACAAATTCAAATTAATTTCTAAGTCTTTTGAAGTTAAGCTATCCACAGCGCGTTTAAAGCCCAAATAAAAATCAATGGCTAAAGTAGATAAATTCGGAAAATTTTGTTTTTTACTGGCTAAGTAATTGATGTCGGTTGCCAAAGTTTGATCTAATCGAAAAGGTAAAAATAAACCAATGGTATAACTTTGTTTTTTGGGGCGTATTACATGTGGATTTATGGAATCTAAATTAAAAACGGGGGTCGCTGTTTTGGTTGGTAAAGCTGCAACGGCAATCGTTCCAGCAGTTTTCCGTTTTTCGCCAATAATTAACAGTTGCCCTTCTTTCACACCAAGTGCCAACGTTGGGTTTCTTTTTTCTAACTCTTTTTCAGATTGATTTAATTTTTTACTCAGGCTATATAACGTTTCGCCTTTTGTTACTTTGTAGGTTATGTAACGGTTGGTATCTATGGTGGTAGTAGCGGTTGGTGCCGTAAGTGTTGGTGTACTAACTGTTGGAACTGTAACAAATGGAATTTTAATTTCTTCACCTACTTTGGTACTTTTTTCGGCTTGCGGATTTTCTGCATAAATCGTTTTTAAATCTACACCATACAAACGGGTTAAGGCATATAAACTTTGTCCCTTCTCTAATTTATGAATATAATATTTTTTACCTTGAATGGTTTGCACATTGGTACTTTTAACTTGTGCCGCCAAACCAAATGGCAGCAACAAAAGCAAGTAAAAGCAATATTTAAAAATTAGTTTCATCGTATCGTGTATGCGTTAGAAAAATTATACAAAAAGGATGCCATTTATTCCCACTCAATAGTAGCCGGTGGCTTAGAACTGATGTCGTAAACCACACGGTTAACCCCTTTTACTTTATTAATAATAGCGTTGCTAATTTTTGCTAAAAAGTCGTAAGGTAAATGACACCAATCGGCTGTCATACCATCGGTACTACTCACGGCGCGCAAGGCCACCACATGTTCGTAAGTGCGCTCATCGCCCATTACACCTACACTTTGTATGGGTAGAAAAATAGCACCTGCTTGCCACACTTGGTCATATAAACCATGGGTTTTAAGCCCTTCAATAAAAATGGAATCAACTTCTTGTAAGATGGCTACTTTCTGCGGCGTAATATCGCCCAAAATACGAATGGCTAAACCTGGCCCTGGAAAGGGATGACGATTTAAAATAGCAGGATCGAGGCCTAATGCTTTGCCTACACGTCTTACTTCATCTTTAAACAAACTGCGGAGCGGTTCTACCACTTTTAATTTCATGTAATCGGGCAAACCACCTACATTATGATGCGATTTAATAGTAGCCGAAGGCCCTTTAACGCTTACACTTTCAATCACATCTGGGTAAATGGTGCCTTGTGCCAACCATTTCGCATCTGTAATTAATTTCGATTCGTCATCAAACACATCTACAAACACTTTACCAATGGCTTTGCGTTTTGCCTCAGGATCGCTAACACCGTTCAGTGCTTCGTAAAACCGCGTTTTGGCATTTACACCTTTTACATTCAACCCTAAATCTTGATACGAATGCAATACACTTTCAAATTCATTTTTTCGGAGCAAACCATTATCTACAAAAATACAATGCAAGTTTTTACCAATAGCTTTGTGTAATAGAAGCGCTGCCACGCTGCTATCAACGCCACCACTCAAACCTAAAATAACTTTATCGTTGCCGAGTTGGGTTTGCAAAGTACTAATGGTTGTATCTATAAACGAGTCAGGAGTCCAATTACCACTGCACTGACAAATGGTATAAACAAAATTTTTGAGTAGCGTCATTCCATCGGTTGAGTGATACACTTCGGGATGAAATTGTATGCCATAAGTAGATTCGTTGGCTATCGCATAAGCAGCTACTTTAACATCGTGGGTGCTGGCAATAATGGTATAATCATTTGGAATGGTTAAAATAGTATCACCATGGCTCATCCACACTTGCGAATGGGTTGGGATACCTTTTACTAAAACATGTGTATCATTAACAAAACTAAGGTTAGCGCGTCCATACTCGCGTGAGTTAGATTTACCCACTTCGCCACCAAAAAAATGAGCTAAGTATTGTGCGCCATAGCAAACACCTAAAAGCGGTAATTTACCTTTAATGGCACTTAAATCGGGGCTTGGCGGATTATTTTCGCGCACGCTATGTGGGCTGCCCGAAAGGATAACCCCTTTTATGGATGCGTTTAGTGTCGGGATTTTATTGTACGGATGAATTTCGCAATACACATTAAGTTCGCGTAGGCGGCGAGCAATAAGCTGCGTATATTGAGAACCAAAATCGAGAATTAAAATTTGTTCTTGCATATTGGGCGCAAAAGTAGTATTTAATTATGGCTTACGTGTATTTTAAATCCCTGATTTTTAAGCCTTTTTTGAATAAATAAAACCAAACACTTTGCAAAACAAAAAAAAGTGTATATTTGCGCTCCGTAATTGTAAAAATTACACGTTCGGGGTGTAGCGTAGCCCGGTATCGCGCCTGCTTTGGGAGCAGGAGGTCGTCAGTTCGAATCTGGCCACCCCGACAAATAAAAGTTCTTATTTACAACATGGTGTTGAAACCCGCTAGATGGCGGGTTTTGCGTTTTTAAAGTATTTTTTGTCTTAATATTTTTCGGTGTTCAAAAATGTATCCATTATAATCCGTTTAAAAAGGCGGCTTTAGCGGTGTGGTTGTTGGTGATGTGCTTAACAATATATCTATTTTCTTTTTTTTCAAAGAAAGCATACCAAACTGTTCGCTTGCTGCCGTTTAGTTTGGCGTAATACTGGCCGTGTTTTATAAGCCGTGTTGGAGTGGTGTGATGCCTTTTGTACGGTAGTTCAGTGATGATTTGATCAACTAAACTATTAACGTAGCGTAATGCGTTTTCTTCGTAGCTAAAATACGCTTTCTTAAATAGGATGGTAACCAAGTCCGCCATGTAAATGCGAACACTATCTACTATTATTATTTCTTCCAAGGCAAACTTTTAATGTGAACGTGTAAAGCCTTCCTAAACTCTTCGGGACTTAACCCACCTTTAGCCCATTCCTTGTCAAACTCATCGGGTTCAATGGCACCCAATTGTTCTAACACAGGAGCAATAGCCTCGCCATGCTTTTTATAATCGAACGTTACGGATTTTATTTTTCCGCTTGCTGTTTTATGTATTTGTATGCCTGCTACTCTCATGCAATAAAGATAAGAAAAAAAGAAAAGCGATTACTTTAATGGTTTGCTAGGTAAAACTAAATTAGGCTTGCTTCTGGTTAAGCGTAGTTTTCTCGTCTCACGAAAAAATCTTACATTGGTGTAAATATTTCGTAAGCATGAATTACAAAGTATCATTTCAGGAAATGGACAAGTTAGGCACGGAAAAATTATCCAAACAGTTACGTCTTACCTTAGAGGAAAAAAGAAAGCAGTTTCAAATCTTAAAAAAACAAAGTTCAACAAACTCGAAGAAACAAAAATCTTAATTGAGTGCATTGAGCAACACTTATTGTGGCATAATATAGAGTACGATTCTAATTACATTGGCGAAGGAGCCGAACAAGAGATATGTGAATATACAAATCTAGACTTTGTAATAAAGTTGAACGATAGTATCTTTTATGAATTTTGGGAAGATTATCTGAATAGCCTGTTATTACACAACTTTTTCTTTCCCCATTTAGCTTATAATTTACTAGGTTTCAAAATGAATGACGGCAAACTTTGTTCGGTAGTAAAGCAGCCTTTTGTGAAAGCAACAGAACCCACAAATCTCGATAATGTCAAAGAGTTCCTAACATCCAATGGGTTCATTAACAAAAAAGATAATGACTATTTTCATCCTGAATTAGGAATTATCTTAGAAGATCTGCACGACGAAAACGTGTTAACAAGCGAAGGTGTGCTACACTTCATTGATACAGTCTTTTTTCTAACAGATAAGTTTTATGACACCGATGGGTCATAAAAGTCCTTCCGTTTTAGTGCCTTGTAAACATTGAGGTGGCAGTAAATTGGAGAAAATACAATGCGTACTTTTCAGAGGTGTAAAATAACATAAGTCTCCGAGATGCTCATTTAAGGCCTCTGTCTTGTAAGCGGGTGTTTGATTTTCTATCATTTATCATAGTAGAGTTATCCGAAAACTTCCCTTACTCTCTTCCAACAAAAAAGAAAAGCGATTACTTTAATGGCTTGTTAGGTAAAACTAACATAGCTAGTTTCACACAATCATTTGTTAATTTCACAGCACGTCGTTCACAAGTGCATGTTATTAATTACTTGTTTACCATAGCCTCACCCTTTTATTATGTATCTACTTTAGTTAAATGATAAAGTATGTTATAGTCATTCTCAATGCGCTAGTCGTTTTTATTTTTAGTTGGCTCTCGGGCGATAATGGCATCAACCTAACAGGAAACTTTCCAAAGGCCATGAACCCAGGTACTGAAGTTCCGATTGAACTTACGGTTAAGAAGGGGAATTTAGGCGGATTTGCGAAATTACAACTCGAACTGCCAGAAGGGATAAGTGTAAAAGAAGGAGATAATAAAGGGGCTACCTTTTCGTATGTAAGCGGTTTAGCCAAATGGATTTGGACAGCTTTACCTGCCGATGCTGACCTAGTGGTAAAATGTATTTTAGTTGCCGATGCCAACGCTACTGGAAATAAAACCATTGGCGGCAAATTTTCGTTCGTAGAAAATAATGCCAAACAAGTTAGTGAAATGCCCCCCGTAGAAATACAATTAACAACCAACAATACCAGTGCTGTAAACAGTTCAACCCCTGCTCCCAATTCAACGGAAGCCAACACTACCGCTATTAAATCTAATACTGAAAATTTGGTGCCAACAACCAGCGAACCCAAAACCTTAGCTGGCGGCGAACCACTGGGTAACGTCTATGCTACGCGTAAAGTAACACCCCTTAGCAGCAACGAGTTTCAAATTGATATAAAAATCAAAAAAGATGGCACTAAAGGCTTTGCCAGATATAATGATAACTTACCCGAAGGTTTTACAGCTCGCCAAAGTAAAACTGACGGTGCTTCCTTTTCAGTAGCCGATAATAAAATAAAATTTGTGTGGGTCTCTGTTCCATCAACCGAAGAGCTAACTATTTCTTACCTCTTAAAAGGCAGTAATACCAAGCCCGAAGAGTTAATTGGCGAATATTCGTACCTCGAAGATAATCAAAGTAAAAAAGTAAAAGTATTACCCGATTTGTTACCCGCTACACCAGAAATAGCCGCAGTTACTCCCGAAAAAAATACCAGTGTTGCTACTTCAACCGAACCCAAAAGCGAACCTAAAGTAAATGAAACCACTTCTGTTAACACAACGCCATCTGCTCCCGTTAGTAAAGAACCAAAAGAAAAATCGAGTAACGCTAATACAACTTCTAACAAAACAGAAGCAACCTTAGCTGAAAATTTAGCTAAAAAAGAAGGAAAAGTAAACTATGCCGTGCAAGTAGGTGCCTTTGTAAATGGAAATGTAAATGCCGAAGTTTTGGCAAAAAAATTTAATTTAAGTGCCAACATTCGCAGCGAAATGAAAGACGGATTTCACAAGTTCTTAATTGGCTCGCACAACGAATACATACAAGCACGCGATCAACGAGAAGTCATCAAAACAAATAATGGCATTAACGGTGCTTTTGTAGTAGCTTACAACAATGGACAACGCATTACAGTGCAAGAAGCCTTAACCATTAGTAGTCAAAAATGGTTTAAGTAAGCAGCGTATTATTGCTAAAAGTTTAATTGCACTAACAGAAACGTTAACACACAAATTTTGTATATTTACACAAACGATATGGTATGCGCAGCATAATTTTATGCTTTCTTTTAATAGTGGGTACAAGTTTATTTGGACAGACCGACACGTCCAAAACAGAATCGCCATTAGATAAACTGAACCCTGATGAATTGTTGCAATACTACCTCAACGAAAACCCACCGCAATGGCCAAAAGGCCCTCTATTTGTTGGCGATACCCTTTTTAACGAACTCAATAATGGTGTTGTGCCAACCACCACACTTAATGGCGAGGGCTTATATTATGGGAGTATAGATAGCCGTTCAATGAATGATTTAGAGGTAGGAATTACACCCAAAGAACTACAAGCCCTTCGTCCAAAAGTATCTTTAGGAATGGGACGTTTAGGCTTTTACGGTGACTTATACGAAAAACGTTTCCAATCGCCTTTAGTAGCACGAATGGGCTTCGATTTAAATGTATCGCAACGTTTAACCCGCTATTTGCAACTTAATTTTAACGTTCTATTTGGGAAATTAGGTGCCAATGAAGTAACCCCTAATCGCTACGAAAATTTTCAATCCGAAATTAGAGCAGGTGGTCTTAATTTAGTTTACGATTTTGGTAATTTCATTCCCGACCTCTACAAAGTAAGGCCCTTTGTAAGCCTCGGGTTTACAGGGTTCGAGTTTTTAAGTAAAACCGATTTAATGGATGGAAGTGGCAACGTTTACTATTATTGGAACGATGGCTCCATTAAAGATAAAGCCGAAGGTTCGGCCAATGCTATGTTTGCAAAAGATTTAAAGCGCGACTACATTTATGAAACCGATATACGAGAACGGAATGCTGATGGGTTTGGTAAATATCCCGAGCGTTCGTTTGCCATTCCTATAGGCGCAGGCTTTGTGATGCAAGCTGGCCCTCGTGTAGATGTGAAATTTAATTTTCAACTCTTTTTTACAGGCACCGATTACATAGATGGCGTAACAAAAGACAGTAAAGGCAATCGCAGCGGCACCAAGTCTCGCGATAACTTCTCGTATTCATCCGTATCACTTCAATACGATTTATTAGCACCAAAAACCATAAAGCCACCCAAAGATGCGTATAAAAATACCGATTGGTTGGCCATTGATAACGAAGACAGTGATAAAGATGGTGTAAGAGATTGGGACGATAAATGCCATGGCACTCCACAAGGTGTGAAAGTAAATGCGTTTGGTTGCCCCGAAGACGATGATAACGATGGCGTTCCCAATTACATGGATGATGAAAATCCAACCGCTGCGGGCTTACCCGTTAATGCACGAGGTGTGGCACAAACCGATGAATATTGGGCGCGTTGGTATGCCGAGTATATGGACACAGTAGGCCTCGATAAAAAAATACAATACGTTGGAAATATTTTCGATTTAGCAAGTAATAAACCTCGCCTCAGCGATGAGAAAACAATGTACACCATTGAGTTGGGGCGTTATGCAAACGGCGTTCCTGCTACTGAAATGGCAGAGTTATTGAGCATTGGCGACATCCGCTCAACTACACTCGAAGACGGTACTACCGTAATTTACACGGCTGGTAATTACGATAAAATTTCAAAAGCGTTAAAACGAAAAGAACAATTTGAAAAAGATGGCAAAACCAATGCGAAAGTATCTTCACTTAAAAACAAAAAAATAGAAAACCTTAGCGAAGATGAAGTTACCGTATTATTAGAAAAAGAAAAAGCAAACGACCTCGCGCTCAACGCTAGTGCAGGTAATGCCACCAAATCAGACACCACTAATACATCTTCTGGAAATACCAACGGTTCAAACACCAATGGTAACTCGGCAAGTAGTGGCACGAACACAACAACTCCAAACACTACAAACAATCCCGAAGCTGGTGCATCAACTAACGAAGCCGCCAACGATATTGAAGTGTTTGGAAAAGACGACATCGTTTACCGTGTGCAACTTGGTGCCTATAAAAATAAAATCAATCCAAGCATATTTAATACCAGTGCCGGCGTGTTAGAATTAAAAATGGGCGAAAATTTATTCCGCTACGTTACCCGTGGCTACAAAACCATTGAAGATGCCGCTTCGGTGCGTGCCGACTTAGTAATACAAGGCTATAGCGATGCGTTTGTTACCGCTTATCAAGGCGGGAAACGCATCCCCTTAAACAAAACAAAAGCCACCGTAGATAAAAACTTTAAAGAAGATTTAGATGAAAGTAAAATCTTTAGTTCGGTTGATAAAAAATTGGTGAATTTTAAAATTCAATTAGGTGCCTTAAAAAAACCTACTAAAGAAGCAGAATATAACGAACTGTATAAAGACATCACTAATTTAGATAAGCAAAATACCAACACCGGTATGATACGCTATACAACGGGCAGTTTTACGAATTATGAAGAAGCCGAAAAGTACCGCAAACAACTCGAAGACAGCGGCTTTTCAGATGGGTTTATTATTGCCACTTTCAAAAGCGAAATAATTTCCATTCAAGAAGCACTCGAACTTTTAAAATAAGTGAAGGTTTACTTGTGTTGCAAAAATATTTAATTACCTTTAATTAAAATTTAATAGCATGAAAACAAAATATTTTACACTAGCGTCAGCCTTTGTGTTATCGAGTTTAGCCATCAATGCGCAAAACATTCAAAAAAGCACAGATGCAAAAGATGAAAAAGCAACTGAAACCCCTGTTAAGCAAGAGCCTAAAACCAAAACTGTAAAAAAAGAAGTCATTAATCCAGACGGAACAAAATCTGTTATTGAAGAAAAAGTAGCTGAGGAAAAGAAAGCTGCACCTGCGCCAGCTACACGCATGGCTATTAATGAAAAAGGAATTCCGACTTCGGGAAAAACTACAAAAAAAGAAGCTAAAAAAGAAGAAAAACCATCGTCGGTAGGCAGCACCATTAACGCCAAACCCGAAGACAAAAAATAAATTAAAATGAGTGATAAAGCTGCTTTTGGTATTTAACACCAAAGCAGCTTTTTATTTTGAACCCATGCTCATACGACTCAATAATGAAGTACCCCAAAGTAAAGAAACTAACCGCATTGTAGAAATATTAAAGCAAGGCGGTGTTATCATTTACCCAACCGATACGGTTTACGCCTTAGGCGGCGATATTACCAGTTCTAAAGCTGTTGAACGCATCTGTCAACTCAAACAAATAAAACCCGAAAAATCGAATTTTAGTTTTGTGTGCAGTAACCTCAGTCATTTAAGTGAATATGCCAAACCAATTCCCAACAGCATTTTTCGCATTATGAAAAAAGCATTACCTGGGCCTTACACCTTTATTTTAGAAGCCAACACAAAAGTTCCCAAACTTTTAAAACAAAATAAAAAAACAGTTGGTATTCGTGTTCCAAATAATTCCATTTGCCACGAAATTGTAAAAGCACTCGGTAACCCGCTTATATCAACAAGTTTACACGATAACAGCGACGATATTTTAGAATACTTTAGCGACCCCGAAGTTATTCACCAACATTACGAAACTAAAGTAGATGCCGTGATAGATGGCGGACACGGCAACATTTATCCAAGCACCATACTCGATGCCAGTTCGGGCGAAATTATAATACTTCGCGAAGGGCTTGGCTCGCTCGATATTTTAAATTAATCCTTTTTACTTTATGTCTTTACCGCTTACTATTACTGGCTTTTCTACAGCATTATTTTCAACTTGGTATTTTATAGAAGAATTAGGCATTGTGTTTGACGCTGGCGACGGGTTAAGCGCAGGGCTTTTACAAAAAAGTCGTAAAGTGAAACACGCGTTTATCTCTCATGCCGACCGCGACCATATAACCGGACTTTTACAATTCCATCAATTAAATGCCCAAGAAGGATTTCCAAAAATTTATTACCCTATCCACAGTGGCTCATTTCAGGCTCTACGCTCCTTTTCAGAAAAATTTGATCCACAAGCTGGCACTACCGAATGGATAGGTCTAAATCATGCCGATGAAATTCAACTTAAACCTAACCTCATGGTGCAAGCCTTCCGAAATGCGCACATACCCGTTGCTGAAACGTTTATTAAAAGTTTAGGATTTAAAGTATATACCACACGCACCAAATTAAAATCAGATTATACTCACCTTAATCAAAACGAATTACTGCATTTAATTAAAGAACGCGGACGCGATGCGTTGCATGAACTTATAAAAACAAATGTAATAGCTTATTCGGGCGATACGCCTCAAGAGCCAGACGATCTTGAAAAATGGAGCGATGTTAAATTACTAATTCACGAAGCCACCTTCTTTAAACGCGATGCTGCTCTAATTCAACACGCACACATTAATAAACACAGTTTACTGGAAGATGTTATTGAAATGGCAAGTCAGTTAAAAAATTTAGAGCAATTGGTCTTAGGCCATTTCTCGAAACGTTACGAGCATGAAGAAATAGATTTGCAAATCAAAACCTGTTGTAAACACTTTGGTATAAAAATTCCTGTTTATAGATTATTGCCTGGACAAGTACACCGAAAATTACTTTCAGAAGATCCTATCTATAATTAATCCTATCAATAGGAAAGAACTCTAAATTTCTGCATTCATTAACTTTGATTGGTGTAACAAGTCTAATCTGCCAACAACAACGCATACGCTTCTTCCTTTGCGAACTAGGCGACTTAGCGTGCCATATCACACCAACATCATTTCTAAAAGATACGTTGACCCAGTTTCTTTTTCTCTTATACTTCCTCAAAAATTATACCCGTAGGCCTTGCTACGCCTATAATTTTTTCATCGCCTAAAAGAAAAATAATTCTGGTTCAACTTGTATCTTTTAGAACCGATATTGGTATCAGCGTTATACACAAAACTTATAATCCAATGCAAGCGTTCATTCTAAAAAATTTCTTCCTAAAAAAATTGAAAAAGTTTACGCAAAGGTTTCAACCACAAGGTATAAAATCGAGGTTTCAACCCATTGATGCGCCAGGCATTTCTATCTTCGGCATTGGCTCTTAATCTATTCTTTAGCGTTACGTTACTTAGCCCTCCAACTCTCATTTTAATTATATACTCGGGCAAATAACAAAGTTTAATCCCCTGCTTGTGAATAAACCGCAACATCAATTCATAATCGGCTGCCGATTTAAAACTCAAATTAAAGTTCCCATAGTGTTGATAGCACTCCTTACGCACAAAAAAAGTAGGATGTGGGGGCATCCATCCATTTAAAAAAGCACCAGGCTTGTAGAACCCACTATTCCATTGACGTATAACGCGGTTAGTATCCTGTCTATCCACATAATACAAATTAGCATATAAAGCATCGGCCTGCGTTTGCTTTAGCATAAATGCTACCTTTTCTAATACTGTTGCTGCTGTATAAAAATCATCGCTATGTAAAATGCCTACCACATCGCCAGTAGCCAAGGCTATGCCTTTATTTAAAGCATCGTATAAACCTTTGTCCGTCTCCGAAATAAATTGATGAATGTGCGCACGGTATTTTTGAACCAAAGTCAAGGTGCCATCACGCGAACCACCGTCCACCACAATGTATTCAACGTTTGTATAAGTTTGCGCTATAACCGATTGAATCGTTTGCTCTAAAGTGGCTGCACTGTTATACGTTATGGTAATGATCGAAATTTTCATGTGGCAGGTGGCAAAGCCTCAATAAACGCTGATAACGTATTAAAGTGAAAATCTACATCGGCACTACTAATTGGCGATGGCGCAATGTAAACCGTGTACATACCTGCTTTACGACCAAATGCCATATCGCTTAAACTATCGCCAACAATTATACTCTTACTAAATTCTATTTCGGGAAAATCTTTTTTGGCTTGCAAAGCCATACCAATGCCGGGCTTGCGGGTAGGATGATTATCTGTGGCAAGGTAAGGCGAAAAATAAACCTTATCTACCTTAGCCTTAAAATACGCCAATTCGTATTGCATGTTTTTATGAATCAATTCTAAATCTTCGGTTCGGTAAAGCCCCTTGCCAATACCTTGTTGGTTAGTAACGACCACCACACGATTAAAACATTGATTTAAAATTTGGAACTTAGGTAAAACCCCTTCAATAAATTCAAACTCTATCCAATGCTTTACATAATCGTTATCCAGTTTTTTATTAATAACGCCATCACGGTCTAAAAATAAAGACCATGTTTTATCAATACGCAAATCGTTCAAAATCATACTGTGCTTTTTGATAATCACTAGGAATACCTATGTCAATAAAATACCCATTAAAAACCTGACCTAACAAAGTAAGGTTGTACAAATGCGTTTTAAAAAATTCCGTTTCAATAGAAAAGTTAAGTTGAGGAGGTGTATGCTGTAAATAAACAGTTCTGTTAACGCAATAAACGCCACCATTAATAATTCCAGCTCCCGCTTCCCCACTCTTCTCTCGAAAGGCTGTAATGCGCTGTTGCGAGTCCATTTCAATAAGTCCATATCTTGCCGCATCTTCTACACGCCGCAAAGCCAAACTCACATCCGCCTTTTTTTCAATATGTGTTTTGGTGAAGGCAGAAAGCGATACATCAAAAAACGAATCGCCATTTAATACCAATACGTGTTCACTATTCGTTAACTCCATCGCATAGCGAATAGCTCCGCCAGTTCCTAAAGGTGTTTTTTCTTCGGCGTATTGAATTTGTAAACCTTGCCATTCATTTTTAAAATAAGTTTGAATTACCTTTGCTAAATATCCAGTAGATAGAATAACCGCTTCGATGCCCTGTTTTTGTAGGTAACGCAATTGATAACATAAAAAAGGAATGCCATTAATGGGAGCCATGGGCTTAGGCACATCGGTTACAACTTGTTGCAAGCGAGTACCAAAGCCACCCGCCAATATAATAGCTGTGTTAAGCATTTTTAGGAAAGCATGCCATTTCTACCATTTCGCAAAGCGTATGCCCCAACAACATGTGTACCTCTTGTATGCGCGGCGTATCGGTGCTTGGAATATTGATGAGGTAATCGCTAACAGTTTTCATTTTTCCACCTGTTTGACCTGTAAAGCCTACGGTAATAATCCCTTTTTCACGCGCTGCTTCAAAAGCTTTCACCACATTGCCACTATTGCCACTGGTGCTTAAACCAATTAATACATCGCCTGCTTGCCCCATGGCCTGTATTAAACGGCTGTATATAACATCGTAGCTGTAATCGTTTGCCACGGCAGTAATATAACTGGTGTTAACATGTAAGGCTTCAGAAGAAAGTGGCGGACGATCGTAATAAAACCGACCGCTTAACTCGGCTGCTAAATGTTGCGAGTCGGCAGCACTACCGCCATTACCACACCATAACACTTTTTTTTGATGTTGGTAAGCCATCACTATTTTTTCGACTACCGTATTAAGCGTTTCTAACAAGAGTGTATCCGCTAGCACCGCTTGCTTTAATTGAAGCGATGCTTGTATTTTAGATTGAATAAATGAAATCATACGGTTAAACAAAATCCTAAAATACTAAAAATAAGGCAGTATTAGGCACTATAAAAAACTCACAAAAAATAGTTATTCTAAAACTGATTTTCTAAATTTTTTAACTCTTCTACCTTTTCGAGGTAGCCCAATTTTTCGTAAGCAAAAATTAAATTATTAAGGCAACGTTTTACAATATCAATATTACTACAAGGCAAATAATATTTAGCATCGGCTTCTAAATTTAATTGCTTTAAAAACTGATCAATATCCTTTTGATGAAAAATTAAACCTTTACTAAATGGATTGATGTAAAACAAAATATTATTCGACAAGGTTTTATTGGTAACGTCTATCAAATTGGCGTGGTCATTAACATAAGCTAACACAAAGTGCTGTGGTAAATTTATGCCGTAAACTGGAATACTTAACTCCTTACAAATAATGGCATACACCACACTTAACATTAGCGGGTTGCCTTTTTTATTTTCGAGTACATTATTAATAAACGAATTTTGAGGAGCGTGGTAATTTGTAATGTTGCCACTAAAATTATGCACCTCAAACAAAATATGATTGATGATTTTTATTTTTTCGAGAGCCGTTAAATCATCTTGCAATTCGAGCCACACATCTTGCTTAATTTGTGCCAACTGCTTGTGTACCTTTTGCTCATCCAAATCAGGATATTGGTACCGCGACAAAAGTAAAACGCCTTTCAATAAATCGTCTTGATCTTCTTTAGCCCAAGTTTTAAGTGCCTTTTGAAGCGACTCGAACTGAATGGTATGAATAATCTGTTCAATCCGATTTTGCATAATAGTGTCGAAACTATTCTCCCAAGCGGTTTCTAGGTGCGGAATAGCGGGCGTTCCCAATACCATAAAGCGATTTTTAACCTCCGAATAAATAGTTTCATCAGGGTCATCCAATAGAGTAATTAAAGCTATTACCTCTTTCAAATTCATGTTTTGTTGCCGCTTAACCGCCATAATAATAACAAATGTAACAGGTAAACCGCCGAAATTATGCCTCCTTTTGGCTAATTTTTAACAAGCCTACTGTTAAAGGTTGTGAACAAAGGATTTTTAATAATACCTCCTCCAATGTACCCATCTTATTAGTTAAGCATTTCCTGCTTAAAGAAAATGAATTGGCTGTGTCCCCTGCCAAAACCAAAAAGGTAAGCAAATTACTAAAGTTTATCTATAAATTACGCCGTTCACTAACTGGTGGCTGGGGTCGGGCTCTCAGCTTTAGCCAACTTACCCTCTGCAAAACGCCTAAGCGTAAGTTGGGCTGCCGCTTCCATCCCTCACAGAAAAAAAGGTAAAATGGAGGTAATTGCAAAACCAGCAAGCAGTTTGACCGTAATTTTAAGAAATCGAAAGTTTTAGAACAAAAAACTAAGGCTGTAAAACCCCTATCTTGTCCTTATTTAGCGAAGCCTAATGCAAACGTTTGAGAACTGCGTTTGTAAAGCCAAAATAAATTAATGGTTTACGAAATACTTTATGATAATTAGGCCTGTACCAATTACCTGATAAATAATCTTAATAATTCATTTTTTAGGTTGAGTGGAAATAAAAATTGTTCACAAATGTCAATGACTTTATGAACAATTTTTACTTTTATTCCCCATTATTTTTTGAATCTAGCAACCATTCGTTTAACAGGTTTTAAAATACTGTATCCCAAACTCATGGTTACACACATTGGGCAAACACCGAACCTAAAAAAGAAAAGGATTACTTTTTTATGAAAGGGTAAATTAGCAGGAATAATTGGGCAACTAATGCCATCAAAAAA
>JAAFIL010000036.1 GCA_013297775.1 Bacteroidota bacterium
CTTTGCGTGCTATCTTTAGTTCAATATTTAATTTCCACCTTTGCGCCCTCTGCGCCTTTGCGTGCTATTTTCTCGATATTCCTTCCTTTGCCAAATCTGCGCCTTTGCGTGCTACTTTTAATGTAGTCTATTATTTAATCGAGTTATAAACTTTATTCTAAAGACCCTCTTTCTTGAAATTTCGGTTTAATCCACCCGAATGGTTTGCCCAACTTTTAAGTAATATCTTTTCTTAGTTCCGTTCATAGCTAAGAGTTGATTCATGCTTAGGCCATATTTACTAGCAATAACATACCAACTTTCGCCTTTTTGAACGGTATGTAAAAATGAATTGCCAGGGTAAGCGCAAACCCCGTGCTTGTTATTTTTAATAATAATTTCGGGGTAATGGGTTTTACTTTCGGTAAACGATACAATGGTTTCGGGGTTTAAATCTTTACCTTTGTATCTAATTTCAAAATGTAAGTGTGGCCCCGAGCTGCGCCCTGTGCTGCCTCCCAAGCCTATCGGTTGACCACTTAATACCACTTGCCCAGGTTTTACTTTAAACTTAGATAAATGGGCATACACCGTTTCGAGGCCATTGGGGTGCATAATAATAACCACATTACCAAAGCCTCCCGATTTTTTAGCTACGCGCACTTTGCCATCAAATGCCGAAACAATCACATCGCCACGTTGCAAATCTATATCTATCCCTTTGTGCATGCGACCCTCGCGCCACCCGTAATGACTGGTAACGCAGCCCATTTTAGGAAGACTGTAAAACCCAAGCGTTTGGCTTTCGAGGGTTAAGCGTTCATAGGCGGCAATGGTATCGGTTAATGGAAATAATATATTTTCATCAACCTGATCGTAAAAATTTAAGTCGGCTAAATTCGGATTTAAAGAAAGCGTGTAAGACGATTGATTTTGTTTTAACAAGCTATGGTAATACTTAACCAACTCTATGGTGGACTCTTCTACTTTATCGAGTTCTAGCAACGAGTCCACATAATGCGCTAAATAGCTTTTACTTACTAAAATAGTAGTGGGCGGCTTTAATGTATCTATAGGCACTTGTGCTTGTAACCAAAAGCTAGACAAAAAATAAATTATGGCAAAGCGTTTACGCATTATTGAAACAAGAAACTAAGATACAGTTTTGCCGAGTGTAGGCAAGAAAAATTTGACGAATAAAAAAACCGATTTTAACGAATGCGATCGGCACTTTTGAGTAGGTTAATGTCTTTTTTTATAAAACGTGCCGCCAAATAACACGCTAAAACATTAACAATTACCAAATACACCGCCCAATTTTTTTGAACATTAGTTGATGAATTGATTTCAACCAAAGGAGTTAAAATAAGAAGTGCCGCCAAGATGAGGTTAACCATGGCTAATAGTAAGCATTGCAAGTGTTGTAAATTTCTTTTCTTGTATAAAAAAATGGTGATGAAACTTACAAATAGAGCCGCCGCATTTAATAAAATAGCTGCTAAAAAATTAGAAGTGGTGATGAACTCGCCTTTGGGCATGAGCAATGCTAAACCGTTTACTGGTGCATTAGCAGAAGTTATTAAAACTGAAGGAACAAATAACAACACTAAATTAACAAGTGCCGACGCTAATAAAAACAAAGTTTGTTTCCGTTGAATCATATTATTTTTTTTAAAAGTTCGCCTACTTTTTTATCGGCAGCAAAGGTAAATTGTTTTTCCGAAATTTCGGATAAGGCTACCCACCGCAAAAATTGTTGGTTGTTAGTGGAATTAAGATTAAACGCTTGAATGGTATCGCTAATGGGATAGTTAATTTTTTCTAAGGGTTTTACGAGGTAGTAAATGCTAACGACCTGACTTTTATTAAACGCCGATTGCACAAAAAAATCGGTGGTATAAAAATGTTGAAGTATTTCTATTTTGGTGTCTAGCTCCTCTATAAACTCCCGCTTTAATGCTTCTAATGTGCCTTCTCCAAACTCTAAGCCTCCTCCTGGAAACTTAGTCATTTCGTATCCGTTAATGTATTCATCCGATACTAACACCTTGTTATTTTCGAGCAGCAAACCATATACCCTCACGTTAAATGGATACATCGTTTAAGCCTCGTTGGTGTAAAATAATTTATAAAATTTTAAACCTCGCTCTTCATCGTAGCCACGTTCCACGTATTCGTGGCGGCTATGAATGTAGATGTGAAAATTTTTATCGAGTTTCACAACGCTTTTCATGTACTTTTTATTTTTGTTAACGGCGGTTTCACTTACATCAAATTCATCTATGGCGGTTAAATCCATACGTTTGTTGTAATCGTTTCGGTAATCTTTAAAGGCACTAATCACTTCGGGTTGCACCAATACTTCTTTTTCAAACTCGTTGAGGTTAAACTTATCTTTTTCTTTAAAAAAGCCAGTGCTACGGTTCAACATCATCATTTGGTCGGGTTTGGCTACGTTGTTGGCTTCGGTGAGTATTTCTTCGCAAAAGCCCCGCGAGGCATCAATAAAATTTTTGGTGTGGTAGTAAGCGTTGTGTTTAAGTTTGGCATTTAAAAAATCTTCTTCCCAATACAAAGCACATTCGGCTATTTTATTGTTGGTATCTATAATGCTAAGTTTGTAACCGTTTTTGGCATCGGTATTAAACACCAAGCAGCCCTTATCTAATTTATTAATGGCAATTCCATTTTCGCAGTCCACATCAAACGCTTCCACATGTTGGTAAACCTTTAAAAATTGCTCTTTATTTTCTGATTTAAAAAAACCAATGGCATCGCATAGTTCTCCGTCCACCATGGCATCTTTAAAATAGCAAACAAACAATTCGCCTCCTTTAATTTTAGGATGTAAACTCTGGTTATACAACAACTCGGCTACTTGGTTGCTAATGCCATCAAAGTTTTGGCGGCTCTTAAATAAATCTTCACACAACTCTGGAAGGCTTTGTATGCTCACATCTACCGCTTTTTTAAATTGATAATAGATGTCTGTTTTAAAAGGTGCTAAAAAATAACGCAACAAGGTTTCTTTAATAAAATCATCTTTAAATGTTAAAGATTTACTGCCTAGGCTCAATTCTTCGCCATTATTTTTATTCCCAACATAGTGAACGGTTATGTGCGTAAGTTCCGCTCTTGTAAAATCTATCATATCTCCATTTTAGAAAGGCTAAATGTACAGTATATAAATAGCTCTATCTAACTACTTGTTTTAACAAAATTTAAACAGCCTATTTGCTATTTGGCAAGATTTTAGCAATAAAATACCTGCAAAATACATTCTTAACAGTTAAATTTGTTCTATATGTCAAAATTCATTCAGTCCCTTTCAAAAAAGAGCCTTCTAATTGGTTCTGTTATTTTATTATCTTCTTTTGGAGTTGCGAACTTTTTTTTCGACAAAAATACCATCATACTAGATATGGTCTTTACAGGTCTTAACAACGCGCATTATAGTCCATTAAAAATGAATGATGAGTTCAGCGAAAAAGCTTATGACCTTTATTTGAAACGCTTGGATTACAGTAAGAAATTTTTGTTGCAGGCAGATGTTGATGTTTTAGCGCAATACCGAAAAGATATAGATAATCAAATTATAGCACAAAACCATGTGATGTATAATAAATCGGTAGAGTTGATTAATAAACGCATTAAAGAAAAAGAATCTTGGTATAAAGCCTTTTTATCTAAACCGATAGATTACACAGTAGATGAGGAATATGAAACAGATGGAGAAAAAGCTGTTTTTATGAAAACGGAGGCTGAGTTAAAAAAGGAGTGGGAAAAAATGATTAAGTACCAAGTTCTAAGCCGTATGGATGACATGCTCGAAAAACAAGAGAAGGCAAAAGAAAAAAAAGATACCGTTATTAAATTACGTTCGTTAGATAGCATTGAGGTAGATGCGCGTAAAAAAACATTAAAAGCGAACGACGATTGGTTTAAACGCCTTTATAAATTTAGTAATAAAGACCGTTTTGCACAGTATGTAAATGCTATTGCAAAAGTATATGACCCCCACACCGAATACATGCCAGCAAAAGATAAAAAACGATTCGATCAAAGTATGAGCGGACAGTTTGAAGGCATTGGCGCGCGTTTGCAAGCTACCGAAACGGGATTAAAAGTGAGCGAAATTATTGTTGGAAGTCCTAGCTTTAAACAAGGCGAATTAAAAGCCGGCGATGAAATTCAAAAAGTAGCGCAGGGCAGTGCCGAGCCTATTGACATTACGGGCATGGATATGGAAGATGCCATTGAATTAATTAAAGGACGCAAAGGAACTGAAGTGCGTTTAACCGTAAAAAAATCGGATAATAGCACCAAAATTATTCCTATTGTGCGCGATGTAATAGAGATGGAAGAAACGTATGCCAAGAGTGCTATTCTCAATAATAACAACACTAAAATGGGTTACATTTATTTGCCAAGTTTTTATACCGACTTTACACGTTCGGGGGCGCACCACTGCGCAAAGGATATGCGTAAAGAAATTGAAAAATTAAAAGCGCAAAACATTAAAGGTTTAATTATTGATTTGCGTGATAATGGCGGCGGTTCTTTGCAAGAGGTTGTTGAAATGGCAGGTTTATTTTTTGACAAAGGTCCTGTGGTGCAAGTAAAGGCTAAAAATAATTACATCAACGTGATGGAGGATCGTAACCCAGATGTGGCTTACGATGGCCCTTTGGCTATTATGGTTAACCACGGTAGTGCCAGTGCCAGCGAAATTTTAGCAGCCGCTATTCAAGATTATAAACGTGGAATTGTGGTGGGAACTCCCACTTTTGGAAAAGGCACTGTACAATCGTTTATTGACCTCGACCAAATGGTTATTCCGCAATTAGACACCATTAAACCCGTAGGTGCTATAAAAGTAACCCAACAAAAGTTTTACCGCATCAATGGGGGTGCCACGCAATTAAGAGGTGTTGTGCCCGATGTGTTGTTGCCCGATCCATACGAGTTTATTGACCTCGGTGAAAAGGAAATGGAAAACCCAATGCCTTGGGATGAAATTAGTAGAGCCAATTACACCGAATTTAAAGGCATTGATTACCTGGGCTTGCAAAAAAATAGTATGGCTCGAATTAAAAAAAGCGTATCGTTTAACCTAATTGAACAAGAATCGAAAGAAATTAAAGCGCGTAAAGACGATACCAAATACAATTTAAATTTAGAAAAATACCGAGCCGAGCAAAAGCAATTGCGTGAGCAAAGCAAAAAATACGATGTGCTCAAAAAAGAGATGAAAGGATTTACAGCCGAATTATTGAGCGTTGATAAAGAGCGTATGGCATCGGATACCACTCGCTTGGGGCGCGAAAACCGCTGGGCTAAAAACTTATCGAAAGATGTTTATGTGAACGAGGTAAGTCATATTATTAATGACATGAAATAAAAACGTGTCATGACTGTTAACGCCAACAAGTACACCGTTTTTGTTTTTTTAAGCTTTTTCTTTTGGCTTTGTGCGAGTATTGCACAAGCACAAGACGATGATTACGTTAACGACAAGCAATTGCGGTATTCGGATTTTGTTTATACACCCAACGTAAGAACTGTTCAATTTCATGAAACAACATGGGATTATGCGCCGCCCATTTTAGAGTTAGGAACAAATCGTCAATTAGAATTAAGTTTCGACGATTTGGATAATGATCAAAAGCAATATAGTTTAAGTATTATACATTGCAATGCCGATTGGACACCGAGCGATTTAATGATTTCGGAATATTTGAATGGATTTTTTGATTTGAATATTTTGAATTTTACGTTCTCTGAAAATACGTTGCAAAAATACACGCATTATTCCATCATCTTTCCGAATGCGAACATGCAATTAACCAAAAGCGGAAACTATGTTTTATATGTTTACAAAAATGGCGACAAGAAAGATCTCATTCTAAGCCGACGGTTTATGTTATCTGAAAATTTGGTAAGTATAACCACACTATTTACACAAACAGCAAGCAACGATTCGCAGTTCAATAAACAACACCTTGATTTTAGAGTTATTAATTCGGCTTACGATATTACCAATCCGTATGCCGATTTAAAAGTTGTGATTACACAAAACAACCGTTGGGATAATGCGGTGAGTTCGATTAAACCTACTTTTATTGAACCGCATCAATTAACCTATTCGCTCGATGATGCTTCAACCTTTAATGGCGGTAACGAGTTTCGTTTTTTTGATGTGCGCAGTTTACGCACTTATACCGAACGTGTGCGTGATATTTACAAAGACGATGATTTAAAAAATCACGTTCAATTGTTTCCGGATGAGAGCAGAGCGAATAAGAACTATGTTTTTTATAATGACTTTAATGGTAATTTTTTGATTAAGAACCGCGATATGAGAGGCAATCCGGACATTGAAGCCGATTATGTGTGGGTTGAGTTTTTTTTACCATATACGGCTGCCGAGGCCGATGGTAACTTTTATGTGCTTGGTAAATTAACCGATTGGATGTTAACTAAGTCGAATAAAATGACTTACAATGCCAATAAGAAAGGCTACGAGTGTAAACTTTACCTCAAGCAAGGATTTTATAATTACACCTACGTTTTAAAAAAGGACGATGCCAAAGGCGGCGATGAAACTGTAACTGAAGGCAACCATTGGGATACCGAAAACGATTATGCTATTTATGTGTATCACCGTCAACGTGGCACTTACTTTGATAAACTCATTGCGGTAAGAACCACTAACACTTTAAAACGTTAACTAACTTTATCTCACCTAAGTTAAATTTGGATCGCATTGGATTGTTTTACCGAAACAATTACCTTTGCCGAATGATAAGTGCTGAATTTATTTTAAGTAATGCCCTGCAACAGGCGTTAAATGCTGTGTATAAGATTTCGGAGGCGGCAATTAGTCTTCAAAAAACTCGTAAAGAATTTGAAGGCGATTTTACCTTGGTAACTTTTGCGTTTACACGTGAGGCTGGTAAAAAGCCCGAAGAAATTGGTCAAGCACTTGGCGAGTATTTGCTGGCCAACGTGGCAGAGGTTAAAACGTTTAATGTTGTAAAAGGATTTTTAAACATCGGTTTATCTGATGCGTTTTGGTTAAGTTATTTTAATAGCGTTCGCACGCATGTTCATTTTGGATGGAAGCCAGCTAACAGCAGCGGTAAAACCATTATGTTAGAGTACAGTAGCCCGAACACCAATAAACCCTTGCATTTGGGGCATATACGCAATAACATTTTAGGGGCTTCGGTGTCGGCTATTTTGGCGGCCAATGGGCATAAGGTTATTAGAACCAATTTAGTAAACGACCGAGGCATTCACATTTGTAAAAGCATGTTGGCTTGGCAAAAATTTGGAAACGGTGAAACGCCCGAATCGAGCGGGATGAAGGGCGATCATTTTGTAGGAAAATATTATGTAGCCTTCGATAGAGCGTATAAAGCCGAAGTGGCGCAGTTGCAAGCCAATGGGTTAAGTGAAGCAGAGGCCGAGAAACAAGCCCCGTTGTTGCTGGCTTGCCAAGAGATGTTGCGGGAGTGGGAAGCGGGTAACGAAGCCATTGTAGCTTTGTGGAAAACCATGAATGGATGGGTTTACGAGGGTTTTGGCATCACGTATAAAGCATTAGACGTTACTTTCGATAAAATGTATTACGAAAGCAACACGTATTTATTGGGTAAAGAATTGGTGCAAGAGGGCTTGGCTAAATCAGTGTTTTATAAAAAAGAAAACGGCAGCATAGCCATCGATTTAAGTGCCGAAGGCTTAGATGAAAAAATTGTGTTGCGTGCCGATGGGACTAGCGTTTACATTACTCAAGATTTAGGAACGGCTATTGAACGGTTTAAAGAGTTTCCGGATTTAACGCAATTAATTTATACAGTTGGTAACGAGCAAGATTACCATTTTAAAGTATTATTTAAAGCCCTCGAAAAGCTAGGCTATACTTGGGCTAAAGAGTGTTACCATTTAAGTTATGGCATGGTAGAGTTGCCAAATGGTAAAATGAAAAGTAGAGAAGGAACAGTAGTAGATGCCGATGATTTAATTGCTGAGATGTATGAAACGGCTTTTTTAAAGTGCAGAGATTCTGAAAAGTTAAAGCACTTAACTGAAACAGAAATTAAATCCTTATCGAAAATGGTAGGTATGGCGGCGTTGAAGTATTTTATTTTAAAGGTAGATCCTAAAAAGAAAATGTTATTCGACCCTAACGAAAGTGTTGATTTTGATGGCAACACAGGACCATTTATACAATATGCATATACGCGCACACAATCGGTGCAAGAGAAAGCAGGTTTAGATTTAAGTGCAGATAAGTTAGTTACTTTGCAGGCGGCCGAGCGAGAACTATTAACGACGTTGTACGATTTTGCAGGTGTTATTGAAGAAAGTGCTAAACTCTATAACCCGGCTATTGTAGGAAACTATATGTACGAAGTGAGTAAGGTATTTAATCGCTTTTGGCACGATTGTCCTATTTTAAAGGAAGAAGACGAAGATTTAAAATTGTTTCGTTTGCAGTTAACCCGTTTATGTGGGTTTACCATTGCGAATGGCATGAAGTTGTTAGGCATTGAAGTACCCAATCGGATGTAAGGCGAATAGGTGGGGGGTGATGGCACGCAAAGGCGCAAGGTTCGCAAAGGAAAAGATTATGAATGGAGGGTGTTATGTTTTTGAGCGGATGGGATTTGGAAAAACTATAAATTTCATTTAGAGGTTTGATAAATAATTAAGGAGTTTTATTGAGTAGTTAAGATTAGTTTTTAACCTTAATTGTTTAAGTTAATTAACTAGGTTATTAGTAATTTGAAGACTAAAACTATTTCACGAATTAAGTAATTGATTTAGGTAGATATTTGAATTCAAGGTTTATAAAAAATTTATAAAATCAATTATTAATTTGTATGCTAAATACCCATTTAAAAAAAGTCATTTTATTAGTATTGTTTTTTCTTAACTTACTTGGTATTCATTCACAGATTAAACTTTCTGCGCCTGTTAAACTATGTTCAGATAAAAGAGTTCAAGGGGAATGTTTTGGCTGGACCTGTGTTTTAAATAAAAACTATTGTTTAATTGGCACACCAGAGCGAAGTGTGAAAATTAAAGGCAACTATCTTCAAGAAGCAGGTATCGTTTATCTATTCAGCAAGAAGGCAGCATTAAGCTGGGAGTTAAAACAAAAATTTAATAGCACCAATGTAAAAGCTTTTGATTTTTATGGGGGTTCTGTTTCTATGAATGATAGTTTTATTGTAGTAGGAGCTACGGGTATAGATGACTCTGTAACCAATAACTCACTGGTTAGAAATGGAGCGGTATTTATTTATAAAAAAAGTAAGACTTCTTGGTATTTACACCAAACGATAAAACTTTCTCAAAGTAATTACATTGATAATTTTGGTGATAAAGTCATAATTTATAACAATAGGCTTTATATAAATGCTTTAACCAAAAAAAGTAAAGTGGATGGAGGTATTTCAACAGGAGGAATATTTATATACGAATTAAATAATACAGGCTTGTGGGAATTAAAGCAACAAATACTACCTCCTGAAAAAAATTTAATAATGTTCGGGTCAAAATTGGCGATGGAAGATGATTTACTACTCGTTAACTGCGAAAGCACTAAAAATGTTTTTCTGTTTCAATTGGATAAAGACTTGAGTTTACCACCTAAACTAATTTACACATTTAACGATCCGCAAAAAGAAGCCGAAGGATTTGGAAATGAATTAGCATTTCATAAAGGGCAAATAATAATTGCATCTTATGGTAGCTTTGAACACAATGATAAACTTCCTGACGATGATTCATTAGTATTGAAGCAAAGACAAAAGCTATTAAAAGGAGCGGGTTGCATTTATATATATGAACCTAATAAAGAGAAATACGAGTTAAAGCAAAAATTAGTGGCAAAAGATAATAAAGCAGATCTACATTTTGGAAATTGTATGGCTATTAAGGACACATTACTATTAGTTGGTGCTTTTGGGGATAAATTGGATAAAATTTGTCCAGACAATAGATATGCTGGAGCGGCCTATCTATTTACATTTAAAAATGGACAATGGAAACAACACTCAAAAATAACATCTCCCCAAAGAGCTATTGGGGATAAATTCGGTTTCTCGGTAAGTGTTGATAGTGATAATATAATAATTGGCTCACGATTTGATAAAGAAGATGTTAACGAATTAAATCCCTTGGAGCAAGCCGGTGCCGCCTATCTATACAAACTAATAAAGTGATTTTAGAATACACTATTTTAAATGACACCCATCTTTTACGCGCAACTATTTACAACTTGTCGGAAAATAGAAAAATTAAAAATTATTAAGTGAGTAGATAAGTAGACCACTAAGCGTTTCGGTGTCACCATTCGCACTATATTTAGATGGAAGAGTAATATTGAACCGATATTGGTATTAGGCATAGTGGTGCTATAGTGAAGAAGAAAAAGTGGCGAAGTAAACATGTTTTGATGGGATTTCGGCTCGTAATAGATTTCTATTGCATAATTCCATCTAACTTATTTTTTAAGCGTTTCCTAATTCCTCTTTCCCCCTCGTCCTTGTTTGAGCGTTAGCGGAAACGAGGACGTGCTAAATGGGCGTTTGTAACGCCAACGCTATCACTTTATCTGCGTTACAAACGCAGTTCTCAAACGTCCTCGTTACGCTTCGCTAAACAAGGACGAGATAAAAACATTTCTAATCACTGCGGCAGGTTTTGTTTTGTGATAGATTTCGACGGTTTATCTCCACCTAACTCATTTTCAAATTTTGATTTTAAATAGTTTACAGAGTTAGCTATTTTATTCTAAAGTGTCCGATTTCTTGAAATCTCGGTTAAGCCCTATTGAAAAAATGGGCACAGACTAAAGCTAAAACAAGAAAAGAAAGATGTAACCCGAATTTATGACTTTTTAAATGGAGTTATCTATAACTGTAAGGGAACGCATTATCTTTTCAACAATCAATTAGACTCTCGTTAACTGAACCAGAATACCAATAACCATAGTCGCCTATTTAGTGCGTTAATTAGCTTTAGGCGCTGGATTGGGTTCGGCGACCGCAGGTGCAACTTGCGCCACATTGGTTTTGCGCTCGAACACAAAGATGCGGTATTGCGATTTTGGCGGCCGATTGGTTAAATCTATATCTGGTGTCCAAACGTATTCGGTGCCTGTATCTAACATATCGGCAAAACCAATTAAATTATAATTAGCGGTACTAAATTTATCGAACCACGGAAAAATTAAATTCTTCACATTTGGATTTGCTAACCACGAAATAGAGTGAGAGTAAAATACCAAATATTTAGGTTCGGCTTTTTCAACATCTTTTATAAACTCTTGTTGCCACTCTTCCGATTTTTTAACGTTAAATTCTAACAAAGCACCCGAACCGGCAAAACGCGAAGGCGAACGTTTGTTGGTGTAAAAATACATTTGAATTTCGGTACCAAACACAGCTAATTTATCTTCGGGTTTCATAATGGTATTCAGTTTATCGGCAATAACTTTCGACTCAGGAAACGGATTTAAACCATATACCTCGCGGGTTAAATTAGGGCCTTGCTTGGTAAAGTAATACCGTTTCATGGTGCTGAGGTGCATAAATCCATACACGGTAATTAAACCTAAGGTTGCATACAATGCTGTTGTTTTTAGGTTGAACCGATCTCTTAAAATAACATGAAGTGCGTAAAAGAATGCACCCGCCCCAATACAGGCTGCTGGCACCCATTGTAAAAAGTAGTGTCCGTAAAAGTGATAGCCTGGTGCTACAGATAAAGCACCTGCTAAATAAAAACCAATCACCGACCATTTAACCCAATTTTTGGCTTTGCTAAATAAAAGTAAAACAGGACCAATGGCCGAGAGCATCCAAATAAATTTGTAATCTTTATAAATGGCTGGCCAACTCATGTCTAAGTATTGCATGCCTTGGTCGTAAGAGGTACTGCTAGCGTATTCTTTTCTAATGTCGAAAAACCAGTAATGAAAATCGTCCCAACCGCCACGCATTTTAACCACCAACAAATCAATAGCTACCGGAATAATAACGGCTAATGAATAAATTAAGCAACTCATTAAAATACGTTTGTAGTTACGATCTTTGTCAAAGAAATGATACGCCACCACCAACATGCCGCCTACCAAGCCATAAAACAAAGAAGTTTGTTTTACTTCAAAGGTAAGTGAGAAGAAGAAACCCGCCAAGGCCAAGCGCCACCATTTATTGGCTTCAAAATAACGAATCAATGCGTAAATACCTGCTACCGCAAACAACGCCACAATGTGTTCAGATTGAATGGTGAAGCCCGATATGGATTTATTCATGGATAATAAAGCCCAACAAAGCGCAGCACCCAAGGCCGCCACATTGCTAAGCATTTTACGGGTAATTAAAAAAATGAGAATGGCACTAATGATATTGAGAAAAATAAAACCAAAGTGTAAGGCTTCTAAGGTATAACCAAACAAGGCCACCATTAATGCATACGAATAAAATACGCCCGGTAAACGCTGCGATCCAATGTCTTTAAAAGGAATGGCACCGTCTAAAATAATATTTCCACAGTAGGCGTACGAGCCTTCGTCGCGCTCGAACGGTACACTTAAAAAATTAGAGCGGATAATGGCAATCAAAAAAATGATGAACGCTAAACCTGCTAAGTATAACCCATCTGTTTTATCGAAGCCAAAATAGGTTTTAGGTGCGTTGGGCTTTTGAGCCAATGTTTTTGAAGGTGAAGCCATAAAATAAAATTATCTGCGAATATAAAAAAAAATCGTCTGCGATGTGCCTATTTATTTGTACCTGCGGTTACTCAACTTCAAAACAAAGTAAGCAAACATCGTCGGTTTGTTGCCCACCGCCTCGCCAGTCTAAATGCGCTTGTTGAATGAGTGCTTTTCGTTCGGCTTCGGGATAAGTAGCCATTTTAAGTAAAAGTTCTCTGAATTTAATTCGACCAAAGCGTTTGCCATTCAAAAGTCCAAATTGATCAATGTACCCATCGGTTGTTAGTATCACTATATCGCCCAGCTCCATGGCCATAAGGTGGGTTGTAAAATAGTTTTGCCTATCTACTTGAAACGAACCAATAGGGAAACGGTTACCTTTAATTTCGATGAGTTCTCCTTTTCGCACAATAAATAAGGTGTGCATGGCGGCACTGAAATGTAACAAGCGTGTTTTAGCATGGTATAATACGCACGAAATATCTAAGCCATCTAAAATCTCGGTTTCGGAATTGGTTTGGTTAAGCGCCCCGCGCACCGATACATTCAAATGTTCGAGAATTAAGCCGGGGTCGGTTAAGCCTTTTTCTTTAATGGCTTGCTGCATGTAATTTGAGGCCAAGATGGTTAACAAAGAACCCGAAATGCCATGCCCCGTGCAATCGCCCACGGCTAAAATAGTGGCATCGTTGGCTTTATGAAACCAGTAAAAATCGCCACCCAAATCGTCGCGTTGCACAAAAAATAAAAACGATTTTGGAAAGGATTGTTTTAGCGTTAAAGGTGCCGACATAATAGCATCTTGTATGCGTTTGGCATAGGTGATGTTATCGCTAATGTCTTTATTTTTTTGAGAAATAATATCTTTATAAACAATTTGCTCAATGATTAAAGAGACCGACTCTTTAAGTTGTTTAATAATTGGTTTTTGTTCTTCAAAATTATTTAGCTCGCGCGAAAGCATATTAATGGCGCCAAATAGTTTACCATTTACAAACACGGGCACACAATAAACCGAGCGCATGGATACACTTAACCAATGCAAATCGTCGTCGGTTAATTCAGATTTACCCGATAAATCCGGAATGTCGTAATCTAAGTTCGCCTCAAAAAAAGGAATGGTTGGTAATTGAGTGGTAAGAATATTTTTATACTCTACATTCAGCGAAAGGCTATCCATGTAATAGAGGTGCCCATGTTGTTGGTCGTTTTCAAAAATAAGAAAGCTAACCCTGTGAATGTTATCTATTCTCGTATAAAGCAACTCAATTAAGTTAGTATATAGTTTAGATAAAGACGTACTGTTGATAAGCAGTTGGCGGGCTTCATTGAGTAATTCTAAGCGTTTGGTATTTTTATTGATCTCCGCATTTTTAGAGGCAATCACTTCATTTTGTTCGTCAATAGATAAGAAATTTTGAAGGGAGTTAGAAAGCTCAATTAAAAATTTCATATCCGATTTTTCATAAATATTTTCTTCGGTCGAGTACGTTCCAATAAACCCAATACTTTGCGTTGGATTTCGGAGCACCTTAAACATCATGGTTTTAGAATTAATGGAAGGTTGCTTGGTATCCATCGCAAATTGATAAATGGTGGCATAGTCGGCATCCTCTTGTTTGGCAATGCGTTCGTTGAGCGTATCTATATACAGTAACTGTTCGGCGTTAAGTGTAATTACTTCTTTGTATATAATGGTATTGTAGCGGCGAATACTGTAAACGGTAAGTGTAGAATTTACTTTATTAATAATATTGATGGAATAGGCTTTTGCAAAACGTGAGGCTTTAATAGTCAGAAGTAACAAACGATCTATTAAGGCATCTCGCTCTTTAGTGGAAATGATTAACTCTTTAATATGGTTTTGCTCTTCTAAGTCGTTATTAATATATTCTAGCTGTTTCGAGTACCTCTGTATTTGCTCATTTTTGAGGTTAATGGCTAAATTGGAATAGTATTGTGAAATAAAAGAAGATGTAATGCTGGCAATGGATTCAACTTTTCGTAAATCTTCAGAATTGTATAACGATTCAGATGTTGTGTAAACGCCCAAAAAGCCATAGCGGTTTGAAATGGTTAGAATGGGTACTAAAATGGCACAAGTTAAGTGTTCTAAAGGTTGATTAAACCAACTTAATTTTGTGTTCATCTCAGCTTCTGCTTTGTAAAAATAAAGTTGAGATTCTAAAGAAAACAACATGGTGCGCATCTCCTCGCTAAGTTCATACTCGTAGCGTTTGAAAGGGCTATCTTTAAAGCCTTGGTATATGGCTATTTTTTCTTGGTCTGGATCTAAAATATTAAAACTATAACAATAAGACTTAACGGTTGTTGCCATAATATGTGTGAGCATGCGGTTGCAAACGTCGTCAATATCTTTAGCATAAATAACACTTTCTTTTAAAGAGTTTTCGTAGTGTAGCTCGTCGTTTAAGTCTTCTAGTTTTAATAAATACGAATGAATTTCTTCGTTTTTGGTAGAGATGATTCGCTTTTGCTCGGCTTGTGTAAAGTTAATGGTGAGGTAATTACTAACGTCGTCTAAAACCGATAAATAATCTTCGGCAAAAACCATGGCTTGTTCGGAGAAAACGTTTAAATAACCAAATAATTGCGTTGTTGTTTTAAGTGGAATGCTAAGTGCCTGCGATGGATTTTTAAGAAGCGCGGCATCTTGCTTTAAGTAATCGGGAAATTCATCAAACACCTGAATGCGCTTTACGCTGCTGGTTTTTAACAACTGCGAAGCACTGTCGGTTAAGGTATAACTCGATTTTAATACCTCATCCGAAAGCGTGTTAAGAGCATATTGTTTAACCAAATGTGGCGTATCGAAAATACCAATGCTAAAATATTCGTTTTGCCGACGGTTATTAAATAGTTTTTTGAGTACACCTTCTAACAACACTTCTTCGTCTTCTTGGTGGCGTAAGATTAATTCTTTTACTTGGTTTAATACATTTAAGTCGTTGTTGGCTATTCTGAGTTTTTCTTCAGCTTCAACCCGTTTGGTAATATCTCTACAAATGGCTTGTGTGCCTTTAAATGTTTTGGTTATTTTATCTTCTAAAAAAAGTACTTGTTGACCCACCCACACAATTTTGTTGGCTTTTGTAACAATCGGAAATTCGAGGTAAGATTCTTGTTCTTTGCTTTTTAATTGCAAGGCATAAAACGTGGCTACTTTTCGTTGGTGGTCGCGTTTAATAATATCTTTAAAATTTTTGGTTAACAACTCTTCTTTTGAATACCCCGTTACTTGAACAGCAATATCGTTCACATAAGTAAAATCGCCATTGATAGAGGTGATATAAATAATATCTTTTGCATTTTCAACAATGTGCGAAAATCGTTTTTCATAGTTTTGTTTTTCGGTTACATCGCTACCTACCGAAACAGTAACGCCACTTTCTAAACGGGTATTTTGCCATTCTATCCAAAAGGAACGGCCGTTAGTGCCATTGATTAAGTTTAAAGATGTTTTAGGTATGGTGCCATTAATAATTGTTTCTTTCGCGCTTACTGTTTTTTGATTGTCTTTCTGCAAAATCCACCAGCCTTCATTTAATATTTCGGCTTCGGGTAGCCCCACCAGTTGGCTAAGGGCATGGTTAACAAAAATAATTTGTGCGTTACTGTTAGAGGCAATCACCAGTGTGTTACCTTTATTCATAACCGTATCTGCAAACAGAAGGCGTTGCCCTACATTTAATTTAACAAGCAACGAAATGAAACTTATAAAAAGAGAGGTAATAATAGCCAACGCAAATAAGACTTGATTGTATTCGGGAGATGAGCGCAAAATAATGAGTATAACCATCACACTAATTACAAAAGCAGCAAAATAAACGTAGCGTCTTATTTTTTCGATGATGAGGGTGCTTACCGTAACCGATAAGGTAAGGCTAATTACCGAAAAGGCATTTACATTGGCAATGTAAGTAACGGTCGAGTAACTCAATACAATAATTACATAAAGAATAACAACTGTTGTATAAATATTTTTTTGAATGAAACGGCTGGTAAACGTAAGAACCCCTGTGCCAAGTAATAATACACCTACGCCAGATAGTATAAATAATTTTATGTCGTATTCGTTATTAACGACGGCATTTATAAAACTGGCAAATGGAATAACGACTCCTGCAAAAAATAGCATGAGGCGAGCGGTTTGCAGGTTAATAAACGTACTTTCTAAATCATTGATGAGTTCGTTTTTAAACCGTTGATTACTTCTAAAAAAATAAGTAAACAGCACCAAACAGATAATCATAACTAAGAATCCAAAAAACCGCGTTCTCCAAAAAGGTGGTTTTTTATCGAAACTAAGTCTAATTGGCTTACCCCAAGTATTGCCTTGTCCTTTGGCTTTTAGGTCAACAAAGCTTAAGCCCGTTTGTATAGCTGGTAAAAATAATTCTTCTCCTTCGCCCAAAGAAATCCAAGTAGAGGTGTCTTTACTTAAACGGTACGCATAATCCAAGTTTTCGTTGGTGCTGTATTTAATACCAACAAATTTAATAATAAGGGTATTGGCATCGCTATTTAATTTGAAAAGGACGGGTAAGCCACTTTTATCAAAATGGTTAGGGAATTGTAGTGGGTCAATTTCTTTATCATTAACTATGATGCTGCTCACCCTAATTTTAGGCGAAATGGAATTATCTTTAATTAAATTATTAAACAAGAGCAAGCCATTATCGCTTCCTACGGCAACCTCGCCCTTGTTAAACGTTTGAACCATACACGCTGGCGATAACTCGAAAGATACATCGTAATTTTCGGCTCTGAAGTAATAAACATTGGTTTGATTGCCTTTGAACTTAACGACATTAATGTATTTGGGCGAAGATAAAATAAGTTGATTGGTGTCAATAACTTCGACGTTAAAAAGATTATTCGATGCTAAGTAATTGGCCGTTGTTAAATGCGTTACCTTGTGTTTTTTTACATCGTAAATAAATAGCCCCATGCAATTGGTGGCCACGTAAATAAAATGCTTGTAAACTTTAATGGTGTGAATGGTAACATTTTCGAAGTTAAGGCTATCTAAAGGGAACGATTTTATTTGGAAGTGCTTATCCATAAACAATAAGCCATTGTTAGTGCCAATGAGCAAGGTATCGCCACTCATGCTTTTTTCAAAACACGTTACATCGCTATCGAGAGTATCGGTTATGACCGACGTTTTTTTTGTGCTGCGATTAAACGCATATATTTTTCCATACTCGGATGAAAAAAACAAATTGTCTTTAAAATCAGTAATGACTCTAATGGGCTCGTCGCTTTCGAGAACTTTAATTTTAGGAGAACTGAACTGTCCGTTTTTGAACCAACGCACAAAGCCATTGGCATAGCCCGCCATAAAAACGCCAGGTGTTATTTCGGAGAGTGAGTGAACGGGATCGGTTTTTGTTTCTTCTACTAAATTAATGTTTGCATTTTTGATGCAACTGATGTAACCTCCGCTTAAACCAATCAATTGTTGATTGGGTTCATCGCGAAATAAATGTTGTACCCTATCTCCTAAGAGGTTATGGTTTTTATTTAAGTTAATAATCCCATTTTTTTTAAATTTTACGATTCCATGTGTGGTCGTAGCCAACCAAACATCGCCTTCTGTATCGCAAAAAATAGTAATGATGTTGGTGTATTTAAGCCCATTTTTTTCATTAATTAATTCTAACTTTTTGTTTTGATACTTCAGTAATCCTTGGCCGTATGCTGCCATCCAAAGTGTGTTGCTGCTTTTTTCGAATTGCAAGGATAGTATTTTAGGAGGAAGCGGAACACCCGACTCTATATTTAAGGGACTTACCACTTTGTTTTTAAGCCAATACACGCCTTCTTTTTTAGAAACGATGTAATAACTTTGATCTAATCCTTCGGCCACATCGCCAATCAAAGGTTTGTTGAGCCAGTCTTTGGGTAAAATTTGTGCGCTTACATCTTTACCAAGTTTTAAGTTATAAATTCGCAATTGCCCTTGTTTTATGGTAACCCAAAGGTTATCTCTGCTATCTAAAAAAAACTTGAATAAGTGAAGCGTATCTAGTTCGGTGTGTGTAATTACTTTTTTTAATTGTTGTCCTTGTAATTTATACAACCCTCTCGAACTAAGGGCGTAGGTTGTATCGCGAAAGTTAAATAGACGTGTTAATTGATGTTGGGGTGTTTCGCCTTTAAAAGGTATTTTATGAAAGTAACGCCCGCTTCCTTCGTAAAGTGTATGAAACGTGCTGAAATAATAGTGCGAACTGGTTTCACAAAACGCATTAATAGGTGCATGAAAGTAAGCGTCGTTTTCTATTTTTACATTTGAAAAAGAATAACTGTCGTAAAAACGAACGCCTTGCGTAAACCCAAACCACATAAGTCCCGATTTATCTTGATACATGCTACTAACGTGCGTATCGGGAATACCATCTCTAAGACCATAATAATCGAAAGCGTAACTTTGTGCTTTACTAAGTTGTGCACTAATCAACACACTAGAAAGGATAAAAAATTGAATTATTTTTTTTTGTAGTTTCACCTCAACGTACTAAAGTACATATTACTTAAAGAGTTTACAAGGTTAAAATAGTAATTTTTACGAAGGTATTCGCTACGAAAATAAAAAAGTCCAATAAAAATAATACGTTCTATTTGATTTATAATTTCGTTTTACCGAAAACGAAAACCATCATTTTGCTTCATTTAAAATACTTGCCGTAACCTTTGCTAGGCTTGTGTTTTCGCCTTATTTAATAGTAAGTTATTGGGGCCATGTCGAACTCAATCGTGCAGTACGCAGTTATAGAGGGGTACTAGAGGTTAAAGTTATGAAACACAAGGTCTTAATAAGTTATTAATCCAACCGAAAAGAATGAAGATTTTTAAACCAAATTTATAATATCTTATCAATAGGTAAAATTATGTTTAATCGCACAGTAAAAAACTACATAGTGCTTATTGGGTTGTTACTAATGGCAACAACCTTAAAAGCCCAAAAGACGAGGGATTTGGAGGAGGAGGCCTACTATCAACTTGAAAATAGAGAGTTTGGAAAGGCTTATGCTTTATTCGATAAACTGTACAATAAAGATCCTAAAAACTTCGATTATAAATACCGCTTGGGTTTATGTTGTTTAAGCTATCCTGAACGGAAAAGCCGAGCTATTGAAATTTTTGAAGAGATTAAAACAAAAAATAAATTAAAAGATATTGATTTTTTTCTGGGGAAAGCGTATCATTTGAATTACCGTTTTAACGATGCCATTACTTACATGCAGCGTTACATAGATGCCCACACGCAAACGCAAGCTAAAGATATAGAGTGGCCATTGGTTCAAGAAGCGAAATTATTAATTAAAAACAGCACCAACGGATTTAACATTGGCAACATGAAAATTAAAGCCGATATAAAAAACTTGGGCACACCGCTTAACACCGACGAAGAAGAGTATGTACCTGTTATAACTACCGATGAGTCTATTTTAATTTACACCTACCGAGGTAAAAAAAGTTTAGGTGGATTGGTTAATGATAATTTAGAACCCGACAACGACGAGGGGTATTTTCATGAAGATGTTTACATTACTGTGCGAGGTGCCGATTCTGTTTGGGGTGCAGGCACAGCAATTACTTCTATTAACACCAAAGGACACGATGCGGCCATAGCCATATCGCCCGATGGACAGACCCTGTTTACCTTTACAAGCACTAAACGCGATAGTGGCGATATTTATGTGAGTAAATTAACAGGTTCAGAGTTTACTAAACCCGAGCGTTTAAACCGAAATATTAATACCAGTTCGTGGGAAGGGAGTTGCTCCATTTCGGCCGATGGTCGTTTTTTATATTTTGCAAGCGAACGCAAAGGTGGATATGGAGGTAGAGATATTTGGGTAAGCGAGTGGATAAATAACGATTGGAGTACTGCCAAAAATTTAGGAGATAAAATTAATACACCCTACGATGATGACGCTCCGTTTATTCATCCAGACGGCATCACGTTGTTTTTTAGTTCGAAGGGGCATACCAGCATTGGAGGTTATGACATTATGTTTTCTATTAAAAAAGATAACGAATGGTTAGAGCCTAAAAACATGGGCATACCGTTAAACACCACCGAAGATGATATGTATTACGTTATTAATTCGAGTGGTACACGCGGGTATTTTAGCAGTAACCGTGGCGGCACAGGCGGGAAAGGTAAAAATGATATTTACGTGGTTGAGCCAGGTATCTTAGGCGAGAAGCCAGTTATAGCCATGCTTAAAGGAACTATTTATGGCGATGATAAACCTATTGAAAGTAAAATTCAAGTAACAAAAAATCCGGGAACCAATGTGTTAGGTCCTTACTATTCTAATAAGGAAAGTGGAAAATATTTAATGGCAGTTAGCCCAGGGGCTTCTTACCGAATTAAAATCGAAGCCAATGGTTACGAGTCTTTAGAAGAAGATTTAGATGTTGAGAGTTTGAATAAATTTGTGGAGTTGAAAAAAGATTTTTATTTGTACTCGCCGCCAGTAGTCGCCAGCCGCAAACAAGCCACCTTTAATCAATTGCTCGATAGTATTTACAATAAGGTTACAAATGCCGAAAACTTGAATAAGGATATACCCACCGATCCTCCTGTTAAAACACTTCCTTGTGGCGGCACACAAACTTTGCCTAATTTTAACCCGCTTAAAGGTAAATCGTTAAACGACCGCGCCACTTACGAAAAATTATTAAACATGGCTGGTAATTATTGCGCCGAGGGTTTAGTTTTTAAAGTGCAAATTGCGGCTTACCGTAAACCCGAAAATTATAAATACGAACGTTTGTTAGAGTTTGGCGAACCAAGCCGAGCCGATTATCCAGACGGCATTACACGTTTTACGCAGTTACAATTTACGACTCTAAAAGAAGCAGAGGTTCACCGTCAGAAAGCGATTGCTAAAGGACAAACCGATGCGTGGGTGGTTGCATTTGTAAATGGAAAACGTTACACCTTAGAAGAATTAATTCTACTTGATTTTTTAGGGAAGTCAGTAAATTAATTACCATTTAAACTTGTTTTATTTTCATGTGATTAAGTTTCTCCAAATGAAACTTACTATTCTACTTCGTTAAAAATACGAGCGATAGTTTTTTATTGTGCCTTCGTTGTTTATTTTGTAATACCAATATCGGTTCTAAAAGATACAAGTTGAACCAGAATTATTTTTCTTTTAGGCGACGAAAAAATTATAGGCGTAGCAAAGCCTGCGGGTATAATTTTTGAGGAAGTATAAGAGAAAAAGAAACTGGGTCAACGTATCTTTTAGAAATGATGTTGGTATAAGATGATTGGACTTAATTATAAATCAAGTTGATCTCATTTATAACTTCGTAACATTCGGAGAAGCACCGATTATTTTGTTAAATTTTTTTGACTTTGTTAAAACAATAGGTTAATGCTGCATTTTTAACAATTTTGTTTGCTAATTTTTACCCCATTAAATTTGAGTAATAAGAATTTTGTTTAACTTTAACTCAATTATTTTTAGAACCCAGTTTTATGAACATTTTTGTTAGTAACATTAGCTTTAAAGTACGCGAACAAATTTTATCTGACCTATTTAGTCCTTTTGGCGAAGTAGTAAGTGTACGAATTATTAAGGACAAAGAAACCCGCCGCAGCAAAGGGTATGGTTTTGTTGAAATGGCCGATGCCAATGCTGGTAACGCAGCTATAGAGGCACTAAATGGCACCATGCACTACGAGCGTAACATTGTAGTTGCAGAAGCCAAAGGTAAAAAAGAGGAGTCAACTGCCGCTTAATTAGTTAAAGCACAGCCTAGAACCAGACTAGGACTTATTGTATATGCTTCCCTTTTCAACTGTAACGTTGATGGCTGATTGTTTATTGTGTCTTTTAATGTAAAATTTAATTTTTCTTTGAGAAAGAAGATAGGTTGTAACACAAAGTACAATATTTGTATCTAATTAAAGCGTAGTGTAAATCTGTTGAGTTTAACCTTTTAATGATTCTATTTCTTTTAGGTAAAACTTTTCACGTATTAGTGGCAAGTTAAGGTGAAGTGATTGAATTAAATGGAAGTATGTTTGTTGGAGTAAGTTTGAATCTTAGAGATAAACGCGTTAACAAAATGCTGGCTTCGAGGAATTTTGGCGATGCGGAAAATTATGCTTTGACTTTTACCTATATGCTAATTGTTAAATAGTAAATGGATGAAAAATCAGATAAACTTTTAATTCTTGACCTAGACGAGACGCTAATTCACGCCACTGAAAACGAATTAAATTTTTCTGCTGATTTTCGGTTTGATAGATATTTTATTTATAAACGACCATACCTTGACCAATTTCTTTTAGATATTTGAATACATTTTGCAGTTGGAATTTGGAGTTCGGCAGGTGACATTTATGTAAAAGAGATCGTAAATTATATAAAACCTGAAGGTATGGATTTTGAAATCGTTTGGGGAAGAAGTAGGTGTTCTCTAAAAAGAGACTTTAACCTAGATAATTTCTTTTTTGAGAAACGGCTCGACAAACTAAAAAAGAAAGGGTTTAGGCTTGAAAAATTCTTATAGTGGACGATACGCCAGCAAAATCGAGGAGCAACTATGGGAATGCAATTTACATTAAAGAGTTTTTAGGTGATATGAAAGACCAAGAACTTAAATATTTAAGAGATTATTTGTTAACATTAAAAAATGTGGATAATGTAAGGGCTATTGAAAAACGAAATTGGCAAACTACTAATAGAGGTAACATATAACAAGAAATTTGGAAAGTGCTTGGTTGAGTGCTAAATTTAATGTTAGTTTGTAATCTCGATTAGGTTTATGCGCCAACATCGTGTAATAAATTTTATGCTTTAAAATAAATATATGAAAAAAATAATTTTAACATTGATTCTCTTCACATCTATTATTGCATTCGGACAATCATTTGAGGGTGAAATTATTTATAAAAATTCTTTAAAAAGCAAAAAACCAAAAATGACAGATGAACAATGGACACAAATGATGGGTTCAAAACAAGAATATTTTATAAAAGAGGGGAGTTATAAATCCATTTCAAATGGAACATTAGCACAATGGCAAATTTATGACAATAAAGAAAATAAAATTTATTCTAAAGGAAGTAACTCTGAAATAGCATTGTGGAATGATGCGTCTGTAAATTCTGACGAGGTCATAAAATTAGAAACTAATAGAAATGCGACAACAATTTTAGGGTATGTTTGTGATGAATTAACCTTGATCTGTAAAAGTGGTATTCAAAAATATTATTACTCGTCTAAGTTACCCGTTGATATAAAATTATTTGTAAATCATAAGTATGGGAATTGGTATGAGTTCCTAAAAAACTCTAAAGCATTACCATTGAAAACAATAATTGAAACACCTCAGTTTATAATAGAAACTACTGCTACTGAAGTTAAGCCAATGAAACTTGATGATAAAATATTCATATTACAGGCGGGCACCAAAACGTCTAAGAGTCCTTATTGACAATAAAATCAGTTATTAATAGGTGGTATCCGTTACCAGTTAAACCCTTGAACTTTCGATTTTGACTGTATGGTGGTGTATAATTTTACTTTCGGCTGAACTAAAAAATAGTTGTTTATCAACTAACCTAAGATTTAAAAATAGTGGTATTTTCAAAAATATACTAAATATAAAGTACGAAACCATCAGCGGTAAAATGAACAAAAGAAAAATAATTACATTTACACATGACTTTAAAAGCAACTTTATTTACATTTTTAATCACTCTTTTAATCAGTAGTTGTCAAGGCGACTCTAAGGCGGTCGTAAAAAAAATGACAGCACAAGAACTAAGAGATCAATTGAGTAAATTAGAGTCATTAGATTCAATTCAATACGTTTCGGTACGATTAATTAATTTTGAGGAAAATTTAGTAATGGTAAGAGCTAGAGGTCTATTTCGAGCCCCTCAGTACAAAGTTGATGGCTGGAATGTTATTGGTGAGATAACAAACACAGCTTTACTAGCCACCTATAAGGATGTTGTTCTAACTATTTCTTATTTTTCTAAAACAAAATCTCTCATTGATAAGAAAGAAATTGTTGTTTATGAATATTTAAAACCAAACTCTTCTATTAGTTTTAATTCAAAGGTAAATCCACCAGATGGCACATACAAAATAGACTTGACCGTAAAATCAATGACCCCTATTCAACGTTAGGACTGAGTCCATGCCTCTGATAGTTAGCAGAAAGAGTATAAACAAAACACGTCAACAATCTTCAATTCACTCGGGTTTATACCATCATTGATTATCGCTAAAATCTAAATAATAAACTTTACTAGTACTTTCCACTTTCTTGAAAGGTACGGAATGCCACTTTTCACCAAAATCAGTAACATTTTCTACTAAAACAGCTCTAAAAAATGTTTCCACTTATAAAATAAAACCTTCCACTTATCAAGTTTACTTTTATTATTCTAACAATACTCTTAAATTAGGCTTGTAATATGCCTAATAAACTCCTTATCCTCTTCCTTTTTTTGGTGAAATGTTGGCCTGCGCAGCAGTATTACTTTAAAAATTACAGTGCCGAAGATGGATTACCATTTGTTCAAGTATATGCCATGTATCAAGATAATAAAGGCTATTTGTGGTGCGGAGGTTATGGAGGCTTGAGCAAATTTGATGGACAAACTTTTACCAACTATTCTCCTAAAAATGGACTCGTTGACCATTATGTAAACGCCATTATAGAAGATGAAAAAGGACGCATCTATGTAGCCACTCGCGAAGGATTAAGCGTAATTGAAACCAATCGCATAACAAATTACACCGCAAAACAAGGCTTAAAAGCACGAAATATTAAAGCCCTTTACAAAGGGTTTGCCCACGGCGTTTACATTGGCAGCGAAAACGGACTGTACAAACTTGCCAACGACTCTATTACAGAACTGCCTTTATTTAAAGGACGCAACATCAATTACCTCACCAAAATTGGAGATAACACCTTGTGTGTAGGCACCAACGATGGCTTATTTCTATCCAGCCACGAAGGAATGCAACACATAGATACTTCTGTTGGTTTAGCTAACCAACGCGTTAACTGTGTTTTAGAATTAAAATCTAAACACCAATTACTAATCGGAACAGCCAAAGGACTTACCTTTTATGATTTAATTACCAAAAAATGTGTGAACTACTTTATCGAAAACGGATTAATAGATGAATTTATTACCACACTTTTAGCCGAACACGACGAAAAAGTGTGGATTGGTACCACCAGCGGCTTAATGCAGTTCGATGGTGTAACCTTTCATTTTTATTCGTTAGGAGAAGAATATAACGCCAATATTATTCGCACCCTCATGCTAGATTATGAAGATAATTTATGGATAGGAACCCACAACGGATTTTTCAAATACCGCGATAACTCGTTTAACACATTCGACAAAGCAACAGGTCCAGGCAACGCCTCCTTGTACCAAATTTTTAGAGACCGAAATAAAAACTTATGGATGTGTAGCGATAACAATGGAATTTACCGCTACACCGATGGCTATTTTAAACGGTACTCGCTTCGCGATGGTTTACCCAGTATTATTTGCCGTTCGGGTTTAGAAGATAACGATGGAAAATTGTGGTTTGGTACACAAAATGCGGTGTGTATATTCGAGAACGAACAGTTTTACCCGCTTCAATTGCCCAATCGTTTCAACGGCGCTTACGACGTTTTATACAAAGCAAAAAATGGAAACATTTATATTGGCGGTAGTGGTGCGTATGCTAAATCCACAAAAGTATTAAACGGCTATGCGTTCGAGAAACGCGATTTACCAAGTAATAGCAATTTTCCGGTTGAAGCATTTGGCGAAGATCAACAAGGCCGTTTATGGATTGGCACGTGGGGCGATGGGCTATATTTAGAAACGAAACGTGGCCTAGTTAATTACAGTAAAGAACATGGTATTAAAATGGATGGTTTTTTTACAATCTTGATAGATAACGATAATTTTTTATATGCACCAACATTAAGCGGTTTATTTATCCTAGATATAACTACCGATAAATATTACCTTATCTCTGAAAAAGATGGACTCAACTCAGAGTTGTGTTACGCCATTAACTTTGCCGAAAACAAAAAATCGCTTTGGATAGGAACCAACCAAGGCATCAATAAATTAGATTTAGAAGCGCTAAAAAAAAATAATAAAATTCAAATTAAGTCATTTGGTAGAAACGAAGGGTTTAGTGGAGTAGAGTGCAACGCCTACGGAATATGGGAAGATAACGATAGCACACTTTGGTTTGGCACAGTAAACGGATTAATAAAACACAGTCAGCAAGTTTTTAAACGTAATTTAATGGCACCACGTTTAGTCATCAACTCCATCGAAGTAATGAATAAAGATACGCTGCTGCCCGATTTTAGCGAACTAGATCATTACAATAATTCCATCTCCTTTTATTACCGCGGAATTTGTTTAACCAATCCCGAAAACGTTTTATACCAACGTAAATTAGAAGGACTTGATAAAGAGTGGAGTTCTCCGAGCCGCGACTACTTTTGTAAATACGCTAATTTATCGCCCGGTAATTATATCTTAAAAGTTAAAAGCTGCAACAACGAAGGGATATGGAACGAGACCCCCACAGAGTTTCATTTCACCATTAAAACGCCCTTTTATAGTACATGGTGGTTTTTAACCTGCGTGTTTGGCGCATTGGCATTTGGGGTTTATATTGTTTTCCGTTTGCGCTTACGCAACATCAAAAAAACACAACAAAAAGAATTTGAACGCAAAGTAGAAATGAGTAAAATAGAATTAAAAGCTTTGCGCAGTCAAATGAATCCTCATTTCGTATTCAACTCACTCAACTCCATTCAACACTATATTTTCAATAATAAAAGCGATGAAGCCATTAAATATTTAAATAAATTTGCACGGTTAGTGCGCATCATCTTAAATAATAGCGATAAGCCAACCGTTACCGTTGCCGAAGATTTAGAAGCCCTTCATCTCTATTTAGAGTTAGAACAAATGCGTTTCGATAATAAATTCGATTATAGCATTAAACTAGATGAAACGGTAGATGAAGATTACGATGTGATGCCGCCTTTGTTAATGCAACCGTATGTTGAAAATGCTATTTTACATGGACTCAATCCTAAACCCGATAAAGGGGTGTTATCCATTCACATCTCTACCGAAAATAATTTAATCATTTGCACAATTACCGATAACGGAATTGGTCGTAAACGAGCTGGAGAAATAAAACGCACCATGCCAGGTCGCAAACACACATCTTTAGGAATGAAAATTACCGAAGAACGCTTAAAAATTTTGAATGAAATTTACCGTTCTAATCTGAATGTAAAAATTACCGATTTAGAAAACGAAGACGGAATACCAACGGGTACAAAAGTTGTACTTCATATACCAATAATTTCTTAAATTTAACACCATGATAAAAACCATCATCATCGAAGACGAAAAAAAGAGCCGGGATATGCTTGCTGGTTTGATTGAAAAAAATTGCCCCGAACTGCAAGTGATAGGTTTAGGAAAAGACGTTACCGAAGGCGAAGAACTCATCCGACAGCTAAAGCCCGAATTGGTTTTTTTAGACATTAGTATGCCCGACGGCAGTGGCTTCGATTTACTCGAACGGGTGCAAGGTTCTAAGTTTGAATTGATTTTTGCCACAGCCAGCGATCAACACGCCATTCGTGCCATTAAATACAGTGCTTGCGATTACCTATTAAAACCCATTGATGTCGAAGAGTTACAACAAGCGGTTACCAAGGTTTTCAATCGTAAAAAAACAGCACCTCCCGATATGGAAAATTTGCAGTTTTTGATTCAACAATTAAAACGAACCGACGAAAACTTTGCAAAAATAACGCTTCCCACAGGCTCGGCCTACGAAGTGGTCAATTTAAAAGATATTATTCGTTTAGAAGCCGATGGCAGTTACACGTATTTTTACCTCAGCAATCACCGAAAGTTAATGGTTACCGCCAGCTTAAAACATTATGAAGATATTTTACCAGAGGCCGATTTTTTAAGAGTACATCACCACAATCTAATTAATATGAATCACGTAATCCGCTTTTTAAAGGAAGATGGCGGATATGCCATTATGAGTGATGAAAGCAAAGTCGAAATATCGCGCCGAAAAAAAGAGGCATTTATGGAACGGCTCAATAAAATGTAAACCAGTTTTTTGGTAGCTTATTTTTTAGCAAGGAAGAAGAATGTATTTAGAGGTAGATATTGAACGAAAGGTATCTACAAATCGTGTCGGCATCAACAATCCATATCTTCATCTTTTGCGAACTGCGAACTTAGTGTCTTAGCGTGTCTTTTTTCGTACCCACAATTTGAGATTACTGTAAGCTATAACTCTTTTTGAACAAGCGTTTCAGATAGTTATACCAAATGCCAAGATTTTCGTGAGATAGAAAAAAGTGTCTAACTTTCCCTTGTAGCAATAAAGGGGTCAATCATAATTTCTGGGGATAAGCTATATTTATAAAAAAAATATGGTTATAGAAAAACGATTTTTAGAAAAAATATTTCCATTAGAATTACTGGAATTTTTTGAGATTACAGATTACCAGGAGTTGTGTTCCATAGAAGATAAATTAGAATATATTATTGTAGATTTTACTGAGCGCAATGATCTACCCAACGGTTATAGTTTTGATGAATATGAGACCAAGGACTTTATGTCATCCAAACTTATACAAGATTTTCCAATACGAGGTAAAGGCGTTTATTTACGAATAATAAAGCGGCGGTGGCGTCATAAACAAACGGGAGCTATTATAAAAAGAGACTATTCATTTATGGCAGAAGGTTCAAAATTTACAGCTGAACTTTCTGATTTTTTAAAAGATGCAAGTGGATACAAGGCCCGATACCATGAGCAATATAGCGAGTTATTACTTCGTGAAGAGCAAAACCCTTCAAAAGCATTATAAACACCAAGTAAGTGGTTATCATGACTGGGAACAAAAAAATCACGCCCAAGATTATTTAATTTTTCCAGAAAACATAACTGACTCCATTAGTATAGACTAGGTGAGTTTATCAAAAGGAGAACTTTATACCATTGTTACAAATAAGAACACAGATTGCAAAAATAAAAAATCAGTCATAGCTATTATTAATGGCACAGAGGCGAAAACGATAGAAGAGGTACTACTAAAACTACCCTTAGAAAGTAGAAACAAAGTAAAAGAAATAAGTATGGATATGGCACCGAACATGGCATTAGCCTCAAGAAATTGTTTTACAAAAAGTAGTTTAGTAATAGACCGTTTTCATGTTGTTAGATTAGTGTGCGATTCTATGCAATACTTAAGAACACAATTAAGGTGGAAAGTAATAGATGAAGAAAATGAAGCCATTAAAAAATCAAAAGAACAAGGTTTAAAATATAAAGCAGAAATACTCCCTAACGGTGATACCCTAAGAGAATTACTTGTAAGAAGCAAATATTTATTGTATAAATACCAGGATGATTGGACTTTAAATCAAAAGAAACGAGCAGAGTTATTGTTTACTAAGTATCCTCAATTAAAGCAAGCCTATGAGCTTTGCATTAGCTTTAGAAATATTTACAAGTGTAAATCAAAACAGCAAGCTATTGAAAAATATACCGACTGGAAAAATAAAGTATTAGAAGTGAATATAAAAGAATTTAATAGTGTTGTTAATTCTATAGAGCATCATTTTGACAACATAATGAACTTTTTTAACAACAGAAATACCAACGCAAATGCAGAGTCATTTAACTCAAAAATAAAAAACTTTAGAGCTAATTTAAGAGGTGTAACCGATATTAAGTTCTTCCTTTTTAGGCTACAAAAATTATTTGCTTAGGGTTTATCCCCAACTTTTAACACTGACCCGGGATTATCTCGGCTTCATTCAACATAAATTCTGCAACAGCCCCCGCGTGAGGGATTGAAGCGGCAGCCCGCGAAGGGCTTTTGCGAACAGATGCGCGAGCGGCGAAGGCTGAGGCACGAAGACCCCGCACGCCGCAGCAGATGTAGCAAAAGCCCGAGCGGCTAAAGCGTAAAGCCCGACCCTATATTAATTTAAAAGTTTTTAATCTAAAATGAATAAGGGCGAGTATGGTAAGTTAAAGAAGAAGGTGGAACTGGGGACACGCCTAAAAAAATAATTATTAATTTTAGTTTAAAGTCATATTTTCTTGAACTATGAAATTATAAATTTTGGGATTAGAATAGGTATTGCTTTTTCACTTAATTTTGCAGCCTAGATTTATAAAATTCATGAAAAAACTTTTGTTAGTACTTTTAGCAAGCGTTACCATAGCCAAAGCCGACGAAGGCATGTGGTTGCCACAACTTATTAGTGCCTTAAACTATGCCGATATGAAAAAGAACGGCTTTAAATTAAGTGCAGAGCAAATTTATTCGATCAATAAATCGAGTATGAAAGATGCTGTTGTGCAGTTTGGTGGAGGTTGCACGGCCGAAATTATAAGTAACGAAGGATTAATTTTAACCAATCACCATTGTGGTTTTTCGTCTATTGCTGCCTTATCATCGGTGGCTAACGATTATCTTAAAAATGGCTATTGGGCTATGAATAAAGGCGAAGAGCTGCGCTGCGAAAATTTAAGTGTTATGTTTATTCAGCGTATTGAAGATGTAACGGCTAAAGTACTTGGGGGATTAAATCCTAAATTTTCGGATGTGCAAAAAGATTCGGCTATTAAAGCAACCGTTAAAGCCCTCGAAATAGCGGCTAAAACCGATGGCATGGATGCGTTTATTCGTCCGTTTTTTTATGGAAATGAGTATTATATGTTTGTAACCCAAACGTATCGCGATGTTCGTTTGGTGGGTACACCTCCAGAGAGTATTGGTAAGTTTGGCGATGAAACCGATAATTGGGTGTGGCCTCGACACAATGCGGATTTCAGTATGTTTCGTATTTATGCCGATAAGGATAATAAACCAGCCGATTACAGTAAAGACAATGTGCCTTATAAGCCTAAATACTTTTTTCCTATTTCGTTAAAGGGTGCCGAAAAAGGCGATTTTACGATGGTTTATGGCTTTCCGGGGCGTACAACCGAATATTTAAGTTCTAACGCGGTGGATTTGTTAGTGAACCAACAAGACCCAATTCGGGTGCGTTTGCGCGAAAAACGTTTGGCGGTTTTAGAAACTGATATGAAAAAAAATGATACCCTTCGTTTAATGTACACCAGTCGTTATGCGGGTATTGCTAATTATTATAAAAAGTGGGATGGCGAAATGAAAGGACTTAAAAAGTTTGATGCCGTCAATAAAAAGAAAGCTTTTGAGCAAGGGTTGTTAGATTTAGTGAAAACGGATGCTGTAAAATTAGCCAAGTGTAATGGCCTGTTTTCGGCGTTTCAAAAAACATATACGGAGTATGCGCCACTTAGTAAACAATACGATTATTACACCGAATGTTTATTGGGTATTGATGGGTTAAGGTACTCGAACACGTATGCCAATGTGTTTGCCGAACTTAAAAAGAAACAAGCCGGGAAAGAAAATAAATTTGACAAGTTGTTGGAAGATTTTAAAAAAACAGTTCCATTTAAAAATTTGAATCCGGCTACCGATAAAAAGCTATGCCAAGCGATGTTGTCGGTTTATGCAACAGACATAGAAGCGGGAAATCGTCCGCCTTACTTAGATTCGTTGCTTAATGCGCATAAAGGCAATGCCGCCAGTTTAACCGATTTTTTATATGCTAATACCAGTTTTGTGAACAATGCTAAAGCACAAGTCATGTTATCTGATTTTGAAAAATCGGCGGCAGTGTATGAGCGCGATCCATTTTATCAATTGGCTACAGCGGTTACTAAGTATTATCAAACGGCTATCATCCCGCAATTGCAATACCTCGATTTACAAATTAATGACCTTCAAAAAGAATACGTGCAGTTACTTCGTGAGATTTATAAAAACAAGAAATTTTATCCGGATGCTAATAGTACTTTACGCGTGGCCTACGGCAAAGTAGATGATTATCAACCCCGCGATGGCGTTAGATATGCCCATTATACTACGCTAGATGGTTTGGTAGATAAGAACGCCATGGGTATAGAAGATTATTATGTGAAGCCACGTTTGTTAGAATTGCATGCTGCCAAAGATTATGGGCAGTATGCCGATAAACAAGGTAAGTTAAGAGTTGCTTTTATTGCCAGCAACCATACCACAGGCGGAAACAGCGGGAGCCCTGTGTTGAATGCTAAAGGCGAACTTATTGGTACAAATTTTGACCGAAACTGGGAAGGTACGATGAGCGATGTGATGTACAATGTTAATCAATGTCGGAATATTACGTTAGATGTGCGCTTTACGTTGTGGATTGTGGATAAATACGCTGGGGCAGGGTATTTATTGAATGAGATGAAAATCATTAAATAACACCAACGTATTTTTTATTCGTTAGATATTTTTCATCATTCAAATACATACATTGTTGGAATGCCTGTCAATTGCGATACCGTGGCGTTTTTTATAAAAATACTGAAATGTATTGAGCATGGTTAATCAATTCTTGATTTGTAAACGGCGTTGCTATTGAATGAACGTTATTGAATGATAAAAGAGGTCTGATAACACTAACGTATTTTTTATTTGTTAGATTTTTTTCGTCATTCAAATACATACATTATTGGAATGCTTGTCAATTCTGTTGCCGTGATGTTTTTTGTAACAACACTAAAATGTATTGAGCATAGATAATCAACCCTAGATGTGTACATGCTATTGCGATTGAATGAACGTTGTTGAGTGATGAAAGGAGACCGCTGCAAAAAATTTCTATTAGAATTCAAATTTTTTTTAAGCTATGAAAAATGATTTTACTAGTTTGATGCAATTTTGATAAAAGATAGAATTTTCTGAAACTCTTGTTCAGAAAGGGTTCTAGCTTGCAGCATTCTCGAAAGCAGTCTATTGAGAGGCGTTCATTTTTTTCTCTAAATCTCTTAGGCGATCGTTGAGTTTAGGCAAATTTTTGAATAGCACATAGCTGCGTTTATAATCACCAATACCAAAGGCAGGCGAACCTTGCACAATTTCGTTTGGTTTTTCGATCGAATGCCCAACTCCGCTTTGCCCAGCTACTTTAGTACCATCAGCAATTTTTAAATGCCCTACGATACCCGTTTGCCCGCCAAGCATGCAGTTTTTACCAATTTTACTAGAGCCAGCAACGGCACTTAACCCAGCAATAACGGTATTTTCGCCAATCTCTACATTGTGAGCTATCTGAATTAAATTATCGAGTTTTACCCCTTTCCGAATAAAGGTTGAACCAAGTGTAGCTCGATCTATGGCGGTGTTAGCACCTATTTCTACGTAGTCTTCTATAACCACATTTCCAATTTGAGGAACTTTATGATAGTTGTTATCGGCATTTGGTGCAAAACCAAACCCATCACTCCCAATTACGGCACCTGCGTGAATGGTGCAATTCGAGCCAATTTTACACTCTTGATAAACTTTTACGCCGGCAAAAAGGGTTGTGTCATCGCCAATAACGCAATCGTCGCCTATAAAACTATTAGGGTATATTTTTACATTTTTGCCAATTTTAGAACGCTGCCCAACGTACACGAATGCGCCAATGTAAACGCCTTCGCCTATTTGTGCGCTATCCGAAATAAAACTAGGTTGCTCAATGCCTACCTTGTGTCCTTTAAATTGATTATACAACTCTAATAACTTTGCAAAAGATTCGTAGGCATTTTCTACACGAATGAGTGTGCATGTGTTTTTTACAGGCCGCTCTAAAACTAAGGTTTCATTGACAATAACAATGCTCGCATCGGTTTCATAAATGTAATTGGTATATTGTGGATTTGCCAGAAACGACAAGGTTTTAGAGGCACCCTCTTCTATTTTCGATAAATTATTTACTGTGGTAGAAGCGTCTCCTTCTATTGAACCATTTAATAAATCAGCAATTTGTTGCGCAGAAAATTCCATAACCAAATAACATCAAATATAAGTTTTAATTTACGCATTAAGCAGAAGTAAATTTAAACTTTAAATTAAATTTAACGATTGTGCGTTCAAAACAGTAACCTTACATTTTTTATCTTTTGATGCGTAAATGATTAGCGTTTGTATCATGTTTTAACTCGAGTAAGTTAAAATTCTCTTCTGTTTAAAGCAGCTTAACAAAAACGATTACAGCTCTTATTTGATAACGTTAGTTTCTTGTACCTACTTTACTTTAGAATTTTCTGAAGGGTTAAAATTGAGACTTAGACTATTAACGCAATAGCGCATCCCTGTTTTGGTGGGGCCATCGTCGAATATATGACCTAAATGGCCGCCGCAACGGGCGCATACAATTTCGGTGCGTACCATGCCGTGTGTGGTATCTTTTATTTTTTTGATACGCTCGCCACTACCTATTTCATTATCGAAACTTGGCCAACCGCAATGCGACTCAAACTTTTGATCATCTTTAAACAATTCAAAGCCGCAACCAGCGCAGGTATAAACCCCTTTTTCAAAGTGTAAATTGTACTTACCTGTATGTGGGTATTCAGTACCTTTCTCTCGCAATACATGATATTGGTCGTCGCTCAACGTCTTTTTCCACTCAAGTTCTGATTTGGTATAATTGGTATCCATATTTGATTTTTTTTCTGTGATTATTGGCAAAGTATTTGTGTTTACAGCAGTTTGACAAGATACAAACCCTGCACAACAAACACTAAGTCCTACAATAAATAATTTAATTTTTTTCATTTTTATAAAGTTAAGTTTAAAAGTATTACCCCAACATGTATTAATAAAAATTATGTTTTGTATGGTAAAACCATCTTTACAATATACGTTTTGATTGAGTAAACGGTTTGTTTGGCTGCGTGAATAGCATTATTTTTGAATTAAATAAATTTTATTCTACTGATTATCAATAAGTAAGGAGTATTTGATGAAAAAAGTCTTTTTTGAACCAAAAAAGCAAGTATCTTTGCACTCCGATTTTTAAGGTACTGGAGTTACAAAAAATAGAGTAGGTAAAAAAAATATTTCGAGAAATATTTGGTGAGGAGGAAAAAAGTTTGTAATTTTGCAGCCCCGAAACGGGAAAAGAGTACGGGGGAAGAGTAGAGAGAAGGAATAGAGAAAGCGTAGAGGATAAGGATTAAACGTTCATTGAAAATATTGATAATTAATAAAAAGATAGCAGGTTAGCTAGACGCGAGTTTAGTTTGATATTTACGGAGTTGTGAAACTGTTGTAGATACGCTCGGTGTTTTAAATAATACATTGA
>JAAFIL010000037.1 GCA_013297775.1 Bacteroidota bacterium
TGCGTTTACTCCTAATGGCGATGGAAACAATGAGATGTTTTTGGTTCAAGGTTGGGGCTTATTATCGGTTAACCTCGAAATTTTTGACCAATGGGGAACTCTGTTATTTAGTAGTAATGACCAAGCCAAAGGTTGGGATGGAATGTATAAAGGTGTAAAAGTAAAAAACGATATGTATGTTTATAAAGCAACGGTTAAAGTATTATCAGGTAAAGTGGTAACTAAAACAGGGCATATAAATGTGTTACGTTAAGCCGTTAAATTTTTGGGATAATGGACATTTATGGTGCTGAAATTTGCTGTAACCCTTGTTATTTTTTAGCTTTTAGCAAATTAGTACCTATGACTAAGAAACTGCTTTTATTGTGTATGCAGAATTGTATCAAAAGATACGTTCATAGAGAGCTCAGAAGTGCTTACAGAAGTTTAAAACCAACTTACCAAGGCTGTTTACATTACAAAAACAGTAAAATAAACTCCTCCACAATGCCCACTTGAGCAAAACGCCTAAAAATCACCTCCACAAATGTCCATTACGCCAAATTTTTACACTATAAACCGAGTAAATAATTAGATAATTTCAAAAGGCTTACTCTTTTATCATTTTTTTGGTATCAATCACTTTCCCGTCTAACACAAGTGAATAAGTATAAGTACCACTAGATAAGTCGTTGGCGTAAACTACTATTTTCCCTTCGCCACTTTCGTTGATGTTGACTGAACGAATTAGTTGACCGTCTGTACTGTGAAAGTGTAATTGTGCTTTTGAAAAGCCATTTGGCAAGTTGTAAGTAATAACAGTACTTTCGGCAAAAGGATTAGGTACATTTTGATTCAAAACAATTACGTTCTTATCACTTACAATAACTGAAGATTTAATTTTTAATCTAGCGTCTGGAGTGCTGGTCGCTAAAGTTTGAATCAGTTGTTTTAGTTCTTCTATTTGTTTTTGTTGTTCGGTGATTTGTTCATTTAAAGTAATAAACTTTGTGGCATCTTTTTCAATTTGTATTTGTTGTTCTTGAACTGCTTTTACTAACGGCACAACAAATTGTGCATAAGAAATGCTATATGATTCGTTTTCATTTTTGGGAACATAAACACCATTAAAATTGTAACCTACCTCTTTTGCCGCTTTTTCTACTTCTTGAGCCAAAAATCCACTTTGTCGAATCTTTGTAGATTCATTAAAATTGCTGTTCATGTATATCGCTTTAATGCTATCAGGCATACTTTTTGTCATGAATTCTGTTAATTTTTTAGTGTCAAGATTATAAACTACTGGGCGTAAGTGTTTAATAAATTCTAAACCTTTGACATCATCTTCGTTCACATTAGTTTTAAAGCGGGCATCCGATGTGGTATATATTCCAGAAGCACACTCTATTTGCGTTACTATATTATTTCCAAGTTGCACCTTGTTTGGTCCAGAGACGATTGCATTGGCTCCAATAGCAGTAGCGTTAGTATAATTATTACCTGTTGCATCTTTATAGGCACCCAAAGCTGTACAATTATCACCCATTGGACGCATATAGTAAGCAGTAAATCCTACCGCTGTACAGTTATTTGTGTTCATCAATAAAGCACCGTTACCTACTGCGGTATTATTTTGTCCTGTCGTATTCCCTCCAAGAGCATTACTTCCTACGGCTGTATTATACTGTCCTGAGGTATTACCAGTCAGAGCATAACTACCTACTGCTGTATTTTCGCGTGCATTATTGTTATAGAGTGCTCTCATACCTACCGCTGTGTTTCTGAACCAAGATGAATTAAAGTATAATGCCTGATAACCCATCGCTGTGTTTTCAAAACCCGTTGTGTTATTATATAATGCTTGAAACCCGTTAGCCGAATTAAAGCTACTAGTATTTGAATAGAGCGCTTGATGTCCTGTGGCTGTATTTGCGTTTCCCGTCATATTAGTGTAAAGTGCCTGCGAGCCATTTGCTACATTATTCGCTCCTGTTGTATTACTATACAAACTGCTGAAGCCATTGGCTGTATTATAATTACTAGTTGTTGCATTATATAAAGAAAATGCACCGTTAGATGTATTATAACTACCTGTTGTATTATTCTGCAAGGCAGCAATACCATTAGCCAAATTATGGGAGCCTGTTATGTTTTCGTGTAACGCAAGAACACCATTTGCTGTATTGTAAAAACCTATTGTATTTTTATACAGGGCTGATGCTCCATTAGCTACATTGTAAAATCCGCCTGTATTCGTAAAAAGTGCGCCAACACCAAGAGCGGAGTTAAAACTTCCGCTTACACCAGACTTCATTGCATCTTTACCAAATGCTACATTACCTGTACCAGAGTTTAATCCACCTAGAGCATTTACTCCAAACGCAGAGCCGTCGCTTCCACTCACACCTTATGTGTTGGCATTATAGGAAGAATTTTGAGCCTTTGTACTCATGCTTATTATTAAACAAGTTGGGATGCACATCATTAACTTTTTTACCAGCAAATTTGATGAGATCAAATCGTTCTTTAAGTTTAGTTTTTTTTTCATGATTCTTTGTTTTTAATGTTAGATTTTACCTACTCTGTTAAAGCTTTTTGGCATCCGCTTAAATAATTTGTTGTGTGATTAGTTTTGGATTCAAAATTAGAGCTAAAAGCATGCCCTAAAAAGGAACACAACTCACAACTTTAGTTTCAGTTTACAAGTGGTTATTTTTTTTTAATCACCTAAGGAAATTAGTCTTAAAGCCATTACTAAAAGAATTAAGTTAAAGTATTTTTAAAAGAATCACCTCTTACGCTAGGGTTATAGCATTCTATTCAAAAAAAACAGCCACTTATGAAGCCAAATACATTTTCCGTTCAAAAAAAGCTCAAGGTCAAAAGTTGGGGATTGATGAGCTGTTTCAATACCGCTAATCAATCCCCACGATATAGGAATGGCCAGAAATAATCTAGAACGACTTCGTATGGGCGTAAAATTTTACCCCATAAAAAAAGGCTACTGTTTAGGTAGCCTTTTTTTAAGTAGTTAAGTAAGTTTATCGGTATAAGCTGATAGTACCTTTTTCTTCAAATTCTTTATCATCTTTACCTTTAGCTTTGATGATGTAGAAATAAGTGCCAGGTGCTGACTCTCTACCGTATTGGTTTTTACCATCCCATTCAATGTTTCCTTTTTCGCTAACCATTTCAAACACTAAATTACCCCATCTGTCGAAGATGCGCGCATCAATATTGGTAAGATTTTGCGTTAGTAAGAAGAATTTATCGTTTGAGCCATCACCATTAGGCGTAAATACATTTGGTACGGTTAACTTCGATCCAATATCTACTAAAATTACTTGCGAAACAGAGTCTATACAAGAGCCTTTAGTTGCAATTAAAGTTACCAAGTAAGTACCAGCTTGCTGGTAAATAGTGCTAGTGGTAATGTTGGTGGTAGTAGTTTGTACAATACCATTTCCGAACGACCAATTTGAAGTAATACTAGCCGTAGGCGCAATAGAACCGCTAGAAGAACTGGTATTATTAAAGCTAACTGTTAGAGGTGAGAAACCACTAGTTGGGTTAGCTACCATGCCTGCCGTTAAAGTACCGTTAATAACTTCGACTGTAGCAGTAGCTTGACAGCCATTGATAGTATTGGTAACAATTACTCTATATTCGCCAGTGCGATTTACGTTTGTAAATTGACTACCGATGGTGAAACTAGGGGTAATACCTTGTGCATTAAGCGGATTTTCAGCAGTCCAAGAGTAGGTGTAGGCCGACAAGGTATTGCTAACAATAGGCGCAACCCTAACACTTTGTGCACCGCAATCTAAAATGAATGGTGCGGGTGCATTTGGCGAATTTAAAATTGGAGGCGTTGTATTCTCCGTAACAGTTGTTGTTCCAATTCCTAAACAACCATTAACTAAGTCTCGAACGGTTACTGAATAAACCCCTGCTACACCCGCATTAAACGACGAGCCAATTCCTGGTAATTGAGGCGAGGGTGCAACCCATCCAATTGCCGAAACAGGTGCACCTGTTGGCGAGGTAACTGCCGAGAAATTTAAAACGACAGGCGTGCCGTAACAGGTAATGCTCGAGGGTGCTGTAGAACGAATGATACCAACCGTTGGTGTGCGAATAGACTGCGTAATTGGAAAAGGTTGAGTCGTTTTACAAGCATTGCTGGCATCTGTTACCTCTAACGAATAGGTGCCTAAATTTGTAATAGCTGGATTGGTAGTAGTACTAATACTGATTGAATTTTGCGGAATTTGTGTATTAGTTGGCGTAATCCATATCACACTTGTATTAGCTGTAGTTGAAGAACCTAAAGCTGTAATATTAGGTGTATAACAATTAAGTGCAAATGCCGTTTGAGTTTGACTTAACGCTGTTATCAATGAGTGTGGCGGAACGGTATTTTGAAGTATAGTTAAATTAGAGCGGCTCTCACATTGATTACTATTATCTTTTACAACTAAAGTATAGGTACCTGGGATTGTAATTACAGTTGAGGCATTTGATGAAGTGGCGTAATTAGTACCTGTAAACCCTGGGGGTAAATAAGTTTGGGTAATAACAGCATTTTGGACAGTACCCGTACTTATTGGATTAACCACGTTAATAGTAGTAGTGTTACGTGGCGCACAACCTAAAGTAAAGTTAGTATTACTGGTAACCGAATAAGTTGGGAAACCTAAATTGCTTGTTATGGTAACTGTTTTAGCAACAGTACATCCGTTTACGGTATTCTCTAACACAAATGTGTGTGTGCCTGGTGTTGAGTTAGCATAGATGGAAACAGTACCTGGAATACACGCTGGCATTGGGCCACCACTAGGGCTGAACCAAAAGTGACAGAATATGCCACCTGCGGTAGGTGTTAAGGCTGTACCCGTAAATGTTACAATAGCACCAGGACCACACGTAATGCTTTGTAGGGTAGGCGAAACGGCAGAGGTGGGTGGTATAATATTTATAGGCACACTAAATACTGTTGAAGCCGAACAATTGGTTGCGGCATCTAAAGCCACAACGGTTAAGGTTTGTGGTTGAGTAATAGCTACCGAAGAGGCCGTTGTACTTAACGAAAGGCTAGACCACGTATAGGTTAAACTACCATAGGTATAGCTGGTTGCTGGGACTAATGTTACCGTTGGGTTTTTACACGTTATACTGTTGCTGTTAGAGGTATTTAATACACTAAATGTTACAGGTGGAGGTGCAGGTAAAACATTTAAAGTGCGTGTGATAGGACAGTTACTGGTATCGGAGGCGGTAATGGTTACCGTACCTGGAGTATTATAGGTGGCAATAGTACTCGATACGTTTAAACTAAGTGGTGTAGGCGACCAAATGATGGTTGGGTTAACACTAGCCGACCCAGCTGCTGTACATGAAGCTACGGCAATGGTATTTGTGCAACCAGGTTGAATAATACTGGCTACCAACTGAGGGGCTGGCGTAATAACAACATTCAATGTTTTAGTGATAGGTACACACGAACCTGCTGGGTTCATAGTTACCGTATATTGGCCTGAAACGTTAGTTTGGAAAACTTGGTTAGTGAAGTTAGGTATTGCATAAGCTGGAGGAACCGAGCCAAATAAGCCTTGCCAAGAATATGGACCTAAACCTGCTGGAAGGGTAATGGTAGCACCTGCTGCGCCACAAGTAGGAATGTTAATAAAGGGTGTGCCTGCTGGGAAAGAGTTACCGTTACCAACAATGGTCATAGGAGAACATTTGGCATCGAAATAAACGTAACCTGCATGGCCACCAAGAGCACAATCAATAGCATAAACGTCGAGTGTTACAGCGTTACCAATGTTAGCTGATAAATCTATGGATGCTGGAACCCAAGCTGGGTTATAGCGATAACCACCAGAACCTAACGAAAATGTAGGTGCACCAGGTTGTGTACCACAAGCGGTACCCGCTGCGGTAGAAACTTGAGGACAAGCTAGAACTGTCGAAGTGTTTGTTACAGTATTGGTGATTGTTACACGAATTTTGAACCCAGGTTGGTCGCAACAAGTGTGATTGGGATCGTTTAATACAGCACGGTAAGCATACTGAAATAAAGCATTAGTAGGCGAAATGGTATAAGTTTTAGATAAGCGAATAACTTTTGCACCGCTATTGGCATTGTTTAAACGGATATAACAGGCACCCGCAGGTTGTGTATTAGAAATAGCATCAAAGTAGGAAGTAACAATGGAGGCAGAGGTGGTTCCCATAAAAGGATCACTTACTGGACCATTGTAAACCGTATAATTACTGGTTGCCCCAGTAACAAATGGTGTAACACAGAAATCGGCATTAACACCACCAAACACATCCCAACCGTTAACTATTCCGCCAAATTGCGGACCAGCATTAGCTGTTGCGTCTTCAAAGTCTTCGTTTGAACAAGCCCCACTACTGGGCAATGAAGCCCCTTTGGCTGCAATTTTTGCAGGAATAACAATAGGGTCGTTTACGAAAGGAAATGAAGGTGCTGCTACGCTAACATTGTACTTAGCGTTGATGTACTGGCGTTTAGCACGGTTCATAAACACTTTAAACTCTTGACCATAACAGCCATTAGTTACAGCAGCAGCAGATGCGGCTTGTTCGTCAAATCCATCTAACGAATCTGAATTAAAAGTATGCGTGAAAAAGTTATCTATGGCTGCGGCTTCTGTTTGGGCATAAGAATTAAACCCAAAACAAAGCAACAGGGCAATAACCACACGCGTTAAATTTGTCTTTATTTTTTTCATGTTTATAAAATTAACATTTTCTAACTGCACAAATCGTACCAAAAATTGTTAAAACACATGAATTAGGCAAAAAGTATTGCAATAAAATGGAGGAATGACTATGAAATTTAAAAATTTCTATTTTTTGAGTTTGTCTTTAAATACTTTCTCAAATTTTTCGACTTTGGGTTGAATAACATAGCGGCAATATCCCTCCGATCCATTTTGGTTAAAATAGTTTTGGTGGTAATCTTCGGCTGGATAGAATTTTTCAAAAGCCGTTATTTCGGTAACTACAGGTGCCGAAAAAGCACCACTTTTATTAAGCTCGGTTTTATATTTTTCGGCAGTGGCTTTTTGTTCGGGGGTATGGTAAAAAATAGCCGATCGGTATTGCGTTCCTCTATCCGCGCCTTGTTGATTAAGTGTGGTTGGGTCGTGTGTTTTCCAAAATACTTCTAAGAGTTCATCAAAACTAATTTTACTAGGATCGAAAACGATTTGAGCAACTTCGGCATGCCCTGTAACGCCCATACACACCTCGCGGTAACTTGGGTTTTTGATGTGCCCACCGCTATACCCACTTTTTAAACTCAAAACCCCATTCAAACGTTGAAAAACGGCTTCGACACACCAAAAACAACCGGCTCCAAAGGTGGCTGTATCTATTGTTGTATTCATACTTTTAGTATTTTTTAGTTCGGTAACTGAATTTGTTTTTGAAGGTTCGGTAGCAGTTTTAACAGGTGCATCTGTTTGTGCACAGGCCATTGAGAAAACTAGTACAAACAAAATACCAATGCCCATTTTTACTTTAGAGTTCATGGTTGCGCTTATTTATTATCAATGGGTTGATTGGTGCTGGTGTTAGCGGCATTAGGATCTTTATTTTTGTTGGCATCCTTTTTTTCTTTTTTAGGTTTACCGCCTTTTTCGCGTCCAACAAAATCGAATGCTTTTTTGGGTTTATCGTTTTTGGTAATTTTTATGGTGCCTTCAATGTCCCATTCTTGCACTTTAAAATTCATAAGAATAGTTTGATCTTTTTCGTCGGTAGTGCTGGCTTCTACTTCTAAATAGCGCACTTCGGTTTCGGTTTCATCCATAAACGTCGAGTCTTTGTTAATACGGTATTTAATCCACTTGTATTGCAATTTATCGTAGAGGTAATCACTAAACAGTTTTCCATCTTTAAATTCTAATAAATCTACAACTGGTTTGCGAGGCGCACTACCTTCTTTTATCTCGCTTAGATTAATATTAAATTTACGTTTGTGCAAAGCATCGTATTCTTTTTTATTTGCAAATGCCACAAGTAAACAGATAACTGGCAATAAAACGAGTAAACTTATTTTTTTGAACTTCATAATTTGTACTTTTATAAGGTAAAAATAGAAAAAATTACGCATTCTTATCGTTAAATAATATAAACAATGCAGCCATTAGCTGAACGTGTTCGCCCTACGCAATTAGAAGATTATATTGGTCAACAGCATTTGATTGGTGCCAATGGACCTTTAAGCCGCGCATTAGATCAAAAAGTAATTCCTTCGCTTATTTTTTGGGGGCCGCCAGGGGTTGGTAAAACCTCTTTGGCTTTGTTATTGTCTAAATCTCTTAACCGCCCGTTTTATCAGTTAAGTGCCATCAACAGTGGGGTAAAAGACATTCGCGAAGTGATTGAAAAGGCAGGCAATCAAGGTTTATTTAGTCAAAAACCACCTATTTTGTTTATTGATGAAATTCATAGGTTTAGCAAGTCGCAACAAGATAGTTTATTGGGTGCGGTTGAAAAGGGAAGCATTACTTTGGTTGGTGCAACTACCGAAAACCCGAGTTTTGAAGTCATTAGTGCCTTGTTAAGCCGCTGTCAGGTGTATGTATTAAAACCACTAGATAAAACAGATTTATTGCAATTGTTAGAGCAAGCTATAAAGCGCGATGTGTACTTACAAAACCAAACAATTATTTTACAAGAAACAGATGCCTTATTACGCATTAGTGGTGGCGATGCTCGAAAATTATTGAATGCCTTAGAAATAGTGGTTAATGCGCAGAGTCAAGAAACGGTTATTACGATTACAGACGAACTGGTTCAAGCCTGCATTCAGCAAAATTTGGCTTTGTACGATAAGCAAGGCGAGCAGCATTACGACATTATTTCAGCATTTATCAAATCCATTAGAGGCAGCGACCCCAATGCGGCTTTGTATTATTTGGCAAGAATGCTAAAGGGTGGCGAAGACCTTTTGTTTATTGCACGCCGTCTCATTATTTTAGCATCGGAAGACATTGGTAATGCTAATCCTAATGCGTTGTTATTGGCTAATGCCTGTTTTGAATCGGTTAATAAAATAGGAATGCCCGAGGCACGAATTATTTTAGGGCAATGTGTAACGTATTTGGCATCCTCGCCCAAAAGCAACGCCGCTTACGAGGCCATAGATAAGGCACTTGAAATGGTTGAAAAAACAGGCGATTTGCCAGTACCACTTCCATTACGAAATGCACCCACCCAATTAATGAAACAACTCGATTATGGAAAAGCCTATGCCTACGCACACGCTTATGAAACTAATTTTGTTGAACAAGAATTTATGCCCGATGCCATTGCGGGACACACGTTTTATGTGCCAGGTGCAAATAGTAACGAGGCTAAGTTGCGTCAATACTTAAAACAATGCTGGAAAGAAAAGTACGGTTACTGAGTCTTTTTAAAAATTCCTAGTTCTTCTAACTCTTCGAGCAACACGCGTTTACCTTTGTAAAGGGCAGTAACAAACGCATCGCTTATCCCTTTGTTAACAACGGTTTTGTTGTGCTCCCAAGCAGTTCGTAAGGTGAGGTAAGTGTTACCCGCAGTTAAGCGCACGATGCCATCGGGCAATAATAACTCTTGAATTTTACCGATGCCTTTCATTGTCCAAAAGGGCGAATTTTTAGCGTTGCGGTAAGCACCAATTTGTATTCTAAACTCTAATCCTTCGGCACTTATATCTCCATACATGTCCACGTAGCGTTTAATTTTTTCTTGCATTTTATTGCGCGGAACAAAATTATCAGTTTCTGTGTTTTTGGTGGATGGCTCTATTTTAGTGGAAGTGGGGCTTGGTTTGGTGGGATTTGTTTTAGTGATGAGGGCACTATCTATTTTTACAACAGGAATAACGCTGTCTATTTTTGTTTTGAAATTAAAATCCATTATTTTTTCGGTATAACCAATGGAGGTGGTTGCATCCAATTCCATTTCTTGCTGGGGATAGTCTTTGTAATTGACCATTAGTTTATAACTATTACCCGCTGGCAAAGCAACAAGGTAATTCCCGTTTCGGTCGTTGGTTGGATAGGCTCCAAATTCTGAATTGTTTTTTGAGGGTATTGTAACGCGTACATTAGCATCTACCGGATTTCCATCGAAGGTAACTTTACCTTTTACTAAATATAGTGCCGGTTTCGATTCTTTAAACGCGGGATCTACTTTGTAAATATCTTTTAGCCCAAGGCCACCTTTTTTACCGCTCGAATAATAGCCTACTTTATTATTAGCCGATAAAACAAAATAAATATCGTCGCCCGTTGAATTGATGGGATAGCCTAAGTTAACTACTTTCCGAAAAACAGAATCTTTAGCATCGAGAGTGGCTGCAAAAATATCAAAATCGCCCATGCTATTTTTACCCTTGCTGCTGTAATAAAGGGTTACACCGTCGGGGTGCATAAATGGGGCATCGTCGTCAAAAATGGTATTTACAGAGTCTCCTAAGTTTTTAACTTGGCCCCAAGTAGAGTCGGGTAAAAGGGTTGCTTTGTATAAATCGCGCCCACCAAGGCCACCAAAGCGTTCACTCGAAAAGAAAAGGGTTTTTCCATCGGGCGAAAGTGAGCAATGCCCATCCCACGAATAGGAGTTCACTTGACCACGCAGTTTTTGTGGTCTTGTAAATTGCTCGCCTATATGAAACGATTCATAAATATCGCCATGGTCATCGCCATTGTCTCTAAACACAAAGAGGCGTTGCCCATCGTTACTTAATGAAATAGCACCATCGTTAGAAATGGTATTAATACTATCGAGGCTAATGGGTGTCGAAAACGCATCGTTAACTTTGTAACTGATGTAAATATCTTCGCGGTATTCGCCATAGGTATCGGGTTGCAGTAAATTATTTAGTTTTCCTCCTATGCTTTTTGGTCCAACGTAGGTATAAATTAAAACAGATTCATCGGCATTAATAGCGGGCACATATTCTTCATCGGCCGAGTTGATAACACTTCCAACATTTGTAATTTTTGCCAATGTAGGGTTTGCCAAAAAGTATTGGGCATTAGAAATGTATTTTTTTAATTGTTGACCCAAAGTTAAATCATCGGGGCGCGTTCTTTTGTTCGTTAAAAATAAATCTACCATTAACAGGGCCGAGTCTAAAACATTGTTGTAATGATAAGCCTTCGCTAAATCGTAAGTAATGTTATCTACTTTTTTATTTTTAGCATATACACGTCTTAATAACTCTAAAGCTTCGCCATGCTTATCGCTTCGGTAAAGGGCGCAACGCCCATATATATACCTTAAAAAGTCTTCTTTCGGGTGATTTTTATACAACTGTTCATAGATGGGTAAGGCTAAAAGATAATTTTTTTCATCGTATAGGATGAGTGCATTTTCCATGGAGTCTTTTTCTGTTTTACGCCATTTGCGCGTGTTTGTGCTTTGCGCTTTAATGAATTGCCAATTGAGTGCGAAGAGGAGGAGGATAAGAAATACGCGATTCATGATTATAGTTTTTCGACTTTTATAGTTTTAGAGATATTACCCGAATATACTTTTAAAAAATAAATACCACTTGCAAAATTAGACAAATTTAATTTTTGATTTGAAGCGTCGAGTATATAACTTTCGAGTAAACGTCCGTCTGTTGAATATAACATAGCTTTTAACGAGTAAGTATTTAAAGATGCACCAGTAACGTGTAAAAAATCTGTTACAGGATTAGGGTAAACTGTTAACTTTTGAACAGCGGCTTGGGTTTCGTTGAGGCCAACTAAGGTTACTCCAAAATCTAAAACCGAATCGCGCTTCACTACAAATACATCTTTGTTAATGGAATTAAAACTTTCGGTGTACCCCACTTGAATAGTTCCTTTATCTTTAGTAGGTGCAATATCGTAAGCAATGTCATCTTCGGCAAATCCAAACGATCCTCCTTTTCCTCCAGCTACAAACGAACCAAATTGGTCGCCTGCCACCGTTTTAATATCTGTTTTATTACTTGGAACTTCCCTTGTTTCGTAAATATAAATACTTTTACAAAAGCCAGAGTTAGACCGAATGATTTTATAAACTTCTTCATCTTCGTTGGGAAGCCCAAAATTAATGTAGTGGTCAAATTGATAGGTATTATTAAACCATACGCGGAAGGCATCTTTTTTACCATTAGTAATTCCATCGCTACCTCCTGCTAAAATGGTTTGGTTATCGGGCATTACCACCACATCGTTAGCCCAATCCGATTTATTACTGCCATACATTAAGCGTCGAATAGAATCTCCATTAAGCGGATCCATATAAAACGCCCACATGTCTCCCAACACATCGCCTCGGCTTTTGGTATAACCCGCTACAACAACATTATTTGAGTTATCGAATGCGATGCCTTTAAATTCATCATCTTCGGAGCCACCCATAATTTTTTGCCAGAGAATAGCACCGTTAATGGTGTTTAGTTTTAAGGTAAAGGCATCTTTTTTACCGCTTCCAAAACTTTCGGTAGTACCACAAATGACAATGTTATTATCGGCACTAATGCCAGAGTCCCAAGCAAAGTCCCAATCCATACCTCCCCAAGTTTTTTGCCAAATAACTGTGCCATTTTTATCGGTTCTCACTATGTAGGCATCGTATCCGCCATTGCCAAACGAGTTGGTATAGCCTGTTACGACAAACCCCGAGTCGGGCAATAGTTCAACACTTCGGCCAATATCGTTTACAAACCCGCCGAGCGATTTTTGCCAAAGTAAAACGCCCATGTTATCTAACTTAACTAACAACACATCGGTGTTGCCAAAACCGTAGCTACTTGTTGAGCCAACAATAATGTAATGCCCATCTAAAGTTTGTTTTACGGCGTAGCCTACATCAATGCCGCTGTAACCAAACTTCGTAAAGAATTTAAGTGGTGCTTGCGATTTAGCCTGTAAAACTAAATTTACTAGCAGCACCATTAGCAATTTTGTGAAATTTATCTTTTTCATTTTACTTAAATTTTTTAGCAATACTAAAAAACAAACCTTGACCAAATGTGTAGCGAGGTTCGATAAACCCTTGTAAACTATTACTTCCTAATCTAATAAAAAAACCAGGACTGTTATAAGTTACCGTTAATCCCGCGTTTAAACGCGAATAACCACCGTACCCTAAATGTAAGCTATATACCCAACGTTTCCAAACATATTCGGGTTCAATGAATACATATGGTTTATAATTGGCATTAAAAATATGCCTAAAGCCAGTATTCAAGATATAGTGTGAGTTCTCGAAATAGATGCGATTAATTAAAACTAAATTAGTAGGAATGTTGACGTTGAACGATTCGTAACGGGCATTAGTTAAACTTTTGAATAAACTATCGGTATTAATTTTTTTAAGAGTACTATCGCGCAAATCGAGTACGTTGTTAACATTGTAGCCATTAAACTTCAGAACCGAATCGCTGTTTAATTGAACACTATTGTTTTGCCAATGGATAAACCCGATATTATTGGCATTTACCGTTAACACGCTGCGTTTCCCAACTTTACTTTTATAGGGGGTTTCGAAAAAAATATCGGCACTTGCGCCAATGCCATTAAATGCAAAAATATTTTTATTACTAGTATCGCTTAATGCCAAATTAAAATTGGAGTTAAGGACTAATTCGCTTCCGTCGGGACTGGTATATAATGACGAGTTTTTACTTGCTTTAAAAAAAGCCAATTGCTCACCTTTAATAAATGATAAACTAACGCCAATTTTTGCAACCGAATCTACTTTGTGCATGATAATACCAACTTTCAACTCTTGAAAACGAAGGGCATTAATGCTGGTACCCGCTAAATTAGCCGTTTGTCCGGCATACGGTTTATTTCCATAAAACAGTAATCCAAAAAAATCGCGCGTAAAAGTAGCATTTGCATTTTGTTGACTTTTAACACCCAATAAAATATCGAATTTAGAATTACCCTTTATAAAGGCACTCAAATCGTAGTTTAAATTAATGCCAAAATTACTTTCGCTTTTTTGTTTTTGAAGGGCTTCATTTTTTTGCCAGTTTTCAATTTTACCACCCCAAATAAATTTATTAATTAAACCATTAGGAATACCATTAGAACCTGCGTCGTAATCTAAGTTAAACGATACAGAACGGCGCGTGTATTCGTAATTAATAAATTCAGTGTTATATTGCGCAAAACTTAAACCGATTATTAGTACTAAAATTAAGGTTAAGAAATGCGTGCTTACTTTCATCTTCATGGCTTTACCGTATAATTCACATCTACAATAATCTTCATACTTAGTCTATAGGTTTCTAAAAGTTTAATTTCGGGTGGGTTAGGAGGCATTATCAAACGCGCTACAATTTTTATAGTTTTGGTTTTCTTTAAATGTTCGATGCGTTGATAGTTAACAGGAATGCTTAAATCGCTACTCACCGAACTGGTTACAATATTTTGAGCATTAACATTACCTGAGGCAATGGTATTATTAGCGGCATTAAAAACCGAATCTATAACCGCATTCGTACTATCTTGCATATACGCCTGAAGTTTTATTTGAAATGGAAAACCATTGTTTGTTTTTACAATAAATCGGCCAGCATTTATATTATCAATTTGTTTAATTTGACTTAAATCTACTTTTGAAAGTGCAGTTAAATCAAATCGGTTGGCACTAAAGCTAAGAGGTATATCTATGTTGGCATCTATCCGAATAGATGAGTTGAGATAAGCAAAATCGTTGAATCCACTCGTATTACCTAGCGGATTAACAAGAATACTTCCTTTGTATTTGAGGTACTCGGGCAGTAATTCTAAACAATTTTTGAGATTACTATTCGAGTTATCGAGTATAATTTGTTTAACGCTAGATGAATATGGATTATACCATACACCCGTTTTGTTAGCGCGGTTAATATTAATGTTGGCCAAATTGGGGGCATTTAAACCTACCATTTGATTATTGGTTTTATTAACGGAAACAATGTCGCTTAGACCCGCCGATAGTTCGCATCCAAAATCGTTTATAATTTTAAACTCGGCTTTAGCTGAATTGAGTTTAAAATTGGTTGCTGTTAAATTTTTTGCAATATCTAATTTTGTACTATCGGCTTTTAATTCGATGGTTTGTTTACCAAAATAACCTTCGACGTAGCGTGGTAAAAAATTATTATACGAAATTTTTAAGGTAACGCCCTGCCCTGTTTGAATAGTTGCTATTTGGGCATTTGAACTAACTTTCACGGAGTAGTTTTGACTAATTGTATTTAAAAGACCGCCACTACCAGTCATGTTAAGGGTGTAGCCCGCTAAATCATAAAACCGTGTTTGCCCGATGGTGTCGTAACCCGCAAGGGTTTCGCTAACTTCTAATGGAAGTCCGTTTTTAACAATGCCCGGAAACGAATAGTTAAAATCAATAGGCTGCGAATAGCTATTTTTAAATTGAACTTTTAGCTGCCCCTTTTGCATTTCGGCATACCTAAGGCCAATGCCATTCGGGAATTTGAAGGTTAAAGGTTGCTGCACACCTGCCGCCAACGCTTGCCCTGGGCTAATCGAAACAGGAAAGAGCGTCCAAGTATAACCACTGGTGATAATGGTATCAGGAATTTCGATTAAACTATCCAACTCTAACTTGGCTAAAGTTCTGTTAATGGTTAAATGCAAAAGTCCCGTATTATCTGTTTCGAATAAGCTGTCTCCTAAAAAATTGCTGATGTTAAGTTCGGCATTAATTACTGGAGAAAGAACATCTAAATCCCAACTGGTTTCTCCTCTTTTACGGCAGCTACTTAAACCTAATAGGATAAATAACCAAACCAAAAGAAATAGTGAGTGCCTCATATTTACAAATATAGGTTTTTCTATTAATTTGAAAAAGTTATATGTTAAGCAAAACATGAAGTGGAAAGGTAAATTTAAGTAAACGCGTATAAAATGTTTTATTACCTCTTTTATAAAGACTTTAAAAAAGTAGATTCGCTGCAATTAGATAGGTATTTTATTAACCGCGATTTTAAGAAAGAGGAACTTTAGAATAAAATAGCTAACTCTGTAAAATACTTAAATCAACATTTAAAAAATGAGTTAGATGGAAATAGACCGTCGAAATCTATCACAAAACAAAACCTGCCGCAGTGATTAGAAATGTTTTTATCTCGTCCTTGTTTAGCGAAGCGTAACGAGGACGTTTTAGAACTGCGTTTGTAACGCAGATAAAGTGATAGCGTTGGCGTTACAAACGCCCATTTAGCTCGTCCTCGTTTCCGCTAACGCTCAAACAAGGACGAGGGGAAAGAGGAATTAAGAAACGCTTAAAAAACGAGTTAGGTGGAATTATGCAATAGGAATAGCAGTGAGAGGCGAAAGCCCAATAAAACAGGCACTTTTTCGACTGAGGCATAGTACTACTATGGTGAAGAAGAAAAAGTGCCTGTTTTGAAGGGATTTAGGCTCGTAATAGATTTCTATTGCATAATCTCGGATTAAGTCTATTGGATAGAATTTTGAACCGCAACGTCGTTTAGGTTTCGTATAAGGTTAAGGTAATAAAAAAGCCGCTTCCTTTTTTTGGAAGCGGCTCTTAAAAGAGTTAAATTATAATTATTCGATAATTAATTTTTTGGCAGCTACTTTTCCGTTAGACGAAACTTTAAGCATGTAAACACCTGCCGATAAATCAGCAATATTTACGTTTATAGAATTTTCGCCTGCTTCGCCATTGGTTTTAATTACTTTAGCAACTTGACCAACCATGTTGTAGATAACTACATCAATAGCATTAGGTGTAAGTAATTTTACATTAACCATTACATTCCCTTTAGCTGGGTTTGGCATCAAATCATAACTTACAGCATTGTTAGAGGCTTTGGTTTCATCGAGGCTTGCAGTTAATAAACAAGTAAAATTATTCATTTCACCAGAAATATAGAAATGATCGTTAGGACCTAGTTGAGCTAGAGGGGCACTATTTGTAACGGACAAAGGCACCTCAAATAAATTACCATTTGAACGCATTTTAGGCGATACATAGTGGAAATAAGCTTTCCCTTTCACACGATTGTTAAGTGGTGAAGATGGGAGAGGAGCTGTAAAACTAGTTTTATTAACGTCAACAGCAACAGAACCATTTAACGCACACAATAAACGTCCTTTTAAGTTGGGGAACTGTAAGTATTTACTGGTTGACTGAGTAGTATCGCCTTCTGCCCAAATTACAGCAATTTTGTCTCCAGTTACATTTCGTGATAACTGAATACGTGAATCAGAACCTACTTTGCTATTGCTATTACTAGGATCTGGATCCCATGGATTTTCATTATAACCAGGAGAACCAGAGGTTGTTCCAGGGCCTTCGGTTTGCATACTGTCAATGGTATAACCTCTCCAAGGACCTGAACCATCACCTACGAAATCGTAGATGTAAGGCCAAGCACCATTAGCATAAGGCCAACCAGTTAAGGCAGTACCAAATTGAAATGTAAAGCCTAAAGAGTCAGGATGTTGACGAGCTGTACCTACAATAGTGGCAACAATGTGAAGGTTATTATTAGCATCTACTGTTACATCGTAACCTTCGCCTACGTTAAAGAAGGGAATTTCTAAATTAGAATTGGTATTAACGGCCGCAATCGAATTTTTAACAAAATTCATGTTAGGGTTGTTGAAATCAATTCCATTAATTAATGACCAAGAAGCGCCACTATTTGTAGTTTTGTAAATAATCGGTTGCCATCCTTGGTTTGATAAGGTTTGACCAATTCGTGCACCAATGAACATTACATAACCAACAGTTCCTTGTTCGTTAAATGCCATAACAGGTTGAGACCAACCTTGCACATTGCCTGCTGTTTGAAGAACCATCGGTGGAATTAATGAGTCACTTGACCAAGTGAAAGCACCCGCATTAAACGAGCCTTTTACAACTTGCGCACCTCTAAATAATTGAGCAGCAGCTGTAGTTCCATTGGCATCAAAGTAAATGGCACCTATTGAACGCATAATACCATCGTCTGTTGACGTAAATGAGTAACGCGAGAAATCGTGTTTACCTACTGGTGTAAAAGGACCTGTATTTGAGAAAAATTGTTGATCGGAACCTGCTGTATTTTTAGGCGTTAAGGTTACCGATTTGCTGGCGTACCAGTTACCTAGCCAACCAGCACCACCCGTTGCCGGACCCATACCTACAACGTATGCATTATTGAAATTGGTATTACCTGGAGCACTATAAATACCGCCTTGTGGGTAACGTGCCAGATTAGATCCGTTAGACCAAATACACGTACTATCCCAAGTAGCACCCATGTTAGTAGATAGCATGGCTACAATTGCACCTGAATTGCTCACCGGTGCAGCTGAGTAAGTAGCACTTTTACGGTGAACGAAAGATACAGCGTTAACGTTATCGTTCCATTGTAAAGGTTTCGATTGGCTAACTAACATACCAAAAATGTTCATCGAACCGCTAAAACGTGTTACGGTAATTGCTGCGCTCGATTTGGCATTGGTGTTGGCAGCTTCGTTTTCTGTGGCCACAGTTTCGTTTGGAGTAATCTTTGAAGATTTTTCTACATCAATTACATTAAAGCGAGTAGCCAGTCTTTCAGCCATATTGGTGATACCACTGGGCTTAAAAGATTTGCCGTTTTGCGGATAGGCACTGATAGCTGCTAACAATGCGCTTCCTAATAGTAAATGTTTATTCATGAGTTTATAGTGTATGATAAGAATCGTAAATATAATAACTAAAAATTAATATTCCAATAAATGTGGCTATTAATAATTATGGTTAATAATGCTTTTAACAAGTTGTTGACAAAGCAATGACAATTTAATTTAAACTCAATGCAAACGGTATAAACAAATCGCTGAAGACAAAAACTTTCGAGAATAAAATTGTAAATCAGAAACAAGAACTTTGGAAAGAATTAAAAACTTAGATAAGGTAACAATTTGTTGTACAACGAAGGGTTATCTAAAATATCTTTCAAATTGGTAGGTGTAAGAATTGTTTTTCGTCGCCAGTCAAAAATACGTTTACAGAGTTCGTAACCCACGTAGGGGTGTTTACACAATACTTTAAACTCGCAGGTATTAACGGGTAAACGACTAATTTTATCAGCATTCAATTCGAGGCGAGGCGCAACCACCACATACATACTATCTGTAAAACCATAAACTTCTTTTAATTGTTCTAACCTAACATAGCCGCCAAGTAGGGTTCTATACTTTATAATGCGTTTGGCAAATGCTGGGCCTATGGCAGGTAAAGCCACTAATGCGGCACTATCTGCTTCATTCAACTCCAAAATTTGGATTTGTTTTGCAGTTTTAAAAACGGATTTATTTGGCGATTTAACGCGCTCTTTTCTTTGTTCCAAAAGTATATAAGGTGCTAATTGTTTATACAAGGCTTGGCTAAACCCATACACTTTTTTTAAATCGTCTTTCTTGTAAAAAACGGCACCGCTTTTACGGTATTTAAGCAGTGTTTTACTAACGCGCTCTGGCACACCTAAAGCTAACAACTCATCGTACGTTACGGTATTAGGGTTAAATGCAAATAATGTTTTATGAGTTACAACCTCATTTTTATTGGCGTTAGATTGACCTAAAGAAAAATCTATGTACGATGCGTAATAAACGGGTTCGTTAACAGGGCACTGGTTTAAATACGTGCGCCAAAGTGTTGTAACTAAAATTAAAAACAGCATGACTAATATTCCATGACGTTGTGTTTTTGTAAACCCAAAATAAAAGTTCACAAACTTAGTAAGTAAGTGTTTAAGCATAAACGAGTGTTGCTAGTTATCGTAAGCAAAATAATAACAAAGTTTGATACCCCATTTACTTTTCGATGAGTTTATATTAGGAATAGACGATTGCTCGAAAGCTATGAATGGATAACTTGATAAAAATAAAAAGGCTGTCTTTTTAGGCAGCCTTTTTAAATAAATTCTATAAATAATTAATCAATTAATCGGCCTGTAAAAATGGGTATCGGTAATCGTTGGCAGGTATCCACGTTTCTTTAATGGTGCGTGCACTAACCCAGCGTAATAAATTAATTTTAGCACCAGCTTTATCGTTAGTGCCGCTGCCTCTTGCGCCACCAAAGGGTTGTTGCCCTACTACTGCACCCGTTGGTTTATCGTTGATATAAAAATTACCAGCTGCATTCACCAACTTTTTAGTAGCTAATTCAATCGCATAACGATCGTTGGCTATGATAGAACCCGTTAACGCATAAATACTGGTGTTATCTACTAAATCTAAAGTTTCTTCAAATTTATCGGCATCGTAAACATAAATACTTAATACAGGGCCAAAAAGTTCTTCGCACATGGTAGCGTAAGTTGGGTTCTTTGCAAGCAACACTGTTGGTTCAATAAAATAACCTACTTCTTTATTGCATCGTCCGCCATATATCAATTCTACATCTTTATCTTGTTTAGCCGCTGCAATATATTTTTCTAATTTATCGAAACTTTTTTCATCAATCACGGCATTAATAAAATTTGTAAAATCTTCGGTTGGCCCCATTTTCATGGTTTTTAAATCGCTCACCATAAAATCTTTTACCTCGTTCCATAAATTAGAAGGGATATAGGCCCGTGATGCTGCCGAACATTTTTGACCTTGGTATTCAAATGCACCACGCACTAAAGCCACAGCAACTTCTTTCGCATCGGCACTTTTATGCACCATTACAAAATCTTTACCGCCCGTTTCGCCAACAATTTTTGGATACGATTTATACTTGTGAATATTGTTTCCAATCGTTTGCCATATTGTTTGAAACACCTCTGTACTGCCTGTAAAATGAATACCTGCAAAATCGCGGTGATTAAAAATAACCTCAGCCGCATCGGGTCCACTCGGATAAATTAAATTAATAACACCTGCTGGCAACCCCGCTTTCATAAAAATTTCCATTAACACATTGGCACTGTAAACCTGAGTATTACTGGGTTTCCAAACCACCACATTTCCCATCATGGCACAACTGCTTGGTAAATTACCAGCAATGGCCGTAAAATTAAATGGCGTTAAGGCATAAATAAAACCTTCCAAAGGTCGCCACTCTAAACGGTTCCACATACCTGGCGAACTTTGCGGTTGCTCGGCATAAATCTCTGTCATAAAATGCACATTAAACCTCAAGAAATCTATAATCTCGCAAGCACTATCTATTTCTGCTTGATAAGCATTCTTACTTTGACCAAGCATAGTAGCGGCATTTAATTTAGCACGGTAAGGACCAGCTATTAAATCGGCTGCTTTTAAAAAAATACTGGCGCGATGTTCCCAACTTAAATTAGCCCATTGCGTTTTGGCTGCCAATGCGGCATCTATGGCATTTTGAACATGTGCTTTACTACTTTTATGGAAATGTGCTAAGGTGTGCTGATGATCGTGAGGGGGATGTAAACGCGCTACAACATGACTGCGTACTTCTTCGCCACCAATGTACATAGGTATATCCAACTCTTGCGACCGCAAATGGGTTAACATTTCTTTTAACGCTTTACGCTCGGGGCTTCCGGGCGAATATGATTTTACCGGCTCATTTACCGGAACGGGTACTTTAAAAATTCCTTTAGGCATAACGTTTAATTAAATTTTAAGAAGCATAAAGATACAGCTATTTTAAAGAATGTAAAAGTAGGTTTCTTAGAATTTTTACCACGTTTACACTTACTAATGCAGCACTGGGTTTCTATTTTTATGAAGTGCCATTTTTAAGTGATGATTCGCCATTACTTCATCGTAAACGCTTATCATTTTGGCAATACTTATTTGAAGCGTGAATTTACGGTTCACCAAGTCATAACCACTTTGTCCCGCTTTTTCGCCTCGTGCAGGATGTAATAAAATCGTTTCCATGGCGTTAGCAATTTCCAATTCATTAGCCGCATTTACAATTTGATTGCCATTTGTTTGTGATACTAAATGAACCAATCCCTCGGCTTCGCTCACAATTACAGGCTTTGCACAAGCCATTGCTTCTAAAATATTAACACCAAAACTTTCGTAAGTAGATACATTAAGTAGTAAATGCGAATTTGCAATATACCAAGCCACTAACCATTCCGATACTTTTCCAGTAAACAAAACACAATCGGCTACACCAATTTGTGTGCTTAATGTTTTTAAATACCTTGCTTGGCTGCCTTCGCCCAAAATAATTAAGCGCATGGCTTTGGTAGGATATTTTTTCTTTAAGTGTGCAAAAGCTAAAATTAATTGATGATTATTGTACATCGGCTCTAAAGCTTTTGCACAACACATTGTAAAAACCCTATTGTCAACAACGTGATCAGAAGGTTTAAAAATTTCAGTATCTACTCCAAACGGAACAATGGCAATAGGTTTACGAGTTAACGGTTTTAAATAGTTTACCAAAGTGGGAGAAGTTGCACAAATAGAATGGGCACATTTCAAATTAAACTTTAAAATCATTTTATGAATAAAACTCTTTTGCGGAAATTTCATCACATCGGTTCCCCAAACAGATATAATAAAAGGTTGGAAGCCCGTTAAAGCACCCAATAGCCCGTAACTACTGGCATAATGCGCATGTAACACATCGGGCTGAAACAATTTGATTTGTGTTTTGAGAGTTTTTAAAAAACGTAAATAACCTAGTTTTGAAAGTAATGCAGTCGGGTTTTGATGTCCTGCTCGTAAGTTCAAAAAGACGATACCCGCTTCGCTATACCAATCGTAATCGGGTAAATTAAAACTAAAAATTCCAATAGTAAAACCTTTCTTACTTAAACCCAAAGCCCATTTTTTTGTGTGAGCTGAGTTGCCATCTGCTAAAATTAAAATACGAGTTGCCATCTTCAATACAATTACAATACTTGGATAGTAAAATTCACGAAAGGTTTAAATTGAAATTCAAAAACATTTTATCCCTCATACCAATATTGGTTCTAAAAGATACAAGTTGAACCAGAATTATTTTTCTTGTAGGCGACGAAAAAATTATGGGCGTAGCAAGGCCTACGGGTATAATTTTTGAGGGAGTATAAGAGAAAAAGAAACTGGGTCAACGTATCTTTTAGAAATGATGTTGGTATCAAGGTAATTTCACAATGTTTAAGATACTTGCGTGTATTAAAAAATAGATATAAAGAATTGATGATATAAATCACTTTTTCTACCAACAAAAGTCATTTTCGTTGGATGAGACTCTCATTAATTTTGTACCATATATGAGCCTAGTTATCCGAAAACCAATTGTTACCTGTTTTCATTGTGGCGAAGATGTAATCACCGAAGGAATTACAAGTAACGACAAACACTTTTGTTGCACGGGTTGCAAAACCGTTTATGAAATAATTAATAAAAACCAGATGTGCGAGTATTATGATTTAAGCGCATCGCCAGGCATCAATCAACAAACAAAAATAAGAGAGGGCAAATTCGATTTTTTAGACGATGCGCCCATCATTGATAAATTAGTTCATTTTAAAGATCAAACGTATTACCATGTAACGTTTTATTTACCGCAAATGCACTGCATGTCGTGTATTTGGATATTGGAACACCTCCATAAATTGAATGCAGGAATTAGTTCTTCAACTGTAAATTTTATAAAAAAAGAAGTAACGCTAATTTACAAGCACAGTCAAACAACGCTTAAAGAGGTCGCTAAAACATTAACACGTATTGGGTACGAACCGCACATTAGTTTAAACGACATCAACACCACTAAAATAAAAAAGTACGACCGTTCGCGAATTATTAAACTCGGCATTGCAGGATTTTGTTTTGGTAATATTATGATGTTAAGTTTTCCAGATTATTTTTCTTTAGGAACTTTGGAAAATCCTGAATTAAAACATTGGTTTAATTACCTTAACTTAATTTTATCGCTTCCCGTATTTTTTTATGCGGCTTCCGAATTTTTTATTTCGGGTTACAAAGGATTAAAACAAGGATTTCTTAACATTGATGCGCCCATTGCCTTAGCTATTTTGATTACCTTTTTACGAAGTGTTTATGAAATTGGTTCAGCCAGTGGAGTAGGTTACCTCGACTCTATGAGTGGCATTGTTTTTTTTATGTTGATTGGGCGTTACTTTCAAAATCGAACGCATCAACGCATTTCGTTCGACAGAGATTATACCTCTTATTTTCCGTTAGGTGTAAGCGTCATCCATCCCGATGGTAACGAAACGCAAATTTCGGTAGCCGATTTAAAAGTGGGACACCGTATAAAAATTCATAACGATGAAATTATTCCTGCCGACTCCATTTTATTTTTAGGTAAAGCAACCATTGATTATAGTTTTGTTTCGGGCGAATCATTAGCCGTCGAAAAATCAATTGGCGAAATTATTTATGCAGGCGGGAAACAAACTTCGGGGGCTATTGAACTAGAGGTGTTAAAAGAAGTTTCGCAAAGTTATTTAACCCAACTGTGGAATAATGCGGCCTTCAAAACAAAAAAAGAGGTTGTTACTGTTTCATTCATTCATCGCATTAGCCGTTACTTTACTTATGCTCTTTTTTCGGTTGCGTTGCTGGCAGCAAGCTATTGGTTTATTTACGACGCAAGCAAAATATGGAACACCATCACCTCTGTGCTTATAGTGGCTTGTCCCTGTGCTTTATTATTAAGTGCAACGTTTACCAATGGCAATATGATTCGTATTTTAAACAAGTATAAATTGTATGTAAAAAATGCCGCGGTTATAGAACGCATGGCCGCCATAGATACCGTTGTGTTCGATAAAACAGGAACCATTACCGAACAAGGTAAGTCAGATATTATATTTTGTGGCGAAGACTTAACGCCACTTCAGCAGCAATTCATTCGTTCGCTTGCCAACCAATCCAAACATCCACTTAGTAAAAGTATAGTATCGTTTTTACCGTTTAGCCCATCACTTCCAGTTAAAGCGTATAAAGAGTGGAAAGGCTTTGGTGTTGAAGGTTTCATTAATACTGTATCCATTAAAATGGGATCTGCCGAATTTATTTTAGGAAGTAAATCACCGAAGGTTAATGTAGGAAGTACCGTTTACATCAGTATTAACGGGGCATGTGTGGGTTACTTTCTAATCAACACCAAATACCGAAATGGACTAGCCGAAATCGTAATGCAATTAAAAAAGCAAGTTCAAGTAAAAATTTTATCGGGCGATAATGACTCGGAGGCAGCCTATTTAAAAACCATTTTTGGGCGAGATACAGAAATGCACTTTAATCAAAAGCCCGAAGACAAATTACGCTACATTCAACAACTGCAAAAGCAACACCGTGTATTAATGATTGGCGATGGGCTAAACGATGCGGGAGCTTTGATGCAGAGCGATGTAGGCATTGCAATTAGCGACGATACCAATAATTTCTCGCCAGCTTGTGATGCGGTGTTATCGGGTAAAAATTTCAATTTACTAAATGAACTTATTTGCTACTGCCAAAAAGAAAAACTAATTATTTACGCAAGTTTTGCTTTATCCATTGCCTATAATTTTATTGGATTATACTTTGCAGTGATGGGCGATTTAAAGCCGGTGATAGCCGCTATTTTAATGCCTATTAGTTCCATCAGTATAATTTTACTAACCACAGGGTTGAGTAGTTTATTCGAGTTTAAACTTAAAAAGTCTAAAGTATGATATATGTCATAATAGGCAATGACCGTCGTCAAAAATTATAAAGTAGAGCCTAAGTAATTTTGTAACCACTATGAGCGTCCTTTTTATCCTTATATCCGCTAGTTTAATCATTGCTATCGGTTTTTTAGTAGCCTTCATTTGGTCAGTAAAATCAGGTCAGTACGACGATGACTACACGCCTTCGGTGCGAATGTTGTTTGATGATGAACTCACCGCTAATAAAACAGAAATAAAAAAATCAATTAAAGATTAAAAAAACAAATTATGGAATTAGAAAAATTTAGGTACGATAATCAAATTGTAAAAATGTTTGGTATTGCCACAGTTGTATGGGGTTTGGTAGGGATGTTAGTAGGGGTTTTAGTAGCCTTACAAATGTATATCCCCGCACTAAATTTTGATTTGGCATACACTACTTTCGGTCGCACACGCCCCCTACACACCAACGCCGTTATTTTTGCCTTTGTTGGAAACGGCATTTTTATGGGCGTTTATTATTCGTTACAACGTTTAGTAAAAGCACGCATGTTTAGCGATTTATTAAGTAAAATCCATTTTTGGGGCTGGCAACTCATTATCGTATTAGCCGCCCTATCTTTATTATTGGGTTACACAACCGGAAAAGAATACGCCGAATTAGAATGGCCAATAGACATCATTATAACATTGGTTTGGGTTGTATTTGGCTGGAACATGTTTGGTACTATCATCAGACGACGCGAGCGACATTTGTATGTAGCAATATGGTTTTACATTGCCACTTTTGTAACAGTAGCCATGCTACACATTGTTAATTCTATCGAAATTCCTGTGTCTTTAACCAAATCCTATTCGTGGTATGCAGGCGTTCAAGATGCGTTGGTGCAATGGTGGTACGGACACAATGCCGTTGCTTTTTTCTTAACCACCCCTTATTTAGGTTTAATGTATTACTTCATTCCTAAAGCCGCTAACCGCCCAGTTTATTCGTATCGCTTATCCATCATTCACTTTTGGGCTTTAATATTCTTATACATTTGGGCAGGACCTCACCACTTGCTATACACCGCCGTTCCCGATTGGGCGCAATCACTAGGTGTTGTGTTTTCGGTAATGTTAATTGCGCCATCGTGGGGTGGTATGATTAATGGCTTGCTTACCTTGCGTGGCGCATGGGACAAAGTACGCGAAGATGTAGTGCTAAAGTTTATGGTAGTGGCAGTTACCGCTTATGGCATGGCCACGTTTGAAGGCCCCATGCTATCGCTCAAAAGTGTAAGTGCCATTGCGCATTACACCGATTGGATTGTAGCACACGTTCACGTTGGCGCATTAGGTTGGAACGGTTTCTTAACGTTTGGGATTTTATATTTCTTAATTCCAAAACTATTCCGCACCACTTTATACTCGCAAAAATTAGCCAACCTCCATTTTTGGATTGGTACTTTAGGCATCTTATTGTATGCCGTTCCCATGTATTGGGCAGGCTTTATGCAAAGCTCAATGTGGAAAGATTTTACACCCGAAGGGCAATTAAAATGGCAGTTTTTAGAAACCGTTACACGCTTGATTCCATTTTATGCCGCACGCTCTATTGGTGGTACCTTGTATTTAGTAGGTGCTATTGTAATGGCTTATAATTTGTTTAAGACCGCAAAAGCAGGTTCGTTTTTAGCCGATGAAGAAGCAGAAGCCATGGCATTATCTAAAAGCTACGCAGCGCATTCTAAAGACCATTGGCACCGCTGGATTGAGCGTAAACCCATCCAACTTATGATTGTAAGTTTAGTGGTTGTTATCATTGGGGGTATCATCGAAATTGTACCTACTTTTTTAATAAAGTCAAACATCCCAACTATTGCAAGCGTTGAACCCTACACCCCTTTAGAGTTAGAAGGCAGAGATATATATGTACGCGAAGGCTGTTATACCTGTCATTCGCAAATGATACGTCCATTTAGAAGCGAAACCGCAAGGTATGGCGAATATTCTAAAGCGGGCGAGTTTGTTTACGACCACCCATTTCAATGGGGCAGTAAACGCACAGGTCCCGACTTAGCACGCGAAGGTGGAAAATACCCAGATAGTTGGCATTACAATCACATGTTAGAACCTAACTCTATGTCGCCAGGGTCTATTATGCCGCCTTACTCGTGGTTGTTAGACGATGACTTAGATGTATCTACTCTAAAAACAAAAATTAAAGCCATGCAAACCTTAGGTGTTCCTTATCCAGAAAATTATGCCGAACTAGCAGAAGCTGATTTGAATAAGCAAGCCAATACCATTGTGGCTAATCTTAAAAAAGATGGAATCGAAACCTCTCCTAAAAAAGAAATCATTGCACTCATTGCTTACTTACAACGCATTGGTACCGATATAAAAAAGACTAGTGCAACAGACAGCTCAAAAAAACAATTCACTTCTAAAAACTAATCGTATGAAATTCATTAATTATCTCGAAAGTATAGCTGGCGTTAGTATCTATCCGCTCGTATCCTTGCTACTGTTTTTCATCTTCTTTACCATTGTTACAGTTTATGTTGTAAAAGCCGATAAGAATTACATTAATAGAGCCAAAAATATTCCTTTAGAAAACGAAATTTAAAACTGAACGTATGAATTCCTCACGAATAATAAAACGAATGTATCTAGCAATGCTATTAGTAGTACCATTTCTAGCATCGGCACAAGAAGAAGCAAAAGTAGTAAGTACCACTTACTTTTCTAACGCCTTGTTCATTACCTTATTGGTTGTAATCTTAGTATTGTTAATCTTGATTTTGGCCATGGCGAGTGTATTTAAAAACTTAACACAAAGCAATTATTTTCAAGAAAAGTACAAGGCAAAAAATAATAATTCAACCAATATAATTCCAACAATACTGCTTACGCTGTTTACATTAGTAGGATATCAAGCCGTGGCGCAAGATGGCGCAGTTCCTCAAACCGTAGCAGGCACTAATTGGCTGGTTGGCGGGCTAGATAGCTTTACATTTTATTTCATGATTAGCATTATTTTTATTGAAGGTCTTTGTATTTTTCTTTTATTCAATCTTATTAAAGGATTTATTAAAATTGATAAAGCACCCGATGCTTTAATAGATGCAACGCCTAAGGTAAGTCCCGTTAAAGAAAAAACTATTTTAGAAAAGCTAAACGCTTCGGTTGATATAGAGAAGGAATCGGAAATTATGCTCAACCACGATTACGACGGCATTCGAGAGTTAGACAATAACTTACCCCCTTGGTGGAAATATGGATTTTACCTTACCATTGCCATTAGTGTTATTTATTTAATTCATTTTCATGTTTCTAAAACAGGCGATTTGCAAGGCACCGAGTACACCAAATCTATTGCTGCTGCAAAAGTGGAGTTAGACGAATACATGAAAACTTCGGCGAATAATGTAGATGAAACAACTGTAAAAATGTTAGAGGGTGATAACCTCATTGCTGGGAAAGAGGTATATATTGCCAATTGCGTTGCCTGTCATGGCAAACTTGGCGAAGGTGGAGTAGGTCCTAATTTAACCGATGCGTATTGGTTGCACAGTGGTGGTATTTCAGATATTTTCAAAACCATCAAATATGGTATAGCCGATAAAGGTATGAAAGCGTGGAAAGAAGATTTATCTCCTATGCAAATGGCTCAATTAAGTAGTTATATTAAAACATTAAGTGGAACCAATCCGCCTAACGGTAAAGCTGCGCAAGGCGAGTTATACACCGAAACGGCAATAGTTCAAACAACCGATACCTTATCCAACTCAAAAGATAGTTTAAAAACAAACGAATTACCCAAAGATAGCAGCTTAACCAAACTAAAGTAAAGTGCGAAAAACGAAGAACATGGAACTAGATAATGAACACGAAAGTTTTAGAGATAGTATTGCTACTATTGATGCGAATGGGAAACGAGCTTGGATTTTTCCTAAGAAACCAAGTGGTAAATTATTTAACCTTCGCGCGTATTTAAGTTATGTTTACTTGATTGTATTTTTTGGGTTACCACTCATTAAAGTTAATGGTGATCCATTATTTTTAATAGATGTGTTTCATAAAAAATTCATCTTGTTTGGAATGATTTTTTGGCCTCAAGATTTTTTCATATTTGGTTTGGGCATGCTCATTTTTATTGTATTCGTAGCTTTATTTACCGTGGTGTTTGGGCGTGTGTTTTGTGGCTGGGCGTGTCCGCAAACTATTTTTATGGAAATGCTTTTTCGACGTATTGAGTATTTTATAGAAGGCGATGCTAACCAACAAAGGGCGTTAAAGCAAGCCCCGTGGACTCAAGAGAAAATGATAAAGCGAAGTTTAAAGTTTATTTCTTTTTTTGCGTTATCCTATTTAATAGCGAATACATTTTTGAGTTACTTAATCAGTTTTGATGAAGTTGCTAAATTATATACCGAAGGACTTAGTGCCAATAGCGGTAGTTTTATTGCGCTACTCATTTTTACTTTTATTTTTTATTTTGTTTACTCCTATTTAAGGGAGCAAATTTGTTTAATCGTTTGTCCGTATGGGCGCATGCAAGGGGTTTTGTTAGATAAAAATTCTATTGTGGTGGCTTATGATTATGAGCGGGGAGAGCCTCGACATAAACTACGCAAAAACGAAGCGCGCGGAAAAGGCGATTGTATTGATTGCGGTTTATGTGTAAAAGTATGCCCAACAGGTATTGATATAAGAAATGGAACGCAGTTAGAATGTGTGAACTGCACCGCCTGTATTGATGAGTGCAACAGCGTTATGGAAAAAGTAAATTTACCAATCGGCTTAATTCGCTATGCTTCCGAAAATGGGATTAAAAACAAACAGCAACTTGCACTTACTACACGCATGAAAGCCTATACAGTTGTGTTATTAGTGCTTTTAGGCATCGAAACGTTTTTATTAGCCACCCGCTCCGACTATGATGTAAGCGTTTTACGCGCCAAAGGCATGTTGTATCAACAACAGCCCAATAATAAAATCAGTAATTTATACACCATCAAATTAGTCAACAAAACCCGCAACGACTTGCCCGTAGAAATCAAAGTTGAAAACCTTGATGCCGATATTCAAATCATCGGTAAGGCTCTCATGGTAAAGCACGAGGGCGTTTCGGAGGGAGAGTTTTTTATCATTCTTAAAAAGAGCGATGTTAAGAAACGTAAATCAATCATCGAATTAGGCATCTATTCTAACAACAAAAAAATTAAAACTATAAAAACAAATTTCTTAAGCAATGTTTCACGTAACACCTAATTAATTATGAACTGGGGAAAAAAGATAGCTGTATTGTATTTAAGTTTTGTAGCATTAATCATCACCTTAGTGAGTTTATGCTTTGGTCAAAAAGTAGAACTCGAAAGTAAAGATTACTATGCACAAGAACTTAAATTTCAAGATAAAATAAACGCCATTGCTAACGAAAAAAAATTGACATCATCTATCACACATCTTTTGCAAAACAAGCAAATTCTATTAACTGCCGATACCAGCCTAACACAGCATGGTTTTGAAGGAGCCGTTAAATTTTTTCGCCCATCTGACTCAAGTAAAGATGTAAGTTATGAGCTAAATTTTATAAATAACCAACAACGCATTCCTACTAGGGCATTGGTTCACGGGGTTTATAAAATGCAATTGTCGTGGGTAAGCAACAGCATATCTTACTTTAAAGAAGAGGTTATTTTTATAGACTAATATGGAACTTTTTATTGCAGCACTACCGCTCGGCTTACTCGGAAGTTTTCATTGCATTGGCATGTGTGGGCCTATTGCAGTGGCCTTACCCGTTCATCATTACGGTTTTTTTAAAAAGTATAGTGGTATTTTTTTATACAATTTGGGTCGTGTTTTAACATACATAGTTTTAGGTTTACTATTTGGCAGCTTAGGTCAATCGTTTTTTATGGGAGGGTTTCAACAATTACTCTCCATTGGCTTGGGTGTTTTACTTTTGGTTTCGGTGTTGCTTACACAAACCAATTGGTTCATCAAACCGCAATTTGGTACCGTTTATAAATTCATTAATGCCGTTAAACAACAATTAACGCAACTCTTTCATAAAAAAGGATTACATTTTCTTTTTTTCATGGGCTTACTCAATGGCCTCCTACCTTGTGGTTTAGTTTACCTTGGTATTGCAGGCTCAATAGCAACCGGTAGTTATATAAAAGGCGCAGAGTTTATGCTCTATTTCGGTTTGGGAACGCTTCCTGTTATGTGTGCTGTTTCTTTTCTCGGACAGTTTATTACATTAAAGTTCAGAAATTACATTCGGCAATCTATGCCTTACGTGGTTGGGGTTATGGCGGTGTTGCTTATTTTAAGAGGATTAAATTTAGGTATTCCTTACATTAGTCTAGCATTCGAAAAACAATCACACACTATATCTTGCTGCCAAACACCAAGCCAAGCACTTCAACCAACGCCAGCAGTTAAGGTTATTAAATCATGTTGCCACAAAAAGTAAATCATGTACTGGGAAAAATATTCACATTCGCAAATTAAAGCAAAAGTATTTGAGTGTTTAAGTAAAAACACAAATTACAGAACGGAAGCCATCATTGGTATTCCAGCCACATACCTAGATTCCTCTATCTTTTACGAAGATGCCCCCTTTTTAAAAGATGCACCTTTTTTATCCACCTTAATTGCCAATCCTAATCACATTGGCGTACATACACTCGGTAGCGAGCAAGAAGATTTTTTTACGGGTACACAAGAAATGGAGAAAGAAGTAATTAAGATATGTGCCGAAGAAATTTTTAAAGCCGAGCCTCAAACTTACGATGGATACGTTGCCAGTGGTGGCACCGAAGCCAATATTGAAGCGTTATGGATTTACAGAAATTATTTTACAGCCGAGTTCAAAGCAAACATTCGTCAAATAGCAGTTATTTATTCGGAAGATACCCATTACTCTATACCCAAAGGAATTGATTTGCTTAACCTGCAAGGGATTGAAATAGCTGTTAACCTACAAAGCCGAACTATTGATATACATGAGCTTGAACAAAAAGTAAACCAAGCCTTAGCAAATGGTGTCAACTATTTTATTGTAAACGTTAACATGTCCACTACCATGTTTGGCTCGGTAGATGATATTGATGCTGTAACGGATCTTTTAAACGCATTAAACATTCATTATAAACTACACGTAGATGCCGCGTTTGGAGGATTTATTTATCCGTTCATTCATACTCATCACCCATTTCATTTTAAAAACGAAAACATATCTTCATTTTCGTTAGATGGACATAAAATGTTGCAAGCACCTTATGGGACTGGTATTTTTTTAATTCGTAAACATCTTTTAAAGTACGTGTGTACCAACGAAGCCAACTATGTAAAAGGAAAAGATTTTACTTTGTGTGGTAGCCGTTCGGGTGCAAATGCCGTGTGTTTATGGATGATTTTACACACTCATGGTTCGGTCGAATGGACTCAAAAAATGCAACAATTAATTAGTAGAACAAGTTTTATATGCCAACGATTAGATGCTTTGCAAATCCGTCATTTTCGAAATCCTTACTTAAACATTGTAACCATTAATGCCAACTATATAAGTGAACGTATAGCCGAAAAATTTCATCTTGTTCCCGATACACACACGGGCGTAGTTAATTATTATAAAATAGTAGTTATGCCTCATGTAGAGCAAGCAATTATTAATGATTTTTTAAGCGAGCTAGAAAAATACCAATCTATAAAGCTAATGTAACATGGATTTGATTTCAAAGTACAATATTCAAGCACCACGCTATACCAGTTATCCAACCGTTCCCTATTGGTCTAATGCTATGGATGAAGCAACGTGGAAGACGCATATTCAACAAGCTTTTATTAAATACAATACAGAAGGTATAAGTTTATATATTCATTTGCCTTACTGCGAAAGCTTGTGTACCTATTGCGCTTGCAATACACGCATTACCATTAACCATAAAGTAGAAGTACCTTATATAGAATCGTTGTTAATGGAATGGCAACTTTACTTAAATCAATTCTCTGGAAAACCCTTAATTAAAGAAATTCATTTGGGTGGAGGCACGCCCACATTTTTCTCGCCCGAGCATTTAACGTTTTTATTAAGTACAATTTTAAGTACCGCCAATGTTGCATCCAATCACGATTTCAGTTTTGAAGGCCACCCAGCAAACACAACTAACAACCATTTACAAGCCCTGTTTCATTTAGGATTTAAACGTGTCAGTTTTGGTATTCAAGATTTTAATGAAAAAGTACAAGATACAATTAACCGTTACCAAACTCTGGAAGAAGTTAAAACAGTAACTGAGCAAGCCCGAAAAATTGGCTACACCTCTATTAACTTCGATTTAGTTTACGGGCTACCTTATCAAACAACGACCTCTATAACAGATACCATCACTAAAATAATTTTATTAAAGCCAGAGCGTATTGCATTTTACAGCTATGCACATGTGCCGTGGTTAAAACCTGGGCAACGGAAGTATTCAGAAATGGATTTGCCAACCGATAGTTATAAGCGAAATTTATACGAAGTAGGGAAAAAATTATTTGCCGAGGCGGGCTATCTCGATATTGGAATGGATCATTTCGCTTTACCGAATGATGCTTTATTTCAAGCATTTCGCAACCAAAGTTTACATCGAAACTTTATGGGTTACACAACTAATACTACCAAGTTATTAATTGGCTTGGGTTGTTCCTCTATTAGCGATACTTGGGATGGGTTTGCACAAAATGTTAAAACAGTTGAAGCATACAGGACCATGGTAGCTAATGGTCATTTTCCAATTTTTAAAGGACATGCGTTAACTCCCGAAGATTTAATAAGGCGCGAACACATCTTGGCATTAATGTGTAAACACGAAACCATTTTAGATGCGTGTTACTTTGAATCGAAAGATAAGTTTGAAGCATTGATGGAAGATGAATTAATTACTATTGAAGATAATAAACTCATCATCACCGAAACCGGAAAATTATTTTTAAGAAACATTTGTTTAGCCTACGATAAACGCTATTGGATGAAAGTACCACAAGGCAATATATTCAGCACTACGGCTTAATAAATGGTGATATGACGAACATCATAGTTATTCAAACTTAACTTTTATAAATTGACGTAAGTATTTGAATCAAACGTATGAAATTTAGTAATAACGATCAACAACGGTTATATGAGTTGGCAAAGGAACTATTAGAACGTAAAGTAAGTGATGCTGAAATTAAAAAACAATTATTAAATCGAACAGATGATGCGCCAATTATTGAGGGCATTATTCGAAGGTTGAAAACAGAGCAGTACGCCATTCAACGAAGAAACGGTTTATTTAAAATAGTATCAGGAGCTATGTCCTTATTAGTTGGATTTTTAATTACATGTGTCAATTTTCACAGCAACCAATCTTTTACAATCGTGATGTACAGCACAAGTTTAGTGGGTTTAATTCTTATCTTTTGGGGACTTCATGATTTATTTGGTTAAACTTTATTTATTCGAGATAGTTGCTTATCCAACAAATCGTTGATGAAAATGATTTACACGCCATCTCTCTCCCTAAAAATTTAAAATCATCATTTCCCTCCTTTGCGAACTTTGCGCCTTTGCGTGCCACACTTATTTTTACAAAGAAAGTTTTCTAATTATTAAAGTTTTATTCAAAAAGTTCTCTTCCTTAGAATGTAAAATCAACACTTCCCTCCTTTGCGAACTTTGTGCCTTTGCGTGCCACACCTATTTTTCACAAAGAAAGTTTCTAATTAGTTAAAGTTTTATACTAAAGGTTCTCTTCCTTAAAATTTAAAATCAACGCTTCCCTCCTTTGCGAACTTTGCGCCTTTGCGTGCCACACTTATTTTTCACAAGAAAGTTTCTAATTAGTTAAAGTTTTATACTAAAGG
>JAAFIL010000038.1 GCA_013297775.1 Bacteroidota bacterium
ATCGCTTGTTTTACTGTGGCGGCACCACTCGCAAACCCCTGTTAACTTTATTGTAGGCGATGCTGGCGATTATTACGCTTACCTCACATCCGTATTTATTCATCATAACCTTCAGCACCAAACTGGCGATGCTTGGTATTTACTGAAAACAAGCACAGGAACAATTAATGTGCACAGCGTGGGTGAGGCACTTTTACTAGTACCATTTTTTGCCTTAGGATATGTGTTAGCACTTATTTTTGGAAGTGAATTAAATGGAGTAAGTACACCTTTTCAGCTTACTGTTGCCTTAGCAGGAATTTCTTATCTATTAGTTGGACTTCATTTTTTAATGCGGCTATTAAATGAACTAGGGTACACTTTTAAAACCAGTTTACTAACGATTAGCTTATTAGTGTTCGGAACAAATTTATTTAATTACACTGTCTTTGAGCCAGCCATGTCGCACGTATATTCGTTCAGTTTGATTAGTATATTTTTATACTATAGTTACCAATTGACCAATCAAGTTAATCCCGCCAATGTATATAAAACGATGTTAGTTTTGGGCTTAATTGTATTAACTCGGCCAAATAACGTATTTATAATTGCTGCGCCCTTACTATGGTTTAACTCTAAAACGCAATTATTTGAAGTTATAAAAAAAGTAATTCGCTTGCCTCATTTTTATTGGGCCGTAAGCATGGCTGTTGGTATTATGTTTTTACAAAATTTAATTTGGTACTATCAAAGTGGACAGTTTTTTCACCACACTTATAAAGCCGATGGATTTTATTGGACACAGCCACAAATTTTAAAACTCTTATTCGGATTTGATAATGGCTTTTTTATTTACACACCCGTTTGCCTTATCTTTTTAACAGGCTTTATTTTTTTATACCGCAGCAACCGTTTTGCATTTTGGGCAGGGCTTTTGTTTTTCGCCGTACTGATTTATTTCTTTGCCGCCTTTTGGGCTTACACATATTTTGATGGTTTAGGCATTCGCGTGTTGGTTGACTATTACGCTGTGTTAGCCGTAATTGGAGCGAAGGTTAGTGAGTATGTTTTACAATCGCGTACCCACACATTGATGTTTACGCCCTTACTCAGCTTTTTAGTAGTATTAAATTTAGTTTATTGCTACCAAAATAATCGTGCCATTATTTTACGCGCAGGTATGACCTTTGAACAATGGCGTTACACATTTTTAAAAGTTGGTAAATCTTATCAAGGTTGTTTAGGAGGAGCTAATGATTTAGAACCTTATGCCAAGACTCGACCCACGGTTTTTGCGAGTATTTTCGATACCTTGAAAGCCCCTTTTAATTATGCAGGAAAAGAATTTGGATTACAATTAAAAATGGATAGCCTAGGCATAAGCAGCAATCGCTTACACATTAAGTTAGAATTGGAGAGAGAAGAGCAAACACTAAACAGTAGCAACGAAGCCTTAGTATGTTTACAATTTGAACGCCAAGAAGAATTAGGTAAAGCCTATTTATATTACCCAGTAAAACTAAACGATGTTCCAAGCACAAAAAAAGCAGATCAAAAAAAACAGTTAAGATATGCCATTAATGTAGGTGGTCAGTTTAAACCTACCGACCGTTTATTGGTTTACATTTGGAACAAAGGCAAACAAGCATTCCGCATTTCAAAATTTAACTATAAACTCTATAATTACAATTACAGTATAAACTAAAAAACATGATAAGCATTAAAAACTTACACGCATCGGTAGATGGAAAAGCCATTTTAAAAGGCATTAACTTGGAAGTGAAAGCAGGCGAAATACACGCTATTATGGGGCCCAATGGTTCTGGTAAATCAACCTTGTCGAGCGTATTGGCGGGTAAAGAAGACTACGAGGTAACCGAAGGCGAAGTAGTTTTTAATGGTAAAGATTTGTTAGAGATGGCGCCCGAAGACCGTGCGCGCGAGGGTTTGTTTTTGGCCTTTCAATACCCAGTCGAAATTCCAGGGGTTAGTAATATTAACTTTTTAAAAACAGCACTTAACGAAAAAAGAGCCTATCAAGGTTTAGAACCCATCGAAGCCAAAGATTTTTTAACCTTAGTAAAAGAGAAACAAAAACTAGTAGAGTTAGATGGTAAACTCGCCAATCGCAGTGTTAACGAAGGGTTTAGCGGTGGTGAAAAAAAACGTAACGAAATTTTTCAGATGGCCATGCTACAACCAACTTTAGCTATACTCGATGAAACCGACTCGGGCTTAGACATTGACGCCTTACGCGTAGTGGCTAATGGCGTAAACACCCTTAAAACAGATGCTAACGCTTACATTGTTATTACACACTATCAACGTTTACTCGATCACATTGTACCCAACTTTGTACATATTCTTTACAACGGCCGCATTGTTAAAAGTGGTGGAAAAGAATTAGCCTTAGAATTGGAAGCCAAAGGTTACGACGAAATAAAAAAAGAATTTGATATAATTAATGCTTAGTAGCTATTAAATATGTTAGCAGAAAAAACAAATACAGCGCAACAAATAATGGATAGGTTGAGCCACTTTGCTGGAAAGGTAGATTTTATGAGTGATGCCACGCTTACCGAGAGTTTACGTTGCCTCGAAAATCTTGGCTTACCCACCAATAAACACGAAGATTATAAATACTGTAATTTAGATGTTATTTTGAAACGCGAGTTTAAGAACATTGAAGCACCCATTGAAAAAACAATGGACTTATCTAAGTTCAAATTAGAAGATACCATTACTTTGGTTATGCTTAATGGGCAGTTTAACGAAACTCTCAGCGATAAAACCGTTTTAAAAGGCTTGCATATTTCGGCATTTTCTAATTTGCAGACCCACGAAAAAAATAAACTTCATAGTTTAAGTGAAACCAATACCGATGCTTTTGTAGCCCTCAACACAGCTTTTAGTGGCTCGGGTTTTTTCATGCGAATCGAAAAAAACATATCGTTACAAATTCCCATTCATATTTTATACATTTCTAACTCTAGCACCGAAACCCTTGCTAATCCTCGAAATTTTATCCACGTAGAGGCAGGTGCTTCGGCAACTGTTATAGAACATTTTGTAAGCATTGAAAACAGTAAAACCTTCACTAATTTTTTAAGTGAGAAATTAATAGAACCCAACGCCCGTTTAACTGCTTATACTATTCAAGATGGCGGCAAGCAAAGTTATGCCGTGCATACCAATCAAGTACAAGTGAACCGCGATGGGCATTACGATAACACCACCATTACCCTAAGTGGACAAACGGTGCGTAATAATCATAACGTTGTATTAGCTGGAACCAACGGACAGGCTCATCTTTATGGCTTATTCAAAATAAACGATACCCAATTAGTTGACAACCACACCCTCATGGATCATCAAGTGCCACATTGCGAAAGTAATGAGTTGTATAAAGGCATCATAGATGGTAAAAGTACAGGTGTATTTAATGGTAAAATTTTTGTTCGTAAGGATGCGCAAAAAACAAATGCTTACCAAAGCAGTAAAAATATTTTGTTAAGCGACGATGCCACCATTAATACCAAACCACAGTTAGAAATTTACGCCGATGATGTGAAATGCTCGCATGGCACATCTACCGGAAAAATAGATGAACAAGCTTTGTTTTACTTAAATGCGCGTGGTATTGGTAAAGAAAGCGGTACCCGCTTACTATTACAAGCCTTTATGGGCGAAGTAACCAATCAATTAGAAGTAGATAGCCTTAAACATCTGGTAGAACAACGCTTGGTTTATTTAAACGATTAATATGGAAATGAAAACGGTAGATAGCAACATTCATTTAGATGTAGAAGCCATACGTCTTAACTTTCCAATACTAACTAAAAAAGTAAATGGTCAAACGTTGGTTTATTTCGATAATGGTGCTACCGTTCAAAAACCAATTGCCGTTATTGATGCCATCAATGATTACTACTCGCACTACAATGCTAACATTCACCGAGGGGTACACACGCTCAGTCGCGAAGCCACCGAACTATTTGAACAAGCCCGTCAAACGGTAGCCGCACACTTTCGTGTTGTAAATCCACAGCAATGTATTTTCACGGCAGGTACAACCGATGGCATTAACATGATTGCACAAGGTTTAGCCAAATCTATTTTAAAACCAGGCGATGAAATTTTATTAACGGCTTACGAACACCACTCTAATATTTTACCTTGGCAACTTTGGGCGCACGAAAATGGTGGCGTATTAAAAGTAATCCCGCTACTCAGCAACCACAGTTTAGATATTGACTCCATTTCCACTTTAATTACAGCCAAAACTAAAGTAATAGCTGTAACACAAGTGAGCAACACGCTAGGATTAATTACACCGCTTGAACCTCTACTAAAGCTCGCTAAACAACATGGCATCATTACGGTTATAGACGGGGCGCAAGCTGCACCGCATTTACCTGTTGACTTAACGGCATTGAATCCCGATTTTTTTGTGTGCAGCGCGCATAAAATGTATGGCCCCACAGGCATTGGTTTATTATACATGCGTGAACAATGGCTAAAAACCTTGCCTATGGCTAAAACAGGCGGTGGAACCATTAAAACAGTAAGTTTTGAAAAAACGGAATATGCAGAAGGTGCCTTACGCTTTGAGCCAGGAACACCTCACATTGCAGGAGCAGTTGGGTTTGCAGCCGCTTTAAAATTTATGAATGCAGTAGGCGTATCAAACATTTACCAACACGAAACCGAATTGGTAAACGAAGCCCAACACCAATTACTACAGTTGCCTGAGGTAGAAATTTACGGTCAAAGCGAACATAAAGCCGGTGTTATTTCTTTTAATCTCAAAAATGCACATCCTTTCGATGTTGGAACGTTATTAGATAAATATGGTATTGCCGTTCGAACAGGGCACCATTGCACGCAACCTTTAATGCAATTACTGGGTATTCAAGGTACGGTGCGTGCATCATTTGCGGTATATAATACCAAAGCCGAGGTTCATCATTTTATTGAAAAATTAAAACGTGTCATTCATTTATTAGCCTAGTATGGAAATACGCGAAATAGAAAATGAAATTATAGAAGAGTTCGAACTCTTTGGAGACGACTGGGAACAGAAGTACGAACATTTAATTGATTTGGGAAGATCGCTACCTTTAATTGCGGAACAGTATAAAACTGAGTCCAACATCATACAAGGCTGTCAAAGTAGGGTGTGGTTAAATGCCAGGTATCAAGATGGTAAACTTGTATTTACCGCCGATAGTGATGCTATCATTACTAAAGGCATGGTGGCGTTAATGATACGTTTACTAAGTTACCAAACACCCGAAGCTATTATTAAAGCACCTTTGGAGTTTATAAATAAAATCGGATTAAAAGAACACCTATCGCCAACACGCGCTAATGGTTTGGTGAGTATGATTAAACGCATGAAACAAGAGGCTGTTCAACACCTCGCTAAATAGAAAGATAATTAGTATGGCTGCCATTATTAAATCTCAAAATACTGAATTAACGCAACGCGTAATAGACGAAATTAAAACTTGTTTCGATCCTGAAATTCCAGTTGATGTGTGGGAACTTGGTTTAATTTATGAGGTTGAACTTAACGAAGCTAATGAATTAAAATTAGTAATGACATTAACATCTCCCAATTGCCCTGCTGCCGAAACGCTTCCTGCCGAGGTCGAAAATAAGTGTAAATTATTACCAGGCATTACTTCAGTTGAACTCAAGCTCACCTTTGAACCTACATGGGAGAAAGAAATGATGAGTGAAGTGGCTCAGTTAGAACTTGGATTTATGTAAAAAATTATTACTTCATAAATTCTGTATAAATTTTGAGTTTATAATGGAGATAACTCAAAAGCAGTAAAGGTCAAATGCAAACTTATATACCTTCTTTTAACAGTAAATAGGTAGTAGCTCAACAGTTTTTATTTTTATTCAGTTTAGTAGTAAAAATTCTAACACACTTTTATGTATGTACGTTAACCGAGATTATGCAATAGAAATCTATTACGAGCCGAAATCCCTTCAAAACAGTAAACTTCGTCACTTTTTCTTCTTCACCATAGAAGCACTATGCCTCAGTCGAAAAAGTACCTGTTTTATTGGGCTTTCGCCTCTCACTAAGATTCCTATTGCATAATCTCGGTTAATGCCATTAAAATCAAATAAGTAGATAGTTACTAAATCACTTTACAATAGTTGGTTAGTTAAGGGTCAGGATTTAGTTTATGTTCAAACTACAAAGGTTTATAATTTTGAGTCGGGCGGAATTTTCAGCACAAATATTGATTCGGAGATTTGAATTTTCGGCTACCGCAAAACTGTCTGTGGAGAATTAAAACCTACCTATTGTAAATGTGTTGTTACCTGACATGAGTCTTCTCGGTCGAAGTGCTGTTGCGCCAAGGCTTCACTGTTACTTGTGCGTTGGCTTGCAAACTCTTTTTAATTTTCGTGTATTTGCATTGTGCGAAGATGAAGATAAAAGATGCTTGCAAAAGCATTAGGTTGTTGAAAAGTTACATAAAAATATTATCGTATTTGATAATTATTATCATATTTGCAAATAATTATCATAAATTTGTCGAATGCAAGAAACAGATTGGAACGAAAAAGCTAAACGCTTATTAAAGTCTGAACTTGTCCGCAGAGGAGTAAGTTCAGAAGATTTAGTCGCCTTGTTAGAAAACATTGGGGTCGAAGAGACGAAAGCGGGTATTGATAGTAAAATTAGTCGTGGTACATTTAGTGCCGCCTTTTTAATACAATGCCTAAATGCAATTGGCGTAAAAACATTTGTTCCCGAAGTAGAAGCTAATATGATTTTATCTGAACCTTTCGTATTGTATAAACCCAAAAACATAAAAACTAAAGTCAAGTAAAATGGAAGCAATTAAGTTTATTGATTTATTCGCTGGTATTGGTGGGCTTCGTCTTGGATTTGAGGAAGCCTTTAAAAATACTGGATTGAAAACAGAATGTGTAATGACTTCTGAAATAAAACCGTATGGTTTGAAAGTTTTGGAAGCAAATTTTTCTCACGATTATTTTGTCGGTGATATTACAAAAGTTAAAAATGAAGCTATTCCAGACTTTGATTTTTTATTAGGTGGGTTTCCTTGCCAGCCCTTTAGTGCTGCTGGAAATCGTTTAGGATTTACTGACACGAGAGGTACTTTATTTTTTGAAATTGAAAGAATACTTGGACATAAAAAACCCTATGGATTTATTCTTGAAAACGTTGAAGGACTTGTAAAACACGACCTTGAAAATAAAAAAGATGAAATTGGTAGAACACTTAAAACAATTGTCGAAAAATTAGAAGCACTTGGATATAACACAACTTGGAAAGTTTTAAATTCTGCTGATTTTGCACTACCACAAGCAAGGAAAAGAATATTTATTGTAGGCACTTTGAATGAAAAAGTGCAATTAAATAATTTCCCTGTAAAACGTAAAAAAATTAAAAGCATTTTAGAAAAAGGCTTGCCTTCAATGAAAAGTAAATTTGCTGACTTGCTTTTACAACATTTTACTTTAGAAGAATTGCACGGAAAATCCATAAAAGACAAACGTGGTGGAGATGATAATATACACAGTTGGGACATTGAATTAAAGGGTAGTATTACAAAAGAGCAATCAATTCTACTAAGTAAATTATTTAAAGAAAGGCGAAAAAAACAGTGGTGTGTCGAAATCGGAATTGATTGGATGGATGGAATACCATTGACTTTAGAACAGATAAAAACGTTTCACGACTCGCCAAACCTAAAAGAAATATTGGACGATTTGGTAGCTAAAAAATATTTGAAAATTGAACACCCCAAAAGTTTAGTTAGAGAAGTAACTTTATTAGGGTCTAAAACGTTTCGTCAAGAAAATCCGAAAATTAAAGCAGGTTACAATATTGTTTCGGGCAAATTGAGTTATGAAATAAACAAAATACTTGACCCAAATGGAATAACGCCAACACTTGTAGCTACTGATATGGCTCGTCTGGTTGTGCCTAACGGAACAGGATTAAGAAGAATGACACTTCGTGAAGGGCTTCGGTTGTTCGGTTATCCCGAATGGTTTAAAATGCCAGTAACAGATGGTGAAGGTTTTGACTTACTTGGAAATACTGTTGCTGTAAATGTTGTTACTGCGGTTGCCGAAAGGTTAGCAAATGTTTACAAAGAAACTCTCTTAACTTCCAAATTAGAACCCGTGTGTGCTTTGTAGTTTTTGATAACACTTTTCAACCAATGAGAATTATCATGATGCGTTTTTGAGTATTGGTATCGTGTTTCATTTAATGCAGTCAGAAATTCTTCTTTTGATTTGAATGCGCCAAATTTTGACCTTTCCGAAAACCAAATTATTGGTCTGATATTGTAAATTACTTTTTTCTTTTCTTAAACTTTCAATGGATATGTTGAACTCCCGCCTGATAATTCCCAAATCTTTTTCAGCCAAATATTTTTGATTGTTATTTCAGAACCTTTCATTTGATAGGCTAAAATCAAATAGTCAGAATCTATTCTATAGGCATTTGTCAAAAGTGAATTACTATAAGAGTCAAAGTTAGCCAAATCAAAACCAGGGCCACGGTCAAAGTCGAAAGTTTTAATTTCTAAAAGTCCTTTTTTGTAGTTTGTTGTATCTAAAAAAATGTCGGGAAATGTTTGTGATTGTGGGTTTTCTTCAAAATCAATTTTCTCGCTCTTCATCCATTCCTTTAGCCATTCTTGAATTAAATTTCCAACTGTGTCTTTGGTTTCAATTTTTACGGTAATGTCTTTAAGCGTAAAGTTTATTCGCCCTGTTTGCCCAACTAATTTGTAGTCATTTACAAGTTTTTTATATAGTTGTTCTGCAGATACTTTCATTCTAATTTTTAAATTTTCGACTTACAAAGTAAGCAAAAAACTGGTATAAAAAGTTCCCAAAGTCATCAATTTTGTAGTTGTTCAGGGGTAAGCAGGCTGAGAGGGCAGTTGGCAGAATTAAATGCCGTATTTGCGATCGATAATTACGTTGGCGAAACACTTGTTTTAATTTTGTGAAGCCGTAGCTTTCTGTTGTCCGTTTTAGCACTGTCATTCAAGTTTTGCAATATCGTTAAGCCATTTCAGGTAGCTAGTGCATTCACATCATTAAATTGCGCTTTTAAATCACCTAAAAAATTAAAGTAATTCGTTAGTTTAATTTTTCTGTGAGTGGTGGAAGCGGCAGCCCAATGCGGACCTTTGCGAGCATTGCAAGCACGAGGAGGCGACCTTAGAAGCCACCGCAGGCTTAGCTATGCCGCAAAGGGCTAATTGGCTAAAGCGGACGACACGACCCCTAATACCAACATCATTTCTAAAAGATACGTTGACCCAGTTTCTTTTTCTCTTATACTTCCTCAAAAATTATACCCGTAGGCATTGCTACGCCTATAATTTTTTCGTCGCCTAAAAGAAAAATAATTCTGGTTCAACTTGTATCTTTTAGAACCGATATTGGTATAAGTAGAACTCTTCCACTGCAGAAAACAATTGTAGCACGCAGATTGGTTTTCGTGGCTGAATAACTTGGGGGCACAGCCTGCATTTAACCTTATAAGAAGTATCTTTATAACATTGATTGTGTTGAACAACCTGAGATACAACCTTCATTTACCCCTTGTTAAGCAACTGTAAAACATACTGTTACCGCCTCTCGGTTAAAAACTTATCTATTATTGTTATAATAAAACCCGTCATTTTCGTATTTTTAGCGTTTTAACGGCATTTGCAGTATAGCATGAAAATTGGATTAGATATAATGGGCGGCGACTTTGCCCCAAAAAATTGTTTAGATGGTGTTATTTTGGCTACCAAAGAACTTCCAGAATCGGTTACCCTCGTGTTGATAGGCGACTCGGAGCAAGCCAAAGCGTATTTTAAAACGCAAGGGTTTAACGATAGCCACATCGAATACGTGCACACTACCGAGGTTATCGAAATGAGTGAACACCCAACCAAGGCTTTGTCGCAAAAGCCACAAAGTAGTATAAGCGTGGGTTTCAAATTGTTGAAGGAGGATAAAATTCAAGTGCTGGCGAGTGCGGGCAACACGGGTGCCATGTTAGTGGGGGCTATGTTTTCGGTAAAATCAATTCCGGGGGTTATTCGCCCTTGCATTACCACCATTTTACCCAAAGAAAACGGGGGCTATGGCATTATGTTAGATGTTGGTACTAACGCTGATTGTAAACCTGATGTATTGTATCAATTTGGGATTTTAGGTTCTATTTTAGCTCGCGAAGTTTACAAAATTCAAAATCCGAAAGTAGGCTTGTTAAACATTGGTGAGGAAGCCGAAAAAGGAAACTTGGTATCGCAGGCAGCACATAATTTAATGAAAGAAAGTAAAGACTTTAATTTTATTGGGAATGTAGAAGGGCGCGATTTGTTTGATGATAAAGCCGACGTGATTGTTTGCGAAGGTTTTGTTGGAAACGTGGTGCTTAAAACGGCAGAAGCCTTTTTTAAATTAATGAAAACTCGTAAACGCAGCGATGATTACTTTGACCGTTTCAATTATGAATTGTATGGCGGCACTCCTATCTTAGGTGTTAATAGCAATGTGATGATAGGGCATGGTATTAGTAGTGCCTTAGCGTTTAAAAATATGTTAGTGTTGTCGAAAGATGTGGTAGATGTTAAACTAACCGATAAAATAAAACAAGTATTTCAATAATGATAAGAGCAGCCATAACAGCCATAGGCGGATATGTTCCAGAAAATATTGTAACCAATTTTGATTTGGAAAAAATAATTGATACAACCGACGAGTGGATAACTACGCGAACGGGTATTAAGCAACGCCACATCGAAAACGATCCAAAAAAAGCTACATCCGATATGTGTGTGGAGGCTGTTAAACAACTGTGTCAAAAGCGTGGCATTAGTCCCGAAGAAATTGACATGTTGATTTGCGGAACGGTAACTCCCGATATGGTTTTTCCTTCGACTTCTAATGTTATATGTGCCAAACTAGGGGCTAAAAATGCTTGGGGCTACGATTTGTCGGCCGCTTGTTCTGCCTTTATTTATGGGTTGGCCACGGGCTCGCAATTTATTGAAACCGGACGCTACAAAAAAGTAGTAATTGTTGGGGCCGATATGATGAGTCGTATTTTAAACTTTGAAGACCGCACAACCTGTGTGATTTTTGGCGATGGTGCGGGTGCTGTTTTGTTAGAACCTAGTGTTGATGAAAACGGTGTGCAAGATTTTATACTTCATGCAGATGGGAATGGAGCTAACTTTTTACACATGAAAGCGGGGGGCTCTTTAAATCCGGCAAGCGTAGATACCGTTACCAATAAAATGCACTATGTGTATCAAGAAGGGCAAACTGTTTTTAAAAATGCCGTGTATAACATGGCCGAAGTGAGTGCCAAAATAATGGATAAAAATGGACTAACTGCTAACGACGTGAATTGGTTGGTAGCGCATCAAGCTAACAAACGTATTATAGATGCTACGGCTTCGCGTATGGGCCTTGGCAGCGATAAGGTGATGATGAACATTGAACGCTATGGGAACACAACGGCGGGTACGATTCCTTTATTGTTATGGGATTACGAAAAACAACTTAAAAAAGGCGATAACCTTATTTTATCGGCATTTGGCGGTGGCTTTACTTGGGGTGCCGTGTATGTAAAATGGGCTTATGATGGGGATTAATACCAACATCATTTCTAAAAGATACGTTGACCCAGTTTCTTTTTCTCTTATACTTCCTCAAAAATTATACCCGTAGGCCTTGCTACGCCTATAATTTTTTTGTCGCTTAAAAGAAAATAATTCTGGTTCAATTTGTATCTTTTAGAATCGATATTGGTATAAGTCTAAAGGTGTGAAGTTATTTGCTTCGACTACGCTAAGTATAAATTTTATCAGTACGATGAAAAAGAACGAGTAGATTGGGCTAAAATACAAGTTCACCTGGTATTACACATCACCTGTTCCAATAAATTGAGATAATGCTTTGTAATTCCTTGCCTCAAAAATTGCATCATGAGCCGATTTTATTTCTGTTCGCTTGAATGTACCCCGTGTATATTTTTTCCATAATTCCATCCGTTGCGCCGACTCATTGCTTTCTAAACAGTAAATATTAGATTTGATTTTACCGTTAGTGCTATACTTATCCAACAAACTAAGATTATGAATAATTCCTTTTCTCAACCCTGGTAAATCTTCGTTAGGAGAAATTTCTGTGGCAATTGCAACCTGCTCGTTGAGCCACTTATTTTCATCACTTGAGTTGGTTTTATGAATCATATTTAAAAGCGACTTGGTATTTGGCATACGATCAATCATAAAAAGTTGGCAAGTAAAATTCAAACCTTCTAGTATTTTAACGATTTCAAAAGCAATAGGTACACCCATTGAAAAACCCATTATATTGAGCGTGATACCTCGACCTGAAAATTGCTTATAAATTGCACTTGCATAATACTCACTAAGTTCTTTTAGCGATTTAAAATCATGATTTATGCCATAACTTATCCCGTAGCAATTGTGCGTCGTTTCTATAAATTTTGAAAAACCCATGAAATAGATGGCTTCACCTTGAATTGGTGGAATCATCACCACGATTTCATTACTTTCCGAGAATATATTCAGTTTGATTAAACTTTCTTGGCTCTTTATTGAGTCACCACCTAACTGACTAATATATTCGGCATGTTTACGGATTGTTAGATTGGAAAAGAAAAAGTCTAATGGTACTTTTATACTAAACGAAAACTTGTATTCTTTAATCACCTGAATTATTTTTATACTATGCCCTCCTAGCGTAAAAAAATCATCTTCAATACCTATGTTTTCTTTCATTAATACCAGTTCCCATATTTTTACTAATTCCTTCTCTAGTTCGGTATTTGGCGCAATGTACTGCATACCACTAATTAATTGCATACCCTCTGGGTTGGGTAATGCCTTACGGTCTATCTTACCATTGCTAGTTAAAGGCAATGCGTCTAGCTGAACAAAGTAGGAAGGAATCATGTAATCGGGTAAACTCAATTTTAAATTATTACGCAGTTCAATTATGTTTTGTTCGTTCTCAGATACAAGATATGCCACCAACTCTTTTTCACTACTCTGATTCTCTTTGACAATAACTACTGCCTCTTTTATCGCTTTGTTCTTTAACAGCGCATGTTCTATCTCACCCAACTCAATTCTATACCCTCGTATCTTCACTTGATTGTCTTTTCTGCCAATAAACTCAATGTTGCCATCGCTCGTCCATCTGCCCAAGTCCCCAGTCTTATACAAACGCTCACCTTCCTTGAATGGACTTTTTATAAACTTCCCTGCTGTTAACTCCTGTTTGTTTAAGTAGCCACGGGCTAGTGATGGTCCCGAAATTACAATCTCTCCAGTTACATTAAGTGGAACCAATTTTTCGTATACATCTATTATATAAAGTTTCGTATTGCCTAAAGGCTTTCCGATGATGTTAGATTCAAAAGCGTGTATGTCTTGATTTACAATTGCATCTATCGTTATCTCGGTAGGGCCATAGTGGTTATTTAATATAATATCTGAGAACTTTTCTTTTACTAAGTCAACTAACTTAGTGTTTAAAGACTCTCCACCAACACAAATTCGCTCAAGTGATTGGTTTAAGTCTTTCATATTTTCTTTTGAGAAATTTGAAATTAATTGTGTTAGATAGGTTGGTGTTACTTGGAGTAGATTTACTTTATTAGTTATTATTTCTTCCAGTACAAGTCCAGTATTACCTGTAATTTGCCAACTCGGTAAAATAACTCTTCCACCAAATATCAATGGGAATATCATTTCAAGTAAAGAAACATCAAAAACATAATTCGTGAAACAGTAACTTACTATTTCCTTACGCAGTAACAAGGTTGTTTTTTCCTCGAACAGTTTATTAACCAAACTACCATGCTCAATCATCACGCCCTTGGGATTACCTGTTGAACCTGAAGTATAAATGACGTAGGCTAAATTACTAGGTTTTGCAGCTGATGATATGGTCTTGTTTGAATGGTTTACCTTGCTCGCTTTGAACTTACTCAACTCTTCGTTATCTATACAAACTTTACAATTGGTATCTTGCTCAATATAATCTATTCGCTCTTGTGGATAGGTTGGATCAATAGGAACATAAGCTGCTCCCGATTTTAATACACCCAATATCGCAATCAGCATCCACTCGCTTCGCTCTAATTTTATACCAATTAAATCATCAGGTTCGATGTGATACTTCGTTTGTAAGTAATGCGCTAATTGGTTCGAGTGTTCGTTGAGTTCACTGTACGTGAGTGTTTGCTGCTCGAAGATGACCGCAACATTTGTTGGAGTTGCTTCTACCTGCTCCTCAAATAAATCTACAATCGTTTTATCGCTAGGATAAGCTACTTGTGTGTCGTTGAATGTAACAAGTAGTTGCTCTTTCTCTGCTTGAGAGAGATAATCTATTTCTGATAGTTTTTCCTCTGGGCTTTCTAACAAAGTTTGTAGTAGTTGTTTATAATGATTCAATAAACTTGATACCATCTCCTTTTCATAGACATCTTCGTTATAAACCACTTGTAAAGACAAGTAATCCCCTAACTCCTGAAACGTTATCTCTAAATCAAATTTGGAGGCACTATAACCATGATCTATTATTCCGTTTAATTCCGCTTCTTCGATTTTAATCCCTTCTACTTTTTCGCCAACATTTTGAAGCACCAACATCACATCAAATAGGGCACTTCGGCTCGTATCTCTTTGAAGATGTAACTCATCTACCAATCTATCAAAAGGATACATCTGATGGTTATAACTTGTTAAAGTATTTGTTTTTAAACGTTGGTAAAATAAATTAAAAGTATCATCCAAGTTGATTTCATTTCGTAAAGCTAAAGTATTCACATAAAATCCAATTTGATTTTCTAAATCCACATGCTCTCGTCCTGCAACTGGTGTTCCAATAATAATATCTGTTTGACCCGTATAACGGTACATCAACACATTCCACGCAGCTAGTAATCCCATGAATAAGCTACCACCATTTGCCTCCGTATATTTTTTTAGTTTGATGCTTGTTGCTGCATTAATATAAGTGCTTAAACCATGACCATTATAGCTTTTTAACCTAGGCCGTTGTTTGGAACTTGGAAGTTCTAGGATGGGCAGCTCGCCTTTCAATTGCTCTAACCAATACGATCTATGTTCTTTAAAGACTTCTTCGTTTAATTGGTTTAACTGCCACGCCGAATAATCTTTATACTGAATACGCAAGGGTTGTAAAGATGGCTCTCGACTTCCTCTATAAGCTTCGTAATATGCAAAGACCTCTTTACTTAACACCTCCATTGACCAACCATCGCTAATAATATGGTGCATATTAAAGTAAAAAACATACTTTAATTTATCGGTTTGTAATAAGGCCGCTCTTAACAAAGGGCCTTGCTCTAAATCAAAAACTTTGTAAGAATCGTCGGCTATGTATGTTGTGATTTTTTCTTCTTTGTTTTTAGATTTCCTAAAATCTTTATAATCTATTTTAAAACCTAACTCTTCCGTTTGCAAAATCCACTGTTTGATTTCGCCTTGCTCGTCCGCTTTAAATACCGTGCGCAATACCTCGTGCCGTTCTATCAACCTATCAAATGACTTTTGAAATAAACTCAATTCATACTCACCTTCTAGTTCTATACTACTTGGCATGTTATACGCCGATGAACCGCCCTCAAATTGACTCAACACCCAAAGCCTTCGCTGGGCATCAGACATAAGGTAGTTTACTTGCTCAACGGTTCTTTCGATTTCGACAAACGCTTCCTTTTTTGCCTTGGCCAATAATGCAGCATGACCTTCTATCGTGCTTTGATTAAAGATCGCCTGTATGCTTAACTTTACATCGAATACTTGGTGGTACTCACTAATTAAGCGAATCGCTTTTAAACTATGACCCCCTAAAATAAAAAAGTCATCGGTAACGCCTATCTGTTCACGTTGTAGTAACGTTTGCCATATCTCCACCAACTTTTGTTCTCGTTCATTTCTCGGGGCTACATATTCTAATCCACTTGAAAGCCCCATCGCCTCTGGGTTAGGTAGTGCCTTACGGTCTATCTTACCATTGCTAGTTAAAGGTAATGCCTCTAACTGAACAAAGTAAGAAGGAATCATATAATCAGGTAAACTTAATTTTAAACTATTACGCAGTTCAACTATGTTTTGTTCATTCTCAGATACAAGATAAGCCACCAACTCTTTTTCATTACTCACATTCGATCTTGCTATCACAACCGCTTCTTTTACCGCTTCATTCTTTAACAAGGCATGTTCTATCTCACCCAACTCAATGCGGTAACCGCGTATCTTTACTTGGTTATCTTTTCTGCCAATAAATTCTACATCACCATCTCTTGTCCATCTGCCCAAGTCCCCCGTCTTATATAAACGTTCACCGTCCTTAAACGGATTTTTTATAAACTTCTCCAACGTTAAATCAGGTTTATTTAAGTAGCCGCGTGATAAACCATCACCTCCTACACATAGCTCGCCTGTTACACCAATGGGTACAACTTTGTTATATTCATCTAATATATAAACACTACTGTTTGATATTACAGGCCCTATAGGGATTGTTAACGCTTTAGGTTCAATATGATTTATTGTATATACGGTTGAAAATGTTGCATTTTCGGTTGGCCCATAAACGTGAAGAATTTTAACGCCTGGATATAACTGCTTAAATTTAATAACATGATTAACAGATACCTGTTCCCCACCAAATAGAATATAACTTAACTGATTTAATGACTTAAATTCTGAATCAACTAATGAATTAAATAATGCTGTTGTTAAAAGAAAACCTTTTATACCTCTATACTCTATTATTTTTGCAAACTTTTCAAAGTCTAAGAAAACATCTGGCAAGGAAATTACTAATTCTCCACCATTTAACAAAGGCATGAATATATCAAATACCGAACCATCAAACGAAAAGTTTAATAGACCTAGTATTTTATCTTTAGATGACATTTGCATGTAATTCGCATTCTTTACCAAACGAATTACAGACTTATGTTCAATCATTACCCCTTTTGGTATCCCTGTGGAACCTGAGGTGTACATTGCATAAGCAAGATGATTAGATTTTGTGATTGATATTACTTTACCTTCCGAATATTCTTTTTGATGCTCTTTAAATTTACATAACTCTTCTTTATCTATACAAACCTTACAATTGGTATCTTTCAATATATAATTTATACGCGCTTGAGGGTAACTCGGGTCTATTGGCACATAAGCTCCACCAGATTTCAGTATGCCTAGCATCGCAATTATCACCCACTCACTTCGCTCTAACTTTATCCCAATTAAATCATCGGGTTGAATATCATAATTCTTTTGTAAGTAATGCGCCAGTTGATTCGATTGCTCATTAAGTTCTTGGTACATTAATTCTTTATCTTCAAAAACAATAGCTACATTTTTTGGCGTGGCTTCTACCTGCTCCTCAAATAAATCTACAATCGTTTTCTCTCTAGGATAAGCTACTTGGGTGTCGTTGAATGTAACAAGTAATTGATCTTTCTCTGCGTTAGAGAGATAATCAAGTTCCGAAATTTTCTCCGCAGTATTTTCTAATAAGGTGTTTAATAGTTTCTTGTAATGAGATAGTAGCTGTTCTACCATCTCCTTTTCATATACATCTTCGTTATATACTACTTGTAATGACAAGTAATTCCCCAACTCTTGAAACGTTATTTCTAAATCAAATTTGGAAGCACTATAACCATTATCTTGTATCTGATTTAATTCCGCTTCTTCTAATTTAAGCCCTTCTACTTTTTCGCCAACATTTTGAAGTACCAACATCACATCAAAAATTGCATTTCGACTCGTATTGCGTTGAAGATTTAATTCCTCAACCAACCTATCAAAAGGATACATTTGATGACCATAACTCATTAAGGTCTCCGTTTTTAAACGTTGGTAAAATAAATCAAAATTATCCTCAGGGTGTATTTCATTTCGTAAAGCCAAGGTATTCACATAAAACCCAATTTGATTTTCCAAATCAACGTGTTCCCGTCCTGCAACAGGCGTTCCAGTTATTATATCCGTTTGACCTGTGTAACGGTAAATCAACACATTCCATGTGGCCAATAAACCCATAAACAAACTGCCACCATTTGCCTCGGTATATTTTCTTAATTTGATGCTTGTTGCTTCACTAATATAAGTGCTTAAACTATGACCATTATAGCTTTTTAGTCTTGGTCGTTGTTTTGAACTTGGAAGTTCTAGGATGGGTAACTCACCTTTCAATTGCTTTAACCAATACGATCTATGTCCTTCAAAAGTTGCTTCGTTTAATTGGTTTAACTGCCAAGCTGAATAATCTTTATACTGAATACGCAAAGGTTCTAATTTGACTTCCCGATTTTCTTTATAAGCTTCATAATAGGCGAGTACATCTTTACTCAATACTTGCATAGACCAACCATCGCTAATGATATGGTGTATGTTAAAGTAAAAAATATATTCTGCTTCTCCTGTCTGTAATAACGCTGCTCTCAATAAAGGACCTTTCTCTAAATCAAAAACTTTATAAGAATCATCGGTTATATATTTTATGATTTTCTCTTCTCTGTTTTTAGATTTTCTAAAGTCTTTGTAGTCTATTTTAAAGTTTAATTCCTCTGGTTCTAAAATCCATTGCTTTACTTCGCCCGTTTCATCTGTCTTAAATACCGTACGTAAAATCTCGTGCCGTTCTATTAACCTATCAAATGACTTTTGAAATAAACTCAACTCATACTCGCCTTCCAGTTCTATACTACTTGGCATATTATACGCCACTGAACCACCCTCAAACTGGCTCAATACCCAGAGGCGACGTTGAGCATCGGATATAGCGTAATTTGATTTTATACCAACTGATGGAATACCTGAATAACTCGGAGTACTCGTGTACTTCCGCAAATAATTAATGAGTAAACTTTTGTTGGCTTTAATTTTAGAAATCAAATCATCTGATAAATCACCACCCTCAAAATCAATCACCAACTCATCTTTATCCAAGGATAAGTAAATACGTTGTAATTTTAATTCAGAAATTAACTCTCTCATAATTTTATATACTTAGATTTTACTGAATGTTTCGTTAATTTTTTTAATTTTCAGAATTCTAATAAGATTTCTATTAAGCATTTGTTTCGATTACTTACTTTAAAAAACTAATACTACTAGAAGTTTGAGTAGAAATTTGATGTGGAAACTTTGTAATTATTGGTTTACAATATTTTTGAAAGTCCGCCTTATCGAAAAGGAAAAATCCTTTTTTATTCGATGAATACTCAAAATTTCCGTACTTCTCTTGCTTCATTTAGGTAGTTGATTAATTTATGTTTTGAAAGTATTTTTTCAGTTTAATCATTCTTGACCATCAGTTCGGCTTCCATTGCTTCAAATAATGCGTGAATATTATTTAATCCAAAGCCCTCATAATTATTAACACGCTGTACTATTTCATAAAAAAAAGTAGCACGATCGCCAATTGGTGCCGTAAATATTTGGAAGAGCAATGCATCGTCTAAAACATCGCACAATACACCATGCTTCTTTAAAAGCGTTACATCTAGGTTTGGGTACTTGGATGCTAACTTCTCATAATACACATCGGGGTATTTCGTAAACTTAACGCCATTTTGCTTAAGTAATTCAACCGATTTAAAAATATTACCCGAAGCAAATGCTATGTGCTGTATGCCCGCTCCATAATTTTGATCAATAAAAAGTTGAACTTGAGATTTAACGCCATGCTCGGGCTCTACTAATACGTTATTCATATTTTTATTCTCCGACTGTAATACTTTCAACAACATCCCAATTTTCTTTTCGCCTGACTGCTTCTCTCCAACTGCTTTTCGCTCATCAAACTTTTTTACTGTTTTTGAATTGAAAATATTATTAAAATAATTTTCCCACAAATTAATTTCGTTTAATCGTAAGGCACAAGCAACATGATCTATTTTTTCTAACTCTGTATCTTCTGATGGTAAATCCCATTCAGCCTCTATGTTTTTATAGCCAGGTATAAAATCACCTCTGTAATTATCATAATTAATCAATACAATTTCATTATCATCAAATACTTTTAAAGAGGCTTGTTCTACCGTTCCTTTCTCATCGGAGAGAATGTATGGATGTTGTAAGGCAATGGCTCCGTTTTTTATAGCTTCAGTAAAAAACTCTTGTACGTTGTGTACCTTTACTGCAATCTTCTTTATACCGTTTCCATGCAGGTCAACAAAAGAAACAATTTTATATGAACTTGGCTGCGATGCCGAAGTAATAACTAGTTTAATATCATTTTTAACTATGTAATACGAACACTTATCTTCTATGCCGGTTTCGGGCCCACAATAGGCTACAACTTTAAACCCTAAGGCTTTAACATGCCAATAAACAACCATTTTTGCCATACCTACATAATACTCTATGTAGTCGTATTCCATTTTCAAAAAATCTGTTTCTACTATTTCATTCTTTTTCAAATTTTCCATAAGTTATGTTTTAGTGATTGGTTATTCTACTTTTAAAATATGTTGCCAAATTTTTTATGGCAGATTCAATTTCATGATCTTTAATATTACTAAATGCAAGTCTAATTTCGTTGCTGCCGCCTTTAGCTAAATAGAAGAACGACATTGGTGTAACAATTACTTGATGGTTCTCTGCACAAAAAACCACGTCGGCTTTAGTTACATTAAATGGTACATAAATGGTTATAAAAAATCCTCCATTGGGAATGTTCCAACTAATTTCTTTAGCCCAAGGAAACTTTTTTACATCCATCCATTTTTTTAAAGAAGCTAATAATTGATTTCGTTTGCGCTTCATACTGAGTACCTTTTCGTTATTCATTTTCTTTAAAGAAAAGTTATTTTGAATAAGGATTCCGCCAAATATAGCTTGGTTGATGGAGGAGGTATTAACCGTTAAATAGCCTTTTGTTTTAGCCATCAAATCGCTTAGTGCTTCGGGTTTGCCATTATTCAAAACTTGCTGGTCGGCAACCATTGCGCCTAAACGCAAGGAAGGGTAAAGTGTTTTTGAGAAGGATCTTAAATAGATCACTCTTTTATTTACGTCGAGTGCTTTTAGTGTTAAAGACTTTTTTCCGCTATAAATAAACTCGCTATAAGCGTTGTCCTCTAAAATTAAAAAATCATATTCCATTGCTAACTCTAACAAGCGATGTCTATTTTCGAGTGTCATACTATTGCCTGTTGGATTTTGATGATCGGGTATAACGTAAACAACTTTTACTTTTTTACCTTTAGTTTTAAAATACTTTATTTTTTCTTCTAATGTTTGAAGTGATATTCCGTCTTGATTAACTGGAACGGGTTCCATTTGATAGCCAGCAATTATTGAAAAATGTGTGATGCCAACATAAGCGGGATCTTCAACTATAATAACATCACTATTGCGGTTACACAAAGTTAATATAGCCATCGCAAAACTTTCTTGAGTACCAACTGTAACCAGTATATCCTCGGGTTTTACATTTATTCTTTCATCCTTATATAAATACTTAGCAACTAATGTATTGATAATCCCTTTCGTTCGGTTATACTGCCCGAGGCTGTTTAGTACTTTTAATTTACTTTTCTTTTCAGAAGTGGCAATTGTTTTAACGTATAAATCGAAATACTTTGAAAAATCTTTAAGGTCAAAGTAGTCTTCATCGGGTCGGCCGGATGCAAAAGAAATGGCCTTAGGATATTTTAGCTGAATTTCATTTAAAAACCCCATAACATCTTCTCCTACGTGGTTCAACAATGGATTTATATCACTCAAACTTTTTTTCATTTTCTATTTTAATTGACATTTTTATATTTACTAATTCTTTTATCATTTATAATCGTATCTGTTTAGAACTTACAGCTTGACTTTCGGGCTTCTTTAATTCTTTAACTTCTAATGCCAGTTCTATTTCTTTACCCAATTCTTCTATGTTACTTTTTCTAAAAAAATCGGCAATACCAATTTCGATATCAAATGCTTTGTGAATTCTTTTTAGTAACACAGATGCTTTTAATGAGTCGCCTCCCAACTCAAAAAAATCATCATTTACGCCTATTTCATCGTACCCAAACAGTTCTTTCCATAATTCGCATAATGCTTTTTCGGTTTCTGATTGTGCGTTTTTAAATGCTGCATTAACGGGTGGTGCTTCTGTGTAACGATTCTTTTCAACCTGATTTGTATCTTGTATCTCTAAAGTTGCGTTGGGTATAAATTTATGTAAAGCAGAAACTTGAACATTACCATCCTCCTTCATCATTTCACTTTGTAATAAAGATGCATTTAATTCAATAAACTTTTTAATTGGATTTACTCGTGAAGGAAATAGTATTTTATCGAATGAATAACCAGGTGCTTGTAACTTATTCCGAACTTCATTTAGATAATACTTATTCCAGTCCACCTCTACGCCGCAAGCCCAAAGCGACCCCAGCGCACTTAGTAAATAATAGGAATCATCCTTTGTTTCTTTAGGATGTTTAAGAACAGTTACAAAATTCAAATCAGAACTATAATTTTTATTTTGTCTTACAAAAGTTAAAAGTGTTTTTGATGAGCCTATTTCAATATAAGTGCCGTATCCTTCTCTTAATAAAGTATCTAATCCTTTACAAAAGTTAACCGTTTCCTTTAAGTGTTTTACCCAATACTTAGGTGATACCGCTTCTTCCTTTTCAATAGGAAGACCTGTTGTACAAGAAATAAATGGGTACTTAGGCTCATTGAAATTTATTTTATTTAATACTACTTCATAATCCTTCAAAATTGGATTCATCATTTGAGAATGGAAGGCATGAGATGTTTTAAGTTTAGAAAAAGGAATTTCCTTTGCGCTAAAAAGTTCGGCAACGGCATCTATATCTGATGTACTTCCAGAAATAACGCAGCTTGTTTCTGTATTTATAGCTGCTATACTTAAACTTGGCGAAATAAACGCTGTAACTTGATTCATTGGTAAATCAACACTAAGCATAGAACCGCGCTCTAAATCACTCATTAATTGGGCGCGCTTAACAATAAGTTTTAATCCATCCTCAAAGCTAAATACTTCGCTGATACAAGCCGCTACATACTCACCAAGACTGTGTCCTATCATGTTTGAAGGAGTTATGCCTAACTCTAGTAACAACTTGGCAAAGGCGTATTCTAACAAGAATAATAAGGGTTGCGTATAACGGGTATCGTTAATCAAATCGTTATCTGGTTTTTCGACATCGTTATATCCAATAATAGCTGCATAATCTTCTCCCGTCTCCCGCTTCAAAATTTCAAAACCTTTATCCATACAGGATTTAAAAAACGGATAGTGCCAATAAATTTGTTTACCCATTTCATAATATTGACTTCCTTGTCCCGAAAACAGAAAGACAATTCCCTTTTTTTCTTTGGTTTGGAAAGGCTCGTTTGCGCTTATTTTATTGAGCTGTATAATGGCATCATCGGTGCTCTTACAAAGAATAAAATTTCGGTACTTAAATCTATTTCTTCTTGCTTTTAAAGTAAACGCTAAATCGGCTAAATTTATTTCTTCGTTAGCTTTCAAGAAATTTTCTAGGTTATGCTGATAATTTTTTATTGAGGTTTTTGTTTTTGCACTATATACTAAGAGTTGATAGGCTTTTGGTGGACTGGTTTCTATTGGCGCAGGAGCTTCCTCAAGTAGAACGTGCGCATTAGTGCCACCTATTCCGAAACTGCTAACCCCAGCCAACCTTGCTGTTTCGCTTAACCATTCTGTTGAGGTTGAATTAACATAAAATGGACCTGCTTTAAAATTAATTTCGGGATTAGGTACTTTGAAATTTAACGATGGTGGAAGTACTTTATTTTTGAGGGCGAGTGCTGTTTTTATTAAACTGGCAATGCCTGCCGCTGCATCTAAATGCCCCAGGTTTGTTTTTAAAGATCCAATTGCACATTGGTGAGAGGTATCGTAATTAAAGGCTTTATTTAATGCTTCAATTTCGATGGGATCTCCCAGTTTAGTTCCAGTTCCGTGAGCTTCCACGTAAGAGATTTGTTTGGGATCTACTTCTGCCATTTGATGAGCCGCTTTAATACATTCGTATTGACCAATAATACTTGGTGCGGTGTAACCTACTTTCCGATTGCCATCGTTGTTTACTGAACTTGCACGGATGACACAATAAATATAATCACCATCTTTTAAAGCATCTTCTAACCTTTTTAGAACAACCGTTGCTGCACCCTGACCACTGATAACACCCGAAGACTCGCTGTCGAATGCTCGGCAATGACCATCTTTAGACAATATGGAACCCTCTTCATAAACGTACCCTACATCGGTAGTTGAACTAATACTTGCACCGCCCGCCAAAGCCATTGTACATTCTTTCAATAATAAAGCGCGGCAAGCCATGTGTGTTGCTACGAGTGAACTTGAGCAAGCTGTATCAATAAAATAACTTGGGCCTTTTAAATTTAAGGAATAGGAAACCAATCTACTTACAGAATTACTGTTAGATAGGTGCTTAACAAAAAATGGATTTACATTTTGAGAACTTGACAATGTTACGTGCGTTCGCCAATTTATATTATCACTTGCACTAAGAAAACAACCGATTTTATCTGAATAGTTAAATGGGTTATACCCTGCATCTTCGAGCGAAAGCCAAGCCTGTTGATGAAGCAGTCTTAGCTGAGGATCCATTAGAGCGGCCTCTTCTTGGGTGTAACCAAAGAAAGAATGATCAAAGTTTCCTTCATCCTTTAAAAGAGAATTTACTTTAACGTAATTTTTATTTTTAAGTTGTTCATCACTTGCACCTAATTGCTTCAATTCAGTATCAGAATAAAAGTGGAGTAATTCATTGCCCTCCACTAAATGTTTCCAAAATGCTATTAAGTTATCAGACTCAGGAAAATTTCCTGACATCCCAATTATGGCAATATCTTTTTTTATGGATCTTTTATTCATACTTAATTTAAACAATAAACGTAGTTCTATAAATCAATACTTGATTAATAACAACTATTTGAACTTTTATTTGAACTGCTGGTATTCGTAAAAATATAACTATAACCAAGGTGGGGATTAGACCTCTGATAGAGTGAATGGATATTAAATTCGATAGTGTTTGTGTAATTTACAACGTTGCGTTGAGAATTTTCAAGGTCTTTCATGTTTAGTACTTATTAGTTCGTTTTATTGGCATTTTTATCAAATTTAAAAAAAATCACATTAAATCAATTATTTCATCCATTTCATTCGAGATGTTATTTTCGCTTTCTGTTTCGACTATACCACTCGATTTATTGTGTATATATTCTGTTAATGTAGCTACATTTGAAAACTCGAATACAGAAACGGCGTTAAGGTTTGACTTTAACTCTTTATTAATAGAAGTATAAAGTTTGATTAGTCCTAACGAACTCATCCCGAGATCAAAAAAATTATCGAAAATACCAATGTGGTCTTTTGGTTTTCCTAAAATATCGGTTATGGCTTCAACAATTTTTTCTTCTATTTTGTTTCTTGGTGCCACATATTCTACTGCATTTGAAACGCTATGTTCGTTCACATCGGGGAGTAATTTCCTATCTATTTTGCCATTTGTTGTAATGGGCATTTTTTCTAATTGAACAAAGTAGGCGGGCAGCATGTATTCGGGTAAGGTTTCTTTTAAAAACGATTTTATTTCGCTGGTATTTTGTTCGGTTGAACTGATATAATAAGCAATCAGTTCCTTTTCTTTATTTTGATTGTCTTTGGCAATAACAACGGCTTCTTCTATCTGTTTGTGTTTTAATAAAGCCTGTTCTATTTCGCCCAATTCTATTCGGTAACCTCGCACTTTTACTTGATCATCTTTTCGCCCCATAAATTCTATGCTACCGTCGGTTAACCATCGCCCTTGGTCGCCGGTTTTATAAACGTGTGTTCCTTCTTTGAATGGATTTTTTATAAATTTCACACGTGTTAATTCATCTTGGTTTAAATAGCCTTTTGCTAAACCGTCACCAGCAATACATATTTCGCCCGTTATACCAATTGGACAGAGACGTTGCTCGGTATTTAAAATATACACCTGATTGTTTCCAAATGGTTTACCTAACGATAGTTTGAAATCCTTTTCGGTAATGTCAATGTGCTTAATTAATTTTCCGATGGTGGTTTCGGTTGGTCCGTAGTGATTATACACGTTACAAGTAATTTTACCCACTTTCATGTATTCTACTATTTCCTCAGGAAATTGTTCACCACCTAAAATCAAACATTTATTTGGTATATAAACCTCTTCGTCTGCTTGTAAAGCTTTCCAGTGCGAGGGTGTTATCTTCAAGCAATCTAAATTAGCGGCTCTTAATTTATTTACTTGAATTATATCTTCTTTGGCGAGTATATGTAAACTTGCACCTATTAATAGCGAGGTATAAATAACTGTATTTCCTAAGTCGGCGGCTATTGTAGAAATAAGCCCAAAAGTGGCGCATTCTCTCATATTCGTTTTTGATAACACGCCAAACGAATAATCAACAAGCGACTTAGAACTAATCATTACACCTTTCGGTTTACCCGTTGAACCCGACGTATATATTACATAAGCCAAATTATGGGGTTGGGTGATGCGTGGACATTTTTCGGGGCTATAGTTTTCGGCATCAAATTCTACATCAATTGCAAAAATATTACCATCGTAATAATCAATATCGTGAATAAAATTTACTTCTGTGATTAATACTTTTAAAGAGGCATCCTTTAAAATAAAATCTTTTCTTGAAGAAGGATCTTCGGGATCTATTGGTACATAAGCCCCACCAGCTTTTAATATCCCTAGTATGGAAACAATGAGCCATTCGCTCCGGTGTAATTGTATCCCTATCAAATCATCGGGTTTAATTTCGTAAGTAGTTCTTAAGTAATGCGCTAAACGATTCGATAGTTCATCCAGTTCTTTATAACTTAAGTGTTTATCTTTAAAAACAACGGCGGTATGATTAGGGGTTTTTACTGCTTGTGCCTCAAACAATTCCACCACCGTTTTTTCGCTTGGATAGCTTATTTCACTTGTATTGAAGGTTTTGAGCAACGTTTCGTTTTCATCTACTGAGAGGAAATTTAATTGAGCAATTTGTTCTTTGGGGTTTTCCATAACGGCATGCAATAACTGCTTGAAATGTTTTATCAAAACCGTTATCATCTTTTTATCATACACATCCGTATTATAAACAACTTGTAACGACACGCAATTGCTTACTTCAAAAAGTCCTATATTCAAATCAAACTTTGAAGCTCGGTAACCTGTATCTTCAATACTATTAATAGTTTTTTCATCTAACTCTACTCCAACTATTTTTTCACCTGTATTTAATAGAAAAAGCATCACGTCAAATATCCCGTTTCGGCTTGCATCTCTCTTAAAATTCAATTCTTCGGCTAACCTTATAAAAGGATACATTTGATGATTATAACTTTTAAGGGTATTTTCTTTTACCGTTTTATAAAATCCATCGAAACTTTCGTTGGGGTTTACTTCATTTCTTAAAGCTAAGGTATTCGAGTAAAAGCCAATCTGATTTTCAAGATCAGCGTGTTCTCTGGCAGCTACCGAAGTTCCAATTATTAAATCGGTTTGTGAGGTGTATCGGTACATTAAAATATTCCAAGCAGTAAGTAAGCCAATGAAAAGACTTCCACCATGTTCTTCAGCATACGTTTTTAATTTTGCGGTTGTTGCCCTATCAACATAAGCATCTAGTCCACTACCGTTACTTGTTTTCATTTTTGGTCGTTGCAAAGTACTTGGCAAATCCAATAAGGGTAATTCGCCTTTTAAGATGTCTAACCAAAAAGTTCTATGAACTTGAAAAGACTCTTCCTTTAATTGAGTGAGTTGCCAAGCCGAATAGTCTTTATATTGAATACGAAGTGGCTTTAACTTAGGGGCCTTACCTTTTTTATAAGCTTCATAGTATGCTAATACATCTTTGGTTAAAACCTCTGACGACCACCCATCGCTAATGATGTGGTGTATATTAAAATAAAAGATGTATCTCTTCTCATCAACTTGTAGTAAAGCTGCCCGCAGTAAAGGCCCCTTCTCCAAATCAAATTTACGATATGCATCTGCGGCTATATAATTTGCAGCTTGCACTTCTTTTTCTTTTTCTTGTCGGAGGTCTTTATAATCTATCTTAAATCCAAAATCTTCTTTTTCTAATATCCATTGTCTTATTTCTCCTGTTTCATCTTCTTTAAAAATGGTTCTTAAAATTTCGTGACGCTCTATGGCAGACTCTAATGCTTTCATAAAACTATTAATGTCTATATCCTGTTCCAGCCGAATAGTATCGGGTAAATTATAAGCAATAGAAGCCCCCTCAAACTGACTTAATACCCAGAGGCGGCGTTGGGCATCGGATATGGCATAACTTTTTTGATGGCTTGTCTTTTCTATCTGAGAGAATTGTTTTTTCTTTGAATTGCGTATAAGTCTAGCTTGCGACTCTATATTGATGTGTGCAAATAAATCTTTTAAAGATAATTTTACAGATAAAGCCTTTTCATACTCATTACCTAATCGTACGGCCTTAATACTGTGTCCGCCTAAAGCAAAAAACGAATCTTTAACCCCAATATTTTCTCTTACCAAAACTTTCTGCCAAATACTTACCAGTTGTTCTTCTAGCTTATTTCTTGGCGCAACATATTTCACTCCATTTGCCATACCCATCTCTTGCGGATCTGGTAACGATTTTCGGTCTATCTTACCATTGCTGTTAAGCGGAAATGATTCGAGTTGAACAAAATAATCGGGTATCATATAATCAGGCAAAGACTGTTCAAGATAGGAGCGTAATTCGCTTGCATTTTGTTTTGTTTTAGCAATAATATAGGCTACTAATTCTCTCTCTTTACTTTGATTTTCTCTAGCCAACACCACAACCTCTTCCACTTCCTTATTTTTTAACAAGGCGTGTTCAACCTCTCCTAACTCAATTCTATGCCCTCGTATTTTTACTTGATTATCTTTTCTACCAATAAACTCAATATGACCATCCTCTGTCCATCTGCCTAAATCGCCTGTTTTATATAGCCGATCATCTTTACGAAAAGGACTCGAGATAAACTTTTCTGCTGTTAACTCAGATTTGTTTAGGTAGCCTCTTGCTATCTGAACACCTCCTAATAGTATCTCGCCTATTACACCTTGCGGTTGAAGTTTGTTTAATTCGTTAACTATATACACTACGGTATTATCAACAGGCTTCCCTATTGTTACAAACTTTCCCTTACCAGGATATTTCGTTAAGTTCACGGCAGTAACATCAACAGAAGCCTCCGTTGGCCCGTAGTAATTATGTAACTCTATAGAACCCGTCCGTTCACCGAACTCATCCACGAGACTCTTTTGTAATGCCTCACCACTACAAACAACATGACGAAGCGTGGTTAATTTTAGCCAATCTATATTCTCCAACATTGCACTTAGCATGGAGGGAACAAAGTGTATAATACTTACTTTATGGTTAATAATTAACTCTTCTAAATACGAAGGATCCTTATGTCCGTTCGGAAGTGCAACTACAAGTTTACTGCCTATTAATAAAGGAAGAAAAAGTTCCCAAACTGATACATCAAAAGTAGTAGGTGTTTTTTGAAGGAAAATATCTTGGGCAACTAAATTTAAATCACGGCGCATCCATAAAAGTCGGTTCACAACTCCTGTATGTTCTACTAAAACCCCTTTAGGATTGCCTGTTGAACCCGAAGTATAAATTACATACGCTAGGTTATCCGATTTTATAGAAGACGGTGCTTTAGATTTTGAATACTCTATTTGATTTTCTTTGAATTTGTTTAATAGTTCTTCATCTATACAAACTTTACAATTTATATCTTTCTCCATATACTCGATACGTTCCTTTGGATAACTTGGATCTATGGGCACATAAGCTGCACCCGATTTTAATATCCCAAGTATCGTTATCATCAACCACTCACTTCGCTCTAATTTCATCCCAATCAAATCATCAGGTTGGATGTGATAGTTGGTTTGCAGATAATGCGCCAGTTGATTCGATTGTTCCTCCAACTCCTTATATGTTAGCTCTTTGTTTTCAAAGGCGACAGCCGGGCTATTGGGTGTTTCTTTTACCTGTGCTTCAAATAGATCTACAATTGTTTTTTCTTTAGGATAATTTACTCGAGTATCATTAAAAGTATGCAGTAACTCGTGTTCTTCTTCTTGACTTAATGCTTTGTATTGAGAACAAAAACTCATATCCGCTATTTCGTGGATATTGACTAGCTTACAAGATGGGTATTGTAATTGCCAACTCTCCGTTTTACTGGAGTTAGCTCTTCCCCCGTTAAATATAACGCAGCGAACTTGAAGACTCGTATCTGCTTTTATGTACTTAATTAAATTATAAAAATCAATCGGTGTGTGATTTAATACGGTAACTTTTTCGTTTAATAATAAGGATAGGTATAAATCTGTATCTTGAATGATGGGCGTTGGAACAATTACCACTTTTGCACCCGTTAGTAAAGCTCCATAAATTTCCAGTAAAGAAACATCCGATTCATTCGCATAAATATTTGTCCAAACATCTGTACTGCTAAAATCGTAGAAAGGATTCTTTGTATTGAGCAACTTCACTATATCCGTATGTTTTACGGCAATCTCTCGAGGTTTATCTAATGTTTCGAAATCATAAATAGTACAGGCTAAATAATCTGCTGCAACATTAATAGTTGGATTTGTTAAAGGCTGATTATTTAAAGCTATTCGTCCGTATTGATATTTATGTTTTGTTAATACATCATTTTCTTTTTTTGGTCTTTCTTTATTGACATGAAGTATAACATCGTACCTAAACTTTGTTAACTCATTTTCAATAGTTCTAATTTTTTCACTAATAATAGTGCTTACTACTGCCGCTTCGTCCATTACTAAATCTTCAAAGTAACCACGCGAAACAAATAAGTCGGCTGAGAAATCTGTTTTTGTTACATAGTTTTCATCTTTATTGTCTTTTTTAAATGCCTCTAAATCTTCAATCAAATCATTCTTCTTATTAAGGTCCATTACATCACCAATAAATATTCTCCCTTCTTTTTTAAGTAATCCAATACAATCTCTTATTACCTTTAGTAAATAATTATGCCCATCAAAATTTTGAATTACACTATTCACAATGATGATGTCAAAATCACATTCCTCAATCTTAGAAATATCATGCGCCGCCATCTGTTTCAACTTCACATTTTTCAATCCTTTCTGTGCAATCAATTTTGTTGTTTTTGAGAGGATAACAGGCGAAAGATCGGTTCCATAGTAAAATGAAACTTCGGGAGCTATTTTACTTAATGTTAATCCAGAAGAACAACCTATCTCTAACACACGCATTCCAGTATGTAAACTGTTTTTAAGTTTAGCATAGACATTCATTCTGTACTCTTCCATTTCAACATCGGGAATTGCCATACCTGTATAGCTGCTCAACCACCCACCTCCAGTAATCTGATCGGCGGTGCTCTCTCCGACATAATCCCATAAATCTTGGCTTCGCATCACATTCACGTGATGCTCCCTTTCTGATCGAACGTCGTCAACATCTGTACATAAATAATGCTTTAAGTTAGTTGAAGACCACTGTAATCTATTTGCAGGCTCTATAAATTCTTTCTCCGTAATCATTACCCGTGCCGCAGTATCAGATACCATAAACATTAACTGTTCTTCAGATAACTTTGGATTCATTGGTACATAAGCCCCTCCTACTTTTAATACCCCTAACATTGCAGCTATTGTATCTACACCTCTATTTAATAATAAAGCTACCTTTTCTTCTTTCTCTAATCTGACTTCGTTCAATAAAAAATTAGCGATTTGATTTGAACGTTCATCTAATTCTTGGTAGGTAAACGCCGTATCCTTATATACTAATGCTAAATTATGTTTGTATTCTTTTACTTGACTTTGAAAAACTTCTGTCACGGTTTTCTCATCGAAAGTGCGTGTTTTAAATTCATCGAGAACTACTAAATTACTCTGTTTCTCTTCTTCTGTTAAATAATCTATAGATTCTATTGGTGTTAATGGATTTGATGTACCCAAAGCCACCAGTAACTTAAAGTGGCGAATGAGCTGTTCGATCGTTTCTTTTTCATACACATCTGTATTATACTCTATTAACAAACGTAAGTAATGACCTTCTTCGCAGAAATCGAATTTAATATCATAAATACAAGTACCACTTTCATACTCAGTGATTGCATCTATTTCTTCTTGAGATAGTATTGCATCCCGAGTCTTATCTCCAGTATTTTGAAGAACGACAAGAATATCAAATATAGCACTTCGACTAGTAAGCCTATTTTGTTCTAAGTCCTCTACTAAACGATCAAAAGGATAGGTTTGGTGAGCATTAGCCTCTATAATTGTATTTCTTACTTTTTGATAAATTTCTTCAAAGCTATTCGTTTTATGAACCGATGTTCTTAGTACCAATGTATTAACATAAAATCCAATTTGATTTTCTAAATCAGGGTGATTTCTTCCAGCAACTGGTGTACCTATTATTATATCGTGTTGACCTGTATATTTGTACAAAAGTGCTTTTAAAACAGAAACGATACTCATAAAAAAAGTACCTTTACGTTTTAGTGCGTAATCTTTTAACGCATTAGTCAAATCTTTATTGAGGTATGTAACAACCGTCTTACCATTATGTGTCTTTACTTGCGGGCGTGGCTTAGAACCAAGTAAAGTCAACACAGGTAATTCTTTTGAGAGAATATCTAACCAATAGGCTTTATGTTTTTTAAACGCATCCTCATTAAACTGCGAAAGTTGCCAAGCCGAATAATCTTTATACTGAATAGTGAGTGGCTTTATATCTTCAGCGATTTGTTCAGGTGTGTTATTTTCTTTATAAGCTTCGTAATACGCAAACAAATCCTTAATTAACACGTTCATTGACCAGCCGTCACTAATGATATGATGCATATTGTAATAAAAAACATACTCCTCTGATCCTACTTGAAGTAAGCTTGCACGTAGAATAGGTCCTTTCTCTAAATCGAAGGCTTTTAATGCGTCGTTACCAATATAATGCTTTACACTTTCGTCCTTATTCTCTTCACTTTTGAAGTCTTTATACTCAATTTTAAAACCGAGGTCTTCTAATGTTAAGATAACTTGTCTTACCTCTCCAGTTTCATCTATTTTAAAAACTGTTCTTAATATCTCGTGGCGTTCTATTGTTGCATTGATTGCTCTTTTGAAAGCGTCAACATCAATACCTTGCTTCAGATAAATATTTCCAGACATATTATAGGCCACAGACGCATCTTCAAATTGGCTTAACACCCACAGCCTTCGCTGAGCATCAGAAATAGAATAACTGTCTTGCTTATCAACTGGAACAATGGTTTGACTTACCAAAATTTGTGCTTTCAAAAAGGAAATCAAATCGGTTTTATTATCTGTAATTTCCTGCCTATCAGAGGAAGTCAACTGCTTCAGATTGCCTCTAACTCTTAGATTCTCAAAAGAATCATCTAAAGAAATAGAGATCTGTTTTTTTTTAAGTTTTGCTAAAAAAGCAAGTATATTATCCATAAAATTATTATATTATGATTTCATCTTGTTCAATATCCATTTCTTCACCTTTAGTCTTTATCCATCTCAACGTGCTTATATCTTCAGCCAATCCATTAATGGTTGGGTTAATGATAAAATTTCTAAGATTAATTTTGACTCCGAAACTTATCTCTACTCTGACAATTAACTGAGTCGCTTTCAAACTGTGACCACCTAAAATAAAAAAGTCATCGGTAACACCTATCGGTTTGAGTTGTAACAGTTCCTGCCACAATTCTACTAAAGCCATCTCCAACTCCGTGCGAGGAGCCACGTATTCCGTTCCGCTTCTCATTCCCACAAACTCTGGGCTAGGTAGTGCCTTACGGTCTATCTTTCCATTGCTAGTTAAAGGCAATGCCTCCAACTGAACAAAGTAGGAAGGAAGCATGTAATCGGGTAAACTTAATTTTAAACTGTTACGCAGTTCAACTATGTTTTGTTCGTCCGCTGATACAAGATAAGCCACCAACTCTTTTTCATTACTCTGATTCTCTTTGGCAATAACTACCGTCTCTTTTATGGATTCATTCTTTAACAAGGCATGTTCTATCTCTCCCAACTCAATACGGTAACCGCGTATCTTCACTTGATTATCTTTTCTTCCTATAAACTCAATGTTACCATCGGGTAGCCATCTGCCCAAGTCCCCAGTCTTATACAAACGCTCGCCTTCCTTAAATGGATGTTTTATAAACTTCTCTTTTGTTAACGCTTCTTGATTTAAGTAACCTCGTGCTAAACCCTCGCCACCTATACATAACTCGCCTATTGCTCCCTTGGGCACAAGTTGATTTTCTTCGTTTAAAAAATATACTTGCGTATTGGAGATAGGTTTACCTATCAAATCGCGCTCATCTTTATCTACTCTAAAAACCGTGCTGTAAGTGGTATCTTCCGATGGACCATATAGGTTTCTTATCTCCTTAACTTTCCCCTTCAATCCATTCCTACATG
>JAAFIL010000039.1 GCA_013297775.1 Bacteroidota bacterium
CCAGCACTATCACTTTATCTGCGTTACAAACGCAGTTCTAAAACGTCCTCGTTACGCTTCGCTAAACAAGGACGAGATAAAAACATTTCTAATCACTGCGGCAGGTTTTGTTTTGTGATAGATTTCAACGGTCTATCTCCATCTAACTCATTTTCAAATTTTGATTTTAAACACTTTACAGAGTTAGCTATTTTATTCTAAAGAACTTCTCTCTTAAAATCTCGGATAATGTAAATTTGTGTTTACTAAGACATAAAAAAACATCATGGATAAAAATACAGAAATAAAATTAGGGGTCAGGGTTAAAAGTTGGGGATTAGAAAAATGAAACCAAAAATTTAAAATAAATACGATTTATTTGATGTCGTATTGAAATGGGTAATAAGTCAACGTAGAATAATGCGTTGGCGACTTATTCTCATTTCAATACGAAAGCGAGTTTGGCTAGTTTATTTTGTCGTTAAAATTAATTCCAACTTTATCCCCAACTTTTAACTCTGACCCAAAAAAGTTTGAAACATTGATTTGATATAAAATGATATTTATTCTTAATGACAAATAAACAATGTACTATATCTCATAAAAAATCCCTGCTAAACAGGGATTTTTTTCATCAAACTTTTGGATTAGAAATGCCACAAGTCGTGTTCCCATCTAAAAATATCATTTTTGATGCGATCCGATTCTAACAAGGCATCAATACCTTTAGAGTACTCTTGTATGTTTCGGTCGAACACATTGGTTTCTTTCACAATTTTACTACTGAATTGTCGCTTCCAAAAAACATCTTCAAATGTTCGGCGTTCGCTATCATTTTTGGGATTAAAAACTTCGTGTTTAGCAAAAAAGGGTCGGCAAGAAGGGAAATAAACCCAAAACTGCTCTTTTAGTGCTTCTTTGTCTTCGTCGTAAGTAAATACTCCCATACCTATTATACGAACTTCCAAAACTGATTTTTGACGATCAAAGAACCAATCTTCTTTTAATTGATACGTTCGGATTTGACCATAAATTGCCGTTGAGTCGCAACCAAACACTTTCGTTATTACTTCATTTCCAGCTTCATCGTAACTGGATTGAGATGAAGAGTCGCATTTTTTTAGCTTATCTTTTATAGCTGTGATTTCAATGGGTACTAAAAACTCTTGGTCGCTAAAGGCGTACAATTGACCATTTAAAATATATTTTGCTAAAACCTGAAACAAAGACACTCTACCGTTCACAATCTCGATTGGGTAATAGAGCGGCTGATTAATTTTTTCACGCATGTCAATCTCTCTCCACACGCGCTTTTCCCACGTAACGTCGGCTTCACGCAAGTGCGTATAGGGAATAAAACGACGGTTTACTGCATTTTCCTTATCGTAAATACCATCTCGATAATCGCCTGGTTGAAATACCCCTTGCTGAGCGGAAAGCCCTAAAGCAAGAAATACAAATACGCTTAAAATGAATTGTTTCATACCTTTATTATTTAACTTTCAATGTAACTCCTGGAATGTTACGCACACTTCCATCAGGACCTTTTGCTTTTACGTTCTCGAAAAAGATTTTGCTCCCCACGCCAGCAGTACTTAAAATGGCTCTTGCTTCAGCATTTAAACTATTACCTGGGCATACTACCGATTTTAAAGCTCCTTTTACTACTGCACTTAATTCAAAAGAGGTTACTACAAAACGTGCATCAAAGTCGAAGCCTGCTAGTTCGGCACCTACACCGCCAATTTGAATTAACTCAATCTTTTTAACGTCAACATTTCCTGTTTTACCACCCACTTTAGCTACTGGATCTGGAATGCGTTTTACACGAAATTTTTTAGGAGGTCCTTGTGCTTTTGTACCTTCTTTTGTTTTTGCACTTACGGTAATAATAGCATCGCCCGCTGTAGAAGCCATTACTTCATATTTACCGTTTCCTTTAGATATTAACTTGCAACCACCGCCACTAATAGTAGCTACAACATCGGTAGGTGCTACACCCGCAGCCGAAATCATTACCGGATTTGGAACACCTATGTAAAATACATTCATTTTTTCGGGTTCAACGGCCGTAGCTGCTTGGGCTACCATATACTCACCTTTAAATGGGTAATAGTCGAATGAACCATCTGGCTTCTTAAACTTAATAACCCCTTGGTAATTTTGAAGACCTGCGCCCCCCGTACCAACTTGATACCTTCCCATACCATTTTGAATATCAATCGGACTTCCTTTTGCGCCTTTAATAGCGGCAGCCGAGTCAACACCAACAAGAATTTCCATGTCGCCCGAGCCTAATTTAGAAGAAGACGCGGCTAAGAAAATGTCAGCATTGTAGGGTTGCCCTGCTTGAATGTAAGAAGAAGGTGCTATAACCTTTGCTTCGAGGTGATCGAATTTTATGGCTAACTTACCGCTTGCGCCACTAAATACTTGAAGAATTTCTGCTTCTGTATTTTTAAGATCGTTTTGAATTTTGTTCATGTTCGTATAAACCGCAGCTAGTGGCAAGTGATAAAAATTATCCATCTCCCAATTAAATTTAATACCATCTTCTTCGCGCCCACTATCGGTTGGTTTAATAGACCCAATTTTACGTTTGATACCTTGATAATCATCTTCTAATAATTTAGTAGGGGCATTTTTTTGCATACCGTCCACCAAACTAATTAACTTATCATGTAATTCCGTTAATTTTCCTCTTAATTCAAAAGCCGTTCCTTCGCCTTTTTTAGGTTCTTTGGGTTCACTAATTCCTAAAATGTTAGTTGGAATATCGTAATCATCAATTTTATCCATTCGACGCAAATTCATAGTATCCGCAATTTTCACATCTTTATTAGTTAGAGGCTCCGTTGCAGCTACTACTTTAGCTCTTAATTGGCTAATGTAAACGTAGGCTTGATCAATTAATGCTTTTGCTTCAATTGCTTTGTCGTAATAAGGTTTTGCACCTGCGTTACCATTAAGCGTCGCTTGAAAAGCTTTTGTTACACGATCGTTATTTTCAGTAATATTGCTCTTAGATTTTTCTAAACTTTCGTTTACCGATAGATATCCTTGCAAAATTTGCTTGGAAACATTCATTGCTAAAAGTGCAGTTAATACAAGGTACATCATACCAATCATCTTCTGCCTCGGGGTTTCTTTACCACCTGCCATTTTAAAATTTGCGTTTTAAAAAATTATTAATCGTTTTAATTATATAATACAAAATCTTGAGTGCGTTACAACATTTGCACCAATGAACTATTTATTAAAATTCATTGCACTTAGCATGTTACCATAAATGGTGTTTAACGCCGTTAAATTGGTAGATAAGGTACTCATCTCTTGACGGTATTTTTTAGTATCGTCCACCGAATCGTGTAAGTTTTTCATTAAGTCGGATAAGCCGTCGTAAAACTTATTAGTGGCATCTAAATGTTGACGGCTGCCTTGCAATTGCAATTCGTAAGTAGCATTTAAAGCTGATAAATTTTTAGATACACTGTTTAACGATTCTCCAATTGAGTAACTGGCATCGTTTGCTGTGGCTAAACTTGAAATAGAGTCGGCTGCTTTTTGATAAGTATCAGCCAAAGTAGAAACGTTTTTAGAAGCACTTTTAACGCTATCCACGTAATCGTTAGTCGCTAAATGGGCGTTGCTAATATCTCCCATTTTATTGGCAGAGTCACTTAAAGAGCGCATACCGTTTCCTAAACTTTCAATTAAATCGGGACCAATTTTTGCTTCTTCTAATAATTTATCTAATTGATTAGAAACAGGTAAGTTGCTTGCCGCTTCTAAGGCTTCGCTTTCTCCATCGTGCCCCATACCCGCTAACTCAGGATAAGCCAATGTCCAATCTACTTCCTCGTGTGGAATATCAGCAGCAAATAAACAAAACAAAAAAGCTTCCGTTCCTAAACCCACAATCAACATTTGTGATGCACCTGGCCAGTGCATTATTTTAAATAAAGCACCAAGAATTACAACGGCTGCTCCGATACATGATGCAAGGTGTAAAAACCTTTTGAAACCTTTAACTTTTCCTAATTTACTCATAGCTGTACTGTGTTTTTTTTGTTTTAGTGTTAGATTTTACTTGATTTATTTTGTGTTTACGTGTTTGAGTTTGAAGGGTTAAATCTCATCGCCTTTAGCACGACCTAAATAGGTCATTACATTTCGGAAACCGATATAACATTTTGCAGTATCTTGATACTCGTAAGTGCGAGTACCGTTTTGGAGGTAATAACCAACATCTTTCCAACTGCCACCGCGAATAACTTTACGTTTTAAAACGTTAGCATCTTTTTCTTGTGCTTCGTAAACGTAATCAGGGTTTAAGTCATGGTCGAAGTCGTACGCCGATTCGTCAAAAGCATTGCTTGTCCATTCGGCGGCATTACCAGCCATGCAATATAAACCATAATCGTTAGGGTTATACGAGTAAATATAAAGGGTATGAAAGCCCCCGTCATCAATGTAAGAACCGCGTAAAGGTTTAAAGTTGGCCAAGAAACAGCCCGAAGTATTGCGAATGTAAGGACCACCCCAAGGGTAAGGTGATTTTTCTAGACCGCCACGAGCAGCGTATTCCCACTCTGATTCAGTTGGCAAACGAAAATCGTTTACAATACTTTGACCTGTTCCAATTAAAAAGTTGTTTAATAATAGTGAACGCCAAACCGAAAATGCGCGGGCTTGTTTCCAAGTTACACCCACCACAGGATAGTCGTCGTAGGCGGGATGCCAAAAGTACATATTGGTTAATGGTTCGTTAAAAGAGTAAGTAAAATCATGCACCCACGCCAAGGTATCGGGATATACGTTAATAATGTCCTTAACAATAAACGCAGCGCGGTCTAAACCTCTACGCTCTTGTGGTACATAATTACCCTGCCCAACAGATACTTGTGTTCTAACGTTGTAAGTGCCTAATGTTTTAGGGTCTTTGGAAGGATCGCCTACTAAACTTGAGGGCGAACCAGGTGCTCCATTTTGACCGTCGTTTAAGGTTACACCATTTACATAGTCAGCCTTCTTATACTCGTGAGCAGCATCTTGAACATCGGATGATTTATTAGGAATAAAGCGATTGCTCTTAGATGCAGCTAATCGAATGTCTATGCGGTAGTATTCGTAATTTAACTTACGAGTATCAATTTCTTTACGGTTATAAAAACGCTCGCCTTCTGGTAAATAAAGCGGTTGAAGGTCTGCACGGTAATCTTCATCGGCACTTTCCCAATCAATGCGTTTTTCCCAGTTAATATAAGGGTCTTGTAGATTATTATCGCCTTTGTAAATAGGCCATAAATCCAAAAAATCTTCTTGTGAAATTTGATAATCTTCTGCATTTCCATTTCCGCCAAATGCCAATAATTTGCGGGCTATTGAATCTCTCACCCAATACACGAATTGTCGGTACTCATTATTCGAGATTTCAGAATCATCAATGTAAAATGCCTGAACCGACACCATTTTAGATTTGGTGCTATGTGCCATTGGGGCTTCTTCGTCATCTGGACCCATGTGGTAGCTACCCATGGCGATGTAAAGTGTTCCGAACGGATCGGGTTGAAACCACTTCTCGCGACCTTGCACACCAATTAACTCCCCTGTCTTTTTGTTACATGCGGTAAACAAGGCGGCAAATGAAGCTAATACCAAAAGTTTTTTCATATTCTTTCTTTTAATTTATAATCAACTAACTCTTTTTTGTTACACTTTTTTTTGAAGCGAAAGTTATTAACAATAAGTGTTAGTTGTAAAGGGTTTAAACGTTTTTTTAGACGAAAGGTTTCAAATTTAACGATTAATCTAAGAAACGGTCATTCCCACTTCCTGAGAATTTCTTCTCTTTAGGTGCTTTACAGAAACCTAACATAATTTCGTGTGTAGCACCCGCATAAGTTCTAAGGTCTGTTATAGTATGGTCATAAGAGTACCCTAAGCGCAGCGTTAACCCGCGGGCTGTCGTGTATTTTCCTCCAATAATAGCTCCAGCGGCAGCTTGCAAACGGTAAGCTGGACCTGCCCAAACTTCCCAATTTTCGAGACCATAAGAAAATAATAAGTTAGCGTCTAAAGCCCCAGCGGCTAAATCTGATTTGTACATCACGTTAGGCATAATCCCAAAACGTCTGGTTGCTTGAAATTTATATCCACCCATTGCATAAAAATGGCGTGCTAAAGTATATTTAATATTACCCTCACCTTTTAATATTTGTGATGGTAAGTGGGTAGATGAAATACCTATATAGGCTTTATCAGGTAAATTATACATTACTCCTAAGCCTAAATCGTAACTTAATTTGTTCAAATCGGGGTTGTTAAGCGTGCTGCTATAAGAACCAGGAATAGAATTATCTACTTTCCCTGGCTCTGGAACAATCCAATCGGAAGAAATACGTTTTTGAACAATACCCGCATCAATACCTGCCCCAAGGGTTGCGCCGTTATCAAAACGAAAATTGAGCGCAATTGGAATGCGTAAAAATAAAGTCTGGTCTGGACCTATTTGATCACTAATCACATTTAAACCTACCCCTAAAATAGGTAAGCCCGGTACTGGCATATCAAAAGCGGCAGCTATCGAAGTTGGCGCCCCTGTGAAACTCGACCATTGTTGGCGGTATTGAACCACTCCACAAAGCGCACGGCTTGTTCCCGCATACCCTGGATTATAAATCAATCTATTAAACATAAACTGGGTAAATTGCGGGTCTTGTTGAGCAAACGCAACTCCAGTAAGACTTACAAAAGCTAATGAAAGTTTAGTAATTAATTTTTTCATATATTCTATATAAGATTAAAGTGTATCCTTTATGATACACTTAGGGTGCTAAATTAGTTAAACATTTTTAAAAAACAAATTTTATCACCTATTATTTGTTAATTAGACCTTGTTAAAGTTTTGTTCATCCTTTTATTCCACATAATCTAAGTCTTTTCCAAATGTTTCTTCTAAACGGTAATTCCCCCAAAATGCCAATAAAAAAACAACACTTCCAATTAAAATACTGGAATTAACCAGCCCAAAACTAGGTTTTAACCACAAATTAGCTAAAGTCATTAACGTTACAGAACCCCTTACAAAATTAGGAGCTGTGGTAGCCACTGTTGCCCGGATATTAGTACCAAACAATTCGGAGGCACTGCTCATAAACACCGCCCAATACCCCGTAAAAAAGCCTATAAAAAAGATGAGGGTATAAAATATAACAATAGACTTGGCGGCCAATAAATAATACAAAATAGTAAGCACTAATGTGCCTAAAATAAACCATTTTAATGCCTTTTTGCGCGAACGTAAATATTGGCTTAATAAGCCGCTGGCCACATCGCCAATCGTAATGCCTATATAGGCTACCATAATGGGTATTTTTGCCTCTTTGGGGGCGTTAACTAAACCCAAAGCCTTAGCCATTTCGGGAGAAAATTGCACCAAAAAATACATCACAAACCAAACCGGAACGGCAATTAAAATGATAGTCAGGTACTTTTTTAATAAATCTATGCGCGAAAATAAATAAAAAAAATTGCCGTGTTGGATGTGTTGTTGCTGACGCGATGCGCTAAACATACCACTTTCAAATACGCCAATACGCAAGAGCAATAATAATAAACCCATGCCACCACCAATAAAGTAACTTACCCGCCAATTATCGAGTAAAATAGTGGTAAGCCCCGCCACCACCGCACCAAATAATCCTACCGAAGCAACAATGGTAGTGCCTAATCCGCGTTTTTCTTTATCTAACGTTTCGCTAACTAAAGTGATGCCTGCGCCTAACTCGCCCGCTAAACCAAAACCCGATACAAAACGTAAAATGGCATACCAAACTACATCGTTTACCAATCCATTGGCAATGTTGGCAAGAGAATAAAGTATAATACTTCCAAACAATACCGATAAACGGCCTTTGCGGTCGCCTAAAATACCCCAAAAAATACCTCCCGCTATCATCCCTAACATTTGCCAGTTCAATAAAGAGGAACCTATGCGGCTAATGTGTTGACTTCGTTCCACTTCATCGGGATAGACGGATAACAAAATCGTATTAAGACTAGCAACACGCTCCATGCCAAATAGTACCAAATCGTAAATGTCAACAAAATAACCTAAAGCGGCTACTAAAATGAGTTTATTAAAAAGAACGTTTGGGTTCGATTTCGGCATAAGTAGATTTAATTTTTAATCAGTTTTAAAGTATAATGCAGTTGTGGATTAGAGGCATTAACAAAATACAAACCGTTGCGTTCAAACTCTAAATCTAATGGAACAGAAATTTGCCCTGCTTTAATAACTGCCGTTTGAATTAAACTTCCTAAGGGATTAAATACTTGCACTTGTGTTTCGGTATCAAAGGCTTGGATTAATTCTATTTGCACTTTACCGTTTGTTGGATTAGGTAATAATCGGAAATTGACCTTTTTAATTTTATCATATTCTGGCAATCCAACAGCAGAACACATGTTTGGCACACCCCAGCCCAACAAGTTATCGGGATTATTGGTTTGAGAGGCATTTGCTTTTAAAGCGTTAACTACCATAAAGCTATTTAAACTTTGATTTTTTTGCCAAAAACAGGCAATGGCTCCCGCTAATATCGGACATGAAAAGGACGTTCCGTTGGCACTAGCAAAGCCGCCATTGTTAAGGCACACAATAGCCCCTTGCCCCATAGCTGCCAAATCGGGTTTTATACGCCCGTCGGCAGTTGGTCCCACCGAACTAAACCCTGCTCTGTTGCCATTACTATCAATGGCACCTACTGCAATAATACTATCCGCATCGGCGGGCACACCAATGGTTGTCATACCGCCACCCGAATTTCCGGCGGCGTTAACCACTACCATTCCTTTGCGAGCCGCCATATTAGAAGCAATACTCATAGGAGCAATGCGTCCAGTTAAATCGGCAGTAACGTGATTGTTTAAACCGCCATCAAACGTAAAATAACCCAAAGAAGTGGTTAAAATGTCTGCCCCCACGCTATCCGCAAATTCGGCACCTCGCACCCAATTGTACTCTTCGCTAATGGTTTCGGCATTATCGTCTTCGGTAGTAAACAACCAATATTTGGCATAAGGTGCGGTGCCTATTAAATTACCAGGCGAATTACCCGCCAAAGTCGAAAACACCATGGCACCATGCGCCCCGTCGTTATAAACATTACTTTCCATGTTTACAAAATCGTAAGTCCCTAATATGCCCGCTTGAAGTCGTAAACTATCAAACACAGGATTCAAATTCGCATTACTAAATCCATTATCTAACACAGCAATGGTCATACCTTGACCTTTAAAACCTGCCGCGTGTAAACATGGTAAATTTAATTGCTGCGCTTGGGTTAAAGAAGACCCATAATTAAAACCTACCGCACTTGTTCGGTTTACTGGATTTTCGGGTAAAGGTGTTAACCGAAGATCCTTTTCTTGTTTTTTAATTCGATTGACTTTGTTAGATGAACTCACAAAACCAAATGAATTAATGGTATTTAAAGCCGCAGTGTTAGTAATCGAAGCAACGACACCATTTAACCATTTAGAGGCATAAAGCACCGTAACATTGGGTACGTTTTCAATTTGTGCCACGTAGGTTGGGTTTACTGGCAAATCGCTGCTGTTAACACTAATACCCGCATTCGTGCGTCGGGTAATGGCTTTATTACTTAGAAATGTACTCGGATTAGCAATGCTGTGCGGTGTTCCGGTTTTATTAGCAAATTTAATCCAATATCTATTTTGCGCCTTGCTTATTCCTAGCAGTCCAGCTACCAATAGCCCCATTAAAAGAACCTGTTTATTCTTGCCCATAACTTACTAATTTTTGAATGTAAATAATTCCCTTTTCAATTCTATTTTCGATGGGTACACCTGCCACCACCGTGTTAGAGTAAATGTCTTTAATTTCGCGATACACCAATCCCACGCCCTTGGCATATTTTTCTTGTTCGTATTGATAAGAAATGAGTGTAGGAAAATCAATTTGTTTAACCGACAGCACTTGGTTTAAAGCAACACCGTTTATATTTTCACTTCTATCGCTGTATTCAATTTTGTAAGTACGTTCACTCAAGGTATTACGCACATTTCCTTTCCAGGTTTGTCCTTCTTTTATTGGAAAAACAAGTTTTACATACCGAATATTTTCCTCTACCACTTCTACACTTTTATCGCTCACATTGGCTTGCCAAACATCTTTAATAGTGTATGGAATGCTATCGTAAGGTTTAGCCGGATTAAATAGTTTTATATACCGTTCAATACGAATGGCTGGTTTGTTTTCGTTGTCGGTAAATACTTGTGTAAATTTTTCTTTAATGCGGTATTTAACCGTTGTAGGTTGAAAAGTTAATTCGTTGTACCAAGTACTATCCACATCGTAAACCACAAATTTACCAAGCGTTTCGGGGTAATACGCTTTTCCTAAATCAATGGCGGCTACGCTCTCTTCCTCTTTTTTTCGGCAAGATGAAACACTAAACAACAGCACTAACATGAAAACAACGTGCATTCGTGAATAATACCGAGCCGTGTTGTTACTCATCAAAGTAGAAGGTTGTAAATTAAACGGAATAGGGTCTAACGTATAGAAACTGCGTAAACTCACCCGAGCAACGGATTCAATCCATCTCTTAACCACATGCCAACGTTTAATTTTTTTCATTAAACTTACTAATTAGATACCATTTAACTTAATGCTAAAGATAGTTTAAAATTGCTGAAATAAAAATGTGTTTCGGTACGAAAAGGGGCGTAAATTTGCTTTTTTTATAAATTCATTTTAGCATGAGCAATTTTAAATACCATGGTTTTGGAACCAAAGCCATACACGCTGGCGCAGAGCCCGATCCTTCTACGGGTGCCATTATGACTCCCATTTTTCAAACGAGTACTTATGTGCAAGAGTCGCCCGGGCAGCACAAAGGCTATGCTTATGCTCGCGGAAAAAACCCAACGCGCGAAGCCTTACAAAAAAATATTGCAGCCCTCGAAAACGCTACCTATTGTTTGTGTTTTAGCAGCGGCATGGGCGCAATGGATGCTGTTCTCAAATTATTACGCCCCGGCGATGAAGTCATTACTGGCGATGATTTATATGGCGGCAGTTACCGCATGTTTACCAAAGTATTTGCCAATTATGGTATTAAATTTCATTTTGTTAATATGACCCACGCGGCCACTATTGAACAGTATGTTAATGCCAACACCAAATTAATTTGGGCCGAAACGCCTACCAATCCAACCATGCAAATCATAGACATTGAAGCCTGTGGTGCTATTGCTCAAAAACATGGTCTTATTTTGGCTGTAGATAATACCTTTGCCTCTCCGTATTTACAAAATCCCTTGGCCTTAGGCGCGCACATTGTAATGCACAGCGTAACCAAATATTTAGGCGGACACAGCGATGTAGTAATGGGTGCTTTAGTAATGAACGATGCCAAGTTATTTGAACAACTCGCTTTCATTCACAACAGTTGTGGTGCCACACCCGGACCTATGGATAGTTTTTTAGTAATGCGTGGTATTAAAACCTTGCATTTACGCATGGAACGACATTGTTTTAATGGACGTAAAATAGCCGAGTTTTTAAAAACCCATCCCAAAATCGAAAAAGTATATTGGCCAGGTTTTACCGATCATCCGAACCATGCAATTGCTAAAAAACAAATGCGCGATTTTGGAGGAATGATTTCAATTGTTTTAAAAGATGCCGATTTGCCCGAAACCTTTCGCATTGCCTCTTCGTTCAACGTATTTTCATTAGCCGAAAGTTTGGGTGGCGTAGAAAGTTTAATTAACCACCCCGCCACCATGACGCACGCATCCATCCCTAAAGAGGAGCGCGAAAAAGCGGGCGTAGTAGATAATTTACTGCGTTTGAGTGTTGGGGTCGAAGATGTAGAAGATTTAATAGCCGACTTAAAAGCAGCCTTGGCTTAGCGTTTGCTTATACTACATAAAAAAATCCCGAAAAAATTTTGGGATTTTTTTTGCGATAACTACAAACTTTACCTAGTCTGTAAACTCTTTTTTTATCCCTTCTTTTTATCGTATCTTTGCCCTTTGATTTTTATGGAATTATCGCAATTATCGGCCATATCTCCTGTAGATGGTCGCTACCGCAAAACAACGGTAGCTTTAGCCCCTTATTTTTCGGAGTTTGGTTTAATTAAATACCGGGTTCAAATAGAAATAGAGTACTTTATTGCCCTTTGTAACTTAGGCTTGCCCCAATTACCCAAGCTAAACGCATCGCAACTAGACGCTTTAAAAAACGTGTATAAAAACTTTTCGGAAAACGACGCCCAATCTATTAAAGAGGTAGAAAAAGTAACCAATCACGATGTAAAAGCCGTTGAGTATTTTGTAAAAGAACAATTGAAACGTTTACAATTAGATGCCGCTTTAGAATTTGTACATTTTGGATTAACCTCGCAAGATATCAATAACACCGCCATTCCACTTTCGCTTAAAGATGCTACTCAAACAATACTTTTGCCGCAATTAAAACAAGTACTCGATAATTTGATAGAGCAAAGCAAATCGTGGAAACACATTGCGCTACTGGCACGCACCCACGGGCAACCCGCCTCGCCTACCCGCTTGGGTAAAGAGTGGTTTGTGTTTGTAGAACGCCTGTTGCATCAATTAGAGCAATTTATGGCCGTACCTTACTCGGCTAAGTTTGGAGGTGCCACCGGAAATTTTAATGCCCATCACATCAGTTTTCCGTTGGTAAATTGGATTGAGTTTGGAAACGAATTTGTAAACACCAATTTGGGTTTAAAACGCTCGCAATTTACAACGCAAATTGAGCATTACGATAACCTAGGTGCTTGGTGCGATGCGCTAAAACGCATCAATACGATTTTAATTGATTTATGCCGCGATGTTTGGACTTACATTAGCATGGATTATTTTAAGCAAAAATTAAAAGAAGGAGAAGTAGGCTCATCGGCTATGCCACACAAAGTAAATCCGATTGATTTTGAAAATGCAGAAGGCAATTTAGGTATTGCCAATAGCTTGTTAGAGTATTTAAGTGCCAAATTACCCATTTCTCGCTTGCAGCGCGATTTAACCGATAGCACCGTGTTGCGCAACTTAGGCGTACCCGTTGCACATACCCTCATTGCCTATCAAAGCCTTCACAAGGGTTTACAAAAATTAATTTTAAACGAAACCGCCATTGCTAAAGACCTAGAAGCCAATTGGGCAGTGGTAGCAGAGGCCATCCAAACTATTTTAAGACGCGAATCGTATCCACAACCCTACGAAGCCCTAAAAGCCCTAACCCGCACCAATGCTGCCATTACTAAAGTTACACTGCATCAATTTATCGAAACCTTAAACGTTACCGATAGCGTTAAAGCCGAATTGAAAGCCATTTCGCCCGAAACCTATGTGGGCATACACCCTAATTTTTAAACCTATGAATCGCGTTTGGATATTTACAATCAATAAAGCCTTAGAAGCCAGTGTGCTTCATCAAATCGAAAATTTAGGCCAGCATTTTGTACAACATTGGACCGCCCACGACCAAGCCCTTGCCGCGCAGTTTTACATCGAAAAACAACGCCTACTTGTTGTTAAAGTTAACGAAGCTGTTTATGCAGCCAGCGGTTGCAGCATTGATAAGTTGACCCGCTTTGTAAAACAATTAGAAACCGATTTTCAGATTCAGTTATTAAATCGCTTATTGGTGGCTTATCCGCACGGCAATGGCATTGAGGTTGTGCCGAGTTCGTCTATTAAAACCCTGTTAGCTAACCAAACCCTAACGCCGCATTCGCCCATTTATGTAACCGATATTGCCACCGAAGCCGAGCAAAACAATTGGTTACAACCTTTAAAAGATACGTGGTTAAAAAAGTATTTATAAAACACGAGCTTTACTATTTTACCCTTCACCCTTAACCGCAATTAGACAGTAGCAGCCAAATTTTTTGGCAAACTATCTGTCTTAGTGCGGATAATCCCGATTTAGTAACTGTTAGGATTTCTTACAAATGATTTACCTTGAAATCCTTACAGATACTTAATCGCAGACAGTTTCCTCCTTTGAACTGTCTGTTTAGGGCCTAACTGAATTTTGCGTTTGGGTTGATTCGTTTTTGTAAACTACTGACTGTCAAGCCCTCTAACCTACTGATTTTCAACACCCCTAAATATTTGATAACCAAGCCCTAAATCTTACTGTTTTCGATACTTTACTACGAAATATAGCATTGTATTGCTTTTAAATGTAGTAACTTTACGGTATGAAAATAGCCATCTCCCATTCCATCCTTAAGCCTGTATATGCGGGGTATGCAAATGGCACTTTAAGCAATAGGTTAGTCTTTAAACCAAATTTTTTATCTAGCTATTTTCTTAACGGTCTTGGCTTTAAAAGGTCAATTGCTGTTACAACATTAGTGGCTTCTATAAGTTCCCGCACTTGTGAAGCAACAAAAGTGGTATTACCAAGGGCAGCGGTTGAATCTGGTTCTGCCCTGGTGTACCTGCTTTCGATACTCGCTTATTTTCATGTTTTAGTTACTTATGTTTTAAATCTATTATACTTACGAGCCTTGCGCCTGCCGCCTTTTGAGAATGAAGACACGTGTCTATCTTCGGGCAGGCAGCAAGCACTAATTGAGGCGTGGATGACGCTCATCAATGGATTTTTAACCGCGCTTGGCATTTGTTAAGGTTTCTTATTCACCTACGCTGGGAAGCCATACAAACAAGTCGTAACTTATTTTATGCGTTGTAGCTACGGAGTTCCTCTTTTTTAAAATTAGTTACACGCATGCAAACGTTCTTTGATTTTTTGGATAAAACACATTGCTAATTTATATCAAATGGACTTATATTTTAGTCCAAAGATGCGAAGTTATTTGCTTCGACTACGCTCAGTATAAATTTTATTAGTACAATGAAAAAATTTGTTGCATAGCCCCAGCACACAAACTGGCTCAAACATATACTATATGTTTGCCCTGGAACAAATTTAGAAAGAAGTAATGATGAAAAAGAACGAGTAGATTGGACTAAAATATAAGTTCATTTGGTATTAGGTCTCGCTAAATACTTTTTTAGTTCATTCGTAAACAGATAAATAATTGAATACTATTTGACGGAATGTTTTTTGAGACTTCTCTAAAGCAGATAAATTCGAGAACGGTATTTGACTAAATGTTTTTTTGAATCAATTCCAAAGTGGATAAATGAACGAACAATATTTAGCTGAACGTTTTTTTGAATCTATTCCAAAGTGGAGAAATGTAGAAACTATATTTAACTTAATATTTTTTTAATTTTTTCTAAGGTGGATAAATGAACGAAAATATTTAACTGAATGTCTTTTGAATTCGTTTTAATGCAAATAAACTAAGAATGGTTGATTGAATATGGATATGCGCATAAGCCGTTGATTGGACAAAAGTAAGTAATGAACAACTAATCGAATTAACCCACAAATAGGCGAGCCAACTTTCACTAAAAGTCAAAATTTGTAGTACTGCTTGGAAATGTTTGCATTTCTACTTTTCAAAATACATAAATGATGCCTTCAGCCGTTTATGTTAAGTTCCGTAAATCACTCACAACGTTTGATTTTCGCAACGCCAGCAAGAGTTTATTTACATTAAAAAAAGTGATACACAACCAGAAACAAACCAAAAAAACAACAACCCCAAACACAACCTAGCAGATGCGTCAACACATCTGTTGTAGTACTCAAGTCGCTTAACGTAAAACCAATTTCGTTCATTGGCTAACGTTAAGCACTAGTGTTACAAATTTTATTAGCAAACCAAAAACTGATCAACACGTTCGGAGAAGGTCCATTGACCGCATTAACCAAATTTAAAGCCCCATTAACTAACAACTAATCCACTTTAAATTTGGTTTTTATTGCCATTAATTTCCTCGTTTCCATCGAATACAAATAGGTAATAACATTAATAGGAGTTAAGTTGCGCGATAACTTCTAATAATAAATGCAGATTTACTCTAGTTCAAAGGTTTTGCCAATAAAAATACGGAGGGATTATTCGGTAATTACTCACTTAACAAGTCTTAGCTAAGGCTGGCTCAAATATCCACCGAGTGTTTACCCATGCAAAAATTAGCAACGAAAATAGCACCAATTTTTACCGAAAAAATTAACGTAAAATATTTTTGCGTTTAATGTTAAAGGTGTTGGTTACTGATAAAACCAAATTTATAATTCTTTCAATCCATAAATAATGAGGGATTTCAGTGTTTATTTCAATGGCACAGTTGTTGTTAAACATATTATGAAAACTATATGTTGTTATGAAGCATCTCTTTAATTTCCTTATCATTTATTTTTTTTCGGCACCCTGCTTGGCTCAACTAAATTGTTCAACCAATAAAGAAAAAGATTTATCTGTAACAAAAACGTGTAAGCATAAAAACGGAAAAGTTTCCACACTCGAAAAATGGGATGCTAACTTGTATTGGGGTTCGTTTGAGGCATTTACAGACTCTGGCCAATCCATTATACGTTACCAATTAAGAAAAGTAGCGGGACACGCTTCGGTGCAAGTAAAATATCATGCCAATGGACAAATCTCTAAATTGGAGTATAGTTCAGCTCCCGATGGAGGCATACAATTTTACAATTACATTCATCACTATAACGAAAAAGGAATCCAAACGGAATATTATAATCTAAGTCAACCCGATGGTCATCCTGTTTTATTTGTCCCTGAAGAACTCACTAAAAATAAACCCATTCAACCAACAACTGGCACTAATCCAAAAACTTGTGCCGCTATTGCGCTCACAAAATATACCGTTCAAAATCATACCCGTAAACAAGTGCGTTTAATTCTATCGCCCAATTATCAACTAAATTATCCCAAGCGAAATGCTCGTGTTTTATTAGTTGATGCCATGACTGAATTAAAAGTAGATAGTATTTTATTATCAGATACGTTTTTGGATAAAGAAACCCTGTTTACCCTCAGTTTAGATAGCACTCAAAAAAATGTCAGCAAGCGCATCCTGATTACAAACTCAGAAAAAACACCAAATAATTTAACCCATACTTGGCATTTGGTAGATAAAATTAAACTCAAATAAAATTCTTTAGAACTTCACTTATCTGCATATCCGCTAACACCAACTTATTCTCACTCGCTTCTTTTAATTTAGTAACAAAACTCAGTAACTTTCCCCCTCTGCGACCTTTGCGTGCCTCACTTATTTTTACAAAGAAAGTTTCTAATTATTTATAGCTCTTATACCAAAGCTTCTCTTTCTTAAAAAACAAACCACCATTTCATTCATCTATTCCTTTGCGTACTTTGCGCCTTTGCGTGCCTCAAAAAATTGAGTAACAACAAGCTAATCCCTTCCCACCTTTGCGTGCCTTCTTAAACCAGTATTAACCTCATTTACTTTTTAGCATAAGAATAATGCCCAATGATTTTAAAACTAAACAAACAATCTTCAAGCACTTGCCCTGCCCCAATATTATGAATGATTAAATACCGTTCACCATTGTCCGATTTTTTTGCACTCACCAATCCAATGTGAGTGATACCTCCACCCAAATTCCAACACACCACATCACCAGGTTCATAATCACTAGCCACCGTACTCAGCTTTTTAATACTTCCAAAACGTGTAAAAAATAACATCAAGTTAGGTACCCGTCGGTGATCTATATTTTTATCGGTTGTTCTTAATCCCCACTTTTGGGGGTACTTTTTAAAATTCTTTGCCATGTCTTCGTGTACCTCCTTTTGTAAATCAACTCCACACTTTCGGTAAGCACGTATAACAACATCGGTACACACACCTTTGTTAGCGGGCAAATCGCCATTAGGATAAGGTATCGTAAAATAAGCAGGATCATAAACTACCCTTTGCTTTGTGAGCGTATATGCCGAGTCTGCCAAGCGTTTATAAAAATTAGCTTGCGCATAAAAGTAATTACTTGTGCTTAAAACTAAAGTAACCACAAACAGCTTCGTGCAGTTAACCATTAATACCCTAAAATCTTTAGCATACTTTTATAACTCTGTTCTTTCGCAAATAAACGCGTTGTAATTTCACCATCTTCATCTCGGTCTATTAATACATGCTTAGGTGCCGGAATTAAACAATGCTGCGTGCCACCATAGCCACTCAAGGCTTCTTGATACGCTCCCGTATGAAAAAATCCAATGTATAAAGGTGCTTTATCTTGTTTCTCTACTACCGGTAAAAATACTTGATTCGTGTGAGCTTCGTTGTTATAGTAATCCATACTATCGCAGGTTAATCCACCCAAATTAACAGGTTGATAAGGCTTATGCCAATTATTTACCGCCAACAAAATAAAACGTTGGTTAATGCCCCAAGTATCAGGTAACGTAGTAATAAAACTGCTATCAATCATATACCAAGTTTCCCTGTCGTTTTGTTGCTTCTGATCTATAATCGAATAAAGCGTGGCACCGCTCTCGCCCACAGTATAAGAACCAAACTCTGTAAAAATATTAGGTTCAGCAATATCGTGTTGCATGCAAAAACTTTTGATTTGTTCCACAATCTCTTCAATCATGTATTCATAATCGTAATCGAAACTTAACGAGGTACGAATAGGCATTCCACCGCCAATATTCAACGAGTCCAAATCCGGACAAACCTGTTTCAATTCCTTGTAAATATTGAGGCATTTATTTAACTCAGTCCAATAATAAATGGTGTCTTTAATCCCTGTATTAATAAAAAAATGCAATAGCTTTAATTTATACTTAGGGTTCGTACTAATTTTATCTTGATACAACGACATAATTTCGCTGCTGCGAATACCCAAACGCGAACTGTAAAAGGTAAACGAAGGTTCTTCTTCGGTGCTAATCCGAATCCCTAAATTCAACTGTTCAGCCTTCACATGTTTTTTATAATAATCTATCTCCTCCAAATGATCGAGCACCGGAATAACATTAAACCCATCGTTAATAAGTTCGGTAATGGCTTGTTTGTAAGCCGTACGCTTATACCCATTACAAATAATATATGTATCTTTGCTCAATGCCTGTTTTTGGTACTGTTCTTTGATAATTTGGATATCGAACGTGGACGAGGTCTCAATATGAACTTCGTTTTTTAACACTTCATCGAGTACAAAACTAAAATGTGAACTTTTAGTGCAATAACAATAGGTGTATTTCCCTTTATAATCCACCTTCGCCATAGCCACATTAAATAAGCGTTTCGCTTTTTGAATTTGCGATCCTATTTTAGGTAAATAACTAATCCTAAGCGGCGTACCGTATTGTTTAATAATGTCCATTAATGGAATTCCATTAAAGTGTAATTGCTCGTCTAAAACTTCAAAACCCTCTTGTGGGAAGTCAAAAGTTTGATTAATGAGGTTCGAATACGTGTTATCCATAGAATGTAAGTGTTTTACTTTGTTATTAATTATTCAAAGTAAGTGATTTACTTTACGCAAAAATAAGGTTAAATATTAATTCTAAGTTAAGATTTATGATAAAACCGATTAAAATTATTGAGGTTAAAAGTGAAATTGGTGCTGGAACACGTGGCTCAAGTATGGGGGTTGATGCCATCAAAATTGCAGCTTTAGATTTTGGAAGCCCCTTTTTTAAACGCTACAAAAGTGTTGAAGTACCTAACGAAAACAACTTATTGCTTGAACCCGTTGTTAATGACTACGCCAAACGTATTAAAGGTATTTACAGCTTAAACGAACGTTTAGCCAAAGAAATTCAAAAAACAATCACCAAAAGCGAAGTGCCTATTGTGCTAGCAGGCGATCACAGTTCGGCTTTGGGTACCATTAGTGGCATTCGTATGGCACACCCCGAAAAACGCTTGGGCGTTATTTGGATAGATGCACACGCCGATTTACACAGCCCATACACGACCCCCAGCGGCAACATGCACGGCATGCCTCTGGCCTGCGTATTAGCCGAAGATAATAAAGACCGTTTACAAAATAAACCCGACGACGAAACCGTTGAATATTGGGATAAACTCAAAAATCTTGGAGGAATTTGTCCAAAAATCAATTACAACGACTTAGTATTTATTGCCCTTCGCGACTACGAAGCCCCAGAAGAACACCTCATTAAGAAAAATAAAGTACGTGTATTTAACTTACCCGAAATTAGAAAGAAGGCCGTTGAACGAGTTGCTATCGAAAGTTTAAACTACCTCGACCAGTGCGACCTTATATACGTTAGCTTTGATGTAGATAGCATGGATTCGCGCATTTCGAGCGGAACAGGCACACCAGTACCAAACGGAATTACCGAAAAAGAAGCTGGAAACTTAATTTATTACATCATGCGAAGCAAAAAAATATGCTGCTTTGAAATGGTAGAAATTAACCCTACTTTGGATAAAGAAAACCTAATGGCCGAAAACGCATTTGAAATTTTGCAAAAAACAACAAATCAATTAAGCCACGATTTTTAGAAAAGAATAATTTTAATTTATGAAAAGTTTGTTTGATCCCCAACAAAGTGAAGCCTTTATTGAACGCATTAAACATTTGGCACCCATGTCTGAAGCCAAATGGGGCGGCATGAGCGTATCACAAATGATGGCACATTTACAAGTGCCTTTAAATTTAGCCTTAGATAACCTCGAAATAAAACCTAATAAATGGATTACTTTTTTATTGGGTAAACGAGCCAAACGCAACTTTTTAGCCGACGAACGCCCCTTCGAAAAAAATATTCCAACGTTTAAACAAGCACGCATCAAAGAGGCAAGGCAGTTTGAACCCGAACGTGAAAAATTAATAGCGTTGATTAAAGCCTATCAAGCTGGAGGCCCCAATAACATTACCAAAAAACCACATCCATTTTTTGGCGAAATGACTCCTCAAGATTGGGATATTTTGCAAACCAAACACATAGATCACCATTTACGACAATTTGGTGTTTAAACTTTAACCTAAAAAATACAATGAACTCGATTTTAGTTGAACAAAAAGGCCAAATAGCTTGGCTTACCTTAAACCGACCCGATAAGTTTAATAGCTTTAATCGGCAAATGGCATTAGACTTACATACGGCTTTAGATAAAGCAGAGGCTGATACCAATGTGCGTTGCGTAGTATTGTGTGGCAGTGGCAAAGCCTTTTGCGCTGGGCAAGATTTAAGCGAAGCCATAGACCCCAACGGTCCAGGTATCGAACGAATTGTAACCGAACATTACAATCCCATTATTGAACGCTTAGTTAGTATCGAAAAACCAATTATTGCGGCTGTAAACGGTGTGGCGGCTGGGGCTGGGGCTAATATAGCTTTGGCGTGCGATATAGTATTAGCTGCCGAATCGGCCACATTTATACAAGCCTTTAGTAAAATAGGACTAATACCCGATAGCGGTGGCACCTTCTTTTTACCGCGTTTAATTGGTCGCCAACAAGCCTTAGCCTTAATGATTACGGGCGATAAGCTAAGTGCATCAAGAGCCAAAGAACTAGGAATGGTGTATGCAACGCTTAACGATGCCACCTTTGTAGAAGAAGTACTTCAATTGGCTACACGCATTGCCGACATGCCCACAAAAGGAATTGGCTTAACCAAACGTTTAATTAATCAAAGCTTCGGTAACACTTGGCAACAACAATTAAATACCGAGGCCGTAACGCAAGTAGAAGCCGCCAATACTTACGACTACCAAGAAGGCGTAAATGCGTTTTTACAAAAACGTAAACCCATTTTTAAAGGCGAATAATTAAAAAAACAATTACCTTTATTGGTACCAAAATTGGAGACTTGTCCGAGTGGTTGAAGGAGCACGCCTGGAAAGTGTGTATGCGCCAAAAGTGCATCGAGAGTTCGAATCTCTCAGTCTCCGCAAAAAAAATAATCCGTAAATAGACAGTTGAAATCGTAATGAAAGACAAAAGTTATAGGGGAACTTAAAGTTAAACGATCAATTTTATTAAGCTAAAAAGTTTACGAACGTATCATTTTGAAGAGTTAGACGTTTTATTCTAAACCATCCGATTTCTTGAAAATTACGGTTTATTAGAAATTTTTGGGCGTGCCCCCTATCAAGTTTTACTTAGCTTAGTGTCATAATTACACTCTCAGTTTTCGGGTAACGCAAGTTCTACATGGGGGTCGGGTCATCCGCTTTAGCCCCTTGGGCGTTTTGCTATTTTGCTACGGCCCGCGCCGAGCCTGCCCAAGTCGCTGCGGGGTCTTCGTGCCTCAGCCGCCTCGCTCGTGCAAAATTAGCAAACGCCCTTCGGGGGCTGCCGCTACTGCCCCTCACGCAGACGGGTTCTCCATAAATTTCTGTTGCATAAGGTGGGCTTAAGTAGTTTTACAGCATTAGCTATTTTATTCTAATACCAATATCGGTTCTAAAAGATACAAGTTGAACCAGAATTATTTTTCTTTTAGGCGACGAAAAAATTATAGGCGTAGCAAGGCCTACGGGTATAATTTTTGAGGAAGTATAAGAGAAAAAGAAACTGGGTCAACGTATCTTTTAGAAATGATGTTGGTATAAAGCCCCTCTCTCTTAAAATTTGGTATTAGTTCGATTATCGGTAGAAAAACTTACAATGCTAAGAGGCGTACCCAGTTACTTGTGATGCGTTGAACCAAAAAATGCAAAAAACATAGGTATAGCAAAAACTACCATGAGTATTTTAACAAAATAGAATTGTAAGTTTTTATCCGAGATTGGACTAAATTATAAATCAAAGCCACTTTTATTTTTTCTCACTTTCTACTTTTAATAAATCAAGCCATCTTTGCATTCCTTTGTCTAAATTTCTATTGAATGAACTTTTAAAAAGTTTTGCAAAAAAGCCTTCCATACTTTCATCAACTGAAACAACGGTTTGTCCATTAGTTTCGTTCAATAGCCAATTATGTATAGCAAACATCCCCAACGTTTTCCCTGTCCACCCAAACCGCTCGTTGGGTTCAACGGTATGCAACGTTGAATGAATTTTTGCTCCGCCAGTTTTCCAGTCAAAAGTAGTTTCTGGTTTTAACTCGCCATTCAATTTGGGCTTGCTAATGTCCGTTTGCCAACTTGCCCAATTATTAATGTTGGTCATAACTGCCCATACTTTTTCACTACTCGAATGGATAGTGATGGTCTTACTACACTTTACAGGTGCGTTGTTGTTGATACTTTTCATATTTGAATTGTTTTGTGCAAATGAACTTAACGAAACTGTTAAGCTAACTGCGATGAATAAAATTGATTTTTTGAACATGGTCTTACTGTTTTAAATTAACAGCACAAAGGTCAAAACAAAATCAAAACTTGCTCTTGATAAAAATCAAGAAGTTTATCCAAGCGTTTTTTTTCTTAATCTACTTAATGTTTCAGGAGTCATACCAAGCATAGAAGCCAAGTATTGCAAAGGTACTTGATTAAACAATTCTTTGTTAAAACTAAAAAGTTGATTATACCGTTCCTCTGCCGTCATGGAAAGATGCGTCAAAACTCTGTCTTCTAAAATAGTAAAGCACTTAGCAATAAATAATTTCTCTAACTCTGTCCAACGAGTTACCACCTTACCAATTTGTTGATAATCTTTTTGGTCAATAATGTAAAGTTCGCAGTCCGTTAATGCCTGTATATTCCATCTTGCCGTTTGTTGAAATACAAAACTTGATAAGTCCACCACAAAATAACCACTTGTTGAAATCCATTTGGTAATTTCTTTATTACCCACAAAAACATACTCTCTAATTATACCACTTTGCACAAAGCCGAGTTTATCGCAATGCCTACCCGATTTCAAAAAATAATTGTTCTTCTTTAAAGTTGTTGGTTTAAAGTAAGCACTAATAGTTGAGAGTTCGTCGTTACTAACCCCAAAGTACGTTTTTATATATTTTTCAAGTTCTGTCATTCGATCTGTAAAATAATTTTAGTTATATTTTTATTATTTAAATAAAATAACGTACAAACAATTAGAAAGAAACCATAGCTGGGATAGACTAATTTAGTAATGAACCCGCTATTTTACAAAACTGCCTTATGTTTTCACTCTTTATTCTGTTAGCCAATTTAGTGCCGCTTGTACTATTCCCTTATACCAATCTTTTTCATTATTCGTTGAGTATGCTAGTTCGTTTGAAAGCTCAAAAAATCGTTGAACGTGTCTTGGCTCAGGAACATAACTTGCTTTGTACGAATCCTCAACCATCTTTAGAAATACAGTTAAAGGCAAAGGAACTATTGTAGAAGTTCCGCCATAGTAGCTGATATTCATTTTGTGTAAAGCGTAAAAATGAGCAATACAAGCTTCGTTTATATTTGGTGCAATAAATAAACAATAAGCAGGTTTGTTAGTTTCTCGTTTTACTTTTGCAAGATGCCTTGTTACTGGTTCGCCTTCTGTTTCATATTGTCGTTGTCCACCTTGCATTGTTACTTCCACGGTTAATCCAAAGTCTTCATAATCGCAAACAATATCAGCCATATTTCCTTGTGCTGTTGACATTGGATTTCCAAAGTCTTCAAATTTTAAATTTGCTTTAATCGCTCCTCCATCAAGCATCGTCATTGCTCGCCAAGTATTCCACTCCAACATTAAAGGATTATCGTAGAGTGAATTGTTAAGTATTTGGTCAAATGTTGAATTGATGTCGTCAAATAAGCGGTAATCTTTAATTGCAGCAACTTGCTCAGTAATAATTTGTTCTTTCCGTTTCTCTAATTCATTAGCAAAAATATCTTTAAGCTGTTGTAATGTTTCTATTTTTTCAATTTTTACTTTCGGAAATTCTATCTTTATTTTTTGTTCAAGCAATTCTCTAGTATCGGTCAGAAGTACTGGTATTTCTGCGTTTCCGAGATAAGTTATATATAGTTTTTCGTTATCAATAAATTGCGGCTCTCTGCTAGTGTGTTCCAAAAAATAATCTACTTCTTGAATTTTCTCGGAAACGATTGAAATAGATTTTCCAATGTGTGAAATACTTACCAAACCTGTTGCTCTCAAATAACGAACGCAAGCATCTGCATAATCTCGCATATTATTTGCTTTGGTTTTTAAGAATGTTGATATTGAATTGTCTCTGGTTTGCCTTGTTTTGGTTCTTCCAGAAACAATATCTACGCTGTAAATTTGTTGTAGTTCAGCTTCTAAATATTCCACACGAAAACGTTTGTAATTTCCTTCGTTTTGCGCTTTTGCTATTCTGAACTGATTAATTTTTTCAACAATTGTATCAAATTCCCGGTAGTCAACTAACTGCAATCCAAAAATCATCACTTCGTCAAACTTTAAAGAACCGAAATGACGAACTAACCTAAAAAATTCGAGATATGGCTTTACCCAAAAATCAGCAGAATTAGTAGAGGGTTTGTGATAAGGTGACGGAACTTGAAATTTTAGAAGTTGTCGTAAAAAAACTTCATCTTTTCGTTTTGAATTTATTAATTCTAAACCTGCTGGTGTCAAACTGATAACTGGGGAGAGAACAACAAAACCGAGTGATTTTGGTGCTCGGTTTATTCTATCTCTTGCACTAAAAGTAGGGTCGTTTGCACCTTCGCCATTAAAGAAGTTTTCTTCTTTCAATAACTTCATAAATGCAAGTTGCGTTTCTGTATTCCATTTTTGACCTGCAAAACGAGTATTTAATAACTCAATTTCAGGAATCATTTTAGCTGGTGTTCGTGGTGATGTGGTAACGAAAATTACTTTACTGTCTATTCTTGCCATAGCTTGTTAAAGTGCTAGTTCTTTTTCAAATTCTAATTGTGGAAAATGTTTTTTGGCAACATTACCGTAATTTGAAATCAAAATATGGCTTGCTTCTGATTTGAATCTATTTCTAATATTCACTGCATAAGATTTTCCGTATTCGTCAACAATCATATCTCCATACAACTTTTCAGTTAAAGGTGTTCTACCAATAACCATAAGTGCTTTACATTTAAGCTGTTTATATTGATTGGCTAACTCAATGTGATTTCTTTCATTGAAGCCATCTTTGTATTCAATATTACCATAATCAGAAAAAACACAGTCATAAGGTGGATCTAAAAACATAAAATCATCTTTAGCTGCCATTCTGAATATTTCTGAATAATCAAGATTGTAAATTTCTGTTTTGTTAAGTAAGTTACTATGTGCTTTAGTAACCAAAGATGTATTTAAGTGAGTATATCTTCCGTATGGTACATTAAACTCTCCTTTTGAGTTATATCTAATCATACCCGAATAGGCCGTTTTGTTAATGAAAAAATAAAGCAACGCTTCTGAATACTTTTTTTCTGTCAAATCGTTGAACATATCTCTGATTTGGTAATAGAGCGATTCGTTTCCGTCTTCTACACGTTCATTTGGTGTTTTGTTTTTCAGTTCTTCAAACTTTTTACGGTTTATCACATAAAGTTTTTCGATTTTCGATAATTCAGTTTTAAGAAGTTCAAAATTGTCTTTAACGCCCGAATAAAATGAAATTAGTTTTGAGTTAATATCGCTAATGATTGCTTTTTTCGGTTCTAAATGAAAGTATAACGCACCACCACCAAAAAATGGTTCAATATATCTTCCACTAAACGCTGGAATATGTTTAATCAAATGTGGAATTTCTTTAGATTTTCCTCCTCTGTATTTGACAAGTGGTTTCATACTTTGGCAGTTTTTCGTTTATATTCAACAATACTTTCTGCAACTACATTTAAAATTTGTGTTGCTTCCTCTTCTTCAGCAATAAGGTCATAAACTTTGTCTGCCGACCATAAACGAATTAACTCTTTTGAATCAGCTTCGAGCAATTCTGCTAAAACGTTTACTTGTTCTCGTTTTGCCCGTCTATCTCCCTTTTCAATCTTACAGTAGGTTGCTGTATCTATTTCTAAAACAGATGCTAATTGCCGTTGAGCGATTTGTTTTTCTTCTCGCAGTGTTTTTATTTTATTTCCAAAAATTGTTGACATAATTAAGTCTTGACGTTATTTGGCAAATATAATTATTGTTTTGTTCAGTCTTCATTTTATTTTTCAGCACGGCAATCTTTTAGAGTGAAACGTCCCCACTCCCCTCCCTCAAAAAAACCAATCTCTCTCAAACTTCAAATTAAATCAACATACCCACCAAAGTTGCCGTAAACAAACTGGCAATGGTGCCACCAATTAAAGCCTTAATGCCTAACTCGCTTAACATGCCTCGCTTACTGGGAGCCAAAGCGCCTATCCCCCCTATCTGAATACCAATACTCGCAAAGTTAGCAAAGCCACTTAAAATATAAGTACTCATAATAACCGACTTTTGTTCGTGAAATACATTTTGCGACTTCATGCCGCCCATACTAATGTAAGCGTTAAACTCATTGATAACCGTTTTCTCGCCCAGTAATTGCCCCACATACAACATATCCTCTTTGCACACCCCCATCGCATACGCAATTAAACTACACGGATACGCAAAAATGGCTTGCAAACTTAACTCCTTATATTGACCACCCGATATGCCCGCCAGCCACGTATTTATGTTAGTCCACGAACCCACAGTGTATAAAATACGATTAACCATAAACGTTAACGCAATAAACACAATCAACATAGCCGCCACATTAACCGCCAACTTCAACCCATCTTGAGTACCATTACTGATGGCCTCTAACAAATTCGTTCCCAATTTTTCTTCACTCAACTCCAATTTCTCATTAATTGGCTCCGTTTGCGGAATCAACATTTTACTAATCACTATGGTAGCTGGCGCACTCATAATGCTGGCTGCCAACAAATGCTTGGCAAAAAATAATTGCTGCGAGGGATCATCGCCTCCCAAAAATCCTACATAAGCCGCCAAAACGCCACCAGCCGTGTTGGCCATGCCGCCCACCATAATACATAACATCTCGCTCCTATTCATCGTCGGTAAAAAATGTTTAATCATTAAAGGCGCCTCCGTTTGTCCTAAAAAAATATTAGCACTCGTCGAAAGATTTTCGGCACCACTCATCTTCATCACCTTACCCATTAACCAACTTAACCCGTAAACAATTTTTTGTAAAATACCCAAATAATAAAAAATAGACGTAAGTGCCGAGAAAAATAAAATCGTTGGTAAAATTTGAAACGCAAAAATAAAGCCCATAGAGCCTGTATCCAACAACTTATCGCCAAACACAAACAACGCGCCACGTTTAGTAAAATCGAGTACCTCCACAAAAAAATTACTGATGTAATCAAAAATAGAAGCCACCAAAGGCACTTTTAAAACCAAAACAGCAAACAACAATTGAAACAAAATGCCACCAACCACCAAGCGCCAGTTAATAGCTTTCCGATTCGAACTCAATAAAAACAAAATACCTGTTAACACCACAATCCCAATAAGTCCTCGCAACAGCGAAGTTAAACTCATGTTGCCTTCTTTAATTTCCACTTTATACCCAAACGAATACGACACTTTCCCATCACTAAACACCAAACTTTCGGTTGTACTTTTTTTCACTTTAAATGTTTTCACAATGCGCTCGCTATGCAAACCACTTTCATCCACTCGGGTTATCTCTCTATTATTTCTAAAATAAATAACCTCGGGCTTGTTGTTTTGAACACTATACGCCACCGAATCTATTTGCGTTAGCAAAGGCTTTAAATCATAAGTAAACACTAAGGTACTATCTAACTTATTGATTGTATAATTTCCATTCATGCGCACCCCTTTGCTAATTAACTCAAAGCGGGTTTTAGTAAGCAACAACGTATCATTTTCTTGAATGCTTAAACTCCCCGTAACACCTTGCCAAGCCGTCCACTTCTTGGGCAATTCACTACTCACATCTTCGCGCTTTTGACACGAACTAAAAAAAACCAAAGCTATTATACTCATTATTAATAGCCCACTCAAACGCATCGCTCTCATATTTAAAATACCAATGATTGAATTTGAAAGATAGCCATTTGTTTTAAAAACCTAATGAACAATTCCGTTTTTTTGTAACCTTTTTTATTGAAGCCAATTATGAATATTAAAATTAGACACCATGAAAACCCATCCCAAAATCATCTGCACCGTTGCATTACTCATTTGCCCGCTGTTTCAATGGGCCACACTTAAAAAAGTAAATTTTAATACGGCACTTCACAATGGCTTAATTAGTTCACAAGCCACTAGCCACGGTTCGCACCAAGGCTTTTGCATGGAGGTTACCGTTAAAAATCTAAGCCCCGATTCGTTAGAAGTAAGTTTAGAACCAGGTTTAAAACTTAACTCCGAAAAAGAAACCGATCAAGATATTATTGTGGTACGCCCCGCCATTTTTGTATTAAGCAAAGGCAAAACACTTCAACAAAGCGTGTACGGCTTTTGTTGCCAAGCTCACAACACAAGTCCCTCCAAAGGTGCTAAGTACAACTTCAAATCTAAACCCGACGAAAAATTAAGAATGTTAGCCAACTATCTTTCAACCACCAACCACGATGACGAAACCATGCAACGGAGCATTTGGGCCATTAGCGATAGCAACCAAACCGCAAGCATTGGCGCACATAAAAACTTAGACAGTACTATTACTAAACTGCGCCAACTAGTAAGCCACATCAAAGGCGAACCCATACCCGATTATCTATTAGAACAAAAAACTTATGTGTTACCCAATGGCCGCCTATACACAATCAACGTGGCGTTGAAAGGCCACATGAGTTACAATAATCCCACCTATCAATACTGCTACTTAAAAATGTATAACGCCCAAAACCAACAAGTCAATGTCGAAATTGGGCAATGGATAGATGGTACCAATCAAGGTAACTACAACTTCGATGTGCCCGCCAAAACCCTATCCAAAGGCACATACACCCTTAAGCTAGAAGCCAACAACAAAATACTCGGCGAAAAAAAAGTAATGATTTAACGATAAAGAACATCTCAAAAAATTAAAAAATAAACATAATAGGTAAAGGTGTTCCATGCTGTGCCCCTGCCAACAAAAATAAGTAACTGAACTCATTGAGATCTCGTGCATAAAATGGATAGTAACGCTAGTGGCAGAGTCGGGCTTTGCGCTTTAGCCCTTCCATTTTTTGTGGCATTGCTGCGGCTCTGGTGGCTTCCGGTGGTCGCCCCCTCGCTCGCGCAATCGCCAACAAAAAACGTTCAGGGGCTGCCGCTTCAATCCCTCACAGAAAAAAACTCAAGCACCAAAGTACTTATCACCTTAAAAAAATAAATACACCTACCGTTTAATCCAACGTTCTGATTTACGATTAACAAGTCATTTTGGTATTTCACTTTAGCTCTTCCCAAAAACTTATACCTTTTGATTAATAATTTAATTCGCCTCCAAAAGTAATTTCACCTCCTCCAAATGCAGCAACTGCCAATCGGCAATTTTAAACCCCACTTTATCTCTAAATTCTATTTCAGGAATAGCCGCCACCCGCATCGAAGCTGCTTTAGCCGCAATCACACCATTTACACTATCCTCAATAACCAAACACGCATTGGGCAACACCTCTAACCCTGCCGCACAATTTAAAAACACTTCAGGATGCGGCTTGGCATACTTTAAACGCTCGGCCGAAACCACCACATCAAAATAAGTCCTTAATTTTAAATGGCTTAGCACTGTATTCATAAACCGCTCATCCGATGAAGTAGCCAACCCAATTTTATACCCCGCCTGCTTTAGCCACTTCAATAAATCACTAGCACCCAACATTTCCTGGCCTTGCGTTTCTACCAATTGAGTTAACTTATCTAAAATAAGCGTGTTAATGGCATCCACCGCCAAATCGTGCCGCTCCCATTGCGTTAACCAAAATGCAATCACTTCGCGCAGGCGCATTCCCGTGGTAGCGCGGCAATCGGCCTCCGTAAACTCAAACCCACACGAAGTAAAACCCTCTATCATGGCCTTACGCCAAAGGGGTTCGCTATCAATTAACACCCCATCCATATCAAAAATAACTGCTTTAATTACACCTTGCATTGTTAATTATTTTGTTTAATAGTTGCAAAGGTAATATTAATTAAAAAGCCTGTAAAACCTACCTTTGTGAGGTATGATGTTACCACAATTTCAATCGTTTCAATTACCCGAATTACTTACTATTTTGGCACTTATAGCGTTGCTTTGGGTGTGTTTAAATTACCTCTTGTATTACTTACCTGTTGCCAACCTTAAACGCACACACCTAGCTTCAACGCCGCAATTAGAGCCTATTTCGGTGGTTATTTGTGCCCGTAACGAAGACGATAACTTGACAGAGTTTTTGCCAAAAATTTTATCGCAAGATTACCCCGAATTTGAAGTGCTGGTAGTTAACGATTGCAGCGAAGACAATACCGAACACGTATTAGACGAGTACATAAAAATTTTTCCTAATCTGCGCAAAGCAACCATTATAGAAGATGGGTATTACAAACACTCTAAAAAAATGGCCTTATTAGTGGGCATTAAAGGAGCTAAACACGAACACCTTGTGTTAACCGATGCCGATTGTTACCCCTCCTCTAACCAATGGTTAAAAGAAATGGCCATGGGCTTTGCGCCCGAAAAAGAAATTGTGTTAGGCTATGGCGCTTACGAAAAACAAACAGGCTTGCTTAATAAATTAATTCGGTTCGATACGTTTACTATTGGGCTATTGTACTTATCGGCAGCCGTGAAAAACAAAGCCTACATGGGCGTTGGACGAAACCTAGCTTACAAAAAAAGTTTATTCTTTAAACACAAAGGCTTTTCTACGCATTACCACATCAAAAGTGGCGACGATGATTTATTTATCAATCAAGCCGCCACCGCCACCAACGTTAACGTAGCCGTTCACGAAAATTGTATTACTTACTCTAAACCCAAAACCACTTTTGGCAATTGGCGGCGGCAAAAACAAAGGCATTTAACTACAGCACCGCATTACCGATCTGCCGCTAAAACTCGTATTACCAATTATTTTTTAGCGCACTATGTATTTTGGTTGGCTGCTTCGGTTCTTCTTATTTTGCCACAAACCCGTCTTTTATTTCCGGTTGTGCTATTAATAAAAGCCATTTTTCAAGTATTAGTCATGCGCAAAGCCGCACTTCGGCTAAATGAACCCGATTTATGGGGCTTTAGCTTGGTGTACGAGTTGTTTCTTCTATTTGTTTATCCTATCTTTCATATTGGTAAATTGGTTTACAAACCCAATAGATGGGCAAATTAGACAATACATATCACGAAGAAAATTTAACCACCAAGGCGGTTTACGATTATAAATTGGTGCAATCGGCTCTGCAAGGCGACCAGAAAGCCTATGCAGAATTGATGCAACGTTACAAAGAAGGTATTTACTTTACCATGCACAAAATGGTTAACAATAAAGATGATGCCGAAGATTTAACCATCGAAGCCTTTGGTCGCGCCTTTAAACGCCTCGAACAATACTCGCCAGCTTATGCCTTTAGCACTTGGTTATTTCGCATTGCCACCAATAACGCTATTGATTTTATTCGCAAACGTAAACAAATGCAATCCGTTAGCTTAGATGTTAAACAAGATAATGGTTCGAACGATTTAACCGATAGCGCACAACTCATTAAATCGGGAACACCCGACCCCGAAGAACACCTTTTAAAAAAACAAAAAATTGAAACCCTGCGCGAAGTTGTCAATTCCCTTAAACCCAAATACAAAGAGTTGGTCGAATTGTTTTATTACCAAGAAATGAGTTACGAAGAAATTGGGCAACAACTTAATTTACCCATTGGCACTATTAAAGCCCAGTTGTTTCGCGCGCGCGAAGTCCTCTACCAAGTTATGAAAACCAAACACATTTAATTACAAGCCGTGACGAGTCAAATCATTTCAACGTATTTTCCCCATCTTTCAACACTTCAACTTAAACAGTTTGCGCAGTTGCAAGCCTTGTACGAATTTTGGAATGCGCAAATTAATGTCATTTCAAGAAAAGATATTGACTTACTATACGAACGCCACGTTTTGCACTCATTAGGCATTGCTAAAGTCATTCAATTTAAACCCAACACACAAATTTTAGATGTGGGCTGTGGTGGCGGATTTCCTGGTATTCCGCTCGCTATTTTATTTCCCGAAACACAATTCCATTTAATAGATAGCATTGGAAAAAAAATAAAAGTAGTGCAAGAAGTAAGTGCTGCTCTTGGTTTAAAAAATGTAAGTACTCAACACGAGCGTGCCGAAAAAATTAATGCTAAATTTCATTTTATAATTAGTAGAGCCGTTACCGAATTTCCTGAATTTGTAAAATGGGTGCAACAAAAAAAACACCCGCAACAGTTTAACGATTTACCCAATGGCATCTTATATTTAAAAGGTGGCAACTTACAAAACGAATTTGGACACTATTACGAAAAAGCTACTTTCTATGAATTAGCAAGCTATTTTAAAGAACCTTTTTTTGAAACCAAAAAGGTTGTACATTACGCTTTGTAAAAGCTATGAATCCCGATTCGATTTTAAAAAATATTGCCAGGCACATTACATTAGATGAGCAAGAAAAATATTTTTTTCTATCGCTGCTACAACCCAAACACGCAAAACGAAAAGAAATTATTTTACAAGCTGGCTTTGTTAACAGCGATAGCATTTATGTAAACAATGGTGTGCTGCGTAGTTTCACGGTTGATGAAAACGGTGTAGAACACATTGTTAGCTTTGCCCCTCAAGACTGGTGGATGGCCGATTTATACAGCTATTTTTCGGGGCAGCCCGCCGTGCAAACCATAGAAGTAGTCGAAGATGCCGAATTGTTTTTACTCTCGCGTACTCATCAAGATTTATTATATGAGCGCATTCCAAAATTTGAACGCTTCTTTAGAATACTCATCGAAAAATCACTGGTAAGTAATCAGCAACGTATTATAGACAACCTTAGTTTACCTGCTAAAGAACAGTATCTAAAATTTTGCAAACGCTACCCCACACTCATTAATGTATTGCCTCGCAAATACATTGCCTCTTACATAGGCGTTACGCCCGAGTTTTTTAGTAAAATGGTATCAAGCTTGGTAAAAGGTAAGTAATGTCTATATAAATCTTTTTTAGTCGAAAAAGCCCTCTTACTTTTTATTAAAGTTGTTTAAAGTTGAAATAAATAAATGATTTATAGTGAATTTTTGATTTTTAGGAGGCAAATTTTGCAGAGATAATGGGCTATTTATCTCGAAAAATTTAACTGAGATTTCAAGAAAGAAGTTCTATAGAATAAAATATCTAACTCTATAAAAATACTTGAACCCTTATCTCGTCCTTGTTTAGCGAAGCGTAACGAGGACGTTTGAGAGCTGCGTTTGTAACGCAGATAAAGTGATGGTGTGGGCGTTACAAACGCCCGTTTAGC